>CAZNMY010000119.1:0-18763 GCA_964574325.1 uncultured Devosia sp. | reverse complement strand
GGCGGAACGTAATCCGGAAGCGTGGCGTGCGCGCGTCTCAACCCACGGCGACGCTATCATCGAGAACGAGACGCTGAGCCCGGCCGAGCAGGTCGACGAGGCCCTCCTGATGGGGCTGCGTCTCAGCGAAGGGCTGCCGGTCGAGCGGTTGACCCGGCTCGGCGGGGTCGCACCCCGCGGACGCGCCCTCGGGCGGCTCACGTTTCAGGGCATGCTGGAAGCCGCCGGGCCGGGGTGCATCAAGGCGAGCGCCAAGGGCCGGATGGTGCTCAACGAACTCGTGCGACAACTGAGCGATGACCTGGCGGCGGTTTGATCCGCCGTATGCGCATCGGCTTTACCGTCGATTTGACGGGTTTGCCGCCGTTTCCCTCGATGCGTGACATTTCAGTCATTTACACGTCCCTGCCCCCGCACTAATCGAACGGGGACATGATGCGATCCATATACGACTGGATGATGAGGATGGCGGGGGACCGGCGGGCGCCCCATGCCTTGTTCTGGGTATCGTTCGCCGAAAGCTCGTTCTTCCCGATCCCGCCCGACGTGATGCTGATCCCCATGATCCTGGCCAACAAGGCCAAGGCGTGGGCGTATGCGGCGCTTGCGACGGCCGCATCCGTGATCGGCGGAGTTGCAGGTTATGCCATCGGATATTTCCTGATGGATACCGTGGGCACGTCGATCCTCGAGTTCTACGGCAAGACGAAGGGCTTCGAGGAGTTCAAGACCCTTTTCAACGAGTGGGGCGTCTGGATCCTGATCATTAAGGGCATGACGCCGATCCCCTACAAGGTGCTGACGATCACCGCGGGCGTGACGCACATGCCGCTGATCGAGTTCATGCTGGCCAGCGTCGTGGCGCGGGCCATGAGGTTCTTCCTCGTCGCCGCGCTACTGTACTGGTTCGGGCCGCCGATCAAAGAATTCATCGAAAAGCGATTGACCCTGGTGACGACGGTGGGCGTCGCTCTGCTCGTGGGCGGGTTCATCGCCGTCAAATACCTGATGTAGAGTTCGTCGAAGAGGTCGGCCGAATACCGGTGTTGATATGGCGCGTCCGAAAATTGCCAGTAGCCCGGCTTACCAGTGGGGAGCAGCGACGCTGTTTCTCGCCATAGCCGTGATCGTGGGCGCGCTCGGCTTCGAGCACATCGGCAAGATCCTCCCCTGCCCGCTCTGCCTGGAGCAGCGGTGGGCCTATTACGTCGGCATCCCCGTCACATTCGTCGCGCTGGTCCTGCTGTCGGCGGGCCACCCCCGGGCATCCGCCGTCCTGTTCGGGATCGTCGGCCTTGGGTTCCTGGCAAATGCGGGTCTCGGCGCCTATCACGCCGGTATCGAGTGGGGATTCTGGGCGGGACCGGATACGTGCTCGGGCGCGCCATTGCCACTCTCATCTGGCGGCAACCTACTGGAAAGCCTAAAGAAAGCAGATAGAATCATCCGCTGTGACGAGGCAGCTTGGCGCTTTGGCGGACTGTCTCTCGCCGGCTGGAACGTCCTGGCCTGCTTGATGTTGTGCACAGCCTCCATCAAGGCGGCACTCAGCGCACGCGATCACGAGATGTATCTCTGATCCGTTTTAATTCAATAAATTCAGAAACTTGATCCTCCGCCAGCCCCGAACGACGCCGACCGGAACATTTCGGTATTTGGAGGTGTCAAGGCGCATTGAACGGAAGCTTCGCTCTTTTGCGGCTTCGCGACACATTCTGGCCACACCAAACCTATTAATTCTCCCTTGTTCGCGGAACACGAGTGGAACGAAACTCCGGCGAACTGGTTGCGGCAGCGAAGGGAGCAGGTGGGTGAGAGAGATCTCCAGGTCCACCGTCTCGAGCAAGTCGCCGAGGCAGATGATCAAGTCGCGTTGTGTGCGTACTGCCGGCGTCGGTTCGACCGGAATGAATGCGGCGGAGTTCACCGCCAGTGTGTCGAAGTCAGTTGCGTCCGGGTCTGTTGCGTCAGCGTCTGTTGTGTACCCGTCAGTTGCGTCAGTGGCGTCTGCGTTCGTTGCGTCGGTAGCGTCAGTTGCGTCCCAGTTCACGGTTCAGGGTGCGTTGCGTCCTACCCCCTCTGTATCGAGTGGCATTGTGGCGTCGTCGAGTCCCCCGCGTGATCGTTGTTGGTTGCGTTCCGGTCCTTCCTTTCCAGTTGCGTTGTCGGGCCGGCAGTTGCGTCAAGTGGCGTCGAGTTCCTCCCTGTCGAGTTCGTTGGTGTTGCGTCGCGTCAGTGGGCAGAGCGTTGCGTCCCCCAGGTTCAGCGTTGGTATCCGCGTCGGTAGCGTTGCGTCGGGTTGCGTTCGAGTTGGTTGCGTCGAGAGTTCGCCGAAGTCGGTGTTGCGTCGGGCGTTCCAGAAATCATTCGAAACGGCAAGGGACGGTTTGTCGAGGCGTCTGTCCCGCCGGTTCGCCGAGAAGTCTTCGAGTTGTTCCCCGAGTAAGCCCCAGTCGGGTCCAGTGATGTCGCCGGGTCGCGTCGAGTTCAGTTCCGTTGCGTCAGGTTGCGTCCAGTCGAGCAGTGTAGCGTCGCGTTGCGTGCATTAGCGTCCGGTTGCGTTGCGTCTCGTGGTGTCCGGTAGCGTCCAGTCGAGTGTGTCCGCGTCAGTAGCGTTGCGTCAGGTTGCGTCCAGTCAAGTCGCGTCGAATTGGGCCGCGTGTTTCGGTCCCAGTTCCTCGCCAGTCAGTCCGCTGTTCGCATCGGATCCATCGAGGACGGTACAATGACCCGCTCAGACAGTTCGTGGCGTCAGTTGAGTGAAGTGGTGGGAGCCGTGATCGGCAAGCTCGAGCCGGCCTCCACGAAAGCAGGACAAGGCACCAGGAAGCCGGGCAAGACGGCGCAGAGCCGCTAACCCGAGTTTCCAGACCAGTGGGTCCAGGCAAAAGAGAATTTCGGGGGCAGGCGCGGCAGCGCGCTCCGATCAGAGAAGGCAAGCGTTACCAGCGCCGACTTTCGCAGTCACTTCCGGTTCCACATGAACAGGTTTCGCGTGGTGGAACATGGACGCTGGAGCGCTTGCCCCGCTCACTCTCGGCTTGGGCTCGAACACGTGAACACCGACAGGGACTCAACCGAGAAACACCCATGACCCGCATCGTCAGCTTCGAGGTCATCTGCAATTCCGGCTCCATTTCCGGCCAACTCGAAACCCCGCCGAGCGACCGTGATCTCGCGCAGTGGCATCAGGCCGTCGGCGTCGCGCGCCAGGCTTGCGCCCGCATCTTCCGTGACGGCGGCACCTCCGCCGACGCGATCCGCACCTTCGGCCTCGATGCCCCCGGCACCGCCGTGATCGATTGGAGCCGCGCCGTCGGCATGATCGCGGAGAGCCTTTGCTCGGCGAGGATCAAGCGCGCGGCCTGAGCCGACGCATCTTTCCTTCACGTCCAATCGAACTCACCCCGTCCCTCTCCGGGCCGGGGCTTTTCCTCCGACAAAGCGTTGCGCGCTCAGCGTGACCGGGCCGACAGCCATGTCGGCACGTAGCCGCACACCAGCACAAGCGCGGCCGTGATCATCATCACGACGACCAGCGGCACGACGGACGCGGTCGCGACCATGCCGTAGATCTGGGCGGTCAGTGCGCCCAGGAACATCTGCGTGAAAACGCCGAGGCCGGCTGCCGTCCCGACGCTCGCCGGCACCAGGGAAATCGCCGCGGACTGCGCGGACGGCAGAGCGATGCCCTGCGCCATCGTGATCAGGAAGCCCGGGCCGAAAAGCGTCAGCGGCGTGATCACGCCCGCCAGCAGCAGGCTCGATTGCAGCGTGACGGTGATCACCAGCATGGCCGAACCGGCGAGCACCATGCGCTCGCTGCCGACGCGGCCGCCGATCCTGCTCGATATGATATTGCCGAACAGAAAGCCGAACGGGAATGCGAGGAAATACATGCCGTATTCAGCCGATGAACGGCCGAGCTGCTCCTTCATGATCACCGCGACCGCGGCCGTCAGCGCGAAGAACACTCCGCTCGAAAATCCGGATTGCGCCACGTAGGCCGCGAACCGCGCGTTGCGGAACGGCTCGATATAGCTGCGCAATATGCCGACGCCGTCGAGCTTGCGGCGCGCGCCCGTGTGCGTCTCGTAGACCATCCACCAGGCGCCCGCCGTGATCGCGCATCCCAGAACCAGTGCGAACACGAACGCGGCGCGCCAGCCGTAGATGTCGATCAGGAAACCGCCCATCAGCGGCGAGATCATCGGCCCCAGCGTATAGAACATCGTCAAGTAGGCGATCGCCTTGGCGAGTTGCGCCTGCCCGTATGCGTCGCGCGCGATGGTACGCACGAGGGTCGTGCCGCAGCCCGCGCCGACACATTGCACGATGCGGCCGAGCATGAGCATCGACAGATTCGCGGTGGTCGCCGCGATCGCGCTGCCGGCGAGAAACAGCACGAGGCCGCTCATCAGCACGGGGCGGCGGCCGTAGCGGTCGGCGAGCGTGCCGTAGACCAGCGTCGACAGCGACATCGCGAAGATGCCGATCGTGAAGGTGAGCTGCGCCATCGCATCGCTCAGCGCGAATTCTGCCTTCACCGCGGGGATCGCGGGCAGGAACAGATGCACGGACAGCGGGCCGATCAGCACGATAGCGGCGAGGCAGAGGGCGAACAGGCGCGAGGGCATCGGGGCTCGTGGATGAGAGGGCTGTGGTGGTGGCGGGCGAAAACAGGGACACACACCTTTTCCTCTGACTTACTGCCACCAAGCCACGGCATTCGATGGAAAAGGTGTGTGTCCCTATTTTCCCTAGCGAGGCGCCGTGACGCGCTCCAGCCAGTCGACGAGGGCTTTGCGGTCGGCGGCGCTCGTAATGGTCTGCTCGGGCATCTTGGTGCCGGGAGTGTAGGCGTTGGGGCCGATCTCGAACAGACGCGCGATGGTCTCGCGGCTCCAGACGATCGGTAAGCGGGGCAGGGCTGCGGAATAGGCATAGCCGGGCGCGGAGCCGATGCGGCGCCCGAAGATGCCGTGCAGAGACGGACCAGCGCGATTGCCGTCGTCGGGCGAGAGCGTGTGGCAGGCCTGGCAGGCACGGAACACGACTGCGCCGCGCTCACCCGATGCGGCAGCTTCGGCGACGATATCGCGCTCGGGCAGCGCGCTCGTCATCGCCTTGCCGCCGATCGCATCCCATTTGCGGATCACGCGGTCCGCGCCGCCCGAGATCAGCGTGCGGCTGTCGGTATCGAAGGCGAGCGACCAGACGGGCAGGCCAGGGCCGGTGAGGCGGTGCAGGATCTTGCGCGAGGCGCGGTCGATGATCGCGATGCCCCCGCGCAAACCGGCTGTCGCGATCAGCTTGCCGTCGGGCGACAGCGCGAGAGACGACAGCGGCGTGCCGTCGAGTTCGATGTCGGCCGTCGCTGCTCCCAGCGATGAGTAGAGGCGCAGATTGCCGTCCGCACAGGCAGCTACGATTTCGCCGTCGGGCGCCATGGCCAGCGCCGTCACCGTGGCTTGGCCGGGGATCGGCCCCCAGCCACCGTCTGCATCCAGCCTGGTGAAGGCCAGCGCGCCATCAGGCCCGGCGGAGACCACACCTCTCCGGTCGGGCGTCGAGGCAATGGCCGTGACCGGTCCTTTGTGCTTCAACACAATCATCTGGCGCCCACCGGTCCCGAACACCGAATCGCGAACGGTCGCATCGAAGGATGCGGAAACCAGGCCGAGAGCCACGCCATCGGGGTAGCCTGCGGCGGACGATGCCACTGACGTCACCGGCGCTTCATGATCCTTCAGAACATAAACCGGCATCTCTCGATCTTCGCACCAGAGGGCGACCTTCCTGTCCTCGCCCCCCGACGCGAAACAGCCCTTATCCATCATGGTGACTGCATTGACCGGCCCCTCGTGGAAGCGCAGCACGCGCTTGGCGACGCCGCGATCGAGATCCCACACGATCACGGTCGAATCGAAACTTCCGCTGATCAGTTCGCGCGCCGCGCCATTGACGGCCAGTGCTCGCACGGGGCCTCCGTGTCCGCGCATGACGTCCTGTGCCACAGCCGGCATCGGGGACGGCATCGATGACACGATCATCGCGCCGGCTATGATCGCACAGACACGCTTCAAGCCTCGATCTCCGGATCTTCCTCGAGGTCCGTGCCGTCGTAGATTTCGCTCATTGCGAGCCGGCAGGCGATACGTGGCAGTTCGATCGTCTCGGCGCGGCGTTCGAAATCGGCGGCGTCCCAGCCTTGCCCCTCTCGCGTGTAGAGGGTCGCTGCGACGATCTCGGAGTCGATCAGCAGGATGTAGTCGAGCCGCTCGTGTTGCCGGTACTCCCGCATCTTGCGCTCCCAGGCGACGCCCTTGTTCGACGGCGACAGCACCTCGATCACCATGCGAGGTTCTCTCGCCTCGAATACGTCGCCGCGAGGCGGATCGCATGTCACGGTCACGTCTGGACGTCGGATGGTCCGAATGCGGGTACGAAAAGCGATATCCGCGGTGGTCGGCCGGCACGGGCCACCTCGGAGTTGTTCTCTCAGAGAAGCGATCAAATTCGTTACGATAAGATCATGCAGCCCGCTCGCGCCCGTCATCATCTCGAGGGGGACGCCATCGACGAGTTCCCACCGCTCGTCGCGCGTCTGGCACCACGCCAGGAACGCGTCGGGCTCCATCAGCTTGGTTGCGGCACTTCCCATCGCATCCTCGGCAGGGTTCGGTGCAGGAATGACGGCACCATACCACAATTTGCCCGCGTCAAAGATGACGCCCGCTGTCGACCATGATGGTCATGCCGGTGCTGAGACGGAGGTGGGTGATCGTCGACATGACGGCAAGGGCCACGTCGTCGGGCTCCGACACGATCTTCAAGGGCGTGGCCGCCGCCTGCTTCTCGACGCCGGCACGGCCGCGGCCCGGCACGAAGTCTGTCGCAACCGCCGCCGGAGAGACGCTGATGACCCGGATCTCTGGGCCCAGCGCGCGGGCGAGCGACAGGCCCATGGTGTCGACCGCGGCTTTCGACGCGCAGTAGGCGATCGAGCTGCCCAGGCCGGTCGCGGCGGAGACCGACGAGATGTTGACGATGATGCTGTCGCCGCCCTTCTTCAGCAGCGGCGCGAACGCGCGGATCGTGGCGAACGGACCGCGCACGTTGACGCGCATGATGCGATCGAAGGTCTCGTCGTCGAGCTTGTCCAAATCGGCGTGGGCGACAGCAGCGGTGACGCCGGCCGAGTTGACGAGAATGTGAGCGTGTCCAAAGCGGGCCTCGACCTCGGCCGCAGCCTTGCCGATCGCGGCACTGTCCTCCATCGGAATGCGCAGCGCCATGTGGCCGGCGCCTTCGAGTTCTCCGATCAATGCTTGCGCGCGATCCGCGCCGCTGTTGTAGCCGACGACGATCTTCGCGCCTGCGCCCGCGAGGCGGCGAGCCACCGCCGCACCGATACCGCTGCTGGCGCCGGTGACGACGGCGACCTTCCCGTTCAGATCGTAGATCCCTTGTCCGCCCGTGCGCAGCCCCGTCATTTGTTTCTGCTCCCACCTAATCTTGAACGTCGTTCCCTGCAGCCGCGCATCGACGGTTCGACCAGTTGTGTCTTCCGATAACATCTGTCAGTCCATCGAGGTAGTGGCGTCGGCCAAACCACCGTGGTAGCTGGCCCTATCCGAAGCTTGCGGCCAGTGCAGCGTGGCATGACGACAGCGATGAGTGAAGGACCGGGCAGGCAAAGTACCAGCCGCAGCAGCATTTGGCTCGTGGTCGCCCTCGCATTCGTGGGCGTAGGCCTGCTGCTCGCCGCGCGGCCGTTCCTGGCGCAGATGGCGCCCCATCGGGGCACGCCCGCCCCGGAGACGGTCGATGTCGAGATCGGCGAGATCGGTCCGGGCGAGCATGTGATAGCCGCTTGGGGCGGATTGCCGGTCATCGTGATGCGCCGCACGGCCGCCGAGATGGCAGCCTCGCGCGCGGTGCCGGTCGAGGTTCTGGTCGACCGTTTCGCCCGGAACGAAAACCTGCCCGCCGACGCGCAGGCGACCGCCGTCAATCGAACCCTCGCCGCCACTCCGCAGTGGCTGGTGCTGATCGGCATCAATCCGCGCTCGGGCTGCAAGTTGAGGGTGTTGGACGAGAACGCCCGCTTCAACGACGAGACATTCGTGTGCCCGTGTGACGGCTCGCGGTTCGATGCGCTTGGCCGGGTGCGCGGCGGTCCGGCTCGAACCAACCTGCGCGTGCCCGTCTACAAGCTGGTCAATCCTCAGCGCATGCGGATCGGGTAGCTGATGCATTAGTCGGTTGGGCCAACCCCGGATGCGCGAAGCGCAAGCCGGGGGCGACCCAACGTCCAAGGTAAGCCGGGAATTGTTGGGTCGCGGCCCAGTGGCCTTGACCCAACCTACGAGTTGGGGCCGCCTTTCTGGCCCTCTTCCTTGTAGGTCGTGCCTTTCGACGCGCCGTCCTCGAACACGGTAAGGCTCGGCGTCGTGCCGGGGAGGCCGAGATCCGCCCAGCGCTCCGACAGCTTGTCGTAGACGTCCTTGCGCAGCGTCGTGCGCACGGAGAACGTGTTGAGGTAGCGGTGGTCCTTGCACGCGTTGATCAGCACGCGTGAACCGTAGGGCCTCGCTTCCGGCGGGTTCTTCGAGGGATCGAGCGGCGTCGACCACGAGTTGCGCTGGATGTCGATGTCGTCGACCGGCGAGCAGCGCGTGGACATCGCCCAGATCACCTGATCGGTATCGGTCGGATCGACGTCGTGATCGACCACCACGATGAACTTCGTGTAGTAGGCCGAGCCGGGCATGCTCGACGCCAGCGCCAGCACCTGTGTGACGTGACCCGCGTACTTCTGCTCGAGGCTCACCACGACCATGCCGAAACCGCCGGCGGCAGCCGGGTGCGAATAGACGCCGTGGATGCCGGGCACGCCGAGCTTGTCGAAGTCGTCCCAGATTTTTGCGCTGCGGATGATCGAGAAGAATCCGCTTTGTTCACACGAGGGATAGTCCGCCATCAGCGCGTTCGTCAGCACGGGATCGTTGCGGAAGTGCACGGCCTTGATCTCGACCAGCGGGCAGCGGTCCTCGGGCTTGCCGTAGTAGCCGGTGAACTCGCCGAACGGGCCTTCGCCCTTCATCGAGTTCGGATTGAGCACACCCTCGACGACGATCTCGGCGTTGGCGGGGATCAGCAGGTCCGTCGCCTTGCCCTTCACGACGGGGATCGGCTCGCCCTTGATGCCGCCGGCGTACTCGTACTCCGACACGGTCTTGGGGAACGACTGCGAGCCCACCAGCATGAACAGGGGATCGACGCCCCAGCACGCCGCGACCTCGATCGGCTTGCCCGCATCCCACGCCTTCTGGATGTGAAGGCGCGCATCCTTGCCCGGCGACAGATAGAGACCGCAGGTATTCTTGCCCTGGATCATCATCCGGTAGGTGCCGACGTTGAGATAGCCGGTCTCGGGATCTTTCGTGATGACGCAGTCCGCGGTGCCGGCGTAGCGTCCGCCATCGCGCGGCCAGTGCTTGGGGATGGGCAGCTTCGTCAGATCGATCTGGTCGCCGGTCCAGGTGTTCTCGAAGAACTGCGCGTCCTTCGCCGTGACCTCGCGCGGGGGCGTGCGGCGCTTCAGCTTGTCCTTGGTGCGGCGGATCAGCTCCACCGTCGGGGTGTCCGGATGCTCCTCCAGCGTCACCGCGATCCGGCGCACCGATGGCCCGAGCACGTTCCACAGATGGCGCATCCCGATCTTGTCATTCTCGAAGCCCACGGTCTTGGAGAACAGCACGGCCTTCGACGGCTTCTGTTTGGCCAGGAGATAGCCGATGCCGCTCATCTCCTCGTCGCGCTCCACGGGCTTGTCCACCCGCACCAGCTCACCGATCTCCTCGACCCGCTCGAGCCACTCCCGCAGATCCTGGATCGGGCGGTTTCTCTGACCGGGCGGGATCGGCGCGGTGGGCTTCTGGGACATGAGCGGCGTGCCTCCGGACTGGTCTGATGCGTTTGAAGAGCGTTGTGACACGAGCCCGTCGCGCGAACAATGGACGCCGGCAGCAGAGGTGGAATGCGCCTGGGAAGCGCCCCACGGCTATCTCTCGCGAGTGGAAACGTGTAGGTGCGGGGGCTGTCGCCAGCCCAACCGCCGAGAACCGCTCATGAAAGTCTACCTGATGGATCTGCTGCCTTACGGGCAGCACTTCGACGAGTTCAAGGCCGGCCGTTTCATCCCCTATCCGCTGGGCGGACGGCATTTCGACCCCAAGATCGCCGCGCGCACCTACGACGAGCACTTCGCGGTCTGGGAGGAGATGGACAAGCTCGGCTTCGACGGCCTCGGCCTCAACGAGCACCACACGACACCGCACGGGCTGATGGTGTCGCCGAACATGATCGCGGCAGCCGCCGCGCGCACCACGAAGGACCTCGAGTTCCTGATCCTGGGCAATCTCATCCCGCTGCACAATCCGCTGCGCATCGCCGAGGAGCTGGCGATGGCGGACTGCCTGAGCCATGGCCGCATCCTTCCAGGCTTCGCCCGCGGCGTGCCGCGCGAATATCGCGTCTACGACGTGCCGATGTCGGAATCGCGGGCGCGCTTCGACGAGGCGCTCGAGATCATCCGGAAGGCGTGGACCGAGGACGTGTTCAGCCACGACGGCCGGTTCTGGAAATACAAGGACATCTCGATCTGGCCACGCCCCGTGCAGCAGCCGCATCCTCCCATGTTCATCCCGTTCACCGGCAGCAAGGAGACGATCGAACTCGCCGGCCGTCTCAACCTCAGCGCCGTCATGTCGGCCGGACACCCGGGCGTGACGCAGGACATCGTGACCTACTTCGGCAAGCAACTCAGCAAGCACGGCCACACGCTCCGGCCCGACCAGATGGTGCTGTTCACCGACGCCTACGTCGCCGGCAGCGCCGATGCCGCGTTGAAGGAGTACGGCGACTACTACCTCTACTTCGTGCAGACGCTCTGGCACCACGGCTCCGACCAGTCGAACGAGACGCTCGGCAAGGCCGGCTACGTCAACACCTCCTCGTTCGACTACATCCGCCCCGAGAACCAGCCCTTCGCGCAACTCGACCGCTCCAAGATCCGGCAGATGAATCTGGCGGACGTCGAAAAGCGCGTGAAGGACGGCGGCCTCGCGTTCGGCTCACCGAAGGAAGTCGCCGACCGCCTGATCGACATGGCCGAGAAGATGGGCGCCAACCGCATGCTTCTCAACCTCAACCTCGGCGCGCTGCCCCACGAGATGTTCCTGGAGCAGGTGCGGCGGTTCGGCCGAGAGGTGTTGCCGCGCCTGCAGGCCCATCAAGTGAAGAAGGTGCCGATGGGGGGGTGATATGGAAGGGAGCGTGTGTGTCGCGGCGCCCGGGCTCTAGTCAACCGCCGCTTCGCCTTACGGACGCTTACCTGATTGCTGGACAAGTCGGCCCACGAACGCGGCGACCAGGGCATTTCCCGAAGTGTTGTAATGTTTAGTTGGCCCGACGAAGTCATCGAGGGGACGCTTTTGCCGATCCACCTCGGCGATCAGGTATGGACCGAAATCGAATACCGGAATATCCAGCTTCTTCATTTCTTCGAGGTAGTTGGCATAAGCCCAAACGCCCTTGCGTTCGAAGTAGACGATATCCAGAGGGTGCGGAAGCAAGACAATGAGATGGCTCTTGCCGCGGCTTCGCGCCAGATCGACGAACTTGCGCGTGATCGCGACACCGATGTCCAACGCACGCGTCGGATGACCTCGTTCGAGGAACTCCATCCATTCCGGATATCTCAGCACTCTCGATTTGCACCCGTAGAATGTGATGCAATTCCGGACGACCGAATAAGTAAATGGAAACGCCAGATCGACTGCACCTGCAGGACCGCCGGGTTGAAGCGACTCGTGCTCCAGTTTCGTCAACGGCGATCGAGCGCCCAGGACATGCAGATATTCCCGCTCCGTCAGATCCGGAATGTTCACGAGCGTCAGATCGCCGCGTTCGTCTATAGTGAACCTCGGCTTCATGGCAAACCCGATCGAATACTGCTGAAGATCCCTGGTGCGGGTCACATTTCGGATGAAATCTTCCGGATGGACGCCGAATACGACGACGGGAGCGTCATCTCCGGTGTTTCTTTCGAAGCGCAAATAGGCTTGGTCCGTTCCATATCCACCCATACCATAGTTGGCAACGTAGCATCCCAAACTCTTCGACAGAACATTGCCCCAGTTTTCGGCCACGGAATTGGTATCGCCGCCTTCGGTAAACGAATCTCCATAGAGTGAAATGCAGGGCCGGGGCTGATTATGGTGCGGATAGAGTGGATTGAGTTGTGCGCCATTGACGTCGAGATCTCGGCCGAATTGCTTGGGGTATGGCCAGCCGAGCAATGGGTCACGAATTCTTTTGTACTCATCGTACGAAATCGACGCGACGACATCGCGCGCCGGGCGCCACATGAGCCACTTCTGTTGCATGCCCTTTCCAAGGACGTATGCGGCCCCCTCGGCCAAAGTGATGCCGAAGAGCAGCATGAGGCCCATGAACACCGCGCGCTTGGTGCGCGACAATGCCGGCGTGCCCCGTGTCCCTTCCCCCGATCCCATGGCATCTCCTTTCGGTCTATGTAAGGGCGCGATGCGCGGCTTTCCGGACGGCGCTGCAGCAGGTCCATTTCGACCCGAATTTGTCCAATTCCCAATTCGCAAATGGTTTCCGTCGCACTGCCTTCGAGCCGCCGTCGGCGGCACATCGGCTGCGCTCATGGCGCGACGCGGGCGTCGACCAGCAAGCCATCGCGCGCTCGCCCCGGCACCGCCGCCGTGCGATCCCGGGGGGTACGGGCTATCGTCGCGGCGACCGTGGTGATCGGCCAGAAGCGGATTTAGGCCCCACGCGCGCCCTCCCCCTCGACGTCGGGTTGGTCCGAATGTCGACACGGGTGCCGCAAGTACGTGGGCGGACAAAGGGCCGTGGTGTGATGAGCAGTCATGGCCCAAGCTCGAGGACTGGCTCGGGCCTCGTGCCAAACGACATGAGGCTTCACCACCCGATCCGCTGGTTCGTATACAGAAGCACCTGCATCGGCGAGGCTCGCCCTGCTCACCCGCGCGACAACGCCTGCATCCGGGCGAAGATTTCGAGAAGCAGGGCTTTTCTGTCGAGATTGAGCGCTGCGGTCTCCGCTCGCTTGGTCTGGACGGCTTCCCAAAGCTCCGCCCACGCGGCCAGTCCGTTGGCCGGGATCAGGCGCTCCGCCAGTCTGGTGGTTTCGGGCTCGCTCGTCCCCACCGCACGCACGCGCACCAGGCGCGAGATCGTGTCGGACAGGAGATCCATGAGCTGCTCGAAGCGCTGTTCCGTGCCGGTGCCCGTCACCTCGTCGGCGAGAGAATGCACCTGGGTCCAATCGAGCCGCGGCAGGCTCGATACGATCCCCTTGAGCTTGGCGTGGATGCCGAGGCCCTCGCTGCGGCTCAGTGCGAGAAGCCGGCGCACGCTACCCTGCGCGCCCTCGATCAGCATCGGCCAGCTCTTGTCGTCGATCGGCGGTCCCTCGCTCGCGGCGACGGCCTGCGCGACGGCCTCCCGCATGTCGGGCTCGGAAAGCCCCTCCAGATCGAGGCGGCGGCAGCGCGAGCGAATCGTCGTGAGAAGGCGGCCCGGCTCGGAGGTGACGAGCAGGAACAGGGTACGCGGCGGCGGCTCTTCCAATGATTTCAGGAGCGCGTTCGCCGCGGCGATGTTCAGCTCGTCGGCCTGATCGACGATGATGACGCGCCAGGCGTCGGTGCCGGTGGAGTGGGCGAGGAACGACTTGATGCGGCGAACCTCGTCGACCGAGATCACGGTGAGATGACGCTTGAGCTTCTGATCCCACGGACGGCGGATGAGGAGCAGCCCCGGATGCGACAGCGCCAGCACCTGACGCGCGGCGACCGACTGCGGGGGCACGTCGAGCGGCCGTGGCCCGTGGCCGCGTTCGGAGGGGAGGCTCAGTGCAAACCGCGCCATACGATAGGCGAGGGTCGCCTTGCCGATGCCTTCGTGCCCGTTGATAAGCCACCCGTGATGCATCCGGCCGGACTGCAGCGCGTCCGCGAACGCGGTTTCGGCGGCAGCGTGGCCGAAGATCTGCGCGGTCGCGCGGGGATGGGGAAAGCCTTCGAGGCGGTCGGCCTCGGGAACCTGTTCCGTCTCCTGGAGGATCGGCGCGCGCGCCATCAGCCGCCCCGTGTCCGGCGCAACCGTGCATCGACATGGCCGCGGATGTGGCGCGCGAGATCGTCGACGGACTGGAAGCCGTCGACCACGACGCAGCGCATCGGCTCGGCGCGCGCAACGGCGAGGAAGCCCTCGCGCAGCCGCTGGTGATAGTCGGTGGTGCGAGCTTCGTAGCGATCGGCTGGCTCGGCGCCGGCGCGGCGGCTGGCGACACGAGCCAAGCCGACGACGGGATCGATGTCGATGACGATCGTGAGGGCGGGCTGGGTCGGCCCGACGACGACCTCGTCGAGCCGGCTCAGGATCTCGTCGGAGATTCCGCCGACGGCGCCCTGATAGACGCGGGTCGAATCGGAGAAGCGGTCGCAGATCACCCAGCGACCGCGGTCGAGGGCCGGCCGGATCAATCCATCGAGATGGTCCGCACGGGCGGCGTAGAACAACAGGGCCTCGGCGAGCTGGCTGTGGGCGGGCGTCGTCGGATCGAGGATGAGATCGCGGACCTTCTCGGCCAGCGCCGAGCCGCCCGGCTCCCGCGTCACGACGACCTCGAGGCCGGCTGCAGTCAGATGCTCGGCGAGCAGGCGGGCCTGGGTCGACTTGCCCGCGCCCTCGCCACCTTCCAGCGTGATAAGTTTACCGCGCGCCATGTCGCCCCTTACCGCCGTGGCACGGATGTGACACGGGTCGAGAAATACGCCCGCAGGCCGACGGCAGAACTGGCCTCAACGCTGGAACAAGCGGAACGCCAGGTGGGCGAGAGAGTCAAGTCCGCGGCGCATCACCCCTCCTTCGGGCACGTCCTCGGCGGCGTACAACGGCACTTCCTGCATCGCATTCGAGGTGCTGGTGACACGAAGTCTGGCGACTTCGGCGCCTTTCGCCACCGGCGCCTTCAACGGGCCGGAATAGATGATCTCGCCCCGCAGGCGTTGGGCAGCGGGAAAGCGGGGCAGCCATACGTTGACTTCACCGTTGCCGACGAGCGGCACGTAGAGGGCGTTGCCGCCCCAAACCCGGGCGCGGCCGACGACCTCGCTCGAGTCGAACAGTTTGAACTCGCCGACGTTCGTGCTTCCCCACTCGAGCAGACGGCGAACCTCGTCTCGGCGCTCGGCTTCACTGCCGGCCCCCGCGATCGCGGCGATCAGGCGGCGGCCGTTGACCTTCGACGTGACGACGATCCCGAACCCCGCAGCCTTGATATAGCCGGTCTTCATGCCGTCGACGTTGGGATCTGCGAACAGCATGGGATTGCGGTTCATGAACTTGTGGCGGCGATAGAGGAACTCGCGCTGCGCGAACAACGGGAAATACTCGGGGTATTCCTTGATGATGTGCCGCGCGAGGATGGCCAACTCCCGTACGGTCATAAGATGGTCTGGATGAAAAAGTCCGGTCGCGTTGCGGAATTGCGATTTCACCAGACCGATCCGCCGGGCCTCCTCCTCCATCAGCCGCGCGAATGCGTCCTCGTTGCCCGCGATGCCCTCCGCGATCGCCATCGCCGCATCGTTGCCGGACTGGACGATCATGCCCTGCAGCAGCTCCTCCAGCCGAACTTTGGTGTTGACCGGAACCATCATCGCCGCCGTACCCGACGGCGCGCCGCCGTTGCGCCACGCCCTGACGCTCATCACGAACTCGTCGCTCATCTGAAGCTTGCCTTGCTTCAGGAGCTTGAACACGACCGCGGCGGTCATGATCTTGCTCATGCTGGCGGGTGGGACCAGCACATCGGAATTGAAGCGATAGAGGATGCCGCCGGTATCGCCGTCCATCAGGATGGCGTTCTTCGATTTGGGCGTGAAATCCTTCGGCGCGCCCTGGGCATGGCCGGGAGACGCTGCAGCAGACACCAGCACCGCGACCATGACGGCAGCGAAGCGCATCCAAAGCGAGCGCGTCTGGGGAAGGAAAATGTGCAAGACCAACCTCGGCAACAGCCGCAGCAGCGCTCTCACCGCTGTCAGGGTCCGGGTCGACCTCGTCATGGTGTGCTCGTCGCGCTCCGCTCGAAAATCTGAAACACTATTGTTGCCACGGCAATCTCTCGTCAACGGCAGGATCGGAGTTTTCCGGAAGTTGGGGGCGATCGGCCCATGCCTGTTCAAATCGAAGGTGCCGCAATTGCGCTGCATTGACCGGCTACCCGCTTTGGGCATAGTCGGCCGGTATCATTCCTCAGAATCGGCACGCACAGGGGGTCGCGGGAACGACGCGATGCGACGCAACTCAAAAACGGACCAGGCTTCCCGCCGTGATGCGGCCGGAGCGACGTCGCGACCACTGCGTGGTGCAGCAATCTCGGTCGGCCTCGCGCTGTTCGCGCTGGCTGCTCATGCGTCCGTGCCCGCTCTCGCACAGGGCTGGGGCGGCTGGGTTCCGTGGGGCGGCGATCAGCGCCCGACGCAGCGCGAGCCGGTTCGCCCGCAACCGGCCCCTTCACCTCAGCCCGCGCCACCTCCTGCCTACGGCGCGCCGGGCACCGGGGCCTCGTCCGGCAGCCGCGCACCGATCTGCGTCCAGCTCGAGCAGCGGCTCTATGCGGAAAGCCGCAACAATCCGCGCGATCAGTTGCCGCGCATCGAAGGCGACATGCGGACTGCGGAACGCGCCGTCCGCGCCGCACAGGATCAACTCGACCGGTCGAACTGCTACGAATACGAATTCCTGATGTTCGGGAAATCCTTGCGACGGACGCCGGCCTGTCAGGGGCAGGCACAGCAGCTCGATGCCAACAAGCGGCGCCTCTCCGAACTCGACCACCAGCGCCAGCAGATCATTCAGTCCGGCGGCCGATCACTCCAGGACGACATCGTGCGCGAACTCGCACGCAACAACTGCGGTGCGAACTATCAGCAGCAGGCTGCGCGCAATTCCAATCCGTTCTCGTCGCTGTGGCAGGACGGCGACTCCGGTCCGAGCGGCGGCACCTTCAACTATGGCGCCACGTTCCGGACGGTCTGCGTCCGGCTCTGCGACGGCGCATTCTTTCCAGTCAGCTTCTCGACACTGCCGACGAATTTCGACCGTGATCAGGACCTGTGCCAACAGAAGTGTGCAGCTCCCGCGGAACTCTACTACCACAGCCAGAATCCGGGGCAGGGCATCGAGCAGGCGGTCTCGCACAAGACCCGCCAGCCCTACTCGACGTTGCGAACGGCATTCCGGTTCCGCAAGGAATTCGTCGCGGGCTGCTCGTGCAAAGCGACCGAATTCTCACCGCCGGGAGCCCCGGCCGGGTCAGTGACGCCGGGCGTGGGCGTCGACCGGCGCGCAGAAGCGCCGCCGTCGGCTGGTGGCGCATCGCCGACAGGCACAGCACCGAGGCGGTGACTCTTTTTTCGGTGCATTCCTCGTTTCCGACGAGCGACTCCTGGTGTGGAATTCGCCGACACAGGGTATTGTGCCCCTGCACGTCGTCTGTTCGTCACTTCGTCAGTCAGTTTGTCCGGGCCGCCTCTGCGGCTCTTGCGTAAAGGAAGGCTTCGCGCGGGAATGAGTACGCTCACGCCAGCCCCAGCTCTGAGCAACATCGAGCAGGCGATCGAGATCGCCGCCGTTCCGATCGACGACATGTCCGCCCTCAGGCATCTGCATGCGTCGTCGGCGCGCAGGCTCGCGGCTGGGATGTTGTCCGAATCCGAAATTGCGGCATTCGTTCAGCACGTCTATTCATCCGGCTATTCGACGAGGCTGGCCGACGTGGTGGTCGCCGACCGCATGGTCGGCGCCCGCCTCAACGGGGAGCTGGTCGGGTCCGCGGGCTGGCTTCCCGCCAACGACAACGGCGCCACGGCGCGGCTGATCGGGGTGTTCGTATCGCCGCTCTATGCCCGCCTCGGGATCGGCCGGCGTGTGGTCGAGGCAGCCGAAGCCAATGCGCGCCGCGCAGGGTTTTCGACATTCACGATCCGGGCCCCACTGGGCTCCAGCGACTTCTTCGAGCACATCGGCTATCACGCCGCGTCCCACGGGGTTTGGCCGTTGACGCGGGATGTGGCGCTGCCGGTCGCATTCCTGCGCAAAGTCGATCCGCCGCCCCCCGGGGTCGTCGTTCGAATGCGTGGGGCGAACTGACCCGGTCGAGCTGGTCATGACCGCGGGTTCGCCCGAACCGGCTCGTTCGAATTGCCATCTCCCCCCGCCGCACGGAACTGTGGCATAAGGGGCTGTCGCGGTCAGAGGAAGCGCTCCTGCGAGGCGCGCCCGTCCGCGGCCCCACGTCCAGATGGACACTGGTCCAGATACAGCCGGAGAACTCACCATGCCGACGCCGTGGACGCCTGATTCCTGGCGGTCGAAACCGATCATCCAGGTACCCGAATATCCCGATGCGGCCTTACTCGCCGACACGGAAGCCAAGCTCGCGACATTCCCGCCGCTGGTGTTCGCCGGTGAGGCGCGCGAACTCAAGAAGCGGCTGGCAGCCGTCGCGGCGGGCGATGCGTTCCTGCTCCAGGGCGGGGATTGCGCCGAAAGCTTCGCCGAGCACCGCGCCGACAACATCCGCGACTTCCTGCGGGTGTTCCTTCAGATGGCGGTCGTGCTGACCTAT
>CAZNMY010000118.1:0-19340 GCA_964574325.1 uncultured Devosia sp. | reverse complement strand
ATAGGGGTGGGGGCGAAGCAAAATCGCCCGATGTTTCACCCCACCCCCACCCCCTCCCCATCGAGGGGAGGGGAGAAGATCAATACCCGCCTTCGGGATGATTGAAGTCGACCTCTTCTTCGCGAACCTCGAAGCCGGCAGCGCCCGGGGGCAGCTCGTCCGAGCGCTTCTCGACGGTCTTCTGGAACAGCATGTTCATGAACAGGTACATCGGCTTCGTCTTGAGGACGAGCGCGCGGGCGGGCTTGGTGTCCGAGGCGTTGAAGTGCTGGTGCACGCAATTGTTGTGCACGATCGCGATGTCGCCGGCCTTCCAGTCGTAGCGGACGCCGTCGTGGATCTCGTAACCGTTGCCGTCTAGGATGTAGAATGCCGCCTCGTTGACGTGACCATGCTTCTGCGATTTGCCGCCCGGAGCATATTCCTCGAGGTGGAAGTGGAACAGCTGCGTGATGCCGTCCTTGGGCTCGACGTAGTGCCGCGAATAAGCCTGCGGTCCGTCGACGAAGTTGATTTCCTTGGCCTTGCGGACGCGGGGCACGGAACGCAGCCGCTTCAACTCCTCGGTCAGATTGTAGTGACCCTGGATGCCGCGAACGAAAACGCGATTGTTGTTGTCGTGGTAGAACTGGTTGGGCTTGGGCGCTTTGCTCGCAATCCCAGAGTTCGGATTGACGGGGGCCTTCGCGACGGAGCCTTTGGGTTTGGCGATTTCCGCCGTGGCTTCCGCTGCTTTGCTCTTGCCCTTGACGCTGTCCATCGTGTCGCCTCCGCAAATTGGACCATCCAACGCGCTTTCCGCGGGCTGATCCGGTCTGGAATTTGCGCGCACTCTAGCGAGGGAAAGCGCTGCCCGCCAGTGGCGAGAGCACTCTTTCTCCTGCGTCAGATGAAACGGTGGTGAACGGCGTCAGCGCCTGGTCACAGCTGCCAGATCACAGCTACGAGGTCACAGCTGCGAGCGGAGCCGGTTGATCCGGCGCAGCCGCCATTCGGCGAAGACGCGCGGGGTACGGCCGAAAACCGCGAGACCATGGCCGAGAATTCCCAAGCCCCAGCCAAATGCCGGCCATTGGGCCCACCATGCGGCGCCCGACTGTACGTTCAGGCCGACCAGTATCGCGATGACGAGGACGTAGGCCGTGAGATGAATATAGAAGCCGAGCCGATCGTCGGCCATTTCGGCGGCTGCGCGGGTCTTGTCGTGCTCTGAGCGGAACATCGGGATATCCTGGTTGAGGCTGTTCAGCCTGCCGCCGACCAATCGGCTTCGATCGTTACCTTTGCAGGTGGGGGCTGCAACGTGACTCGTCAACCTTGGGGCGGGAAATCCGTCGTGTGCTATTTCCTGGCGCCTTGGGCCAGGGCGGCACGAACGCGAGCGACGATCTCCGGCGGTGTCGCCATTACCTTCGCGACCAGGGGGCCGATCTCCTCGCCCCTCATCGGGGCCACATCGAGCTTCGCCTTTTCCGCTTCGGCCAGATAGGCGGGATCCTTCATGGTCGCGTCGAACGCGCGGCGCAGGGCTTCGACGCGCGCGGCAGGCACATCCGGCGGCAGGAAAAACGGACGGCCGAACTGGAGGCGCGTGATCATCATCTCGATCGCCTGCCGGTCGGCGTCGTTGTTCGCCAGCTCACCGATGGCCGGCACATCCGGAAACACCGGCGAGCGCGTCATCGCATACTGCATGACGACATGGATCTTCTTCTCCGCGATCCACTCCGACTTCAGCGCCTTCAGCGCCAGCCAGCCGTTGGAGCCGAACCCGGCAACCTCCCCGCGCTCCATCGCGATGTGAACCGGCGCTGTCCCGGGATAGCCGCTGACCAGCTTGAATTTCAGACCGAACAGGGCGCGGGCGAGCAGCGGGTAGTCGACGTGCGTGGTGCCGGCCGCGGTAGCGCCGACCACGACTTCCTGCGTCATCAGATCCTGCGGCGTGCGGACGGGCGACGTGTGCCAGAGGTACGTGACTTGAATGTCGCGATTGGTCGAGCCCAGCCAGATCAGCTTGCCGAGATCGAATTTGACCACGTCCGGCGTGACGAGCGGCGCTGTCGTCATGCCGTTGATCGCAGCCCCGATGACGGTGCCGTCGCGCGGGGCGGAGTTGTAGACCGCATTGGTCATGACGACGCTGGCCGCGCCGCTCTGGTTCTGAATGATGATCTGCGGCTTGCCGGGAATGTGGTTGACCCAATGGCGGATCAGCACGCGGGCGTTGACGTCGTAGCCGTCGCCGGCGGCAGAGCCGACGACGAGCTTCAGTTGCTTGTCTTTGAAGAATGCGGCGACGTCTTCCTGGGCTGTCGCCGGAAATGCGGCCGCGAACTGCACGGTGGCTGCGGCGATGGCCAGTGTCGATTTCCAAAGCATCGTGGCATCCCCTCGGCTGAATGAAAATGAATTGGTCTGGCGCTGCCTGCTTCGCTGGGGACCCTCAGAGTTTCGACAGCAGGCTGCCGGGACAAGAGCCCCGCGCGTCGGGTGGAAGCCCCAAGCCATGCCGGGCGATCTGATCCCAGACGACGGCCTGGTTGCTCGAGATGACGGGCCGCCCGAGCTTGCCTTCGAGCTCGCCGATGACGTCGAAAGCTGAGATATTGGCGCAACTGACGAAATAGAGGTCAGCATCGGCGTGCCGAACCGCGAGGGTCTTTTCCAGCCAGAACGCGGGCGGCGCGGCACAGTAGGCATCGCTGTTGCCGAGATCGTGGCCGACAGCCGTCAGCACCTCGATGCCGAGGCCCTTGAAGAACTCCGCTTCATGGTCGGTGACGGCCTGCGAGTAGGGCGTGACGAGAACCATCCGGCGGGCGCCGTAGACGTCCAGAGCGCGGCGGACGGCGGTCGCCGTCGACGACGCGCGCGGGGCCCCGGCACGATCGAGAGTTGCCAGGATCGCCGCTTCGCCCTCCGGTCCGTCGTCGGTCGAATTGGCGGTGCAGTGGAACGTGACCACCTCGCACTTGGCGTCGACGAGTGCGGCCGCTGCCTCCGTGACGCGCGGAAGCAACTGTTTCAGCGGAACCTTCTGAGGGCCGGTCATCCGAAGACGGTTGATGTGGACCACGACGCCCGCGGGGTAGTGGTGAGCCATCTCCTGCTCGACCATCCGATTGGACGAGGGGATGATGAGGCCGACTCGACGCACTGCAGTTCCCATGGCGAAACCTCCCGACCGCGCATCATTGCCTTGCGCGTTGGCCGTATCGGGCCTTGCCGGCGGGATTCAAGTCAAGGGCAATCTCACCCGCCGCTCTCCCGACCGCAGATCACCAGCGCCACCGGCCCATCTTCGATGAGATTTTCCGCCGGTGCCGACGAGCTTTCGAGCTACCCCCGGCTCAGCGCCATGTCGTCGCGATGGATCAGCGCGCTGCGACCTTCCACGCCGAGGATCTCCGCGATCGCCGACGACCGCTTGCCGATGAGCCGCACCGCATCGGCCGCCTCATAGGCGATCAACCCCCGCCCCATCTCGCGACCATCGGGCGAGCGGATCACGACGACATCGCCGCGGTCGAACTGGCCGTCGACCCGCGTCACCCCCGCCGGCAGAAGGCTCTTGCCCTGCCCGAGCGCCTTCTCCGCGCCGGCATCGACCCACACCGAGCCCTTCGGCTCGAGCTGCCCCGATATCCAGCGCTTGCGGGCCGAAACCGGATCGGACTGCGCGATGAACCAGGTGCACGGCGCGCCTTCCTCGAGTTGCGCCAACGGCTGCAGAACCTTACCCGATGCGATCACCATGTGCGCGCCGGCGGCGAGCGCGATCCGCCCCGCCTCGACCTTCGTCTTCATGCCGCCGCGCGACAGCTCCGAGCCGACATCCCCCGCCATCGCCTCGATCTCGGGCGTGATCGCGCGCACCTCGTCGAGCCGCTTGGCGTTCGGATCGGTACCCGGCGGCGCGGTGTAGAGGCCGTCGATATCGGACAGCAGCACCAGCACGTCCGCGCTCATCATCGAGGCGACGCGAGCCGAAAGCCGGTCGTTGTCCCCGTATCGGATCTCCGATGTCGCCACCGTATCGTTCTCGTTGACGACCGGAATCGCCCCATAGGCGAGCAGCGTCTCCATCGTCTGCCGCGCATTGAGATAACGCCGCCGTTCTTCCGTGTCCCCGAGCGTCAACAGGATCTGCGCGGCCGTCAGATTGCGGGCACGAAACAACTCCTGATAGGCATGCGCCAAACCGATCTGGCCCACGGCTGCGGCAGCCTGGCTCTGTTCGAGCGCCAGCGGCCCCTTCGGCAACGGGATCAATTGTCGGCCGAGCGCGATTGACCCGGACGACACCAGAATGAGCTGCTTTCCCGCCTTCGCCAGCCGCGCCACGTCGTTGGCCATGCTGTCGAGCCAGTCCTGGCGCAGCTTACCTGTCGCACGATCGACAAGCAGCGCCGAGCCGACCTTGACGACGATGCGCCGCGCCTTCGTCCATTCGGGGCGGATGATGGGAGGAGCCATAGATATGCACTCGGTGCCTTGCCCCCTCCCCTTGATGGGGAGGGGTCGGGGGTGGGGTGGAGAGGTTCAGCAGGTGAAGCAACGGAAACCCTCGCGAGCCCCCCACCCCTATCCCCTTCCCACGAGGGGGAGGGGGACCTCGTCCGACCGCCATTGCGTTCAATCAGCCTTGATTTTCGCTTCCTTGACGACCCCCCGCCAACGCTTCTCTTCCTCGTCGATCAGCTTGCCCAGCGCCGCACCGTCGCCGACCTTGACGATCAGACCGTCAGACGCCGCCTTCTTCTGAAACGCCTCGGTCTCGACCGCATTCTTGATCGCACCGTGCACTTTCGAAACGATCGCCGGGGGCAGTCCTGCAGGCCCCAGGAACCCGTACCAGGTTTCGGAAGCAAATCCCGCCACGCCGCTTTCCGCGATCGTCGGTACGTCGGGATAGGCCGGCGAGCGCGCCGCCGACGTTACCGCCAGCGCTTTCACCTTACCCGAGCGGATCTGCGCCGCACCGCCCGAAACGGTCGCGAACATCATGTCGAGCCGCCCGCCGAGGAGATCGGTGATCGCCTGCCCCGTTCCCTTGTAGGGCACGTGCAGGATATCGACCTTCGCCATGATCTTGAACAGCTCCGGCCCGAGATGGCCCGACGTGCCGTTGCCGAACGAGCCGTAGTTGAGCTTGCCCGGATTGGCCTTCGCGTGCGCGATCAGCTCGGCCATCGACTTGAACGGCCGGTCCGGCGGCACGATCACGATGTTGGGCGAGCGCCCGATCAGCGTGATCGGCGTGAACGCCTTGGGATGGTCGTAGGGCAGCTTCGACAGCAGACTCGGGTTCACGGCGAAAGCGAACGACGCGATCAGGATCGTATAGCCGTCCGCCGGCGCCTTTGCGACCGCATCGGTGCCGATCACCGTGCCCGCGCCCGGCTTGTTGTCGACCAGCACCTGCTGGCCCAGCGACTTCGACATATCCTCCGTCATCGCGCGAACGATGATGTCGTTGCCCCCGCCCGGCGGGAACGGCACCACGATACGCACCGGCCGTTCCGGATAGCCCTGCGCGAAGGCCGGCACTGCGAATGCGATAGCCAGTGCCGTCAGTGTGAAACGGAGAGAGAGTTTAGCCATCTTCTTCCTCATCGTAGTCGTAGGTTGGGTCAAGGTCCGGTTCTTCTGCGGACCGCGACCCAACACGAGTGTCGCCAACCGCACATCTTGAGCAGCACTTGGTTTGGACTAACCTACGTCTTTGCTGGTTTGCCGTCGATCTCCCGCATGGCAGCCGCATCACGCGCCGACAATTCGGGATAGTCCGGATCGGAACCGACGTCGTCCGTATAACGCCAGCTCCGCGCGCACTTCTTGCCAGCGGCTTTGGCCGGCACCACGCCGACGCCCGCGACATCCGACAACGCGTACGCCTCGGCCGGCGCCGCTTCCGGCTTCACCGTGATACCAGACGTGATGCAAACCTGCGCGAAGTCCACGCCGTCGAGCGCACCGCGCAACTCGACGTCCGGCACGTACACTACCGGCGCGGCCTCGAGACTAGAGCCGATCCGTTTGCCAGCCCGCTCCAACTCGAGCGCCCCCGTAACGACACGGCGCACGCGCCGGATTTTCTCCCAGCGCGCATCGAGCGCCGGATCGTTCCACGCCTTCGGGATTTCCGGGAACACGGTCAGATGCACCGAGGCATCGTCCCCCGGATACCGGCTCACCCACGCCTCTTCGGCCGTGAACGACAGGATCGGCGCGAGCCACGCGCACGTGCAGCGGAACAATTCTTCGACCACCGTCAGCGCCGCCTTGCGTGCAACGCTCGAAGGCGCTTCGCAGTACAGCGTGTCCTTGCGGATGTCGAAGTAGAACGCCGACAGCTCCGTGTTCATGAACTGCGACAACATCGAAACGACCTTGCGGAAATCATAGACCGCATACGCCGCACGAATCTCGACATCCAACTCCGCGAGCCGATGCAGCATCAGCCGGTCGAGTTCGGGCAGCTTCTCGTGAGCCACCACATCTTCCGGCTTGAAGTGCGCGAGCGCGCCCAGCATCCACCGCAGCGTGTTGCGCAGCTTGCGATAGTTGTCGACGAACGACTTCAGGATTTCCGGCCCGATCCTGAGATCGTCCGAATAGTCCGATGCCGCCACCCACAGCCGCAGGATATCCGCCCCCGACGCCTTCATCACCTCCTGCGGGGCGACGACATTGCCGAGCGACTTCGACATCTTCTGCCCCTTCTCGTCGAGCACGAAGCCGTGCGTCAGCACGACGTCGAACGGCGCACGCCCGCGCGTACCGCAACTCTCGAGCAGCGAGGAATGGAACCAGCCGCGATGCTGGTCCGAGCCCTCGAGGTACATCACGCGATCGTTGCCGCCTTCCACTTTCCGCTTCACGCCCGACAGCGACGGGAAGTGCTCGGGATCACCCAGCGTATAAGCGTGCGTTGATCCGCTATCGAACCACACGTCGAGAATGTCGGTCACCTGCTCCCACTGCGCGGGATCATCGACGAGACCTGCGAGGAACTTGTCCTTCGAGCCCGCCTCGAACCAGGCATCCGCGCCCTTCTCGCGCATCGCCGCAACGATGCGGTCCATCAACTCGCCCGACTTCGCAAACTTTTCTCTTGCCTGCTCCGGGGCAAGCCCCGACGCAGGTGCACCGGGGATCACCTCGCCAGTGTCCTTGTGCACGAACACCGTGATCGGCACGCCCCACGCACGCTGCCGCGAGATCACCCAGTCCGGCCGCTGCGAGATCATGCCGTTGATGCGGTTCTCCCCCGACGCCGGCACCCACTCCGTCGCCTCGATCGCCGCCAGCGCAACCTGACGCAACGTGCCCGTATTGCCGTTCTGTCCCCCTCCCCCTTGTGGGGAGGGGTTAGGGGTGGGGGTCACCAACGAAAACCCTTTATCCATCGCGATGAACCACTGCGGCGTGTTGCGATAGATCACCGGCTTCTTCGAGCGCCACGAATGCGGATACTGATGCTTCAACCGCCCACGCGCGATCAGCGCACCGGCCTCGCCCAGCGCCTTGATGACGGCGTCGTTCGCGTCGCCCTTGTCGCCGTTCTCCTTCAGCACGCGCTTGCCGGTGAAGCCGGGCACCTCCTCGGTCAAAACACCGTCGCCGTCGACCGTGAACGGGATCGTCGTGTCGATGCCGCGCTGGCGCAGCGCGAACTGGTTGTCCATCCAGATCTTGTAGTCGTCCGTGCCGTGCCCCGGCGCCGTGTGCACGAAACCCGTGCCCGTGTCGTCCGTAACGTGATCGCCGTCGAGGAGGGGCACGTCGAATTCGAAATAGCCCAATTGCTCATCTCTTAAAGGATGGGCGCAAAGTGTCTCCTGAAGCAGCCGCGACGAAACGAAAACGGGCAACAGTTTGTAGCCATCATTGTCGATCTTCGCAGCCTTCATGACCTCGGCCACCAACTTAGAAGCAATCACGAAACGGTCGCCCTGCTTTGCCCAGTTGCCAGCGGGAGCTTTGACTACTTCATAAAGGCCGTAAGAGACTTTTGAACTAAAGCTGATCGCCCGATTTCCAGGGATAGTCCAAGGTGTCGTGGTCCAGATCAGGACGCTAGATCCGGCCAATGGGTTCGGCTGGCGAGCGACTGGGGCTGGTGTGCCACGGGGCGTAGAAGGAATGAGCACCGGCAATTCGACCACCGGAAACTTCACCCAGATCGTATCGCTCTGGTAGTCGTGATACTCGACTTCGGCTTCCGCCAGCGCGGTCTTCTCCACCACCGACCACATCACGGGCTTCGACCCGCGATAGAGGAGCCCGTTCATCGCGAACTTCATGCACTCGGCCGCGATCTGCGCTTCCGCCGGAAAGCTCATCGTCGTGTAGGGCTTCGCCCAGTCGCCGATCACGCCGAGCCGTTTGAACTCCTCGCGCTGCACGTTGAGCCAATTGTCCGCGAACGAACGGCACTCCTTCCGGAACTCGCCGACCGGCACCGCGTCCTTGCTCTTGCCCTTCGCGCGATACTGCTGCTCGATCTGCCACTCGATCGGCAGGCCGTGGCAGTCCCAGCCCGGCACGTAGTTGGAATCGTAGCCCAGCATCGTCTGCGACTTGGTCACGAGATCCTTCAGGATCTTGTTGAGCGCATGCCCGATGTGAATGTTGCCGTTGGCGTAGGGCGGGCCGTCGTGCAGCAGGAACTTCTCCCGGCCCTTGCCCTGCGCCCTGAGACGCTCGTAGAGCTTCATCTCCGTCCACCGCTTGAGGAGCTTGGGCTCCATCTCGGGCAGGCCGGCGCGCATCGGAAATTCGGTCTCGGGCAGGAACAGTGTCTTGCCCCAATCGCGCCCCTCGGAAGAAGCCGCAGCAGTCGGTTTGGTGGTCATGATCTGACTTTGGGGTTCGCCGATGATTTCTGGCTGTTGCTCTGGCGCAGGCGCCAACGCGACGGCGCTGGATCGCGAGCAGTGAGTCGATACGGGAACTTCCCGGGCGCCATCAGGCGACCGGGACCGTAATTCGCAGCGCTATCAGCTTGCTTGAGGCGTACAGCATGGCGGCAACTCATAGCCCCAGCCACGTGCCGTTTCAACCGCCTGCGACACCGTCCGAGACCCGGCCCTGCGCCACTGAGGCCCCGGCCCCTCGCCAGGGCACGGACCGGCGTCGCCGCATTGCCTGCCACCGCGATCCGACGTCCCGAACCGGGAATGCCGACTACATCTCGTTAGCAATCCCAAAAGAATAGAAAATACGTACCTAGAATAGATAAATATCGAAGCAAGTTTACAACGCACTTTCAAGAGCGAGCCGACAACCTGAGTGCCAGTTTGCGTCACTGCGCATCAGGGTTGTTGAGAGTTGGCCATGACAGACCGCGTTCCCACGTTCATCCGAAGTCTCGTCCGGGACGAATCAGGCACCATCGGCATCACCTTCGGCCTCACGGCCATGGTCGTGATGATGACCATCGGTTGCGCGATCGACTTCGGCCGCGCGCTTTCTATGCGATCTGCAATGCAGCGGGCGGGAGATGCGGCAGCGCTGAACAGCGTCACGTCGGATGCGACCGCCGCCGAAGCGAAGCTGGCCGCTGCAAAGTTGCTCCTGCCGATGCAGACCGCGAAATACGGCGGCATTTCACCGAACCTCACCGCAACCTGGCTTTCCGCCACCGACTACGCGGTCGTCGCGACGGCAGAAGTTCCGACCTCGTTCCTGCGTATCATGCCGGGCGACGTGAAAACTCTGCGCGCCGCCACGCGCTCTGTCGCCCGCAGCTACCGCATGAAGGTCGTCGCCGGACCGCCCTCGAAGGTCGACCTGTCGTATGAAGCCGCCGACTACAATCAGGTCTGGGTCTACTGCTACGCTGCCGATTGGAGCACGAAGGGCACCCGGGTCAGCGACGAGGGCACGAAGTTCCAGTCGCTCGGTGGCAATCTCGCGTTCACCAGCATCCTCGCCGCCAACGAGAACAAGATGGGCCGATCGGATTTCGTGCTGATCGCCGACAACGGCGGCAGCGTCATTCCGCTCACGATGCCGACGTGCAAGGAGGGCGAGTCGATCAGCTACATGCTCTACAACTCGCGCAACAACCGTGCATCGCCCTCGAAGTGGAAGAATACGTACGCGACCTGCGGCACCGCGCTCTCACAGACCGGCAAGGCCTGCTATATGTGGTTCACCGATGCCAAGGCCGATGCCAATGGCGTCGAGCGCCACGCCGGCACGTCCCCTTATCAGCTCGAGACGATCCTGTGTGACGATGCGAACTGCACACAGCCACAGACCGGTGCCACGATCCCCGGCAACAACCAGAAAAACCGCATTCCCCAGGTCGGACAGGCTTGCCAGCCGGGCAAGTTCATGTACTTCGGCTGGGAGGATCGCCCGCCGCAGAACCAGGGCGGCAATGGCGCCGGAAGTCCCTACGCAGCAGGCGTAAACGACCCGGGCGGCGATCGCGACTATGACGACATCCGTTTGATCATGTCCTGCCCCGTCGTCGAGAAAGACACATTGGAAGTCCGCTTGATCGAGTAGGCGGACGAAGGGCCCCGGCTGCCAGCGCTGCTACCCCTTGCGCCGCAACTGCACGTACAGCGCGCCTTCTCCGCCATGCCGGATATGCGCGGTCGAGTAGCTCAGCACGAGGCTGCCGATCTCGGCTCCCGCGAGCCAGCGCGGTACGTTTCGTCTCAACACGCCGCGCGGCCTCTCGTAGTCGTCGTCCCGATCGCCGTGGTGACGCCGCACCGGCCCACCCTTCCCCGTGATGACGAGCACGGTACGAAAGCCCGCGGCCTGGCACCGCCGCACGAAGCCGATCAGCGCCGAATGCGCGTCGTCCTGCGTCATTCCGTGCAGATCGAGCCGCGCTTCGATCTCATCGGCGCCCCGCGCGATCCTCCGCGCCTTCTTCCGTTCGAGCGGCACGAACGTGGGCGCGGGAGGTCGCGCTTTGGAGACCGCAGGCGGAACTGGTGCCAATGACCCCACTCGGGCTGGCGCGGCGGTCTTCCGCCCCTGAGCGGCTACCGGCGGCCGCCGCGTTTCCTCACGCCCCGCATGAACATCGACCGTCACGTCCGGA
Organism: uncultured Devosia sp.; assembly: GCA_964574325.1. Classification (GTDB taxonomy): domain Bacteria; phylum Pseudomonadota; class Alphaproteobacteria; order Rhizobiales; family Hyphomicrobiaceae; genus CAMDPA01. The sequence continues at coordinate 8,263 of CAZNMY010000118.1, read as the reverse complement.
TCGGGCTCGACTTCTCGCACCCGCGACTTGCCCTTTGTCGGACCGATGCTGCGCGCCACGTGGTGCCACAGCGCCTCGTCCTCCTCGCTCAACAACCTTCGGCGGCGCGGCTTGCTCTTGCCTCCCTCTCCGCTCATCGAAACCGCCCCCGCCTCGCCCTCTCCACCCGTGGCATGAGCACGAACATGCTCGCGCGATGCTTGGTTATGCCAGCTCGTTGCGCCGCGATCTCACCCGAACCGAAATAGATGTCGCCGCGCTCGGGCCCGCGAATGGCCGAGCCGACATCCTGGGCGATCATCAATCTGCGGAACGGCCGACGCCGCCCCCAATGCAGCAATCCCGGCGCATCGACGAACACCGGCAATCCCAGCGCATGAAATTCCGTATCGATCGCGAGACTCCGGCCGGGGCTCAGCGGACCCCCGAGCGCACTCGAAGCATTTTCCCCCTCGACCTCGCGGAAGAACACGAACGACGCGTTGTGCTGCATCATCGCCCGCCCGCGCGCGCGGTCGGCACGCAGCCATGCCCCCAGCCGTTGCATCGACATCTCCGCGGCGGAGACCTCTCCCCGGTCGATGAGGATACGGCCGATCGACGTGTAGGGATGCCCGTTCTTGCCGTCGTAGGTCAGCCCGGCAGAAGTCCCGTCCGGGAGCTTCACGCGGACCGAGCCCTGCACTTGCGCGAAAAAAGCATCGACAGGATCGGCGAGCCACATGACCTCGAGCCCGAGGCCCGAAAGCGCGCCGGCATCGATCTCCGCGCGCGTCGCGAAAGGAACGAGGCCGCTTGAAGTCCGGCGCATGTGGGAGAGTTGTATCGCGGCCTGGCCACGCTCCGTTTCCGCAACGACGTTCTCGAGATCCGATGGCCGGCGGTAGAGCGGCGTCTGGAAACGGTCGGCTTGCATCCGCGAGCCTTCGACGATCGGCTCATAGTACCCCGTGAGAAGCCCATGCGGCCGATCGTGCGAGATCCGATTGGGAACGAAGAAGCGCTCGAAGAAGCCTCGCGCCTCGCTGCGGGAAACGCGCTGTCCGTCCCAACGGGTCACGAACCGGCAGGCGTGGAGGAAGGCATCGGCTTGACGTGGATCGCAGCGTCCGCCGCGCCTCACCTGCCCTGCAACGACAGCCGGCGCGGAAATCATGAAGGCCGCCAGCGCCGCCGAATGGTCGTCGCCGTCCCAACCGGCAAGCTCGGAGAACCGAACCGGCTGCAATCTCATGTCGGTCATGACTTGCAACCGCTGAAGCAGGCCGGAATGCCTGAAAACCCGATGCCTGGAAACCCTCAGCTCCCCGGCTCGGTCGCCACCAGCTTCCAGTTCGGTCCACGCGCACCCACCTCGCGCGCGAAGCTCCAGATATCCGTCACGTCCGCGATCTTCTGGGGATCGCCCGCGATGACCTCGCCCGACTTGTTTCGTGTAGCCGAGATCAACTGGCTCTCGAATTTCACCGTTACCGTCGCGATGCCGTTCTTGACCTCTGCGCCCACGATATCGGCCTTGTTGATGCCGACGAAGCTCTGGTCGATGACTTCACCCTTGCGCTCGCGGTCGGTGATCGCGGCGTTGAAGCCTTCCATCACCTCTTTGCTGAGCAGGTCCTTGAGCATCCGGCGATTGCCTTCCGCGAAGGCCGTCACGATCATCTCGTAGGCCTGCTTCGCGCCCTGCATGAAGTGGGCGGGATCGAATGCCCCCTCGGCGCGCAGGATCGCGAGCAACCCCTGTTCGACCGCCGGGTCTGGCGAGAAGGTCTTGACCTTCTCCTCCGCCTGGGCGAGTGCCGCCTGATCTGCCGCCGACACGGCTGCGCCGCTCTCGTCGACGCCGCGGCGCGGCATGGCGACGACCTTCTGATTGGCCGCCGCCTGTCGCTCGCGCTCCTGTCGCGCACGCATCTGCTGGTCGATCCGGGTCTCGTCCTGGTTGGTGCGCTGGCCGAGCACGCTCCGCAGTTTCCAGATCGCGACAATGGCCACCACCAGGGAAATCAACGTGATGAGGTCGATTTTGCCGTCCATTGGTGCTTTCTCGGATAATGCCACTCGACTAGACTATGTAATGTCTCGACCGCCTCGACACCAGTACGTCAGGCGATTTTGGCCGGAGCAGCGGATATGGAGGTATTGCGGCTGCATTGTGTAACCAACTGCAGGCGCCTGCCGACCGAAGCGTCATCACAGTCCAAGCTCTGAATTTCGATTACGCCCACTGGGGCCCGGCTGCAATCACAAATCGTTCGAGGGTAACCGGCATCGCATGCATATCGCCCTGATCCTGCTGGGCTTGGCGTTCCCGCTGCTCGAGCTGGCCGTGCTCATCAAGGTCGGCCAGTCGCTGGGCGTGTGGCTCACCATCCTCCTGTTGATCGCCACGGGCGTGGTCGGCGGCCTCATCGTCCAGAGGCAAGGACTGCAGGCCGCCCGCAGGGCCGCCCAGTCGATGGCGGAAGGACGCCCGCCGATCGAGCCCGTCGTCGACAGCTTCATGCTGATGGTGGCCGGCGTCCTGCTGCTCATTCCGGGCCTGCTCACCGACCTCATCGCCCTGCCGCTGCTCGTCCCCCCGCTCCGCCGATGGATCGCCCGTTGGGCGCTGCGCCGCATGTTCGAGAATGCCGACGTGAGAGTCGAGACCCGCGAATGGCGCTCGCCAGGACGCGAGCCAGGACGCGAGCCGGATGATGCTGCCCCCCGGCGATCCCGCCCCCATGCCGGCCCCGGACCGGTGATCGATGCCGAATGGGAGCGGGTCGACGAGCCCAAATCGCCGTCGAAGCCGCCGTCGAAGCCGGTCACCGACGAGCGCGAGCGGCCCTGAGCGAGCAGCACTCGCCCGCTCGGCGTCGCATTGCCCCTGCCCCTTCAATCGTGATAGCCACCGGCCAGACAGAAAACATCAACCATAGGAAATCGGGGCGCACGAATGGCCGACAATCCGGAAGGCATTGGACAGGATCCGCAACTGAATGTGCAGGCACGCGTCGTCGCCCAGTACATCAAGGATTTCTCGTTCGAGAACCCGAACATCGATCGCCTGCTGCAAGGCCCCGGCGACGACCCGAACCTGAAGGTCGAGGTCAACGTCAACGCGCGCCCCATGGCCGAAAATCTGTTCGAGAGCGCCATCCACTTCACGGCGAAGGCCGAAAGCAAGGTCGGCGTGATCTATGAGGTCGAGTGCATCTATGCCGGCCTGTTCCACATCGAGAACATGCCGCCGCCGTCGCTCGAGCCCTTCCTTCTCATCAACTGTCCGACGCTGATCTTCCCGTTCTTGCGCCGCCTGCTCGCCGACGTCACGCGCGAAGGCGGATTCCCGCCCCTGCTGCTCGACCCGATCGACTTCGCCCAGCTCTACCTTCAGCGCCAGCAGCAGATGGCGCCCGGCAACGACAACCCCCAAGTCGTCTGAAGCCCCAGCGGCATGAAGCGATGCCCCTGCAGCGGCGGGCCGGCGATCATCGCCGCCCGCCTTCTCGTTGCTGAGCCCGCCCGGAATGCAGCCCACTCGAGACGAGGCGTGACAGCGAGGATCAGCCTTCGCGACCGCGAAATCCCATCGCCAGCATGTAGAGCTCGGTCGATTCCTTCCGGCTCGCCGGCGGCTTGACGTGCCGAACCGTCGCGAAGTCGCGCTTGAGATCGGCCAGCAGCTCCCGCTCGGTGCCGCCCTGGAACATCTTGCACAGAAACGCCCCGCCCGGTGCCAGCACTTCGCGTGCGAATTGCGCCGCCGTCTCGGCGAGACCCATGATCCGCAGATGATCGGTGCCCGTGTGCCCCGTGGTCGGCGCTGCCATGTCCGACAGCACGACGTCCGCCCCGCCGTCGCGCAGCAGCGATTTCAGCTTGTCGGGCGCGCCGTCTTCGAGGAAATCGAGCATCAGGATCGTCGCCCCCGCGATGCTCCCCATCTCGAGATAGTCGATGCCGATGACCTGGCCACGGCCTTCGACCGCCTTCACCCGGTCGACCGCGATCTGCGTCCACCCGCCCGGCGCTGCCCCGAGATCGACCACGCGGTGCCCCGGCTTCAGCAGTTTGTATCGATCGTCGATCTCCGTCAGCTTGAAGGCCGCACGCGACCGCATGCCGTCGCGCTTGGCCGCAGCGACATAAGGATCGTTCAACTGACGTTCGAGCCAGCGCTGTTGCGACGGCGTGCGCTGCCGCGCCGTCTTCAGCTTGACGCGCATATTGCGCTCCCCGCCGCGCAAGCCGGGTGAGCCGCCTTTGCCGCCTTTACCTGCCGAAGGAGGTTTTGCCATCGAGGGCCTGCTTTCACTTCTACGCGATCGCCATCGGCGATCGAACGATTTGACAGAACGGCTCTAAGTACGCCGGACGGGAGTGCGGTCCTGATAGTGACCGTCGGCAGCCATGAGCGTTGCAAGTATGCCTTCGCGCAGGCCCCTGTCGGCGACCCGCAGCCGCCGCGCCGGCCACATCCGCAACAGTGCCTCCAGGATCGCACAGCCCGCCAGCACCAGATCGGCACGTTCCCGGCCGATACAAGGCTCAGCCACGCGTTGCTCGAACGTCCGATTGAGAAGGCCCCGCGTCACCGCTCTCACATCGGGTGTCGCGAGCCAGCACCCATCGACGCGATTGCGATCGTAGCGCGGCAGCCCGAGCAGGATGCCCGCGATCGTCGTCACCGTGCCCGACGTACCCAGCAGATGAACGCGCCCCTTGGCGATCTGCTCGGACATCCGGTGCGCGGCCTCGAACGGCTCGATCAGCCGCGTGACCGACGCGACCATCGCCTCGAAGCTCTCCGGCGTGACATTGCGGCCGTCGAACTTCTCCGCCATCGACACGACGCCGACCGGCAGCGAGGTCCACGCGGCGATGCACGTATGCGCATCCATCCGATCCGCCAGCGACCGCCGCCAATAGCCCTGCCGGCGCGCGAGATCGAGCCAGATCAACTCCGACGATCCCCCGCCGATGTCGAACACCATCGCATGATCGCATTCCAGATCGATCAGCGATGCGCATCCGCACACGGCGAGTTTCGCTTCGTCCTCGCGCGACAGGATCTCGATATCGAGCCCGAGGTCCTCGCGAACCCGGTCGATGAACGCCGGTCCGTTGCTCGCGATCCGGCAAGCCTCTGTGGCGACGAGCTTGGCACTCGAAACGTTCGCCCGGCTGATCTTGGTATGGCACACCCGCAGAGCATCCAGCGCGCGCCCCATCGCGGCTTCCGACAGCAGCCCCGTCCCGCTCACGCCCTCGCCCAGCCGGACGATTCGCGAGAAGGCATCGATCACGTGAAAGCCGCGCCGCGTCGGACGTGCGATCAGCAAACGACAATTGTTGGTGCCGAGATCCAGCGCTGCATAAACCGAAGGATCGCCGGAACGCAGAGGACCCGATTGAGAGCCAGCATGAGAGCCAGCAGCTGCAATCGGCTGTGGCCGCGCATTCGGCCGTTCATTCGGCCGTTCAAGCCGTCCGGCCCCGCTGGCGTCAGTTCCACCCGAATTCCCGGCTGAATCTGAATGCCCGGGACGGCGATCGTCGTCACGCCCCTGCAAAGTATGTCTCCGGCGCCTGGCAATTATGCATCTAGCGCGTTGGTTGTCTTGGAAACACCTTAAAGCAGGTTGCCGCGCCGGGTAAAGGGCTGCTTTCGTCGACGAGCCCGTGGAGCCGCATCAACGGGTCGCGGCTGCGAGATAGTTGACGTCTGTGTCGGCGGCGAGCGACCAGTCGTCCCGCAGCGGGTTGTAGGCCATTCCCCTGGCCGGCCCCATCCGCAGCCCTGCAGCCGCGACGTGCCCCTCGAGCTCGGCCGGCGTGATGAAGCGATCCCACTGGTGCGTGCCGACCGGCAGCCACCGCAGCACGTACTCCGCTCCCACGATCGCCAGCGCGAACGATTTGAGCGTCCGGTTGATGGTGGACAGAACCATGATCCCGTCGGGCTTCACGGCCGCCGCGCAACTCTTCAGGAACGCCCCGACGTCCGGCACGTGCTCGACCACTTCCAGGCACACGACCGCATCGAACGTCTCGCCTGCCGCCACGAGGTCTTCGACCGTCGCCGCCCGATAGTCGATGTCGAGCCCTTGCGGTTCCGCGTGCGCGATCGCCGCCTTGATGTTGGCCTCCTTCGGCTCGATTCCGGTGACCTTCGCCCCCATCCGCGCCAGCGGCTCCGAGATCAGCCCGCCGCCGCACCCGATATCGAGCAAGCGCAATCCCGCCAGCGGCCGGATTCCCCGCCCATCGAGCTTGAAGTGCTCCTTCAGGCGGTCGCGCACGAACTCGAGCCGCACCGGACCGATCTGATGCAACGGCCGGAATTTACCCTTCGGGTTCCACCAGTCCGCAGCCAGCGCCGCGAAGCGCTTCAACTCCGCATCGTCGATCGTAGGGCGCGTTCCCCCGCCCGCAGGGCCGGACGCCGATCCGGTGGAACCAGCCTCGGAGCCTGATGTCGTCGAGTTCGTGCCGTTGGTGACCATACCCCAGAGATCGGCAGACGGGCCGCCGATGTCAATGCGGCGCGGATGCCCATCAAACGACCAGATTGAACACCGTTGTCGTCTCCATGTCGTCCCCGGTCCACGACTTGATCGAAGCCTCGATCGACCCGACGTAGGTCGGCACGCCGTCCTTCAGCACCATCGGCCGGTCGTGCCCCGGTAGCACGATCGTGCCCGGCTTCTTTCGCCAGAGGCCCCAGATCATCTCGACCGTCGCCGCGCTGATCTTCTTGTCGTAGCTGGCATCGGTGTCCCGCGAGACGAGTTCCGCCCGGTTCTTTGCGCTGTCGCCCGTGAAGATGATGTCGTGCTCTGCCCCATCCAGCACGAACACGAGACACCCCGGCGTATGCCCCGGCGCAAGATACGCCTTGAGATCCGGCCACACCGCCTCGCCGTCCTCGACTTTACGGCACGTCGGCCACGTATCGAGCTTCTCGACGTAGAACTCCGGAACCGCGTTCTCGCCCCAAGGCAGCTTGCGCGCCCAGTCCATCTCGGCAGCGCCGATCACGATCCGGGCATCCTTGAACATCACCCAGTTGACCGAGTGGTCGAAATGGCAATGCGTGAGCACCAGGTCCGTCACGTCCGCCGGCTTCAGCCCGCGCTTGGCCAGCCGCTCCTTGATCAGCGGGCGATAACCGAACGGCCCCGTGTCGACCAGCGCCACACGCCCCTTGCCGCGGATCAGCGTCAGCGTGCTCCAGCCGAGACCGCCATGGCAGATCGACTTGCCCGGATAGCCCTGCACCACGATGTCGATGTCGTATTCGCCGATGCGCATTTCCTTGGTCCTCTTCGATCAACTCGCAAATAAGCGAATCGAGACATGTTGTTCGCGTCCCCGGACGAACGGTCCGACCGCAAGGTCGGAGCGTGATGAGCCGGGGTCTTTACACCTCTCAGAAGTGTAAAGGTCCCGGATGACCTCGCTGCGTCACTTGGCCGGCGACTGCAGTGCGAGATAGTACCGGATCGCTGCCGGCCGGCTCGGCTTCCGGGAACGCAGGGATTTCAATGTTGGTGCGAATGCTGAAGACGTCGACGCTCCACGCTGACGCATGACGAGGACGCGGAGTTGACCCAGTCTGCGCCTTCTATTCCGCCGCCTCGTTCACCGGTATCCCCTTCGTCTCCGGCTCGACCTTCGAAGCCCCGGGCCACTCGAGATGCGAGATGTCGAACACGACGTTGTCCGGCCCCCGGAACTTGATCTCCCAGTGCGCCGTCTTCGGCATGTCCTCCGGCCGCGTGATGTTGGGCGCGCCGTGCGCCTCGATGTGAGGCGTCCACGCCGCCGGATCATCCACCACGAAACCGATGTGATGCAGCCCCTGGTAGTCGAGGCCGACGCCGGTCTGGTCTTTGCCGAACTTCAGGATCGCAAGCGAAATGTGCCCATCGGTCAACACCACGGTCGAAGGCCGTGGCGCCTCCTCGACCACCCCGGGCGGTAGGTTGAACCGCGCCACCTCCGTCAATCCCATCGCCTGCTTGTAGAACTCCGCCGTCTTCGTCGGATTGTCGCTCGAAATAGCGATGTGTCGGATCTGAGCCATGGCGATTTCCTCTCGGGTGCAAATGGATGCGCGGCCGTTACCTGGACTCCTCGCAGCAGTGTCTCAGGACGGACACGAGGCGTCAAACACAGCAACACAGCGAACGAGGATGCCGTTTGCCTACGCGCTAAGCCGAAGTTCCCCGCCCGCCAATGATGATCTCCCTGTCGCTTCAATCGGTTGAGA
>CAZNMY010000117.1:0-19489 GCA_964574325.1 uncultured Devosia sp. | reverse complement strand
GCGGCCCCTTCGGGGCCAGTGCACTGCGCCAACATGAACGCCGAACAGCGCCTATAACTTTCCCCTGCTCCAGTCGGCGGCGCTCGCCGAGGGGTGTCGTGCCGCGATCGCACGGGCCACCAGCTACAGCTGAGCGGCCATCCAGTCGGCGGTTTGGTCGCGGTACTGGTACCAGTAGTTGTTGACGACGTGGTTGCCGCCCTCGACGATCGACAGGACGCACGGGCCCTTCACGCGCTCTGCCAGCTTCGTGGCCTGATCGACGCCGGTGAGGCGGTCCTTGGTGCCGGCAACGATGTAGATCGGGCACGTGATGGCACCGGCACAATCGGCCAGCGACATGCGGCCGGAGACGATGCCCGCCTCCTCGACGGTTGCGCTTTTCGAGCGAACTCGAAACGCCTCGACGTTAATCGAAGGTCGGCCCTCGAAAGTGGACTTGCGCTGGAAGGCGCCCGACAGCGCAATGCAGGCTTTGATGCGCTTTTCGAATGCCGCGGCACGCGGGGCGAGATAGCCGCCGAGCGAGACGCCCCAGATCCCCATTCGCGCGGGGTCGATGTCGGAGCGCGTCTCGAGGAGATCGCACACCGCTTTCACGGGGCGCTCGTACTCCGGACACAGCGGCCAATCGTACTCGCCTTCGCCTTGGCCCGGGCCGTCGAAAGCGAGCGTCGCCAGACCGCGAACGAGAAAGCGGCTCTCGTAGTCGTCCATCTCCTCCTTGGTGCTGTCGAGGCCCATGCACATGACGACGACCGGCGGACGTGCGATGCCTTTGGGCTTGCGGAGATTGCCGTAGAGAAATTTTCCGTCATAGGGGATCGCGACGCGCTCGCCGGGCGGATCGAGCAGCGGCAGCGCCTTGTTGCGCGCGGCGACAGCCTTGTCGTGCGCGGCTTTCATCTGCGCCAGGTCGTTGACGAACAGGAACTTGCCGAAGTGGTAGCAGACGGCGGCCCGGGTGAAGTGCGCGCCGGCCGTCAGCTTGTTGCCGCCGCCGAACGCCGTCTCGCCCAAAGCATTGTGGACGTCCCCGCGCGCGACCCAGGCGCTGCACCAGTCCTCCCAGCGGGTGACGCTGCCGGCAACTTCGTGGAAGTCCGAGAACGGCACGCCATTCGCCACGAAGCGCGGCCCCCAGTGCGAGATGGCGGCTTCGACGCGCGGATCGCGGGGCGGCGCTGCAGTGTCGTCGGCGGGCATGCGGGTTTCCTCGTTGGCGTTTGGTGTTCTGGGATGTGCGGGGAGGATAGCGCAACCGCCGTGGAGTTTGCGAGAGGCCATGCCGATCGGAACCCAGGCCGCGATCACCATCTCCTGCACATCAGCCGACGTTCGACTGCAGCGAAAGTTCGATCAAGTCACAGCCGTCCCGACCACTTGTAGCTTGCCTTGCTCCATCACCAGCAATCGATCCGCAAAGCGTTCGGCGAGTTGCGGCTGATGCAAGGTGCAGAGAACCGCGATGCCGGATTTGCGCGCCAAGGTCTGCATCAGCTCCAGGATAGCCTCTGCCGTCTCCGGATCGAGGCTGGCGACCGGCTCGTCGGCCAGCAGTATGCGGCTCTCCTGAGCCAGCGCCCGGGCAATGGCGACACGCTGCTGCTGGCCGCCCGACAACGTGTCGGCACGTTGATGCAGGTGTCCTTCGAGGCCGACGGCGATCAGCGCTTCGGCGGCTCGTGCCACGTCCGGAGCATCGAACGATCGCGCCATCACGCGCCAGAGCGACGTTGCTGCCAGGCGTCCGGCCAGCACGTTGTCGAGCGCTGAAAGACGGCGCACGAGATTGAACTGCTGGAACACGATGCCGATTTTCCGCCGTGCATCCGCTAGCTGTCGTCCCTTGAGGCCGATCAGTTCCTGGCCGTCGATCACAACGCTGCCGGCATCGGGCTCCGTCAGCCTCGTCAGGCAGCGAAACAAGGTGGACTTGCCAGAGCCGCTGGGGCCCAGCACGGCGACCAGTTCGCCCGGGTATAGCGCAATCGACGCGTCGACGAGCGCGCGCCGTTCCCCGAAGTTCTTCGAGAGCCCGCTAGCCACGAGAATCGCCGTCACGTCAGCCTCCGGCGCAGCCAGGCACTGACGGCATCGATTGCGGTGACCATCACGAGGATCAGCATGAGGATCGTGAAGACGCGGTCGAAAGCCAGCAGGTCGACGCTGTTCTTCAACTCCTGGCCGATACCACCGGCACCCACCACACCGAGCACAGTCGAGGCCCGGATGCTCCATTCCCACATGTAGAGCAGGATCGAGGTCAGGCTGGGCAACACATCCGGCACGAGCGCGTAGCGGATGACCTTTAGCCGGTCCGCCCCGGTCATGGTCACCGCTTCGATGGGGCCGGGCTCGGCGGTCTCGATGCTCTCAGACCACAGCTTCGCGATCGAGCCTGCTGCATGCAGCGCCAGTCCCAGGACGCCCGCGAATGGTCCCAGACCAACGGCGGCCACCAGGATCAGAGCGAAGACGAAGCTGTCGATTCCGCGAAGCATGTTGAGCAGAGCACGCGCGGGCACTTGCAGCAACGGCGAAGGCGTGACGTTGCGTGCCGCGAGCAGGCAGAGTGGTATGGCGAGCAGCGCACCGAACGAGGTGCCGACCGTGCCCATCGCTACGGTCTCGGCGGCTCGGAACGCCAGTACGCCGATCTCGGACAGGTCTGGGGGCCATGCCCGCGCTGCCCACTTCGCCAACCGTGGGAGACCTTCCCAGAGCTTGCCGAAATCGACCTGTGCTATCCTGAGGCAGACGACGTAGAACGCGACGGCCAGCGCGAGCAGGCCTGCGAACGCCAAGCGCTCGCCGAACCGTCGCGGCTGCAGGGGGAGGCCTGGCAAACTACCGTGCATCTGAGCGCGTTACCGCGTAGCCGTCTTGGGTTTCAATCGGCCAACGGAAACGCCTGCATCCTCGATCAGCTTGTAGTCGGCATGGGTGGCGGCGACCCAGCCGGTGTAATTTTTCGGCATCAGGGTCAGCGCCTGGTCCTCCGTGATGGCGAGCACGGCCTCCTGAACCTTCTTGACGAGCGCCGGATCGAAACCGGCACGCACCACGATCGGGTCGTTCGGAAGCGGCTCGGAGCGCCAGACGACCTTGACCTGTTCGGCCTTGATGGCGCCGCGATCGATGATCGCATTCAGATTGCGGTCGAAGTCCGTTGCCAGATCCGTCTGCTCGTTGACCACCGACAGCACCTGGGCCGCATGCGAGGCGCCGTCGCGGTACCGGAAGTACGCCTTGGGATCGATGTTCTGCGCCTTGAACCAGTGCGTCGGAATGAGCCAACCCGAGGTCGATCCGGCATCGGCGAAGGCCATTCGCAACCCCTTGGCGTCGTCTGGCCATTTGTCGATCTTGGTGCCGGGACGCGCCACGATGATCGCGTGATAGGTAGGCTTACCGTTGTACTTGACGGTGGCGATCGCTTGCGCCCCGCCTTCGCTGTTGGCAAGGACATAGCCCCAGGGCCCCATCCAAGCGATATCGACCTGCTTGTTGGCGAGTGCCACAGCGATGCCGGCCCAGTCGGTGGTGACAGCCAGATCGTATTCGCGACCGAGCGTCTTCGCGATATATCTGAAGAAGGGCTCGTAAGCCTTCTTGGTGTCGCCGGCGGTGGGCTGGAACGGCCCGACAGCGAAGCGCAGTTTTTCTTGGGCCTGAGCCTGAGCCTGGGCGGCGGCGGAATGCCCCGTAAACATGGCGATAAGCGCAAGCTTGGCGGCAATCGAAGCGAACTGGCTCATCAACCTCCCCACAGTCTGAAGCTACAGGCTGCGTGTAGCATGCCCCGTATGCCGACCATCATCACTTCCGATAACAACCTTTTGAGGTATCGTGATGGCGGCTTCGCACCAATCGCATCGTTTCCGGCTTGACGCGATGTTTACAAGCGGACGCCCAGACCTGCCGAGACCCGCCTATTGGTGCTGCATTGCCACGGCAGCTCAGGGTTGCGTGCTACGCCCGACCAAAGATGCCGAGTTCGTATCAGGTCGCGCGATGCGCAAGAGCATCGCTCGCCCGCCGTCGGGTGGTGCTATTTGCGATCACGCCGCCAGTCCTTGTTCGACTGGAAGACGTACTGGGCACCGAGCACGACCATGATGACGCGCAACAGGTGATGGAGCGCGATGATGGCGACGTCGGCGCCGAGGATCAGCCCCATGATCGCCATCTCGTTCTGACCGCCGGGCGCGTAGGACAAGAGTAACGAGGTCGGATCGAGGCCGGTGAGGCGGGCGGCCAGCAATGCCATCGCGCCGGCCGTCGCGAGAAGCAGCACGGCGATCGCGAGGCCCCAGCTCAGCACGGTCACGAACTCGGACAGCGAGATGCCGCGGAATTGCGCACCGATGACGATGCCGATCGTGATCTGCGCGAAGATCAGCACCTCGACGGGCACCTTTACGGTGGTGAGCGCGAAGCCGTGCGCCAATCCGGACAGCAGCATGGGGCCGACGATCGAGGCGCCGAGAATTCCGAAGCGGTCGGCGATGCGCCAGCCGGCCCAGGCGAGAAACAGGATGAGGGGTGCGTCGAAGAGAGCGAGTTGCCAGATGTGCAGCGAGGCCGGCATCGCCCCGCCGAGCGGCTTGCCGACGACGAATTGCAGCCAGAACGGAATGGCGAACACGGTCGTCACGACGCGGGCAGCCTGGACCAGCGTCACGCGCCGGAGATCAGCGCCCGAATCCTGAGCGAACGTCAGCATATCCGCGAGCCCGCCCGGCGCGGAGCCGAAGAACGCGGTCGGCTTGTCGAACTTCGCAAAGCGGCGGAGCATGAAGTAGCCGATTGCGCTCAATGCGATCGTATAAGGCAGCAGCATCGCGAGGCTGATGGCCGCGCCGCTCGCCTTCTCGACGAGTGCCGGCGTGAAACTCGAACCTACCGCGACGCCGATCAGAGATCTTGCGGGGTGGACGAGGCCACTGGGCGGCGCGAGCGGTCGATTGCGTGTCGCCAGCAGCAGCGAGACCGTCAGCGGTCCCAGCAGCCACGGCAGCGGCAACGCCGCCAACTGGAAGGTGATTCCCGCGGCAATGCCGACCACGTAGCTCAAGGCCAGGCGCCGGACCAGTTCGGGCGGCATACCGAACGCCCGCGCCGCCGCGTCGAGCGGCACGCGCCAGATCGCAGCAACTCGCTCCGCCCGTCGAGGGGCGCTTCTGTCGTCGGGGCTATCGTCGGGCATGCTGCGGTTTGCCCGTTGGCGCCGAGCCGCGCAACGCGTCTTTATCACGCGCGTGCTGCATCACGCGCGTACTGCTTCAATCGCTGTCGCCGCCGAGCACGGTGCCGAGGATACCGCCTTCGCCGCGGCCGCCGCCCATCGGGCTCGCGTTGGCCAGCACGCGGCCGGCGAGGCGCGAGAACGGCAGGCTCTGGATCCACACCTTGCCGGGGCCGACGAGGCGGGCGAAGAACACGCCCTCGCCGCCGAAGATCATCGACTTGACCGAGCCCGCGCGGACGATGTCGAAGCCGATGTCCGGCGTCATCGCCGCGACGCAGCCGGTGTCGACGTGAAGCTCCTCGCCTTCCGCCAGCTCGCGCTCGATCACGCAGCCGCCGACGTGGACGAAGCAGTAGCCGTCGCCTTCCAGCTTCTGCATGATGAAGCCCTCGCCGCCGAACAGGCCGGTCATGATCTTCTTCTGGAAGAAGATGCCGATGGTGACGCCCTTGGCCGCGCACAGGAACGCGTCGCGCTGGGCGACGAGCATGCCGCCGTAATCGGACAGCCTGAAGGCCAGGATCGTGCCTGGATAGGGCGCGGCGAAGGCCACCCGCGCCTTGCCTTGACCTTGATGGGTGAAGACCGTCATGAACAGGCTTTCACCGGTGAGCAGCCGCTTGCCGGCCGACGCGATCTTGCCGAAGAAACCGCCGGGAGCTTGGGAGCCGTCCCCGAACACGCTGTCCATTTCGACCGGCGCGTCCTTGAACATCATGGAGCCGGCTTCCGCGATGGCGCTCTCGCCCGGGTCGAGCTCGATCTCGACGAACTGCATCTCCTGCCCGTTGATGCGGAAGTCGATGTCGTCGGACGAGCCCGGCGTGCGCGGCCCGCCGCCGCCGAGAATGCTGGGAACCGAGGGTGACATGGGATTGCTCCTGTAGGCTGTGGCGAAGGAAGTTGACGACGGGAGAATTAAGTCGATTGATACGACAAGCGTAAAGTCGGGTCGAACGCCGCGATGCATTCACGTTTCCAGCGACACCCAGCTTCGGCTCACCGCTTCCGCCCACGCGCCGTATCGTTCGCCATGTTCGGGCGTCCGCCAGCGCAGCAGTGCCGCGAGACCTTCGCGTTCCGCGCAGGCGAGACCGGCTTCGGGGCCCATGACCATCAGGGCCGTCGACCATGCGTCCGCCCACATGCAGCATTCGTGAATGACGGTGACGGATGCCAGCCCATGCTGCACGGGGCGGCGTGTCCGTGGATCTATGGTGTGGGGCAGACGCTTGCCGTTGACGCTGACGAACCGTCTGTAGTCGCCCGATGTCGCGACAGAAAGTGAGTTGAGGGCAATGCGAACCGGCGGCAGGTCGCAGTCGCTCGCGGGCGGCTCGACCTCTATCCACCACGGCTGCAAGTCGGGCTTCACGCCGCATCCGCGCAGCTCGCCACCGATCTCGACGAGATGACTGTCGAGCCCACATCCGAGCAGATGGTCCGAGACGGCATCGACGGCGAAGCCCTTGGCGATCGCAGAAAGGTTCAGCACGAAGCCACCGGGCTGTAGCAGGCGCCCGTCGGCATCGAGCCGCAGGCGGTTCCATCCCATCGGGTGATGCTCGATTTCAGTATCGCGCGGGATGGTGAAGCCCGGCGCGTCGAACCTTCCCCGCGAGCCGAACCCCCAGGCGTTCACGACACCGCCCGAGGTCGGGTCGAAAGCGCCCCCGCTGCGCGCGGCAACCTCGAGCGCGCACCGCATCACCGTGGCGAACTCGGCTGGCAACGACTGCCGTTCGTCCGCCTGCAGGCGATTGAACCGTGAGATATCGGAGTCCTCAACCCAAGGGCTCATCTGCGCGACGACGCGTGCCAGGACGCCCTCGATGCCCTGCTGGATCTTCGCTGAAGCCACCGCGGATCGGCCGACGGCTTTGACGCTCCATGTCGTCGCCATGGTGGCGCCGCTGAAAGACACGAGGCGCGCGTCTCTCGGTGTCGGTGGCGCGGAGATTTTCCTCGGCACGAGAACGCGGGGCGTCGACATGCCCCGTGTTACCGTCACGGAACGACCGACAAACGGACACGTCCGACTTCCCGCTTGCCTTGGAAGGTCGCATCGAGCGGGCCTTTCGGCGGCCACGCGATCGGCAGGCGCAGCATGTCGTAGCCGCCGTGCTCGCGGACGGCCTCGATGACGATCTCGTAATCACCGGGTTTCAGCGCCGACGAGATTCGAGCGGCGGTAAGGTCGATCGTGTGCACGCCTGCCGAGCGCGAGGCGCTTGTCGCCCCATCCATCACGGTCGAAGACAACCCCCCCGTCTTGCGCCACCACTGGCGCATGTCGCCCATCCACTGCTTGTTGCGCGCAATTCCCTTGTCCTTGTCGTACCAGGCCGCAACATTGGTGACGAAGCTCTTGTCCGACGCATTCTCGATCCAGACGGCGACATAGGGCCGGTGTGAGGCCCGCGGCAGCTCGACATAGAGGTACGCGCTGGCGCCCGACGCCTGCTGCGGTGCAAGCACGCCGACCAGCGCGAATGGCAAGGTCAGCTTGAGGGGTGATGACTGCATGTCGTGAGCCTCCTCGGCGTCAGTGCACGAACAGAAATATGACGATGGCCGGCACGACGGCGCCGAACCCGACCAGCGGCCAGATCGAGCGCCGCATGCTGCTCTGTCGGATGAGGATCAGGAGACCGGTGAACGCAGAGAGTAGGGCCGCGCCGGCGAAGATGTCGAGAAACCATCCCCATCCCGGGCCCGCGTGCCGGCCTTTGTGCAGATCGTTGAAATAGGCGATCACGCCACGATCGGTGCGCTCGAATGCCAGCTCTCCTGATTTGAGATCGACGCGCAGTGAAGTGCTGCCGCCGGGGCGCGGCACCGACAGATTCAGCTCCCCGTCCGACCAATCGAGCCGCCGGGATGCAGCGGTGATCCCGTACGCCGATCGCATCCATGCGTCGGCCTCGCGAGGCAATTGCGGTGGATCGAGTCTTGCTGCCTGCGCCATGCGCTCCAGAACAGCCGTGGGCACCTTGTCCGTCCGGCGCTGGACGTGCGGCTCCTCGCGCTCGAAGGTCTGGGCGTTGTTCAGCGTGATGCCGGTAGCGGCGAACAGGATGAGCCCGAAGAGGCAGATCGCCGAACTCATCCAATGCCACGTGTGCAGATGCCTCACCCAGTTGATGCGATTGGGCGCGCGCCCCACGCGCGGGCCGCCCGGCGCGTGCAGCACCCGGTGCTCATCGCTGCGATCGGTGTGGTCCTGCACCCTTCCCCCCGAAGTCCGTATGCGCCCCGATGCCGGTACGTGAGCCGCCGGTCGGCGTGAACCGCCGGTTCGCGCAAAGTCCGCAATCAACGATCGGGCCGGACGAGTTCCGTCGCCGTCCCAATCCCTCGACCCTGAGAGGACACATCAAGCGACGCCGAGCCCGGGGTGGTCAATGGCGGAAATGTCTCATGCCGGTCATGACCATCGCGAGGCCGCGAGCGTCGGCGGCGTCGACGACCTCCTTGTCGCGCATCGAGCCGCCGGGTTGGATGACGGCCGTCGCGCCGGCTTCGGCTGCGGCGATCAGGCCATCCGCGAACGGGAAAAACGCGTCCGAGGCGACGACGGAGCCCTTGACCTCGAGGCCGGCCATTTCCGCCTTGATGACCGCGATGCGCGCGGAGTTCACGCGGCTCATCTGGCCCGCGCCGACGCCGATCGTCGCCAGATCGCGCGCATAGACGATGGCGTTCGACTTCACGAACTTGGCGACTTTCCAGGCGAACAGAAGGTCGGCCATCTCGCGGTCGCTCGGCTTGCGCTTCGTGACCACTTCGAGCTTCTCCAACAGCGCCATGTCGGCGTCCTGCACGAGGAGGCCGCCGGCGACTTTCTTGTAGTCGAGCCGGGCCGCGGGAACGGCCGGCCAAGCACCACACGAGAGCAGCCGGACGTTCTTCTTCTTCACCGCAACCGCTTCGGCTTCGGCCGTGACGGAAGGCGCGATGATGACTTCGACGAACTGGCGTTCGAGAATCGTCTCGGCGGTCGCGCCGTCCAGCTCGCGGTTGAACGCGATGATCCCGCCGAACGCGGATTCCGGATCGGTCTTATAGGCGCGGTCGTAGGCAGCGGCGATGCCGGCTGCTTCGGCGACGCCGCAGGGGTTCGCGTGCTTGACGATGACGCAGGCGGGACCGGCATCGAATGCCTTCACGCATTCGAGCGCGGCATCGGTGTCGGCGATGTTGTTGTACGACAGCTCCTTGCCCTGGAGCTGGCGCGCTGTGGCGATCGAGCTTTCCGAGGCGCCTCCGACGTAGAAGCTCGCGGACTGGTGCGGATTTTCGCCGTAGCGCAGCTCCTGCTTCTTGGTGAACTGAATGGTGAACGTCCGCGGGAAGCCTTCGGCCTTGCCGTGCGGGTTGTCGACCACGGCGCCCATCCAGTTCGAGATCGCGCCGTCGTAGGCGGCCGTATGCGCGTATGCCTTGAAGGCCAGCTCGCGGCGCAGGGCGAAGGTGGTGGCACCATCGTTCGCCTTCATCTCGGCGAGTACGCGGGCGTAGTCCGCCGCATCGACGACGACGGCGACGCCGTCGTGGTTCTTGGCCGCAGCACGGATCATCGCGGGGCCGCCGATGTCGATGTTCTCGATGCAGGTGTCGTAGTCGGCGCCTTTGGCGACGGTCGCGGCGAACGGGTAGAGATTGACGACCAGCAGATCGATCGGAGCGATGCCGTGCTGCGCAGCGGACGCGTCGTGCTCGGCATTGCCGCGCACCGCGAGCAGCCCGCCATGAACACGAGGATGGAGCGTCTTCACGCGGCCGTCCATCATCTCGGGAAAACCGGTGAGATCCGAAACGTCGCGCACGGGAAGACCCGCTGCCTTTATCGCGGAGGACGTGCCGCCCGTGGAGATCAACTCGACGCCAGCCGAGACGAGTTCGCGGGCAAGCTCGACGAGGCCCGCCTTGTCGGAGACGGACAGCAGTGCTCGCCTGATTTTCTGGAGTTCGGCCATGGTATCGGCTTTCTGGTCTTGGGTTTGGCCGCACCTAGCATGGATGGCCGGTCCGGCCCAACTCGCCTTCCTGGTAAGCTGTCAGGTCTGGCGTTCGAGCCGCCATGAAACATCCGTTTCGCCCCAGCACGCACCACGAAGGACGATCTGGCGCGAGCGCGCGGGGCCCGCCGGGTCCGCATAATTGAGGCTGGGCTCGAGGCTGACCTGCGCGCCCTTGCCGGTGAAATGCCATGTCGCGCCATCGGCCGGTTGCAACACCAGCGTGTCGCCGTCGCCTGCCTCGCACCGGCAGCGGGGATGGAGATGAAAGCGCACGGCGAAGGGGACGTCACGCGCGAGACGGACAGGACCGGACGAGCCCGCCAGCCGGTCATTGCCTTCGATGACATCGCCGGCGGCACCGATTTCGATCCGGCGCGTGTGGACCAGTCCGTGCTCGGGGAGGTAACCGTTGTGGGTCGCGCTCAGTGCGACCGCACCTTCATGCGTTTCGATGCGGGCAGAGACAGCCCCCAGCGAGCGGACCGGCGCACCACCGACCAATCGCTCCAGCGCGTCGTCCTGCAGCAGGCGGCCCGACGACTTGCTGCCGAGCCCCAGCGTGTTGTGGCTGGCCGTCGATCGGGCTGCCGCGACGTGCTGGAGATCTGCGGGACCCGGCGCACCACAGTTGACGAAAATCGCCTGTTTTCCAGCCGACAGTTCGAATGACAGCGCGCCAGCGTGAGCGTGACCGGCAAGCTCCAGGCGAGGCGCTTCGCCGATATCGGCGATGATGACGACCGTGTCACGCGAGAGCCGGGCATAGCGCGACTCCACGGCCTCGAGCGGCAGCGGATCGGGCGCCTGATCGTAGGACAGCACGCTGGACAATTCCGCGAGCGGCGTATCGCCCACGCCGTTGAAGCGCGCCAGCGTGCCGTCTCCCAGCCGCAGGAAGCGCAACATCCGGGACATCCGGGTGATCGCGCCGTCGATGCCTTCCGGCAGCTTGCGGCTGCGCGACGCGTAGCATTGGCGCAGCGGCAGGAGATCGAGCAGCAGCTCCACCAGGATGTGGCCGTTGCGGCTGATGTGACCGCCGTCGGGAAATACCTGACGGCTCAATTCCGCGGCGAGCTTCGCTTCGGAAACCGCCAGATGCTTCTCGTGGCCGACGATACAGAAGTCGCCGTAGACGACGCCGAGCAGAGCTTCCAGGCGCGGATACCCGTCGGGCGTCGAGCCCCACGCCGCCGACAGGCTGATGAGCTGGTCGACGAGACTTTCCGAGGTGCGAACGAAAAAGGCCTCGTCGACGTTCTCCAGCAGAAGCCCGGCATTCGAAAGCCAGGATATGATGCGCCGCCCGGTGACTTCGGGAAGCCAGGCCACGTCGTGCCGCGCCTCGCCGTAGCCGATCCACTCCTTCACCAGGGCGCGCGCTTTCGCGGTTGCTTCGTCGCTCGCAGCCGACGTCAGATGACGCAACCATCCGAAACCGTGCAGCTCTCGCGCCCAGGCGTCGTTCGGCGGCGTGATGTCATAGGGTGTGCCGCGGCCGACGAAGGCCGGCGTGCGCGCGAGGCCGAACTGCCCCTGGGCAAGCTCGACATGAAAACTCGGGTCGGCGAGCCGCAGCTCCTGCGGCACCATCGCCAAGGCATCGGCGATCGGCGCGCCGTAGCGCCAGCGCAACAGCGGCGAGCCCAACAGCCCGGCCACGCTCCTGCGCCGCACCTGGGCCATCGCCAGGCGCATGACGCTGGCACGTTCGATGAGAGTCAGATTCGACGACATTCATACCAGACCAATCGGATACCATTCGGGCATGCATCGCGGTTCGGATCGCATCCTCCTGCCACGTGCCGCCACACCCTGACAGGCAAACGACACGCGAAGCGAGCATAGTCTGCCGAGGTGTCCACACAAAACATCGCTTTCGCGTGACTGCGCGCCCCCACCCCGGCCGCGAAACAGCATGCACGCCATGCATAGCATTCAGTGGCGGGCGCGGCGGCCAGAGCATAATGTGTCTTCTTCCCATGCCCCGACAGATTGGCATTCTCGCAATTTTCAGGAGTTCGGACCATGCAGTCGTCAGCAATGAAGGCCCTCACGGCCTGCGCCGTCGCCATCGCAGGCTTCGCAAGCGGATCGGCGGAAGCGGCGTGGCCGGAGCGCACGGTGACCCTTGTGACACCGTTCGCCCCAGGCGGCATTACGGACACGCTGGCACGCATGACGGCCGAACGGCTCAGAGCCAAGCTCAACCAGGCGTTCATCGTCGAGCCCGCCCCCGGGGCTGCTGGGTCGGTCGCCGCGCAGCGTGTGCTTCGAGCGGATAAGGACGGTTACACACTGTTTTTCGCGACGCTGTCGCAAATCGCGATCTTGCCGATGACGAACGTGATCGCCTTCGATCCGCAGAAGGACTTCGCGCCGATTTCGATCATCGCGACGAGCCCGTTTGTGATCACCTCCGGCAAGCTCGTCCCGGCGAAGACGCTGGCCGAGTTCATCACCCACGTGAAGGCCAATCCCGGCAAGATCCCGTTCGGGTCTGCGGGGACCGGCAATCTGACGCATCTTTCGGCCGCGCTGTTCCTGAGGCTCGCCGGGATCGAGATGAACCACGTGCCCTACAAGGGGATCGGACCGGCGTTCCAGGATCTCGTCGCGGGCCATATCGCGATGGTCGCGGCGTCGCCGGTCGAGGTGAAGCCGTTCGTGGGGCAGGCCGGCGTCAATCTGCTGGCCGTAACCAGCGACAAGCGTGCGTCGGCCCTGCCGAATGTTCCCGCGATTTCAGAAACCATGAAGATACCCTCGGTCGTGACGTGGAATGCTTTGCTTGCCGCAACGGGCACGCCGCAGCCGATCATCGAAACGCTGTCGCGCGAGATCATGGCGGCAGCGAAAGACCCCGCGTTCACGGCGCAGCTCGACAAGATCGGCGTCGATCCGATCGTGCAAACTCCGGCTGAATTCGGGAAGATGATCGCTCAGGATGCGGCGCGCTGGCGTGACATCATTACGTCGCTCGGCATCAAGCGGCAGTAATGCAGTAATACGGAAAGCGGACGCCATGGGATTTTCGTCAAACCGCCAGCGCGTGCTGATCGTCGGCGCGGGCCCCGTCGGCATGATCGCGGCGCTCGCGCTCAACAGACAGGGTATCGCGGTCACCGTCGTCGAGCAGGAAGTAGGGCCGGTGCGGGATCAGCGCGCCGCGTCGCTGCATCCGCCGACGCTCGAGATGCTCGACGATCTCGGCGTCACCGAAAAGATCCTGCCGCTCGGGCTCGTTTCGCCGAAATACCGGTTCCACGATCGTGTTTCCCGCTGCGTTGTGGCGGAATTCGATCTGGGACAGCTCCGCGACGAGTTCCGGTTTCCGTTCGTCCTCCAGTACGAGCAGTACAAGCTCACGGCCTCGATCACGGCAGCCTACGCGGATGCGGGAAACTTCGACGTACGGTTCGGACACGAGTTGAAAGGCATCGAGCAACGCAGCAACAGCATTGTTGCTCTCCTTTCCGGTCCCGACGGCGAGGAGCAGCTCGAGGCGCAGTGGGTGATCGGCTGCGACGGCGGGCGCAGCACCGTGCGGCGGCTGGCGGATATCGCCTTCGAGGGGTTCACCTATCCGGAAAGCTTCATCAAGATTGCGACCAGCTTCGACATCGCCACGATCAACACGGACCTCACGATCCGTAACTACTTCTCGGACCCCGACGAGTGGTGCAACGTCTTCAAAGTTCACGGAGAGTTCGCGCCGGACAGCGGCAAGGGCCTGTGGCGCGTGATCACGCCGCTGTCGCCGGATGAGGGCGACGCCACCGCGCTTTCCGACGCGCGCATTCAGGAGCGGTTGCAGAAATTTTTGCCCAGGAACGGCGACTACGATGTCGAATACGTCAACGTCTACAGCGTCAGCCAGCGGGTGGCGGCCACATTCCGCCGCGGGCGGGTGCTTCTCGCCGGCGACAGCGCACACGTCAACAATCCGATCGGCGGCATGGGGATGAACGGTGGCATCCACGATGCCGTCAACCTCGCCGGCAAGCTCGGCCGGGTGATCCGCGGCGAGGCGGACGACACGCTTCTCGATCTCTACGACCGCCAGCGCCGGATCGCGGCCGTCGAGTACACCCAGGCGCAGACCATCGCCAACAAGAAGCTGCTGGAAGAGCGCGATCCGATCGCCCGGGCGGCGAAGCTCGATGAATTGCGGCGCACCGCGGCAGACCCCGTGTCCGCGAAGGCCTATATGCGGCGGGCAGCGTTGCTCGACAGCCTCAACACTGCCGCAAGCATCACCTGAGGCCCCGGATTCTCGTCCAGGTTATGGATTTTCACTCGGTGGCGTGACACCATGCCCGCGTTTGAGGCGGCGGGATAGGGTGCGGGCGGGGACACACTGGTGGCGCGCGACATCGGTTGGGCGAGGCGGGCGTCGATTTCGCGGCGGGCGCTTCCACGGTCACAGCCCCGTCGATATTTCCCTCGCAACTCGGTCGTCGTCCAGTCGCGTCGGCGAGGCCGATTGCTTCGATACGGGGCTGCCTTGATAACTGGGAGGAGCGGGGCGCAATTTGCCGGTCACGATTGGATGGTAGCGCCGAGTTTGCATAGCGGTCTCGGGCTTCGGTGAGGACATCGGGGTCGGATGCACCAGAGTTGATTGTCGAGGGAGCGTGGAAAATGTCGAGCCAATCACCCAGCACTCGCGCGGCCGCAGCGGCCGCTTCCGCGGCCACGACCGACGTACGCCCTGGTCCGGGCACGGTTTTCGAAAGCGCCGGAGTCGGCATTTCAGGCGTCGGTGAAGCCGAGAACGACTTTTTCGACGAAGACTTCGAGAACCCGGAGAACGCCACGCGCGCCATCAGCGTCCGCTGGGCTGCCGACAAAGAATCGCCCTGCTACAGCCACTTGCTCGGGTCCGGTCAGACCAGCGTCACCGTCGAGAAGAGTTTCGCTCTCACGCGACGCGAGTTCGACCTCATCATCGAAGCCAACGCCTATCGCCCGAAAGGGCATGGCGACGTGATCGCCTTCGGCGTGCGCGGCGCGAGGATCCGTGGCGCGGAAAAGGTGGAGAATGCCGACAGCATCCCGCTCGAGGATGCGCGACCGAACCACGTCTCCTATCGGTGCATTCTCGGCTATTACAACTTGAAGACGGGCAAACTCTCCGCCTACACCGGCTCGACCGTGCCATGGCACGAGTACATGTCGAAGCGGATGAAGCACAACCTGCTGCCGACTGGATGCTACATCTACAAGCTCGGCACGCATCGGCCGGCAAATCAATCCCGCTGGGTGACGCCCGCGTTGCGGCTCTCGGACGCCAAGGGCTCCGACAGCGGCCTCGTGACGGTGTTGCGCAACGGCGACGACACGACCTTCGATTTCGAGGACGACTGGGACCAGTGCGCGCCCAGCGACAACATCCATACCGCCTACAGCCACACCGGCTTTTCATCGCTCGGCTGCCAGACCGTAAAGGGCGGCATGCACGACGGCTTGTGGGCCGATTTCCAGAAACACCTCAAGACCCTGCCGGCCGGCGTGCGCGTCGACTACGTGCTGACCACCGGTGCCGAGGTCTCGATTGCGGCATCGTTGATCGCGCGCGGCGCCGACAAGGCCACGATCACCAAAGCACTGGGACGGCTCAGGTTCGGCTCGGAAGGCGAGCGCGTCAACCGGCTGCAAGCCAAGCTCGGCCTGCCCGCGACAGGGTATTTCGGCGCGTCCACCAAGTCGGCGCTGATCGCCTTTCAGGAAGACAAGGAAATCGGGGCGGACGGTATTCTGACGCCGCAGCTCGACGCTCAGGCCGGATGGGGCGTGTTCACGGACGCGGCGCCGAATGCGGGACCGACCCCGGTGCCGACGCCCACCGTAACGAGCGCGCCTGTGCCGCCGCCCACCGTCACGAGTGCACCCGTGCCCGCGCCCGCCCCTGTAGCGACACCGCCTCCGTCGCAGGCACCTCTGCCCACACCGACAGCGGCTCCAACTCCAACGCCAACTCCCGCCCCTGTGCCGCCGGCAACTGTCACGAGCGCGCCTGCTGCAACACCGGCCGCAGCAGGTGGCGAGACTTCCAGCTGGAAGCCTGCCACTGGCGCTGCCACCTTAGCCGCCATCGCCGCGCTGGCGGAGAAAGCAAAAGTCGAGGGCTCGACAACCGCGTCCGCGACGGACACCGAACCGGTCGCGCCGACGCCTCCCGTCGCGCCGCCGACAGCGGCTCCACCGGCTGCCGCGCCCGCGCCTCAACAGCCCGGCCCGCAGACGGCAACCGAGACTGCAGCACAACCCGGCGCGCAGGGCGCCGCATCGGGCGCGTCGTCGCAGGCGCCAGCCGCTGCCCCGCCAGCCGCTGCCCCACCTGCATTCACTCCGCCGATCGGCACGCCGCCACAACCGGCAGCAAAGCCGGAGACAGAAAAGCCGGTCGTCACGAAGCCGATCGAGACGCCGGTCGCACCGCCCGTCATCCAAACGCCGACGGGTCCCAAGCCCGAAGTGGAATTGACCGCCGAGACCTTGAAAGAGTTCGCGCCGAAAGCGAGGCCCGATTACGTCAAGGTGCTCGGCGAGCAAGGCGACGACGTGCTGACGAAGTTCGCCATCAACCGAAGTCCTCGACGCTTCTGCCACTTCATGGCGCAAGTCGGCCACGAGTGCGGCGGCTTCACCATCGTCGAGGAAAGCGGCGCGTATTCCGCCAAGGGCATCATGAACATCTTCGGTGTCGGCCGGCACTCCGCCGCAGTGACCGACGCGGAAGCCAGGAAGATCGCGGCGTTGCCGGTTCCCGAACGCACCAAGGTGCTGTTCGAGCGCGTCTACGGCCCCGAAAGGAGCCCGCGCAAGGCGCGCGATCTCGGCAACACGAAGCCCGGCGACGGCTATCGTTATCGCGGCCGCGGCTTCCTGCAGATCACCGGCCGCTCGGCCTATCGCGAGATGGGCAAGAAAATCGGCATCGATCTCGAGGCCGAACCCGAGCGCGCAGGCGATCCGATCGGCGCGCTGATGACGGCGGCGGCATTCTGGGACAGCCGCAAGCTCAACACCTACGCCGACCAGAACAACATCGAGATCATCACCAAGCGCATCAACGGCGGACACAACGGCCTCGCCGACCGT
The DNA here is from genome assembly GCA_964574325.1 of uncultured Devosia sp. Classification (GTDB taxonomy): domain Bacteria; phylum Pseudomonadota; class Alphaproteobacteria; order Rhizobiales; family Hyphomicrobiaceae; genus CAMDPA01. Next base: position 2,104 of record CAZNMY010000117.1, on the reverse strand, counting down.
AAGGCGAAATACAAGCAGGCGCTCGATATCTGGGGCGAAGATGGCGAAGGCACGCGCGAGGCTCCGACGCGCAGCCCGGTGCCCGGTGCCAAGCGCACGCTCGAGTACGGTGATCTCGGTCCGGACGTGCTGGAAGCCAAGCGCATGCTCGCTTTGCTGGGCTACGACGACTTCGTTCTGGACGAGGATTTCTCCAAGGCGATGCATCTCGCGGTCGCCAGCTACAAGCTCGACCGGGGATTGACGGGCGACGGCATCATCAACGCCGAGACTTGGCTGATCCTGGAGCGCGAAGCGACGGCGGCGGGCTATGCTCCTCCATCCGTGACGCGAGGTGGCCCGCAGTCCGAAGCGTCGTCCGAGTCGTTGCCTCAGACGCAGGAGCCGATCGATCAGGCGCACTTCAACTGGGGGCGCGGCCGGGCCGTGTGGTTGTGGGCGCTCGCCTTCCTCGTCGCGGCCGCGACCTACGCCGGCCTGAGGATCCTCGACAATCCGAACCTGATGAAATCCCAATCGCCCGCGGATTGGGGAACGGTCGGCTTCGCTGGCCTGGTCGGCGTCGGCTCGATCATCATGATGGCACTCGGTCATCGCATCGCGCGATCGAGCAAGCAGCGTGCGATCACCAGCACGAAGCGCAGCCGGCCGGCGTGGGACGAAGGCCTGCAGCGCGGCCCCGACGACGCGTGAGATCGGCTGATCGGGCGGCCGATGCAGCCCGATCAATACTGCTGCACATAGTGATCGGGTCCGACCAGCGTCATTTCCTTGATTTCGGGCACGTAGCCGATCGGCTTGACGGGGCTCGGGATCTCGTCGGTCACGAGATTGCGCTGCCGACGCTGGCGCGGATCCGCGACCGGCACCGACTCCAGCAGGCGCTTCGTATAGGGGTGCTGCGGACTGCCGATCACGGCCTCACGCGGGCCGATCTCGACGATCTCTCCCAGATACATCACCGCGACGCGATGGCTGACGCGCTCCACGACCGCCATGTCGTGCGAGATGAACAGATATGAAATGCCGAACTCGCGCTGCAGCTCCATGATCAGGTTCACCACCTGCGCGCGGATCGAGACGTCGAGGGCGGAAACCGCTTCGTCGGCGATGATGATCGAGGGGTTCAGCGCCAATGCCCGCGCGATGCAGATGCGCTGGCGCTGGCCGCCCGAGAACTCGTGCGGGTAGCGATCGAGGTGCATGCTGGTGAGACCGACGCGCTCCAGCAGCGCTTCTGCCCGCACGCGGCGCTCCTCCTTGCGCGTGGCGTCGTGGATCAGCATCGGCTCGCCGATGATCTCGGCCACGGTCATGCGCGGGTTGAGCGATGCGTATGGGTCCTGGAATACCATCTGGATATGGCGGCGGGCGGCCTGCATCTGGCCGTGGCTGTCGCCGGTGATGTTTCGGCCGTGGACGATGACGTCACCGGCGACCGGATCCACGAGACGCATCACCGTGCGGCCCAGCGTGGACTTGCCGCAACCGGACTCGCCGACGAGCGCGAGCGTCTCCTCCGGGAACAGCTTCACCGACACGTTCTCGACGGCGTGCACATTGCCGACGATATTCTGGAACAACCCCTTGCGGATCGGGAAGCGCGTCGTCAGGCCGATGGTCTCGAGCACGGCCTGACCCGGACGCAATCCGGCATGCCCGCGCACTCCTTCGCCTTCGGCCCGCGCCACGCTCGCGCGCACGGTCGTGCGACCGTCGATATCGAGAGCCGCGAACGGCTCGGGCGCCGGCTTACCCTTCATGCTGCCGAGCTTGGGAACGGCGGCGAGTAGCATCTTCGTATAGGGATGCTGCGGCCGCTCGAAGATGTCCGTGACGGGCGCGTCCTCGACCTTGCGGCCCTGCCACAGCACGACGACGCGATCGGCGATCTCGGCCACGACGCCCATGTCGTGTGTGATGAACATCACGGACATGCCGATCTCCTGCTGGAGATGGCGGATCAGGCTCAGGATCTGCGCCTGGATCGTCACGTCGAGTGCGGTCGTCGGCTCGTCCGCGATGAGAAGGCGCGGCCGGCATGCGAGCGCCATGGCGATCATCGCGCGCTGGCGCATGCCGCCCGACAGCTCGTGCGGATACT
>CAZNMY010000116.1:0-19809 GCA_964574325.1 uncultured Devosia sp. | reverse complement strand
CATCAGGCGCTCGACGTTCTCGACCACGACGATCGCATCGTCGACGACGATGCCGATGGCGAGCACCAGCGCCAGCAGCGAAATGCTGTTCGCCGAGTAACCCATCGCCAGTAGCACCGCGAACGTGCCGATCACCGCGACCGGCACCGCGATCAATGGGATCAGCGTCGGCCGGAACCGCCCGAGGAACACGAACACCACGAGCGCCACCAGCACGAACGCTTCGAGCAGCGTGTGGACGACCTTCTCCATCATCGCGGAAACGAAGTCCGCGGTGTTGTAGATGAAGGAATAGGTGACGCCCGCAGGAAACCGCGTCCGAAGCTCTTCGAGCCGCTTGGTCACGGTCTTGGCGACGGCCACCGCGTTGGCGCCCGGCGACAGATAGATGCCGATTGCCGCGGTCGGCCGGCCGTTGAACGTCGCCATCGTATCGAAGCTCGCCGCTTCCAGCTCGAGCTTGGCAACGTCGCGCAGGCGCACGAACGAGCCGTCCGGCTCCGCCCGAACCGCGATCGCGCCGAACTCCTGCACCGACGCGAGCCGCCCCTTCGTCGAGACGGTCAACTGCAGCCGCTGATCGGTGCTGAAAGGTGCAGCCCCGATCCGCCCTGCCGCCGCCTGCTGGTTCTGCGAGCGAACCGCCGCGATCACATCGTCCGTCGTCAGACCGAGGTTGGCCAGCCGCTGCGGATCGAACCAGATCCGCATCGCATAGTCGCGCGCGCCGAAGATCGCGGCATCGCCCACGCCATTGATGCGCTTGATCTCGTCGATGATGTTGATCGTCACGAAGTTGCTGAGGAACAGCTGATCGTGCTTTTCCTCGGTGGAGTGGAACGTGAACACCTGCAGCAGGTCCGTCGACACCTTCGCGATGTTGAGCCCGGTGGTGCGGACTTCCTGAGGCAGCTTCGCCGTCGCGAGGCTCGCGCGGTTCTGCACGTTGACCGTCGCGATGTCCGGATCGGTGCCGAGCGCGAATGTCACGTTGAGCGTGTACGAGCCGTCGCTCGCAGACGTCGATTTCATGTAGCGCATGCCGCTCACGCCGTTGATGGCGTTCTCGAGCAACTGCCCGACGCTCTCTTCGACGGTTCTGGCATCGGCGCCGGGATAGTTCGCCGTCACGCGCACGGTCGGCGGCGCGATGTTGGAATACTGTGAAACGGGAATGGCCGAGATCGCGATCAGACCCGCAAGGGTGATCACGATCGAGATCACCATCGCCAGGCGCGGCCGGCGAATGAAAAGATCGAAAATCATGTGGCGCCCACCCTACTTCGAGCTTTGCGGGCGCGCGGGCGCAGCGCTCGCCGCCTCCGCCGACTGGGGCGCGACCGTCGCCCCCGGCCGAGCGTTCTGATGGCCGCTGACGACGACCTCCTCGCCCGGCTGCAGCCCCTGCTCCACGATCAGGAGCGACCCCGTCTGCGCACCGGCAACGATGCGCCGCAGCGCGACCTTGCGATCGGCCCCGACCACCAGCGTATAGGCGCCCTGCTGATCGAGCAGCAGCGCCGACTGCGGCATCATCAGCCGCTGATCCGCCTGCTTGCGCACGACCATCACCTCGGCGAGCTGCTGGTCGACGAGCAGGCGGCCCGGATTGGGAATCGACGCGCGCACGATCACCGAATCCGTCGACGACGTCGCCTGCACCTCCGCGAAACGGATCTCCCCCTTCGGCGCATAGATGGAGCCGTCCGCCAGCCTGATCTGCACGAAGAACGCCTCGCGCGCCGTATGCGACTTTCTGACGTCGAGCAGCACCCTCTGCGGCACCGGAAAGCTCACGTACATCGGATCCTGCGCCACGATCGTGACGAGCGGATTGCTGCTCGGCCCCACGAGATCGCCGACCGAATAGGCCGACCGCCCCGCGCGACCGTCGAACGGCGCCTGCACGCTGGCGTATCCGAGATTGAGCTGCGCGGTCCTGAGCTCGGCCTCGCGCCCCTGCTTCTGCGCCTGCGCCTGCGCCAGCCCCGCACGCGCCTGATCGAGTTGCGCCTTCGACGCCGCGGCCGAATTGCGCTCGGCGAGATCCTGCTGACGATCGAAGGTCACTTGGGCGAGTTGCAGCGCCGCGTCCGCATTGGCGACGTTGGCTTCCGCCTGCCTCACCGCGATCTCGAACGGCTGCTTGTCGATCTCGTAGAGGACCTGGTCCTTCTTGACGTCGGCGCCCTCCTCGAAGTTGCGCTTCAGCAGGAAGCCCTGCACCCGCGCACGCAACTGCACCTTGTCGACCGCCTCGATCCGGCCCGTGTAGGTCGTCTCGCCCGCCACGTCCCGCTGCACCACCTTCGCCACGACGACGACCGGCGGTTGTTGTGGCGGCTTCGGCGGCTCACTGCCACACCCCGCGATCAAGAGGCCGGCAAGCGCGATGGCAGGTCGAATTCGCGGCACATTCCACGTCGAGATCGGATCGCTGGCGTTGGTCATGTGATCGACCCTGGATTTGGAAAGAGAACGGCATGCAGCGGAGGCAGCGGCACAAAATGCAAGGTTCTGCTAATGACGGTCTGGGCGATCGACGCGCTCCTTGCCGATGGACGACAGTAGACTCGAAGTCGCCCCTCGGATCAATGCATCGGGCGAACGCCAACGCCGGGAATTTACCCGCAGGGTTTCCCTGTGATGACCTGAACGCATGCAAAACCAACCGACGTCGTCCCCTGCGGCACTGCTCCCGCGCCCTGGCTCATCGCCCGACCGCATACCCCTGCATGCCCCGCGGATTGGCCGCCGCCTTGAGTAGCGGACCATCCCTGGTCACCGCCGACAGCCGGCCCTCGCTCCAGTTGGGACCGACCTCGACGACGTGTCCCCGCCGCCGCAACTCGTCCACCGTCGCTTCCGACACGCGACCCTCGATCACCAGCACGCCCGGACGTGCCTCGCGCGGCCAGAACGAGTTCGGGAAGTGCTCGATGTGCCACGTCGGCGCATCGATCGCTTCCTGCAGATTCATGCGCGCGTGCGCGTGCCGCAGGAAGAGCTGGCTGTTCCACTGGTCCTGCTGATCGCCGCCCGGTGTTCCCCACGCCATGTAAGGCTCGCCGTCGCGCATCGCCATGCCGACGGAAAGCGTGGTGCGTGGACGCCGCCCCGGCGCCAGCGCGTCCGGACGCCGCTCGTCGAGCCAGAACATCTGCGCCCGCGATCCCAGCTGGAAGCCCAGCGCCGGGATCACCGGCGACGACTGCAGCCAGCCGCCAGACGGCGTCGCCGTGAACATGTTGCCGTCGCGGTCGATGATATCGACGTGGCACGTATCGCCGCGTGTGAGCCCATCGCGACGAACGGTCGGTTCCCCCACACCGGCGGGCCGATCACGCCTGACCGTCGGCTCCCCCACGCCAGCCGCCGAAGGCCCGCCGCTCGACAGACGCTCGTTGACGAAACCGGTCTTGCCGCCCGGATGCCCCGGCCGCTGCTCCAGCGACGCCTGCGTCATATCCACGAACTTGCGGCGCTCCGCGTTGTAGCTGGCAGACAGCATCTCGGTCATCGGCACGTCGGAGAAATTCGGATCGCCGTAGAACGCCTCTCGATCCGCGAACGCCAGCTTCGCCGTTTCGACCCATAGATGGATGTAGTCCGGCGACGTCGGCGACAGCTTGTCGAGATCGTCGTTGGCGAGCAGTGCCAGTTGCTGCAACAGCGCCGGCGACTGCGACCACGGCCCCGGCTTCAGCACGCGATAGCGCCCGTAGTCGAGCGCGAGCGGCGCCTCGATCCCCGGCTGCCACGCCGCCATGTCCTGCGCCGACAGCACGCCGCGATTGCTCCGCCCGCTGACGTCTATGATGTCGCTGGTCGCGCAGAACGCACCGACCGCCTCGGCGACGAAGCCTTGGCTCCACGCCTTCGCCGCACGACGGATCTCGGCCTCACGCCCGCCGCCGCCGGCTTCACCTTCTTTCAGAAGACGCTCGTACATATCGGCCATCGCGGTATTGCGGAACACCGAGCCTGGCGCCGGCACCTTGTCGCCCGGCAGATAAACCGCAGCCGACGTCGGCCAGTGCTCGCGGAACAGATCCGCCACCGTCGCGATCGTGTCGGTGATCTGATGGACGACGGGATAACCGTTGCGCGCATAACCGATCGCCGGCTCGAGCACGTCGCGCAGCCGCGCGGTACCGTATCGCTCGAGCACCGTCATCCACGTCGGAAACGTCCCCGGCACCACCGCCGCGAGCAGCCCAGTGCCGGGCACGAGGTCGAGCCCCAGGCCCTTGTAGTGCGCGATCGTGGCGCCCGCCGGCGCAACGCCCTGCCCGCAGATCACCTCGTATTTCTTGTGGCCCTGATCCCAGACCATGACGGGCACATCGCCTCCCGGACCGTTCAGATGCGGCTCCACCACCTGCAGCGTAAAGGCCGTCGCCACGCCTGCATCGAACGCGTTGCCGCCGCGCTCCAGCACGCCCATTCCGACCCCGCTGGCGATCCAATGCGTGGAAGCGACGACGCCGAAAGTTCCTTGGATCTCGGGACGGGTCGTGAACTGACGGGCTTGGATCACGGGAAGTCTCCGGCGGAGAATGACGGGGGTGGGGCATGTTCGGATGCGAGAGGTCAGGCTTGCACCAAGCCGGCGCCGGATGGCAAGCGTCCCGTTTTGGCAGGCTGAACCACAGTTCCGCAATCTTTCGTCAGCCGAACTTTAATCCGTATGCGCTAGTGTCGCGGCAGGTGTGGACACTGGAGGTTATCGTGTTCAAGTATGTTGCAGCAGCAGGGGCGTTCTTTGCGACCGCGCACGTCGTGTCGACTTCCCTGGACAACGCCGGCACGTTCAAAAAAAAGCAGCCCGCCGCCGTCGATCTGAACGCTTTTCTCGATGAAGCCGTCGAGGTGATGAACCGGGAGCGGGGCACTAAAACGGGCGGCGCGGTTTTCACCGGTGCCTCGCGCGTAGAGAACACCGTGGTGATCGAGTTGACCATGGCCAACCCGCCCCGACGCTACAATGCGGATGCGGCATCGGAAAACCTGCTCAAGCAGGTCAAGGGCCGGTGGTGCGTGAGAAAGTTCGAGCCCTTCCTGCGCCAGGGTGGAGCGGTGATCTATCGCTACCAGAACAAGGGCGGCCTCGTGATGTTCGACAGCAAGGTCGATGCACACGTGTGCAGGCTGTCGGCGGCCTGATATCGAGAGCGCTCCCCCGCGCGGATCGCTGTTCCTTCGAGACCACCATCCGTGCGATGGTCCAGGGGATGCCTCCTCTTCGGCGGCGTCCAATTCGGGAACATCTGTCATGCAGCCAACGCTCGAAACCATCATTCAGTTCGGCGATTGCGACGAGGCCGGGATCGTCTTCTACCCCCGCTACTTCTACTGGATGGACAGCGCATTCCAGGGCCTCTTGCGCACGCACGGCTGGAACCAGCGCAAGCTGCGCACGATGTTCGGCACGACCGGAACACCACTCGTGAAATCGACGGCGAATTTCGTGTCGCCGGCAACCTACGACGACGTGCTCACGGTTTCTGCCGGGATCGCGCGCTGGGGCAACTCCAGCTTCCAGATCGGCTTCACGGGAACAGTGGACGGCCGGCCCGTGTTCCAGGGCTGGGAGACCCGCGTATGGCTCATCCCGACCGGCGGCCGTCCCAAAGCCGGCGCGATCCCCGAGACTTTCCGCAAAGTCCTCGGCGAGCCCACCGCGAAGAGCGACGCCGTCTGAGAGCGCCCGACGTGAGCCCGACTTGAAAATGGGCGATCTCACCCCATCGATCCCGCGCGCGACAAATTTACCCGAATTGACCTGCCGCAACCTGCAACGCCTGCCTTCGGCGTCAAATGAGCAGAAACCTTTCGATACGAAGGACAAAGCTCATGCTGAAGGTAGCAGCACTACTCTGGATCGTCGTCGGAACCGTATTGGCCGGCGTAGCGCTCACCGTGATCCTGGTCGTTCCGGCATTGCTCGACCAGGGCGCCAAGCTCATAGTGATCGCCTGTGGGGCGGCCTTCGTGTTGGCGATGCCCGCAGCCTATCTGATCGCAAGGCAGATAGCCCCGACCGCCACGACCTGACCTCAGCCATGATGTTCGCGCTCGATCGGTTGCAGCACAAGCCGCAGCCGCTCAGATCGCGAGCCCCAGCCGCACACCTTCGTCTACCGCGCGCTTGGCATCGAGTTCGCCGGCTAGCCGCGCGCCTCCGATCAGGTGCACGGTTTTGCCCAGCGCTCGGAGTTCTGTCGCGAGCGCATTCTCCGACACCTGCCCCGCACACACGACGATAGTGTCCACCTCGATTACCCGCGCCATGCCTTCGCGCTCGATGTGCAGGCCCGCCGCGTCGATCTTCACGTAGCTCACGCCCGCGAGCTGCTCGACGCCGAGATCTTTCAACTCCTGGCGCAGTATCCAGCCGGTGGTCTTGCCGAGAGTGCGCCCGAAACCTCCCGGCTGACGCTTCAGCAGAACCACCTTTCTCGCAGGCGCAACCAACTCCGGCGCGCCTTCCACACCCCATCGCCGCGCGAAAGCTGCGGGATCATTCGCCGCGTCGGCATCCGCTTGCGCGAGAAACAGCGACACGTCGTGGCCGATGCCGCCCGCCCCGATCACCGCCGCGCGCCCGCCCACCTTCGCCTGTCCCGAAAGCGCCTCCTCGTACGACACCACCCGAGGATCGTCAGCACCGGGAATGTCGAGCGCGCGCGGTCGCACGCCCGTCGCCACGACGAACTCGTCGTATCCCCCCTCCGCCAGCGTCGTCGCATCGACGCGCCGGCCGAGATGCACCGGCACGCCCAGCGCCTTCAATTGCGCACCGTAAGCCTTTGCAGCCGCAGCGTAGTCGGCCTTGCCCGGCACGCGCGCAGCGAGATTCATCTGCCCGCCGATCTCGGCTGCCGCTTCGAACAACTCGACGCTGTGCCCGCGCGACGCCGCTTCGATCGCAGCCGCCATGCCGGCCATGCCCGCGCCGACGACCGCTATACGCTTCTTCTTGGGAGCCGCAGCCGGCTGATAGTCCGCCTCGTGGCCGGCACGCGGATTGACGAGACAGCTGATCACCTTGGCTTCGAAGTAGTGGTCGAGGCACGCCTGATTGCATGCGATGCACACGTTGATCTCGGCGGGCTTGCCGGCGAACGCCTTCTTGCCGAATGCCGCATCTGCCAGCAACGGCCTGGCGAGCGAGATCAGATCCGCATCGCCGGCAGCCAGAATACGTTCGGCCAGTGCCGGCGAATTGATCCGATTGCTCGCAGTCACCGGAATGGTAAGAGCCCGCTTCAGGTTGCCGATCGCCCCCACGAACGCGCCGTGCGGGACAACGCCGGCGATCGTCGGGATCTTCGCCTCGTGCCAGCCGATGCCCGTGTTGATGATGTTGGCGCCGGCGGCCGCAACCTGCTGGCCGACCCATACCGTCTCGTCCCAACCGAGCGCGCCTTCGACGAGATCGAGCACCGAATGCCGATAGACGATCAGGAACCCCGGCCCCAGCGCGCCGCGGATCTGACGTACCACCTCGATGGGAAACCGTGCACGGTTCTCGAGTGATCCCCCCCAGCCGTCCTTGCGATGGTTCGTGCGCGGCGCGAGAAACTGGCTGATCAGATAGCCTTCCGAGCCCATCACCTCGACGCCGTCGTAACCCGCTTCCTTCGCGAGTCTCGCTGCCGTCACGTAGTCGGCGATCGTCTGCGCGATCCCCTCTTCCGTCAATTCCCTGGGCGCGCTCTTGTTGAGCGGCGAACGGATCGGCGACGGCGCGACGCTGTCCTCGTGATAGCCGTAGCGGCCGGCGTGCACGAGTTGCAGCACGATCGCGCCGCCTTCCCCGTGCACGGCGTCCGTCACCCCGCGGTGGGCCCGCGCCTGCTCGATCGTCGCGAACGCGTGATCCTCGGCCGCGAGCCGGCCCGCGGCATTCGGACCGAACCCGCCGGTCACGATCAGCGCCGCCCCACCCTTCGCGCGCTCCGCGTAGAACCGTGCCATGCGGTCGTAGCCGGCTGCCTCCGTCGTACTCTCGAGGCCCGTATGCATCGAGCCCATCACGATGCGATTGCGCAGCGTCAGCGGGCCGACGTCGAGCGGCGCGGCCAGCGCGGTAAAAACAGCCGATTGCATTGAAACCCCGTTGATAGAGCGCGCTCGGCGGATCACGCAGCGCCGTTTTCGCCCGGACTATGGCATGCCGAGCAATTGCCGCCAAACCGCCACGCCTTCTGCTATGCTGCCGCTCGCCATAACCCGATGGAGGGCGCCGCAATGCCTGGACGCGTGATCGGCCGGTTTTTCATGATGCTGTTGCTGCTGGTGATCGAGGTGTTCATCACCATGCTCGTCTATTCCTACCTCAACCTGAAATTCCTCGATACCTTCGGCTATCTCGTGCGGCTCGCGGCATCCGTGCTCGAGGGCATGAAGAGCCTGCTGCTTCTCGCGTTACCGGGTCAGGCCAACGCCGCCTATGCGACGCTGTTCGGCGAGCTCGGACCAAAGGCGATCCTGCTCCTGCTCATCGGCCTCGTCGTCGCCGCCGTAGTCCGCGGCCTCGCCGAGCTGATGGGCCTGCTCGGCCACAGCCCGCGGTGAGATTCCTTGGATCGGGTCGCGCGTCGCGCGACCCGATCCAAGAGGCGTTGCCTACAATATCGCGATCGGATTGACCGGCGAGCCGACCGCCCCCGTGACCGGCAGCGCCGGCCCGACGAACATGAACTCCCAGCGCTTTTCCTTCGCACAGGCTTTACCGAGTTCGTCGAGCTTGAAGATCTCGCCCATCGTCAGACCCATGATCGGGATGCAGATCCAGTGCCAGGGCTGGTTGAGATTTTCCCCCTCCGCGACCGGATTCGGCCGCACCTCGACGCCCCACGTGTCCGTCGCCACCGCGGCCACCTGATGCTCCTGCAGCCAGTCGAGCGTCTCGAATGCGAGGCCGGGCGCATCACCGCCGGGATAGCCGTCCCAGCTCTTGTCGTTCCAGCAGCGCTCCATCTGGCCCGTGCGGATCAGCAGGTGATCGCCGCGCCCGACGGTGACCTTCTGTGCCTTCGCACAGGCGTCGAGAACATCGTTGTCGATCGCGAAACCATCCTCGAGCCAATCGACCTTCATGTGGCGCGCGATGTCGAGCAGAACGCCGCGCCCGACCATCTTCTCGGCCGTATGCTGGATGCCGCACTGGTGCGCACCGAACGAGTTGACCTCGCGGCAGTCATACCCATTCCACATGTTGTTGCCGTAGAAGATGTGGCCGAGCCCGTCCCAGTGCGTACCCGACTGCATCGGAAACAGCAGGATGTCGTCGGCCGACCGGATGCCGCGCTTGTCGAGCACACCGGAGTAGGCGTCGGCGCCCGAGCGCAGCATGAGATGCACGGGATTGAACCGGCCGACGGGCGGAAACTTCGTCTTGCCGCCCTGCGGGCCGTCCTTGTCGTAGGGGATCGCGAGCGAAACCACCTTGCCCGTGCGTACGAGCGTCGCTGCCTTCACGACATCGTCGGGCTGGGTGTAGTTCAGCGTACCGATCTGATCGTTCTTGCCCCACTTGCCCCAATTCTTGAGGCGCTCGGCGGCTGCCTCGACATCCTTGATGGTGAGCTTCTTCGACTTCTTCGACGCCGCCTTGGCCATCTTACCGTCTCTCCCTGCATACGCTCGGTGATCGTTCGTCGAGCTGAACGAACTTGTCCACCAGCCCGCATTTGCCGTCAATCTCCACGCGCGCGCCGTGCGCGACAGGGTGGATCTGGCTTGGATCGAACGACCAGCCACGACGAATTTCAATGCTGTCCTCGGCGCCAGCTCACTGCCCAGCAATGACGGAACAATCGGTCATCGAGACAGTCATGCGGTATCACCCCGCGATGACAGGTGTCCCGGCGTAGATCGTCCGAAGCCGGATCGAGATACCGAACTCCGGCAGCTCCAGCGCATCGGCGAGCGATGACAGCACATTCTGCTCCCAGCCCTGTCTGCGCGCCCAGACTTCCACCATGACTGACTTCTGGTCGACGATCAGCACATAGAGGTTGTCGGGATGCTCCATGTAGCGGCGGCGCTTGATCTCGATGTCGCGGTCGGTGTTGCTGTCGGAGAGAATCTCGGCGACCAGAAAGAACTTGTCGCTGTAGCTCTCGTAATCGGCCGCGCTCTCCTCTACCGCGACGTCCGCCTCCGGGCGGAAGCGCTCGGCGTCCGGCACGATCAGCCCGACCTCCTGGTAGGCATAGAGATCGGGACGGTGAGCCTTGAAATGGGTATTCAGCTCGAACGCGAGGTTTGAGCCGATCCTCTGGTGGGCCTTGGTCGGCGGCGGCATCATCATGGCCACTCCATCGATCAACTGCCAGCGCTCGCCATCCGGACGCCCGGCGTAGAACGCCAGGAACTCGTCGACGGTGAACCGTTGTGCGAGGATCGTGGGTTGCATGACGGTCATGGATGATCTCCGCCAATCGGGGTGCCGGCCCTGTGGTTCGCACAGAGCCGGGCCATCCTCCACTTACTCCGCAGCAGCCTTCGGCGGCAGATCGGGAATTTCTGCCTCGTAGGCCGACTGCATTTTCGGCGACAATCCGTGCTTGGCGAGGGCTGCGGCGAATTGTGAGCGCACGGCCTCGGTCTCGTCGGCATAGTCGATCTGGTCGCCGCCGATGCGGCGGCTGATCCACGCCTTCGGCACGCCCTGCGCATTGCGGAACGCGACCCCTTCGTACTTGAAGGCGAGATAGCGCGCCGGTGTCGGGCCGGTATTGAAATGCTGGTGGAACCACATGTTCGGCGGCACGATCATCGTACCGACTTCCCACGGATAGTGGCGAGGCTCCTCGCCCTCGGGCCACATCAGGGAGTAACCCTCGCCCGACAGGATGATGACGTGAGCGCCGGGACCGTGGCGATGACCCTTCTTGTAGGTGCCGATCGGGAACTGCGAGATGTGCGCGCCCATCGAGCTCTTGGCGAAGTTGAAGCGGATATGCCCGCCGCCTGCGCCGCGCTCCTTCGCCGTGATCAGCGGCAGATTGACAGCATCCGGCACGAAGTTGGTGACGAGCTTGAAGCCCTGGGTTTCCGACTTCGCAGCGAAGTAATCCGGCTCGCCGTTGAAGCGCCCGAGGAAGTCGTACTTCGTGTTGAACACGAACTCCGGCTCCTCGTAGACATTGATCAGCGGCGGCGCGTTGGTGACGGCGACGAACCGCGCCGCGTCCTTGCCCGACGCATTGAAGTGCTGATGCCAGCAGTTGAGCGGGATCGCGAACAGCGCGCCCGGCCCCCACTCGAACGTGATCCGGTGGCCTTTGTCGTTCCACACCGCCGTCGAGCCGCGGCCCGACAGGATCATGATCATCTCTTCATAGAGCTGCCGCTGGGGCGCAAGCTTCTTGCCCGGCGCGATCTCGCAGACGTAGCAGTCGTTCGTCGTACGCGAAGCGTCGTGATTGAGATAGACGCCCCGGCCCTCACGCCGCGCCCACGGCTTCAGCTCGACCGTATTGAGGTTGCGCACATAGAGCGCATCGATGATGTCCAGGCCCTCATTGCGGACCCACGTGGTATAGGGCGTCTCTTTCTCGGTCGCGAATTTCTTCGCCATCTCGTCTGAGACGATCGCCGTTTTCGTTCCTTGCTTAGCCCCGTCGGCCATGGCTGTTCTCCTCCGAATTCAATCCATCCGATGCTTACAGCGCTTCCGCAAGCAAGGCAAACCTCCCCCGACGGCGCCCGGCAGATCCATCCCCTCGGCCAGTCGTTTCCAGACCGCAGCGATTACGATACGCTGGATACCGTTCCGAACCGACGAGGAGCGCTCGATGGCCGGTAAGATATTCATAAGCTACCGCCGGGACGATGCACGCGCCGATGCCCGCAGCATCTATCAGAGCCTGCAACGCACGTTCGGCAGCAAGAGCCTTTTCATGGACGTCGATTCCATCGAGAAAGGGCGCGACTTCCGGGAAGTCCTGGAGCGGCATCTCGCCCAATGTGACGTGATGCTGGTCGTGATCGGTCGGCGCTGGTGGGAGATCGGAGAAACCCGCCTCGCGGATGGCAATGATTTCGTCAGGCTCGAGATCGAAACAGCCTTGAAGAGAAATATCGCGGTCATTCCGGTCCTCGTCGAAGGCGCATCCATGCCTTCAGCTGAAAAATTTCCCGAAAACTTGAAACTGCTGCTCTACCGGCAATCGGCGACTGTCACTCACGAGCGGTTTGCAAGCGATATGGCAGCGCTCGAACACGACATCGCGCGAATTCTTGGCAAGCCGCGTTCTTCACGGCCAACGGCACTGGCTGCGGCAGCCTCGCTCCTGATCGCCGGCGGCGTCGCCGTATATATCTACACCGGAGGGCGTAATCCCTTTTCCGCGGCGTCCCCGGAATCGCCCCCAGCAGCAATCGCCGCGACAACAGCGACGACGTCGCCCCCCGCTCCCACCGGCATAACGACAATACCGGCGAAGAAGCCATCGCCAGCCCCCCCGCAGACCGCCGCAGCGGTTCCTGCTTACGAGATCGAAGCGGTTTCCGGCATCACGGGAATACGGATCGATTCGTCCCATGTGCAGACCGACGCCAGCAACCCCAAATTCGCCGTCGACGCCTGCGCCGACATCTGCACGCGCACCACGTCTTGCATCGCCTTCGAGCTCGGCGTCGTCCACAGCCGATGCACGACATACCGAAGCGTCGAGCGCAGACCAACTCTGGGCGGATACATCTCCGGCGTCAGGAAATAAGCCGACTTACCCCGCCCCGATCGCCACGCACTTGTCCGGCCGTACCCGCAGATAGGCCTCCGAACCGACCGCGCCGCCGTCGCCGGGATGCGCGCGCACCTGCAGGCTCTGCTCGCCCACCCTGATCTTGAGGTCCACGACATCGCCCAGGAACACCGTTTGATCGACGATGCCACGCAGCACGTTGGAGAGATCTCCCGCCTGCGGAGCGGCACTCGAGATCTCCACGTCCTCCGGCCGGATCGACAGCGCGATCGTGTCGCCTTCCACGAACGTCTGATCGCTCGCCACCACGAAATCGCCCAGCGGCGTCGACGCGCGCCACAGCCCACTTCCTGCCGCCCGCGCCAGGATCTGCCCGTCGAGAAAATTCGTCGAACCGATGAAATCTGCGACGAACTTCGTTGCCGGCCTCTCGTAGATGTCGCGCGGCGAGCCGATCTGCACGATTCGCCCCTCGTTCATGACGGCGATCTGGTGCGAAAGCGCCAGCGCCTCGCCCTGATCGTGCGTCACGTACACCGTCGTCAGCTTCAGCAGATCCTGGATGCGTTTGAGCTCGAACCGCATCTTCTCGCGCAGCTTCGCATCGAGATTGGACAAGGGCTCGTCGAGCAGCAGCAGTTGCGGCTCCATCACCAGCGCCCGCGCGAGCGCAAGCCGCTGTTGCTGGCCGCCCGACAGTTTCGTCGCCTCTCGCATCGCGAGATGGTCGAGCCCGACCGCCGCGAGCACGCCCATCACCTTGTCGGCCAGCGCCTGCTTGGGCAGACGCTTGTCGGCGACCCGCAAAGGAAAAGCCGCGTTCTCGAACACGTTCATGTGCGGCCAGATCGCATAAGACTGGAACACCATGCCGAAGTTGCGCTTGTTCGGCGGCACGAACACAGCCCGCGACGACGAATAGACGGGAACGCCCGCCACTTCGATCTCGCCCGACACCGGCTTCTCGAGCCCCGCGATCGAACGCAATGTCGTCGTCTTGCCGCAGCCCGACGGCCCCAGCAGTGTGAACAGCTTGCCCTGCGGCACCTCGAAGGTGACATCCTGCGCGGCCTTGACGGCTGGGCCCCTGCCGCTCGCGTACTCGGTGAAGAGCGACTTGACGTTGAGCACCATTCCCTCCCGGCGTCGTTCTCAGATCTTGGCAGCGATCGTCCGCACGTACGGTATGAAAGCCGCGCGATCCTCGCCATCGTAGTCAACTCGCCCTGCCGCGCATAGTCCGCTTCGGCAGCCCGTTTCTTACCGGCGATAGCTGCTCGAACCCGTCATTCCGCCCTTCGGAACTGCCCCTCCCCTATTTCTTGCCTTTGTGGCTGTGCCCATGTCCATGATCGTGGGCATGCGAATGCCCGTGGCTATGCCCGTGCCCTTGCTTGTGACTGTGACTGTGACTGTGATCGTGCCCGTGATGATGGTGATCGCCATGATCGTGGCCGTGGTGATGATCGAGCCGTTGCCCCGTCCGCGGATCGTCCGAGAACACGAGCGACTTGATCGTCACCGGTACCGTCCGTGACGGCAGACGAACCTTCCCGAGATCGATGTAGTCGAAATCCCACAGCACCACGCCGTCGATGACGAGAACCTCGCACGCCACCTCCAGCTCGTCCTTCAGCATGTGGCCGAGCGATTGCGCGATATCCCCGTCGAGCACGATGAACAGCGGCTTGCCCGCCGCGATCATGTCGTCGAGCCCTTGCACGATCCCATGCGCGAACGCGTTGATGCGCTCGTAGGCGGGCGCGCCCTTCCAGTGGAAGGAAAGCGCGATGTCGTGCGCCGCATCGCCCACCTCGAACACCTTGCGATGCGCCTTGATCGCCTTCGCCACCGACGCCGGCTCGATCTCGTCCGTGCACTCGTAGGGCGGCTGAATCACCTGCAGGTTTCTGCGCGGCAGCAGCTTGCCGGGATCGGAGATGAAGCATGTGTTGCCGGAAAGCTGGACCGAGTATTCGGATGCGCCGAGCGCCGTCGCACGGATGCATTCACCGGCGGCGAGCAGGGGCCACGGCAACGCTCCCGCCGCGACCTTGCGCCCGATGGCCGTGCCGAGCCGGCGCCCCATGTCGCCGAAATCGCGTGTCTCCCGCGCATAGACGTATTCCGCAACACCGCCGGAGAACATCACGCCGTCGATGCGGCCCCAGTCGAGAATGGGATCGGTGAGATAGAGATGCTCGATCTCGTGCGGAATGGGCCGCGTCACGAGCGCCGTCATCAGCGCGTCCGCCATCAGGTCCGCGACACGGTCCAGTTCCGACGACGTCACCTTCTCGCCCAGCTCCCACGAGAACCCAGCGCGCGCCGCATGCGTTTTGCCGGCCGGATCGAGCCGCACGATGACGCCGTTGTCGTCCACGACCTGCAACCGCCCGCCGATGTGAACCGCAGCCGTGACCGCGACCTTGCCCTTCTCCACGATCGCCAGCTTCGCCGTGCCGCCGCCGATATCGACGTTGAGAATGCGGCGGTCCCCTTCGAGGCTCGCTTTCGCAGCCCCCGAGCCGAACGCCGCCAGCATGCTCTCCATGTGGTGGCCGGCGGTCGCGCACACGAAATCGCCGCCGTGCGCCGAGATCGTCGCCGAGATCGCCTGCGCGTTCTCGCGCCGCAGCGCTTCGCCGGTGAGAATGACCGCGCCGGCATCGATATCCGACGGCGTAAGCCCCGCGGCCTTGTAGGCGTCGTCGAGAATCTTGCCGAGCTCGGTGTCGGAAATCCGCGTCTCGCTCTCGTAGGGGGTGAGCGAAACCGGCGACTGAAACACCGTTTCGCGATGCACGACGTGATAGCGGCTCGACAGATCCTCGGCCATGCGCCGCAGATGCAGGCGAGAGAAAATGACCTGCGTTCCGGACGAACCGACATCGATGCCGACACTCGTCAGCCGCACGTTGTCCGCGATCCACAGCGGGTTCTGCTCCAGCGGACCGTCGTCGAAGTCCTCGTCGTGATCGTGGTCCACGTCGCCGTCGTGCTCGTGGTAGCGCGCATCGCCCAGCACGTGATCCCCCAGGGAATGGCCGCCCGCCGGCGCCTCCGCCGACTTGTCCTTTTCGTTCTCAGCCATTTTTCCGTGGTTCCCTCTCGCGATCACTCGGTAGGCGCTAGCGCGACAACCTGCCCCGCGCAACCCCCCAAGACACTTCCAAGCCCCCCGCCCCAGGTCGCAGCCGCTCCTGAAACGCCGTCTCACCACATTGGCATCTGGCTTTATAGAGTCATAAAATGGGGTGGGTTTGGGAGGTCTCCACCCACACGGGCCTGGGTGGTAACCCAGTAACGAAGCGAATTTGCAACCGTCGCCAGATCAGGACCGCCATGCCATCAGGCCACCTCGACGTCCCCTCCATGAAGGGCAAGGTTCCGCCGGCCGAATGGGCCGCCCGCGAGGATCTCGCCGCCCTCTACCGCGCCGCCGCCCACGCGGGATGGCAGGACATCACGCTCAATCATTTCACGCTGCGGGTGCCCGGCGCGCCCGACCGCTTCCTGATCAAGCCGACCGAGATGATGTTCGAGGAGGTCACGGCTTCCTCCCTGTTGTGCATCACGCTCGATGACGAGAAGGTCTATCCCTCGCCGTTCGACAAGTCGGCGGCCTCGTTCAACATCCACGGCACGCTGCTGAAAGCGCGGCCCGACATCGCCTGCACGATGCACCTGCACACGAATGCCGGCGCAGCCCTCTCCACCCAGGAAGGCGGCCTGAAGTTCCTGTCGCAATACGCGATGCGGTTCTGGAACAAGGTCTCCTATCACAACTACGAGGGCCTCGTTCACGGTGACGACCGCGCCGAGTGCGAGACGATGGCGAAGAACCTCGGGCAGAACTTCGTGCTGATCATGGTCAACCACGGCACACTCGTGTGTGGCCGCTCGATCGGCGAGGCGTTCCTGTTCAATCACTTTCTCGAACGCGCCGCCGAAATCCAGATGCAGGCCTACGCGACGGGCCAGAAACTGGTCGAGCCGGCTCCCGAGGTCTGCGCTGCGATCGCGCAAGGCTGGGGCGAGAACCGTCCCAACAGCCAGATCGTCGGCGCCCGCGACTGGGACGCGATCCGCCGCCAGATGGACCGCCTCGACCCGAGCTATTGCGACTGATACCGTCGAGCAAAACTTTCAACCCGTCCAACCCGTCATCCTCGACCGGCGAGCGCCTCTTCCGGCGCGTAGCCGCGTCGGGGACCCAGCATGAGACTCGTGCGAAGCACGCAAGATGTATTTCGAATTGCAAATCGACGCCTTCGGCGACTTTTTCGCTGGGTCCCCGACGCTCGCTCGCCTTCGGCTCACTTCGGTCGAGGATGACGAGTCGAAAGAAATGCGCGACAGTATGATCCGGCAAAACCGGCCGGGATCGCTCCAGGCCGGTTCCTCTGTGCGTGATGCGTCGTTCCTGGACTACAGGTTGAAGTCCTGCGCCGTCAGCTGCACGTTGCCCTGCAGTTCCAGATGGAAGTCGGCGCCGCCCTGGGCGTTCACGCCGCCTTCGACGATCGTCTTGCCCGATGCCTGATCGTAGTGCACCGCCAGCTCGCCCGCTCCCAGCTGCCTGCTCGGATCGTACTGAACCAGATGGAACGCCTGGTTCCCGGCCTGCCCGATGTTGGCGTCGATCGTCGAGAGATCGATCTTGTCCACGCCGTGCTGGAAGTCGAGGATCAGGTCGGAGTTGCCTTTGGTCGAGTCCGACACCGAGTTGAAGTCGAACACGTCCCGGCCTGCACCACCACTCATCAGGTCGGCACCGCGCCCACCGGCAAGCACGTCGTTGCCGGCGCCTCCGACGAGGTTGTCACGACCGGCCCCACCGTTGAGATAGTCGTTGCCGCTGCCGCCGTTGAGATAGTCGCTGCCCTCGCCGCCGTAGAGCTTGTCCGCTCCAGCGCCGCCGTAGAGCCGGTCGTTGCCGGCATCGCCACTCATCGTGTCGTTGCCCTGGCCACCCGACAGGTAGTCGTTGCCCTGGCCGCCGTAGACCTTGTCGTTGCCGGCATCGCCGAACAGGCGATCGTTCCCGGCATCGCCCTTGACGACATCGTTGCCCGCGCCGCCGTGGACGAGGTCGTTGCCGTTGCCACCGTGCAGCCAGTCGTTGCCGGCACCTCCGTTGATCTGATCGGCGCCGTTGCCACCGTTGATGCGATCGTTGCCAGCGAGGCCGTTCAGGCGATCGTTGCCGGCGGTTCCGTTGATGAAGTCGTTGCCGGCCGTGCCCTGCTGCCCGTGATTGCCGAAGATGTCCTGAGCGATGTTGCCGATCATCCCGCCGGGGCCCTGCTGCTGCTGCCCGCCGAAGATGTCACCGAGCGGCCCGCCGAGCCCCCCGCCGAGAATGTCGCCGATCCCTGGCTTGTGGTCGCCGCCGATGATGTCGCCGATCGTGCCCGCAATCCCGCCGAGGCCGCCCTGTCCGCCCACTTTGTCGGCCATATCGCCGATCATGTCGCCGATCTTGTCGTTGCCGACGATGTTGCCGATGGCATCGCCGACCTTGTCACCGATACCGCCGCCCTTGCCGTCGACCTTGTCGAGCACGCCGTCGATGAGATGGCCGGCCTTGTCGCCGATTGCCGAGCCGATGGCCGTGCCTGCGGGTCCACCGATGGCCGTGCCGATAGCGCCGCCGACGAACTTGCCCGCGCCGCCGATGACGTCGCCGAGTTTGTCAAAGAAGCCCATGGGAATTCTCCTGTTGCCGAATGATTGAGGGTCCAAGTTACTGATCGAGACCCTGGCGCTCGGCCCTGGGGTTCGTCTCGACTGGATGGACCCTACGTGGCAGCAGGGGGTGGCGCTGTTTCACCCGGAACAGGGCGGCAGCGATGGTTCGCTTGCAGAGCAGAACCATCCGGAACACACGACGATCGCACCGATCGGGGTCAGACCCTGCGGGTCTGACCCCATGCCCAAAACCCTTCTGTCTGCAACCGCTGCGCCCGGATTCGATAAGGCAAACGCACCTGTCGTTCCGGGGTCAGACCCGCAGGGTCTGACCCCGATGTCCGCAGGTCTGAAACCATGAATATCGATCACCCGAACACGCGCTTGAAGATCGTGTCGACGTGCTTGGTGTGATAACCGAGATCGAACAGCGCTTCGAGCTCGGCGGCGGTGAGCGCCTTCGCAACATCCTTGTCGGCCTTCAGCAGCGACAGGAAATCACCTTGCCCGCGCCACACCGGCATCGCGTTGCGCTGCACCCACGCATACGAATCCTCGCGGCTCACGCCCTTCTGCGTAAGCGCCAGCAGAATGCGCTGCGAATGCACGAGCCCGCCGAGCCGGTCGAGGTTCTTGCGCATGTTCTCAGGATACACGACGAGCTTCTCGATCACGCCGGCGAGCCGGTTCAGCGCAAAATCCAGCGTTACAGTCGCGTCCGGCCCGATCATCCGCTCGACCGATGAGTGCGAGATGTCCCGCTCGTGCCACAGCGCCACGTTCTCCATCGCCGGCAGCGCGTAGGCGCGCACCATGCGGGCAAGCCCCGTCAGGTTCTCGTTCAGCACGGGATTGCGCTTGTGCGGCATCGCCGACGAGCCCTTCTGGCCTTCCGAAAAGAACTCCTCCGCTTCGAGAACTTCCGTCCGCTGCAGATGCCGGAACTCGATCGAAAGCCGTTCGATCGACGAGGCGATCACGCCGAGGGTCGCAAAATACATCGCGTGACGGTCGCGCGGGATCACCTGCGTCGACACGGGCTCGGGCGTCAGGCCCATCTTCGCGGCAACGTATTCCTCCACGCTCGGATCGATGTTCGCGAACGAGCCGACCGCGCCCGAGATCGCGCACGTCGCGACTTCCCTGCGGGCAGCTTCGAGCCGCGCCCGCCCGCGCGAAAACTCGGCGTAGGCATACGCGAGCTTCACGCCGAACGTCGTCGGCTCCGCGTGAATGCCGTGGCTGCGCCCGATCGTGATGGTGTTCCTGTGCTCCATCGCGCGTGTCTTCAGTGCCGCGAGCACGCGGTCCATGCCCGCGAGCAGCAGATCGGCCGCACGCACCATCTGCACGTTGAGGCACGTGTCGAGCACGTCCGACGACGTCATGC
>CAZNMY010000115.1:5968-20164 GCA_964574325.1 uncultured Devosia sp. | reverse complement strand
GTCGAGGACGAGGGGCCGTTTCCGGACCGGACTGATCTCGTGCTCATCGATGGCGGCGCGGGGCAGCTCAAGGTGGCATGCGAAGTGCTTGCCGATCTCGGTATCTCGGACGTGCGGCTGGTCGGCGTCGCGAAGGGACCCGATCGCGACGCGGGCCGCGAGCACTTCCACATCCCCGGACGCGATTTCTTCATGCTCGAGCCGCGCGATCCCGTGTTGTATTTCATCCAGCGGCTGCGCGACGAAGCGCATCGCTTCGCCATCGGCGCGCATCGCGACAAGCGCAAGAAGGCGATCGGCGTCAACCCGCTCGAAGAGATCGGCGGCATCGGCCCGAAACGCAAACGTGCGCTGATGAACCACTTCGGCTCGGCGAAAGCCGTGAGCCGCGCCGGCGTCGACGACCTGCTCGCGGTCGAGGGCATATCGCAGGAGATGGCCCAGAAGATCTACGACTTCTTCCACGAGCGCAAAGGGTGACCGGACGAGGGTGACCGGACGAGACGTCAGTGTATCCCGCTGCTAGACTGCACTATTGCCATCACATTTGCTCACTGTCCGACTTTTTCACTCATCCAGGGGCGAACCGCCGATGAGCGACATTTACATCAGCTATGCGCCAGAAGACGCAGGCCGGATAGAGCCGCTGGCGCGCGCCTTCCTTGCCGAAGGCATGACCGTCGACTGGGATCACTCCTTCAATGCAGGCCGTTCGTGGCTTCGGGAAGTCGATCTGTCCATCCGCGAGGCGGGAGTCGTGGTCGTCGTTTGGACCAGCGGGTCAGTCGATTCTCGATGGATCCGCGAAGAAGCGCAACTCGCCCAAGCGCTCGGCACGCTTCTGCCCGTGCAACTCGAGATGACGCGGGCCGCTCAGCCGATCGCCTTTCGCAACATTCAAGTTTTCGATCTTTCCGACTGGGATGGTCAAAGCGCTGATGAACACCTGAGCCAGTTGATCGCCCTGGTGCGGCGGCGACTGCGGGAGCGCGGTGCGAACCAGTCGAACGCTGCAGGCTCGCCACAGTCGATGCCGACGCTCGCACCGATGCCGGTTCCCGACGCGCCACCCTCACCGCGGTCGCCACAGCCGACGCCGCAATTTCCCTGGCCCGCTCCGGCCCCAGCTCCATCGGCGCCACCTCATCAACGCGAAGACCTGGAGATCCCCGAGTTTCTGAGGCGGCGGCCGGCGGTCGCGTCTGCAAGGCCCAGCCAAGACGTCGCGGCGGTTCCGGCCGCGCTTGCAGCACCACCGACACCGGCACCCATCATCGCTCAGCCCGAGGTCCCCCACGTCAGCTCGGCCATGGTGCCACCCGATGTCTTCGTCGCCTACTCGCGCAAAGACGAGGCCGTCTGCAAGCAGGTCGTGATGGCCCTGCGCGGCGAGGGACTGAATGTTTTCTACGACCAGTACATCGAAGGCGGACAGGAGTGGCGCGAGATCATCGCGCAGAACATCAAGGGGTGTTCGGTATTCATGGTTCTGTTCAGCGCCAACTCGCTGAAATCCGATCAGGTGCGCAAAGAGGTCAACCACGCGACCGACAATTCGCGCAGCGTCGTTCCCGTCATGATCGAGAACGTGAAGCTCGACGGCGGCCTGGCGCTGGAACTCAACGGAATCAATTTCATCCCGTACTTCGACAATCCCGTCGTGCGGTTGCCGGAGGTCGTGGAGAAAGCGAGAAATCTGGCGGCGATCGCGGTATTCGACAGGCGGCGGGACTACATCCAAGCCAACGAGCCCCATGCCTTCGTCGATACGAGGGGTGTTCCCGCGACGCCGCTTCCTGCGATATCCGTCAGCCCCGCTCGATGGGCGCGCGGGCTTATGGCGATCGGCGGCGCGATCGTGCTGTCCTTATCGGCTTCGCTGCTGGTCGCGCGTGTTTCCGGCTCGAGCACAACAGAATGGACCGCGGTTATCGCCTGCGCGCTTTTCTTCCTCGCATTGCCCTATGTCGTGGGCGTGATGATGCTATTCGACAGGTTACTGCGGGACGCTTGATCAACGCTTCATCACGCCACCCACGAGGAGACCCACTTCATGCTGATCGACGCGCAACTGCATGCCTACGAGCGCAATCATCCTGGCAGGCCGTGGCATGCCGTGCTCGCCGGGCCGCCGGAAGCCACGGGCGACCAGACCGTCGCGATGCTCGATCAGAACGGCGTCGACGGCGCGATCCTGATCTCGGCGTTCACGATGTACCGCTACGACGCGAGCTATGCGCTCGAAGTGCACAAGAAGCACCCCGGCCGCTTCGCGCTGATCAAGCCGGTCGATCCCGCCGATCCTGCCGTCTCCGAAATCATCGCGGAGTGGAAGCGCACGCCGGGTACGGTCGCCGTGCGGATGCTGCTAGCGCGCAGCGGGCTCGCGTCGGACGCGACCGATCCCGGCCTCAACAAGGTGCTGGCGACGGCGGCCAAGCTGTCGATGCCGGTGAACCTGCACATCGCGGGGCGGCTCGACCAGGGCATCGAGCTCATCCGCCGCAACCCGGACACGCAGATCATCGTCGATCACCTCGGCCTCGTTCAGCCGCACGAGCCGCCGAAGCCGGCCGCGCCGTGGGCGGAGCTGCCGAAGGTGCTCGAGCTTGCCAAGCTCGATAACGTGGTCATGAAGATCACCGGCGCGTGCACGCTGTCGTGCGAGGACTATCCCTTCGCCGACATCTGGGACCCCGTGTGCCGGATGATCGACACGTTCGGCGTCGATCGCTGCCTGTGGGGCACGGACTGGACGCGCGCGGTGGCGTTCCTCACGCACAAGCAGGGTACCGATGTGTTCCGCGACACGACGCGATTGTCGGCGAGCGACAAGGCGAAGCTGATGGGCGCGAACACGGCGCGGGTCTACGGGTGGACACCTGGGAAAGAGTAGAAGACGTCAGCATCCCCCGCAGATTGCCTTCCCGGCCGAGGCGTGAGCCGAGAGCCGGGATCTTGACCCGAGAGGGTTGCGGCAGCCGACGCCAAGCGAGGTTGGTATTCTCCTGACCACGGCAAGGCCCCTTGTCTACGCAAGCCGATCTGCGATCGGACTGCTCGCCCGGGGACGCAAAGGAGAGGGCGTCGTGTTACTTCTTTCCGAGGCCGGCGAGCTTGGCAGCCTCGCGCATGTCCTCGTAGTCGCGCTTGATGAAGGCGGCGAAGCCGGCCGACGTCATCAGCTCGGGCGAGGCGACTTCGGAGCCGGTGCTGAGGAACTTCCCGGCAGCGGGGCTGCCGGGCTGCAGACCAGCGGCAATGACGCCCTGCAGCTTGGCGACGATGGCAGGCGGCGTTTTTGCCGGCGCCATCACTCCGACGAAGCTCTGCGCGATGAAACCCTTCACGCCCTGCTCGTTCAGGGTCGGGATGTCCGGGGCGAGCTTGGAACGGTTCGCCGCGGCTATCCCGATGATGCGGGCGCTGTTGCCCTTGTGCTGCTCCAGCGAGGTCGCGAACTCGGTCATTGCACCGTCGACGTTGCCGGAGATGACATCGGGCATCAGCGCGCCGCCGCTCTTGTAGGGGACGTGCGTGAGATTGGCGCCGGTCGCCTGCTTGAAGCGCTCCAGCGTCATGTGCGTGGCGCTGCCGACGCCTGATGTAGCCAGCGTCACCGGCCGCGTCTTCGACAAAGCGAGGAGATCGGCGAGCGACTTGACGCCAGACTTGTCGGCCATCAGCAGGCCGTGCGGCGTGTAGCTGAGCATGCCGACCGCAACGAAATCTTTCGCGGGATCATAGGACATGCTGGTGTTGACGAACGGATTGACCGTGAGCGGACCGTTGGAGCCGATGAACAGCGTGTAGCCGTCGGGCGCTGCGCGGGCCGCGAACTCGGCTCCGACGCCGCCGCCGGCACCGCCCTTGTTCTCGACCACGACCGGCTGGCCCAGCGCCTTGAACAGCAGGTCGGCGAAAATGCGTCCGTTGATGTCGGCGTTGCCGCCGGCTGCGAACGGCACGACGACGCGGATGGGCTTGTCGGGATAGGTCTGTGCCGCCGCCTGCGTCGACGACAGTCCGATGGCCCCCAGTGCTGCAAGCGACGTCACCAACGTGCGGCGTGAAACGGTCATTGCTCTCTATCCTCTCGCGCTGCCGTGCTGTCGCGGCTCGCCCCGGTGGCCATCCGACACGGCGTTGGTGCATCGACCGGGGTGGATCTCTATCGCTCCTGCAGCAATATCCGATCGGATGCGAGCGCCACGGGCGGTCGACCGATCGGATGAAACTGCTCTACTCTCATGAATCCAGAGCACTTTATCCGACCAGAGAATCGCGAAAGCGATTCCCGCGGGTCGGATGATCCTGTAGCCGGTCGCCTCAATTCAGGCCAGCGTTTTCGGCAGTGCCCCATGCGCCCGTCTGCAGCGGCGAACGGCAGCTCCTCACGGGTGGCGGCGGTTCAGGTCGGCGTCGAGCCGGCGAGCGAGCCTGTGGCCGGATCTGCGGAAGCCCCCGGCTCGACGAAGTGCCGATAGGCCGTTGCCGCGACGCCGACGCTCGCCAGGATCGCGACGCTCCATGCGATGCTGCCTGCGGCGAAGAAGGCGATGACGGCCGGCGTCATCGACACTGTCGTGCCTGCCGGCACCATCAGGCTCCAGATCTGGACGACGAGTTGCCAAGGCAGCATCGCGAGGATCGTCGACAGCGCAATACGGGCCGTGTTTCCCGTCGTCTTCTTCCATGCATCCCGGAAGGCGCGCGGCCGGCCGAGCGCGACCGCCGGCATCGCGACCATCAGGCGCGCAGCGGCAACGGTGGTGAACAGGGTCATCAGGGCGTTGCCGAGCTGGCCGAAATTGGCCGATCCGGATGCCGCGATCAGCGGCAGCATGGCGAATGCGACAGGCACGACAGCGAGACAGAGCAGCAGGAAAAGAACGACGGTGCCCCAGATGTAGCGCCATACAGTCGCGCCGAGCGAAAGGTAGATCTGCGAGGGTCGCTCGCCGGCAAGCAAGAACCTCAGCCAGCCGACGACGATGGAGCAGGTGGCGAGGACAATCGTGACGCACACCAGGGCGACCCCGAGCGATAGCGCCAATGCCGGACCTGCGGCCGCACCGGGTTGCACGAGCAGCTCTGCCGCGGCGCTCTGGATCAAAAGGCCGATCGCCAGGAATGTCCCCAAACAGGCAACGGCGAGCACCACCGTCCACGCGCCGAACAGTCGAATGACGACGCTGCGGTTCGTGATGACATCGGTATAGGCGCGCAGCACCGTCGCGAGCACGGGCAGAGGCGGCGCGGCGACGCGCGGTGGTAGCGCGGCCTCGACGACAGGCATTGAAATCGCCGTAGCATTCATTTGCAGAGCGGACATGATGAGCCTTCCAAACGCCGGTTGCTGTGGCCCTACATTGGCGTTGCCGGCACCCGTCCGCTGTTTCGGGTGGAACAAAGCGAAACGAACTCTTCCGCCGATTTGTCCGGATCACCGCCGGATCATAGGGCCTGCAACATCCTGCCCGACGATGTGCAGAAAACCGCCAGGACCAGTTGCAGATCCCGTGAAATCTCGCACTCTCACAGCCTGAAATTCTCGATACTGTAACGTATTAGCTATGGCCGTTGAAGTCAGATCACCGCATAGTGATCTGGTGATTCGCGACTGCCCCGCAGATCATGCTCCCCGTTTTCAGACGCCCCGCGCGGCCTTCGCCAGCCCGCGCGCCGAGGTCGTCCGCCTGCTGCCCGAGCGATCTCCACATGCAAGCCATTGTCCCTTCCGAAAATGCCGCCAGCGCCAACAAGGAGCTGATTGCGCTCCTACTCGCGAGCATCGCGTTCGTCTGCTTTCTGACGATCAGTCTGTCGCACGGCAGGTCCTCGGATCTGGCCGGGCTCGAGATCCGACATGTCGCGGTGATGGCGATGATCCTCGGCGCCTGCATGGTCGGCTTCGCCATCGTCTGGACGACGACGCGACGCGCTGTCACGATGATCGACCATGCCCGCGGCGAGACCGCGCGACTGCGCCAGGGGCTGCTGCTCGCCGAGGCCATCATCCGCACCGAGCCGCAAGTCGTGATCTGCTGGGAAGCCGGTCAGGACCTGCGCGTCGTCACGCATTCACTGACGAGCGTCGCGGGGTTGCCGCGCAACGAAATCGAGCTGTTGCGGTTCGGGGGCTGGCTGTCTGCACCATCGGCAGAGGAGCTGAAGGCCAACCTCGACCGCCTGTTCGCCACCGGGCAAGCGTTCAGCCTGCTGCTGAAGACCGCCGCCGGCGCGCACCTGGAAGCCGATGGCCGGGCGGCGGGCACACACGCCGTGATGCGGCTGCGCGATGTCGCGACCTACAAGAGCGATCTCGTCGCCATGATCGACCAGCACAGCATGCTGGCCGAAGAGCTGAAGGTCGGCCGCACGCTGCTCGACGCCCTTCCGATGCCGGTGTGGCTGCGCGGCCAGGACGGGCTGATCCAGTGGGCCAATGCGGCCTACATCGCCGCGGTCGAAGCCAAATCGCTCGCCGAGGTGAAGGAGAAGCAGTCAGAACTGCTCGAGCAGAGCCAGCGCAAAGCCGTCGCCAACGGCCTCGCCCGCACCCTCGGCTACCGCCGCCGCCTGCCGCTCATCATCGACGGCGAGCGGCGCGCTCACGACGTGATCGTGACGACCAGCGAGCGGTCGACCGCCGCCATCGCCGTCGACGTCGCCGCACTGGAGAAGGCCGAGAGCGAGATCAACCGGCAGATCTCGACCTACGACCGAACGCTCGACCGGATCCGGACGGGGGCGGCCGTGTTCGACAAGGACCAGCGGCTGACGTTCTTCAACGAGGCTTTCCGCAAGCAGTTCGGCCTCGATCACGACTGGCTCGAGAGCAAGCCCAGCAACGGCGAGATCCTCGACCGGTTGCAGGAGCTGTCGCGGCTGCCGTCGCTGGTGGATTACCGCAGCTGGCGGGCCGGCGTGCTCGAATGCCATACGAGCGGCGTCTCCTACGACGACTGGTGGCAACTGCCCGACGGCAGCCTGCTGCACGTGATCGGCGAGCAGCGCCACGATGGCGGCGTCACGTTCCTGTTCGACGATGCAACCGAGCGTCTCGCGCTGGAAGGCCGCTACAATGCCCTGATCGACGTGCAGCGCGAGACGCTCGACAGCCTCAAGGAAGGCGTTGCGGTGTTCGCCGCGGACGGCAAGCTGCAGCTCTTCAACTCGGCGTTCCTGTCGATCTGGCGGCTGTCGCGCGACGGCCTGGAGCAGGGCCCGCACATCGGCGCGGTCGTCACGGAGTGCCGCGAGCTGTTCGACGATCACGAGGCGTGGGATCTCCTCGTCCGCCGGATCACGTCGGTCAGCGACGAGCGGGAAGCGATGACGGGGCAGATGGTGCGCCCGGACCAGTCGATCCTCGACTACGCGACGACGCCGCTGCCGGACGGGGGCACGCTCGTCACCTTCGCCGACGTCACCGCGCTCCGCCGCTACGAGCGGACGCTGAAGGAGCGCAACGAGGCGCTGATCGCAGCCGACCGCCTGAAGAGCCAGTTCATCGGCCACGTGTCCTACGAACTTCGGACGCCGCTCACCAACATCATCGGCTTCTCGGAGCTGCTGGGGGCGCCGGTCACGGGCGATCTGTCGGACAAGCAGCGCGAGTACCTCGGCGACATCCAGTCGTCCTCGACGACGCTGCTGTCGATCATCGACGATATCCTGGATCTCGCGACGATCGACGCGGGCTCGCTCGATCTCAAGCTGGCGCCGGTAAAGGTCGACGACATCATCGACGGCGCGATCCTGGGCGTGCAGGAGCGCGCCAAACGGCAGCGGCTGACGATCGACATCGCCACGGCGGAGGACGGCATGGAGTTCTTCGCCGACGAGGCGCGCATCCGGCAGGTGCTCTACAATCTGCTGTCGAACGCGGTCGGCTTCTCGAACATGGATGGGCTCGTGCGGCTGTCGGTGTGGCGCGAGCAGGGGATGGTCGCGTTCGCGGTGGAGGACGACGGCATCGGCATTCCGAAGGAGCAGCAGAACCGCGTGTTCGACCGCTTCGAAAGCCGCAGCCAGACGGGCAAGCATCGCGGCGCCGGCCTGGGCTTGTCGATCGTGAAGAGCCTCGTGGAATTGCACAACGGCGACATGCGGCTCGAGTCCGAGGACGGGGCTGGAACACGCGTCACGGTGCGCTTTCCCGAGCGGCCGGCCGGAATGGGCAACGGTCCGGCGATGATCGAGCAAGCGCCGGGAGCAACCCAGCAACTGGCTTGACCGAAAGTGGCTCGACGGAACTTTGCTTGACGGAACTCTGCTTGACGGAACTGGGCCGCGTCTGCTCATTGCGGACCCCATGACGATAATTGATCACCCCGGCGTCTCAGCTTCGACTTCGATACCCACTTATTGTCATCCCGGTGCTCGTCACCGGGATCCCGTGCGCAACGATCGCGACCGCTGGCGTTGGTGGCACGCTGGGGCCCGGGGACAAGCCCCGGGACGACATCGCTTTTATTACGCGCCGGCGGAGACGCAAGGGTAATCAGTTGGCGACATCAAGCGACGCGACATCCGGAAACGAATTGATCCTCGACGAGGCGGGCCTCGAACGGCTCGCGGCACTCATCGCAATGGACCTGCGTCCAGGCGACGTCATTGCGCTCGGCGGCGATCTCGGCGCGGGGAAGACGACGTTCGCGCGGGCAGCCATCCGGGCCGCCATCGGCGATCCCGAAGCGGAAGTTCCGAGCCCGACATTCAGTCTCGTGCAGATCTACGAGACGCCGCGAGGCATGATCACGCATTGCGACCTCTACCGCATCGATGGCGAGGACGGCGCGGCGGAGTTGGGTCTGGAGGAAGCGCAAGCGAGAGGGGCGCTGCTGATCGAGTGGCCGGAGCGCGCGCCTTCGATGCTGGGCGAGGACCGCCTCGACATCACGCTGACGGAGATCGACGGCGGCGCGCGGCGGTGTGTGACGATGGAAGGTCAGGGCGTTTGGGCGCAGCGCGGCGACCGGCTCGCGGCGATCTGGCGGTTCATTTCGGAAAACGGCTGGGGCGAAGCCAGCGTCGGCGCGATCCCCGGAGATGCCTCTGCGCGGCGTTATTTCCGGCTCGCGAAGAATGACGTGCGCGCGCTGGTGATGGACGCGCCGCGGATGCCGGACGGGCCGCCGATCCGCGACGGCAAGCCCTACAGCCGCATCGCGCATCTGGCGGAGGACGTGCGGCCGTTCGTGGCGGTCGCGCGGCATTTGCGCGATCGTGGGCTTTCCGCACCGAAGATCTTCGCCGCCGATCTCGATGCAGGTCTATTGCTCACGGAAGATCTCGGCGACCGCGTGTTCGGCGCGGAAGTTGCGCGCGGGACCGATCAAGCGATGCTGTGGAAGATGGGCGTCGATGCGCTCGTGGAATTGCACCGCACACCTGCGGTTGCGCGGCTCCCCGTGGGCGACGGCACATTTCACGACGTGCCGCCGTTCGATCTCTCTGCCATGCAGATCGAGGTGGAATTGCTGATCGACTGGTATCTGTCGGCGATCCACGTCGTACCGACAGATACCGCGACCCGCACGAGTTTTCTCGCGGTGTGGCGGCCGGTGTTCGAGCGACTTCTCGCGCAGCCGCCAGCCCTGCTGCTGCGCGACTACCATTCGCCGAACCTGTTGTGGCTCACCGAGCGCAGCGGTGCTGCAGCGACCGGCATCATCGATTTCCAGGATGCGATGATCGGGCCGGCGGCCTACGATCTCGTGTCGCTGCTGCAGGACGCGCGTCTCGATGTGGCGCCCGACATCGAGACGGAATTGCTTGCTCATTATTGCCGCGCGGCGGCTCAGAGCCAACCAGGTTTCGACGAAGCGCAATTCCGGTGGGCCTTTGCCGCGCTCGGCGCACAGCGGAACACGAAGATCCTCGGCATCTTCGCGCGGCTCGCCAAACGCGACGGAAAACCCAGATATCTCCAGCATATCCCCAGGATTTGGCGGTATCTGGAGCGCGATCTCGCGCATCCCGGGCTATCTTCGCTCGAAGCGTGGTACGATCTGCACCTGCCGGCGGGGATACGTAGCCGCGCGATCGAGGCGTGAGGGTTTCGTCGTAGTCGCGTGCCCGCCAATTCATGGAAGGGCCCCGGCTCTGCACCACGACCGGCGGGGCCGGTCATGGTTTCGGCCGGGGACGCAGAATGGTGGGATCTTCATGACGCGTGAGGGTGGAGAGGGGCGGCCGACGACCGCGTTCGTGCTCGCTGCCGGCCTCGGCCAGCGGATGCGGCCGCTCACCGACGACAAGCCCAAACCGATGGTCGCGCTGGCGGGGCGACCGCTGATCGATCACGTGCTCGACCGGCTCGCCGCGGGTGGCATCACCGAGGCGATCGTCAACGTGCACTACAAAGCCGATGTGCTGCTCGGGCATCTGGCAGGGCGGACAAGCCCGCGCATTTCGATTTCGGACGAGCGGGGCGAATTACTCGAGACGGGCGGCGGTGTCGTGAAGGCGCGTGGACTCATCGGGCCGCTGCCGTTCCTGATCCACAACTCGGATACGGTGTGGCTCGAACGCGGCGTCGCGAACATCTCGCGGCTGATCGAGGCGTGGGATCCGAGCCGCATGGACAGCCTGCTGCTGATCGCCGAGCGGGCGCGCAGCATCGGCTACGACGGCGCTGGCGATTTCGATCTGGGTGCGGATGGCCTCCTCGCGCGGCGGCGCAAGGGAACCGAGACGCCGTATGTGTTCGCAGGCGTTTCGATCGCGCATCCGCGGATGCTGGACGGCGCACCATCCGGCGCGTTCTCGCTCAACCTGCTGTGGGACCGCGCGATCGCGAGCAGCCGCTTGTACGGCATCGTGCTCGACGGCCTGTGGATGCACGTCGGCACGCCCGAGGCGCTGATCGAAGCTGAAGAGCGGATCGCACAGCATGAGCGCGCGTGAGATCAAGGCGAACGTCTTCACGGCGCCGCAGGGAACGCCGTTTCTGCGCACACTCGCGAGCGCGGTTCTGGCCGGCGATCTGCCACGCACCGGCGGGGCGCCTCCCGCCGATCTCTCCGGCATCACGATCCTGCTACCGACGCGGCGCGCGGCGCGTGGTCTGCAGGATGCCTTTCTCGATGCCACGTCGGGGCGCGCGCTGCTGTTGCCTCGGATCAAGCCGATCGCGGAGGGCAACGAAGATCTGGCGCTGCTGTCAGGCTTCTCGGGGCCTGACATGCTGGGTGGCGGCGGCGCGGATATTGCGCCGGCCGTGGGAGAAGTCGAACGCCGGATCGTGCTCACCAGTCTCGTGCAGCGCTGGTCTCAGGCGATACGCCACCGCGGCGACACGGTAGCGGAAGACGACTCGCGCGCGGTCGACGTCGGTGCGGGGACGGCTGCACAGGCTGCAGCGCTCGCGGCCGAACTTGCGCGGCTGATCGACGAGGTCGAGACGGAAAGCGTCGATCTGTCGGGCCTCGCGGGCCTCGTTCCCGACCGGTTCTCCGAGCACTGGCAGAAGACGCTCGAGTTCCTCGGCATCGTGCTCACGTGGTGGCCGGCCTATCTCGCCGGGCGCAAGCTGATCTCGCCGATGGACCGCCGCAATCAACTCGTGCGGGCGGAAGCAACGCGGCTCGCGGCCATGCCGCCCGACGGGCCGCTGATCGTCGCGGGCGTGACCGGGTCGATCCCGGCGACCGCCGAACTGATGCGCGTCGTCGCGACGCTGCCGCAAGGCGCCGTCGTGATCCCCGGTCTCGACCTGACGCTGGACGAACCGAGCTGGGAGGCGATCTCACCGCCGCGGCTCGACAAGGTCGATGCGACCGCGGAGCATCCGGGACATCCCGAGCATCCGCAGTTCGGATTGAAGCGGTTGATCGAAGCGCTCGGCGTGACGCGAGCCGAGGTCGGCATTCTCCAGGGCTCGCAGCCCGACCCGCTGATCGCTGCACGCAACGCACTCATCAGCGAGGCGATGCGGCCGGCGCGCACGACGGAGTTGTGGCGTGGGTTCACGGCGAACGCCGACAGCGAAGCGCTACGTGCCGCTCTCGGCGGCGTTTCGTTCGTGGAAGCTGCAACGGCGGAGGACGAAGCGGAGGCGGTCTCGCTGATGCTGCGCGAGGTGGCGGAAACGCCGGGACGGACGGCGGCGCTGGTGACGCGCGACCGCCTGCTCGCGCGGCGCGTCGCGATCCGGCTGGAAGCGTGGGGCATTCGCGTCGACGACTCCGCGGGCCGTCCGTTGTCCAAAACGATGCCGGGCGCGTTTCTCGATCTCGTCGTCGAAGCGGTCGCGACGGACTTCGCGCCTGCAGCCCTCGTCGCACTCATCAAGCATCCGCTGACGCGATTGGGGCTCGGCGCGGGAATCGTGCGGCGAACAGCGCGGGCGCTGGAGATCGCGGCGTTCCGCACGCTCTATCTCGGGCGCGGGCTCGAAGGATTGGCGGCGG
The DNA here is from genome assembly GCA_964574325.1 of uncultured Devosia sp. Taxonomy (GTDB): domain Bacteria; phylum Pseudomonadota; class Alphaproteobacteria; order Rhizobiales; family Hyphomicrobiaceae; genus CAMDPA01. The sequence goes on along the minus strand of CAZNMY010000115.1, from coordinate 7,742 downwards.
CCATCGAGGTGGCGGAGCAGGATGTCGGCGAGAAGAAGCGTCGCGGGCGTGCCGTGCAGCGGTTGCGCGTGGAGGACTGGCAGGCGGTGCATGCGCTGGTGCAGGCGCTGCGCGAAGCCTTCGCGCCGCTGACCACGCTGTTCGACAGCCCCGAACCGCATGCGTTGAGCGACCTCGTCGCAGCGCACGTGAAGACGGCGGAGGCGATCGCGCGCTTGCCGGAAGGCGACAAGGCGGCGGGGCTGTGGGCGGAAGTCGCGGGCGAGGCCGCATCGCTGTTCACGACCAGTCTGCTGGACGAAAGCCTCCCGCCGCTGGCGCTTGCCGCGCGCGAATATCCCGATCTCTATCGCGGGCTGATCGCGCGCGAGACGGTGCGCCCGAAGGTTCCGTTGCATCCGCGCCTCGCGATCTGGGGGCCGCTCGAAGCACGCTTGCAGCAGCCTGACCTGGTCATCCTCGGATCGATGAACGACGGGACGTGGCCCGAGCTCGGCGATCCCGGTCCGTGGCTCAACCGGCCGATGCGTCTGGAACTCGGATTGCCGGCGCCGGAAGAAAAGATCGGCTATGCGGCGCACGACTTCGCGATGCTGATGGGGGCGAAGAACGTCGTCGTCACCCGCGCGCTCAAAGTCGATGGCGTGCCGGCGGTAGCGTCGCGGTGGCTTTTGCGGCTCGGCGCGCTGCTCGATGCGCTCGATCTCAGAAGCGCCTTGAAGCCGGACGCGCCGTGGTTGCCTTGGGCGCAATGGCGCAGCCAGACGAGCGGGTGGAAGCCGGTCGGTGCGCCCCAGCCCAAGCCGCCGATCGCGCTCAGGCCGCGCAAGCTTTCCGTGTCCGGTGTCGAGACGTGGATGGCGAACCCGTACGCGATTTTTGCGCGTGAGATCCTGCGGCTCGATCCATTGCCGCTGATCGGGACGGAGCCGGACGCGTCGCTTCGCGGCAGCGTCATTCACGCCGCGCTCGCGGAATTCGCGAAGGCGTTTCCGGGTGAATTGCCCGACGATATCGCAGCGGAAGTGATGAAATTCGCGCGGGTCGAACTGGAGACGCTGACGGGCAATCCACGCGTCGCGGCGTTCTGGCTGATGCGTCTGGAACGCTTCGCGCAATGGTTTGCGGGACAGGAGCCCCAGCTACGAAAGGGCGTGACGTCATCGCTGGTGGAAGCGCCGGGCGCGATGGTGCTCGACGGGCCGGCGGGGCCGTTCACGCTGACGGCGCGTGCCGATCGCGTCGATGTCGCGAACGACGCTGTGATCATAACCGACTACAAGGCCGGTGCGAGCCTCGCCAAGATGCGCAAGGACGCGAAGGACGGTTTCGCGCCGCAGCTGGCGCTCGAAGCGGCGATCGTGCTGGCCAACGGTTTCGCGCATCTCACGGCCGCGCGCATCGGTGGTCTGCGCTACATCTCGGCGTCCGGCGGCGATCCGGCGGGCGAGGTGTTCAACATCAAAGTCGACGATCTCGAGAAGCTCGCGCTCGACACGCGTGCGGGTGTGGAGCGATTGATCGCGGCGTTCGACAATCCGGCGACCCCCTATCGCGCGGTGCGACGCGCGCGGTTCTCCTACGACTACGACGACTACGCGCATCTGGCGCGGGCGGCGGAATGGTCGGGTGCAGGTGAGGAAGGGGAGGAGGGGTGATGCGGTCATTTATCTTGCCGGCGGCTCCCCCCCCCCCCCCCCCACCGGCCCCCCCCCCCCCCCACGCGGGGGGGGGGGGGGGGGGGGGGGGGGGGGGACAAGAAAAGGGGGCGGGG
>CAZNMY010000115.1:0-5958 GCA_964574325.1 uncultured Devosia sp. | reverse complement strand
GGGCACCCCCCCCACAAGGGGGGAGGAGAATTAGCGGCGGGGTGCAGGAAGACCATTGCTCGGGCGCTTGCGGAAGGGCCCGGCGATGACCAGCACCATCGAAACGCCGGCGGAGATTCTGGCTCGGACAGAGCGATCGCAAGCGGAGGCGTCGGATCCGACGGCGTCGGCGTGGGTTGCGGCGAATGCGGGCGCGGGCAAGACGCACGTGTTGAAGCAGCGCGTGCTGCGCATTCTGCTGGCGGGCACTTCGCCGGACCGCATCCTGTGCCTCACCTACACGAAAGCTGCGGCAGCGGAGATGGCCGGTCGCGTGTTCGCGGATCTCTCCGTGTGGGCGACCGCGGCGGACGACAAGCTGTCGGAATCGTTGACGAAGGTGCTGGCGAGGAAGCCGACGAGAGATGAGACGAAGGCGGCGCGGGCGCTGTTCGCACGCGCGATCGAAACGCCGGGCGGCCTCAAGGTCCAGACGATCCACGCGTTCTGCGAGCGGCTCCTGCAACGGTTTCCGCTCGAAGCGGGTGTGCCGCCGGGGTTCTCTATCCTCGACGACGCGGAAGGCGCGCGGCTGACGCGCGAGGCGACCGACGGCGTGTTGAGCGATGCCGTGCGCGATCCGGCAGGGCCGCTCGGACAGGCGCTAGCTGCCATCGTCGGGTTCGCGGCGGGCGATGCATTCGACGCGATATTGCGCGGCGCACTCGCCAAGCGCGACTGGATCGACGCGATGACGCGCGTCGTCATGCGCGATGCAGACGGCGAGGAGGCCGCGGCGCGGATCTACGCGCGCGCGCTCGGCGTGCGAGAAGGTGCGACGACGCAATCGCTCGACGACGAGATGGCCAATGTGCTCGTCGTCGATGCGCTCAAAGGTGCGGGCGGCGTCCTGTGCGCGAACACCAAGAGCAAGACCGATGTCGAACTCGGCGCGTGCCTGATCGAAGCGGCCAAGTCCACGAAGACCAGCGACCGGATCGCCGCGCTGACGCGCGCGTTTCTGACCAAGGAGCTCGAACCGCGGTCCGATGCCCGCTTCGTGACGAAGGCCGTCCGCGAAGCCAATCCCGAAATTCATGTCCAACTGTCACGCGCGCGCGACAGGTTCGCCAAGCTCGCGGAAGAACGCCGCGCGCTGCAGGTGCGGGATGCTTCGATGGCGCTGCTGCGGCTCGCGGGCGACGTGATGCAGCGGTACACGGCCGCGAAACAACTGCGCGCCGCACTCGATTTCCAGGATCTCATCGAGCATACGTCGCGCCTGCTGCTCGACGCGGAAGCGGCTGCGTGGGTGCTGCTGAAACTCGACGGCGGTCTCGATCACATCCTCGTCGACGAGGCGCAGGACACGAGCCCGCTGCAGTGGAGCGTGATCCAGGCGCTGGCGGGCGAGTTCTTTCCGGTCACGGGCGGACAGGTGAAACCGCGCACCGTGTTCGCTGTCGGCGACGAGAAGCAGTCGATCTACAGCTTCCAGGGCGCGGAGCCACGCATGTTCGCGCAGTCGGGCGAGCATTTCCGCACGGCGGCCGAAGCTGCGCGCCTCGTCATGCGCCGTGTACCTCTGATCCTGTCGTTCCGCACGGTCGAGCCGCTGCTGAAGGCGGTCGATCGCGTGCTCGCCGATCGCACGCGCACGCCGGGGCTGACGGCCGGCGACGGGGACATCGAACACATCGCGCTGCGGATCGGGCACGCCGGCTGCGTCGAGATCTGGGAGACGGAGAAGCCGACAGAGGCGGGCGAGATCGACGCGTGGCTGCCCCTCGACGAGAAGCCGCAACCGATGCCCGTGACGCGACTGGCGGACCGGATCGCGGATACGATCGCGGGATGGATAAAGAATGGCGAGCAGCTCGCGTCGGAGGACCGGCCGGTACGCGCGGGCGACGTACTGATCCTGCTGCGCAAGCGGCATCCGTTCGCGGCCCCCATGGTGGCGGCACTGAAAGCCCGCGGCATTCCGGTGGCAGGCGCCGACCGGCTGAAGATCACCGAACAGCTCGCGGTGCTCGACCTGATGGTGCTCGGCGATTTCCTGACGCTGCCGGAGGACGATCTCTCGCTCGCAACGGTCCTCAAGTCGCCGCTGTTCGGGCTCGACGACGACGACCTGATGCGGCTTGCCGTCGACCGCAAGGGCGCCACCCTGTGGACGCGATTGCTCGGCGCGGCGAAGACCGAGGCTCGCTTCACGCCGGCCGCCGAGACGCTGCTGCGCTGGCGCGGCATCGCGGATCAAGCGCCGCCGTTCGAGTTCTATGCGCACGTGCTCGACCGCGACGGCGGCCGGAAAAAACTGATCGAGCGGCTCGGACCGGAAGCGGTCGAGACGCTGACGGAGTTCCTCAATCTCGCGATCGAGTTCGACGAAGCCGAGACGCCCTCTTTGACGGGGTTCCTGCAGTGGCTCCGCTCGGGCACGCGCGAGGTCAAGCGCGACATGGAGCACGGCCGCGACGAAGTCCGCGTGCTGACCGTGCACGGCGCGAAGGGGCTCGAGGCGCCGATCGTGTTTCTCCCCGACACCTGCTCGGCGCCGGGCGGCGCGCAGCAGAACAAGCTCGTCGAACTCCGGGAAAGCGGGCTCGCGGCAGGCCCCCATCCGATGGCGTGGCCCGTCAAGGGGACGGGCAGCCTGAAGGCCATCAAGGCCGGCAAGGAAGCAGCCGCACTCGCCGACCGCGAGGAGAGCAACCGGCTGCTCTACGTGGCGATGACACGCGCGCGCGACCGGCTCTACGTCGCGGGCTGGGAAGGTGGCCGCGCGCGGCCACGCGACTGCTGGTACGAGATCATGTCGGACGGGCTCGCTGACCGGTTGACGGCCGAGACCGACGCGAAAGGGCAGCGCGTCCTGCGGCTGTCGAGCGAGCAGACCGTGCCGGCGGCCAAACCGAAGGATCTGACGACCGCGCACGTGACGGCGATCGAGCCGCCCGGCTGGGCGCGCAACCCTGCCCCGCGCGAACCGCATCTGTCGCTGCCGCTGGCGCCGTCGCGGATCGCGCCCTACGACGTCGACGAGACCGGCGATCCGGTGGCGGCGACGCCGACTGCCGGTGAGGCCCCGCCCGAGCCGGCGATGCCGTCGCCGCTGGCGCTCGCGGGCAGCAACCGGTTCCAGCGCGGCCTCATCACGCATGCGCTGCTGGAACATCTGCCGACGCTTCCGGCGGGCCGCTGGCTGGAGGCGGCCGAGGCTTTCGCCGACAGCCGCGGAAACATGCTGCGCGCGAACGTGCGCCGCAACATCGTCGATGAAGTGCTCGCGCTGCTTCGCGATCCGGCGTTCGCGGCGGCGTTCGGGCCGGACAGCCGAGCCGAGGTGCCGATCGTCGCCGAAATCCCAGACCCGACGGACAAGGGCCTGCCGCTGCGGCTGAACGCGGTCATCGATCGGCTGGTCGTGCTGGAACGCGAGGTCCTGGTGATAGACTACAAGACCAACCGCCCACCACCCTTCGACCCGGCCGAGGTCAGTATGGCCTATGTCATGCAGCTGACGGCCTACCGCCTGGCGTTGAGGCGCATCTATCCCGGCAAATCGATCCGCGCGGCCATTCTGTGGACGGACGGCGCTCGGCTGATGGAGTTGCCGGGGCCTCAGCTCGATGCGGCCGAAAGAGACCTGTGGCTACTGGCCAAGGCTCGGCTTGACGCATGATCGCCGCTTTCCTACGTAATCGTCTCAGTCCACGGCGCGATCACCGCGCTCGGTCAAAGGAGAATACCATGGGCGCCGCACAGACCGTTTCCGATGCCGACTTCGATGCGACCGTTCTGCAGTCGAAGGAGCCGGTGCTGGTGGACTTCTTCGCGGAGTGGTGCGGGCCGTGCAAGGCGATGGCGCCGGCGCTCGAGCAGGTCGCGACCGAAATGGCCGGCAAGCTCAAGGTCGTGAAGCTCGACGTCGACCAGAACCCCAACATCACGCAGAAGTACCGCATCCAGGCGATGCCGACGCTGATCATGTTCGCGGGCGGTAAGGAAGTGAACCGCAACGTCGGCGCGCTGGTGCAGAAGGCCAAGCTCGAGAGCTGGGTCAAGTCGAGCGTCTGATACCGTCGGGCGAAACTTTGAACCGGTCCACTCCGTCATCCTCGACCGGCGAGCGCCCCTTCCGGCGCGCTGCCGTGTCGGGGACCCAGCGTAAGACTCGTGCGAAGCACGCAACATGTATTTCGACATTCGCTTCGACGCCTTCGGCGACTTTTTTCGCTGGTTCCCCGACGCTCGTTCGCCTTCGGCTCACTTCGGTCGAGGATGACGAATCGAAAATTATGCGCGGCGGTATGATTCGCAGGACCAGTAGAAGAGCCGGAAGGCTCGACGAGGCGGGGCTCACGGGCTCCGCCTTCTTCGTTCTGGGGGCCGCGACACGTTGGCCCGTTCATCAAGTCGGTTGATGGCATGACCGACGTTCTTGACGCGTGTTGCTGCTACGCTACGTAATCCGGCCGATACCTTCCTTCGAGCAATCAGAGGCCCAGCCGATATGGCAGCAGAGGCGAACGCGCTTCCCCCACGCGAAGCGATGGAATTCGACGTGGTGATCGTCGGCGCGGGGCCGGCCGGGCTCGCCGCTGCGATCCGGCTGAAGCAGGTGGCGGCCGAGCGCGGGCAGGAAATCTCCGTCGTCGTGCTGGAGAAAGGATCGGAGCCAGGCGCGCACATTCTCTCCGGCGCAGTTATCGATCCGATCGGCATCAACAAGCTCATTCCGGACTGGAAGGAAAAGGGCGCGCCGATCCGCACGGCTGTGACCGACGACCGCTTCCTCTATCTGGGACCGGCCGGCGAGATGCGGTTGCCCAACTTCATGATGCCGCCGCTGATGAACAATCACGGCAACTACATCGTCAGCCTGGGCGAAGTGGTGCGGTGGCTCGCCGAGCAGGCGACGGAGCTGGGCGTCGAGATCTACTCGGGTTTCGCCGCGTCCGAAGTGCTCTACGACGATGCCGGCGCCGTGCGGGGGGTGGCCACCGGCGACATGGGCGTCTCGAAAGAGGGCGAGCCGAAGGACACGTTCACGCGCGGGGTCGAGCTTCTCGCGAAGTACACGCTGATCGGCGAGGGCGTCCGCGGTTCGCTCGCCAAGCAGTTGATAGCCCGCTTCGAGCTGTCGAAGGGCCGAGAGCCGCAGAAGTTCGGCATCGGCCTCAAGGAGCTGTGGGAGGTCCGTCCGGAACAGCATCAGCCCGGCCTCGTGCAGCATTCGTTCGGCTGGCCGCTCGACAACGCCACGGGCGGCGGGTCGTTTCTCTACCACTATGGCGACAATCTCGTTGCCGTCGGCTTCGTGCTGCACCTCAACTACACGAACCCCTATCTGTCGCCGTTCGAGGAATTCCAGCGGTTCAAGACCCATCCTGCGATCCGCAGCGTGTTCGAGGGCGGCAAGCGCATCGCCTACGGCGCGCGCGCGATCACGGAAGGCGGCTGGCAATCGATGCCGGAGCTCGTATTTCCGGGCGGCGTGCTGCTCGGGTGCGCGGCCGGCATGGTCAACGTGCCCCGCATCAAGGGCAGCCACAACGCGATGCTGTCGGGAATCCATGCGGCCGATGCGGTCGCCGAGGCGCTTGCGGCCGGGCGCGCGCACGACCGGCTCGAGGCTTATGCTACGGCCGTGGAGACCGGTCCGATCGCCCGGGATCTCAAGCCTGTCCGCAACGTGAAGCCGCTGTGGTCGAAGTTCGGAACGCGGATCGGCGTCGCCCTCGGCGGCTTCGACATGTGGCTCAACACGATCCTGCCCGGCGTTGGCCTGGGCTATACGCTGAAGCACGGCAAGCCCGACTACGCGTCATTGAAGGAAGCCAGCAGATCGACGCCGATCGACTATCCCAAGCCCGACGGCGTGCTGACTTTCGACCGGCTGACCAGCGTGTCGTTCTCGGCGACCAACCACGAGGAGGACCAGCCGGTCCATCTCGTGCTGAAGGACCCGGC
>CAZNMY010000114.1:0-21145 GCA_964574325.1 uncultured Devosia sp. | reverse complement strand
GCGTCCCCGGACGAGCGATCCGACCGAAAGGTCGGAGCGTGAAGAGCCGGGGTCTTTACACATTTCAGAAGTGTAAAGGTCCCGGATAGCCTCGCACGGCCGGCAGCGATCCGGCGCTCGTTCGCGCCGCAGTTGCCGGCCAAGTAAAAGCTCGGCTTCCGGGAACGCAAGACGATGTGTGTTCGCGCGCGATGTTTGCGCGAATGGGTCTGGTCGAGTGTTCTTGGTGGGACGGGAGGCAGCTTCCGTCCCTTTTCGATTGTGCTCACTGTTTACGTCTTAACGAAAATTTGGGCTGGTCACACCCCGCCTCCCGCCACATGATCCCTGCATTCTATCATCGCCCCAACTGCTGGAGATGCGATCATGGTCACGCGGAAACGGACATCACGGCGCGATGCGCTCTCATTGATCGCGGCCGGTTCGCTCGCCGGCGCTCTCCCCGGCCCGCGCGACGCCGCCGCCCAGGCTCGCCGCGAGGTCGATCTCAACCTCGCTCTCGGCGTCGATGCATCGGGCAGCGTCAACCAGATGCGCTTCGAACTGCAGAAGCGCGGCTATGTCGACGCGTTCCTCGATCCTCGCGTGCTCAGCGCCATCAGGACGGGCCCCCAAGGTGCTATCGGCGTCGCCATGTACCAATGGACCGGCCCGCGCCTGCAAATCCCGACCGTCGCCTGGACGTTCATCGACGACGCCGCTTCAATCCGCGACTTCGCGACGAAGGTCGCCACATCACAACGCCACCTGTACGGCGGCGGCACATCGCTCAGCGGCGCGATCGACTACGGCGTGCAGGTATTGGCTCAGACGCCCTTCGCCGGCGGCCGCCGCGTCATCGACATTTCGGGCGACGGCGCCAACAACCGCGGGCGCCCCGCTGAGATGGCCCGAGACGATGCCGTCCGGCAGGGGATCAACGTCAACGGCCTCCCGATCCTGGAACTCGAGCCCGACCTCGAAGAGCATTACCGCAACAACGTGATCGGCGGTCCCGGCGCTTTCGCGATCCCCGCCGGAACCTTCGAGGACTTCGGCAACGCCATCCGGCGCAAACTGATCCAGGAGATCTCGAGCGTGCCTGCAAAGAGACAATCCGGATGAAGAATCCTGCGGCGCTGTTGCATCTCGTGCTCGGTGACAACGCTGCCGCCGTTCTCGGGCAGGCATTGAAACATCATGCACTGCCCGGTCGCGTGCATTGCATCCCCGACGACCTCGGACACGGCCCCCTCGACGACGGTGTCGCCCGCGTCGCCTACATGCGGCGCTGTTTCGAAGGCGGCTTCGACTGGACACACACGACCACTGTCGACGCTTTCGACGCATGGCGCGCACTGGAGCGCGCTTTGCGCGAGACGACAGCCGATCTCTTCGTCTGGCGCGGCGCCAATACCACCGAGACGATCCTGCTCATGATGGCCTGCGCTTGGCTCCGCGACGTCCCGTGTGAGATATCCGTTGTCGAAATGCCGGACACGGCGACCGGCCATACCCACGTCGGCACTCGCCTTCCCGAAGAACTCGCAAAGTGTTTTTCGCTCGCCCGCCGCGTTTCGCCAGAGAAGCGTGCAGCCTGCGCAGGCGAGTTCGAGCGACTGAAAGCCGATCCTGGTCTTCGCCGCCGATGGCTCGACGGTCGCGTCGTCGCCGTGCCGCTCTCGTCCTTCGACGATCTGTTGATCCGTGCCTGCTCGAAAGACTGGCAGAGCGCTGCCCTCGTCGTCAGCCGGGCCATGGGCAACGCGAATCCGCGCGACGCCCTCGCCGACGTCTTCCTGTCGAGCCGCCTGCAAGCGCTCATCGCCGCCGGCCGGATCGAAACCGACACGCCACCGCGCTTTCTCCGCGACTACCGTGTACGACTGACGCCGTAAGGCGGTTTGGCACCTGAGAATTCCGATAGGGATAGGGAGCGGCGCGAGCCGATCCCTAGCCATAATCACCCGTGAAGTTGTGCGGCCCCCCGCCATGAGCGCCTCAGAAGAAGCCGCGCGCTACTCCATCCGCACGTTCTTCGAGAAGTCGTAACCCGCCGGTCGCTCGGCGATGAACGTCCACTGCGTCGTCGTCTCGCGATAGCCCGGCGCCAGCACACGCGTCAAAAACGCCTGCTGTGCCGCCCACCCCGCCTCTGCCTCCGCTTTGCGATACCGCCCCGGCATCGTGTCGTTGAGCCACCCGTGCGGCGCCTGCCCGTAAACGTGAATCTCGTAGCTCTTTCCCGCATCCTCGAACGCGTTCCGGAACCGCCTGACGTCGTCGACCGAGATGATGTGATCGAGCGCGCCGAACGCCCCGAACACCGGACAGTTGATATCTGCGATCACCGTGTCGAGCGACCTGGGTTGCAGCTTCGACACGTCCCATTCGCGTTTCGCAGCAGCCCCGTACCACACGACCGCGGCAGCGATGTTCTCCTGCGCCGCGAACACCAGCGGATGGCGCCCGGTCTGGCAATACCCAGCCACCGCCACACGCGTCAGATCGGCATGAGGGTGATCGGCCAGCATCGCCAGCACCTGCCGCAGGTAGGCGTTGGATTCGACATCCCCCAGGTCGTAGCGGCCGTCGCCCTTGTTGAGCGCCGCCGGATCGGGATGCTTGAAGAAGAAATCCGGCGCGATCGTCAGAAACCCGTCGCGTGCGCACCGCATCGCCAGATCACGCGTGTGCTGCACCAGACCGTACCTCTCGTGCATCAGCACCACGACCGGCAGTCGCCCCTCGGCGTCACGCGGGTGCGCGATGAACGCCGGCATGCTCCCCGGGCAGATGATGTCCTCGACCTTCAACCCGTCCCTCGACCCACGCAGCATATTGCCTCCATCCCCATCCAGCGCGCGTACCGCTCCGCGCCAATCGCTCTACGCCTGCTTTCTACCGCTTACATCATGGCGACCGGACGTGGAACGCCACAACCCCATAACCTACGGGAATCCCTTGCGCGCGGCGGGAAAGCCGACGATATTCCCCCCGATTCCGCCGCCCCGAAGCCGTGACAGCAAGTCGAGTGGACCGATCCGCATGGAGCGTGACAAAGAGCGCGAGATCAGGGATCAGCTTTCGAAGCTGGGCCTGGAGCACCGCGAGCTCGACAACGAGATCGCCGCGCTGGAGGCGTCCGGCGCCGCCGATCAACTTCAGATCACAAGGCTCAAGCGCCGTAAGCTGAAGCTCAAGGATCAGATCACGACCCTCGAGGATCAGCTCTTGCCCGACATCATCGCATGAGTTCCCCGCCACGAGCCCCCGTCTCCGCCGATGCAGTCGTCGGCATCATCATGGGCAGCCAGTCCGACTGGCCGACCATGAAGCATGCGGCCGAGGTCCTCACCGAACTCGGCGTTCCCTTCGAGGCGCGCATCGTCTCCGCGCACCGCACACCGCAGCGGCTCTACGACTACGCCCGTGGCGCCAAGGCGCGCGGGATCAAGGTCGTCATCGCCGGAGCCGGCGGCGCAGCCCACTTGCCCGGCATGGCCGCCTCGATGACGCCGCTGCCCGTGCTGGGCGTCCCCGTCGAAAGCCGCGCCTTGAAGGGCCGGGACAGTCTGTTGTCGATCGTGCAGATGCCGGCCGGCATTCCCGTCGGCACCCTTGCGATCGGCGCGGCCGGCGCCACCAACGCCGGCCTGCTCGCCGCCGCGATTCTCGCCCTATCGGACCCGGCCCTCTCCGCCCGCCTGGACGACCGCCGCACCCGCCAGACCGCGGCCGTTGCCGAAATTCCGGTCGATGCGCCCGCGAAAACCGGGGGCTGAGCCATGCCGTCGATCAAAGCTCTCCAACCGCTGCCGCCCGGCAGTACGATCGGCATTCTCGGCGGTGGCCAGCTCGGCCGCATGCTCTCGCTCGCCGCCGCCCGCCTCGGCTTCCGGACCCACATCTACTCCGACGATCCCGACAGCCCCGCCTTCGAGGTCACGTCCCGCTTCACGCATGGCGGATACGCGGACCTGCCCCACCTCGAGACGTTCGCCCAGCAGGTCGATGTCGTCACCTACGAGTTCGAGAACGTCCCCGTCGAGGCAGCCCGCCACATCGGCAAACTCGTCCCCGTGCGTCCCGGCTCGAAGGCGCTCGAAGTCGCCCAGGACCGCCTGGTCGAAAAGGAGTTCGTGGCCGGCCTCGGCATTCCCGTCGCCCCGTTCGCCGAAGTCAGCCACCGCCGGGACCTGATCGCAGCACTCGCGAACTTCAGAGCACCCTCGATCCTCAAGACGCGCCGCCTCGGCTACGACGGCAAGGGCCAGTTGAGCCTCGCCCCCGACGCCGACGCCGCCGCGGCCGTAGCGGCCCTCGGCCACCGTGCAGCGATCCTCGAGCAACGGCTGGACTTCGTCTCCGAAACGTCCGTCATCGTCGCGCGCGCCGTCGATGGCGCCGTCGCCACTTACGATTGTCCCGCGAACACCCATGCCGGCGGCATCCTCCGCCGCTCGGTCGTCCCCTCCGGCCTGCCTCAGTCGGCCGTTGCCGAGGCGCAACGTCTCGCCCACGCCATCGCCGACGCGCTCGACTACGTCGGCGTGCTCGCCGTGGAGATGTTCTACATGGGCCCGGCCGCAAAACCGGCCCTCGTCGTCAACGAAATCGCGCCGCGCGTCCACAATTCCGGCCACTGGACCATCGACGCCTGCGGCTGCAGCCAGTTCGAGAACCATATCCGCGCGGTCGCTGGCTGGCCGCTGGGGTCGCCTGCCCGCCATTCCGACGCCGAAATGCTGAACCTGATCGGGGACGAAGCCCACACCTGGGCCGACCTCGCCGCCGAACCCGGCGTCTGCATCCACCTCTATGGCAAGCGCGAAGCCCGCGACGGCCGCAAGATGGGCCACGCGACGCGGCTGAGGCCGCAGCCGGGCGCATGATCCCGTCTTTGAAGCGCAAATCCGACCATTGCCCCGTGGACAATCCCGCGCTCCTGGCGTATTAACCGCCCATCCCATGATCCGGGTAACCTATCGTGCGCCACCTCGGCCGGTCGGCAGAGGCAGTGATGCGTGATCCCGGGACGTTATCGTCGGGCCTGAAAAGGTCTGGAAACATCAACACACTGGAGGATGGACACCTAGTGCAGGTACTTGTCCGCGACAACAACGTCGACCAGGCGCTCCGCGCCCTCAAGAAGAAGATGCAGCGCGAAGGCATCTTCCGCGAGATGAAGCTCCGCAACTACTTCGAAAAGCCCTCCGAGAAGAAGGCGCGCGAAAAGGCCGAGGCGATCCGCCGGGCCCGCAAGCTGGCGCGCAAGAAGCTGCAGCGCGAAGGTCTCCTGCCGGGCAAGCCGGTCGTGAAGCCCGGCGCCGATGGCAAGCCCGGCGCCGCCGGTGGCCGTCCGCCCCGCCCCCCGCGTCCTTCGTTCTGATCTGACGCTTCGACATTTCGAGAAGCCGCCGAACCCACGTTCGGCGGCCTTTCTTCGTCTAGCAGCCCGTACGCGCCACGCGCCCGGTCTCCCAGCCGATCAGCGCCCGCTTCCGCGTCAGTCCCCAGTGATAGCCGCCCAGCGTGCCGTCGCCCCGCAGCACGCGATGGCACGGCACCACGAACGATACCGGATTGCGCCCCACGGCAGACCCGACCGCACGTGACGCCGTCGGCTGTCCGATATGCCGGGCGATATCGGCATAGGTCACCGCGCGCCCCATCGGTATCCGGAGCAAGGTCTCCCACACCCGCACTTCGAAGTCCGTGCCGATCAGGATGAGCCGCACCGGTTGCTCCGGCACCCAGCGCTCCGGCTCGAACACCCGCGCCACCAGCGCCGCCGTCCGTTCCGGCGCCTCGACGAAGTGCGCCGCCGGCCACCGCCGTGTCATATCGGCGAGCGCCTCGGCACGCGTTTGCCCCGCATCCTCGTCGACGAAAGCCAACCCCGCAACTCCGCGATCGGTCGCAAACAGCACAGCTTCACCGAACGGCGTCGCATGAAAGCCGTAGGCGATCTCGAGGCCCGCCCCCCGCCGCTTCACGTCGCCCGGCGTCATGGCTTCGCACGACACGAACAAATCGTGGAGCCGCCCACCACCGGACAGCCCTACCTCGTGCGCGGCTTCGAGAACGCTCGCCGATCCCGAAAGCAGCCCCCGCGCATGATCGAGCGTGATCGCCTGCACGAACGCCTTCGGCGACAGACCGCACCATCTCGTGAACAGCTTCTGGACGTGCGCGCCGCTCAAGCCGAGATGCGACGACAGCGCTTCGAGATCGGGCTGATCGGTCCAGTTCTCCGAGAGGAACCGGATCGCCCGCCGGACCAGATCGTAATCGTGACCGGTCTGCGCTGCAGGTCGCGAAAACGGCAGCGGCGGAGACGTCGGAGACCGGCCGGTCATGATCGTGTTGTCCAACATGAGAAGCCTCGATTTGAGCCAGGTTGCGCAAACCTAGGATCAAGCCGCCGCCCGAGACGACCCGTTTCCTGACATTCCTCAGATCCGGGGCCCCCCGCGCGCCATCAGCAGCGCCTCCCGCAGCGCCGGCGCGAGTTCGACCTTTTCGTCATCGGTGAGAAACCCGCCGAACGGATACTCGACGCCGTGCGATGCGAGCGCGATGGACGTCCGCCCGTCGATCGCGCGCGCAAGCCGCACATCGACCCAGGCCGCGATCAGCTCGGTCGAACGGCGCTCGCCGCGAACATCGACATGCGTCAACGTCAACTTGCCATCACCGATGTCGATCGTCTCGAGTTGTCGGCCCGAACGATAGTTGCACCGGAACGCGAACCAGATCAGCGCCACATCGAGCCCGAAGAAACCGAGCACGGGCCACGCCCCCATCAGCGCGAACACGACGCCGGTCACGAAACTGACGAGGCCGATAGCGCCCATCACCGCGAGAAAACCGGTGTGGCTGAGCGATCGGAACGGCTTCAGCACGAACCGCACGGGCCCGGGGCCGATCCATCCCCGATCCGCTCGTCCATGGCCCAACGATCCACTGTACGGACCTCGGCTTGCACCACCGCTTGGCAAATTGCGCTCTGTCATGCGAGGTATTTTACCCGCAACCGGGAAGGGAAAAAAGGCGCATGACGAAGCGCGTCGCAGCCGCTGCTGCCGAGCCGAAAGCCGACACTACCCCCAGAGCCCGAACCAAACCCAAGGCAAAAGCGAAACGCGCGCCCAAGTCCAAGGTCCCGCCGGAAGATATCGCCGAGATCTTCGCGACCTTCCATCGCATCCTGCCCGAGCCCAAGGGCGAACTGGAAAGCGTCAACGTGTTCACGCTGCTCGTCGCCGTCGTGCTTTCCGCACAGGCGACCGACGCCGGCGTCAACAAGGCCACGCGCGCGCTCTTCAAGGTCGCCGACACGCCCGAAAAGATGGCGGCACTCGGAGAAGAAGGCCTGACGGCCTACATCAAGTCGATCGGGCTTTTCCGCACCAAGGCGAAGAACGTCATCGCGCTGTCGAAGAAACTGATCGAGGAGCACGGCAGCCGGATCCCGCCCGACCGCGATGCATTGGAGACGCTGCCGGGCGTCGGCCGCAAGACCGCCAACGTCGTCATGAACATGGCGTTCGGCCAGCCCACGATGGCCGTCGACACCCACGTGTTCCGCGTCGCCAACCGCATCGGCCTGACCAAGTCGAAGAACCCGCTCGACACCGAAAAGCAGTTGATGGCGAGCATCCCTGGGGAATACGGCGTACCCGCACACCACTGGCTGATCCTTCACGGCCGCTATCTGTGCAAGGCGCGCAAGCCCGAATGCTGGCGCTGCCCCATCCGCAACCTCTGCCGCTTCCCCGACAAGACCCCCGCACCGGGAGCGTGAGGCGGACGTGTGAGGGGGGAAGGTGAGGCGGGCGCGAAGGTCTATCGACACTGGTGTTTCGGTTGCCTGACGTCATGCAGACAGTCGCTGAGGCCAATCTTGGTGGAGAACGACATGAACGACTTATCGGCTCGGCAGCCGGCCATGGTTCTGCGAGTTCTTCAATTTCCGCTCATCCGTCTGATCCTGCTCGGCGGCCCGGTCTTCTTCATGATGGGTGTGAGCAATGGCTTGAGGATTTATTTTTCCGGTGCACCTCTGAAATCTGCGGCCGTCGCAGCGGGAATGGCGGCGCTTGCCCTGGCTGTCTATGTCGCTTTTGTGCGTTTCGTCGAACGCCGGCCGGTCAGCGAGCTTTCCCTCCCCGGCATGGGCCGGGAATTGGGTATCGGCCTGTTGATCGGTGCGGGCTTGTACACCCTTGGCATTCTGATCCTGATGGTGCTCGGCATTTACCGCATCGAAGGATTGAATCCCTGGTACTTCGTGCTGACGGCGGTGGCGATGGCGTTGAGCTCGGGGGTATTCGAGGAACTTCTGTTCCGTGGAGCCCTGTTTCGGATCGTCGAGGAATGGTTGGGCAGCTGGATCTCGCTGGTGGTGTCGTCGCTCGTTTTCGGATTGGTCCATCTGGCAAATCCGGCGGGCACGGTCATCGGCGCTCTCTACATCAGCATCGAAGCCGGGTTGCTGCTTGCTGCCGCCTATATGTTGACTCGCCGCCTGTGGCTCAGCATCGGCTTCCACATGGCCTGGAACTACACCCAGTCAGCCATCTTCTCCGGTATCGTATCCGGCAGTGTTGCAGACCCCGGACTGATCAGGTCCAACATCAAGGGACCGGATTTGCTGACCGGCGGAAGTTTCGGCCTGGAATCGTCGGTGATTGCATTCCTGCTCTGTACGACCACCGGCATCATAATTTTGGTGATGGCCGTCCGGCGCGGCAACATCGTGCCGCCTTTCTGGCAGCGGACGGCTTGAGGTGACGCGAGTATCGCGCTTCCGCGAAGGCCGGGATGGCAGACGTTTGAACACTTGCAGCCCCCCGCCGATCGATGGCAGCAACAGCCGAACCGACCCCCTCCCGGAACCAGCAGAATGCGCACTCCTTTCACCATCGGCGGCCAGACTGTTGAGCGCGGCGAGCGCAGGATTGTCGTTCTGCCCGTCTCCAAACTGTCGAACCACACGCCGGTGACGCTGCCGATCCACGTGCTGCACGGCGCGAGCCCGGGCCCGACGATGTTCGTGTCCGCGGCCGTGCACGGCGACGAGTTGAACGGCGTCGAGATCATCCGCCGCGTGCTCCGCACCCTGGCGCCGGGCAACATCAAGGGCACGCTGCTGTGCGTACCCGTGGTCAACGCCTACGGCTTCATCGGCCGCTCACGCTATCTGCCCGACCGCCGCGATTTGAACCGCGCGTTTCCGGGCTCTCCCAACGGCTCGCTCGCGGCACGCCTCGCGCATCTCCTGCTGACCCAGGTCGTCAAGCGCTGCCAGGTCGGCGTCGATCTGCACACCGCCGCGATCCACCGCGTGAACCTGCCGCAGATCCGCTGCGACACGAAACTGAGCCCGCGCAGCCGCGACCTCGCGATGGCGTTCGGTGCGCAGGTCGTTCTCGACAGCGCCGAGCGAGCCGGATCGCTGCGCCGGGCCGCACGCGAATGCGGTGTCGACGTTCTCGTCTACGAAGGCGGCGAGGGCCTACGCTTCGACGAATTCGCCATCCAGGCCGGCGTCGACGGGATCGCGCGCGTGATGCTGCGGATGGGAATGCTCGAATCGCCCGACGAGGCCGACGATGCCCGTCAGCCAGCTTCGCCCGCACCGACCATGACACGCCCGCCGCTCGTCGCGAATGCCGCCAGATGGATCCGCTCGCCCGAAGGCGGCGTGCTGCGCACACACAAGCGCATCGGCGACGCCGTCAGCGAAGGCGAGACGCTCGGCGTGATCTCGAACCCTTACGAGGAAGCGGACACGCTCGTGAAGACCTCTCGGCGCGGCGTGATCGTTGGCGCCACAACGCTGCCGATCGTCAACATGGGCGACGCGCTGTTCCATATCGCGTGGAGCGAGGATATGGGCGCCCGCCCCGCCACACACCGCGAGACCGCCGAACCGCTCATGGACGAGGACGAAATCATCTGACAGAACGCGTTCTTGACACCCGCGCCGCCCCGTCGGTATATCCGGGCTCCCATGGCGGGGTAGCTCAGTTGGTTAGAGCGGCGGAATCATAATCCGTAGGTCGCCGGTTCAAGTCCGGCCCTCGCTACCAATCTTTTCAATATGTTCATGCCGCTGGCGAACGACCGTTTCTCACCAAACGGCAGATGCTCAGCGCCGCAGCTCGAGCGTGAACCCCAACGTAGAAGCCGTCGCCGACATCTCGCGCAGCTTGCCGACGGCCAGCCGCTTGTTCGCGGCCGATCCGGACTTCAGCAGTTCTGCGACTTCCGAAAGTAGCCGCTGAAGTTCGCCCAATTCGTTCATCGCAGCCCCTGCCGATCGACGAAAGCGGACCGGTCCGCTCCTTGATGGGTGCTCATCAGCATCACGCCGAGGCGTGCGCCTCAAGCTGGCTCTCGCGCGCGATACGCTCGAACACCTCGGCGGTGTTCTTGATCTGATATTGCAGATCCCGGCCCGCAGCAGGAAGCAGGCGCATGACCTTGTAGGTGCCCGATGGCACAGACACCTGCAGCTTGTCCGGAACGAACGCTACAAGCTGCCCGATCCTGTATTTGTGACGCGACATATGTCCTCGTGATGTTGGCAGAGCGCTATTCAGCGGCCCTTCTTTGCGGCCTTGCCTTTTGCGCCGCCACCGCCGACTTGCGCGAAAGTCGACGTCGACGCCGACGCGACCTTCGGCTTGTCGGCTTTCGGCTTCCGCTTCTCCCGATTGCTCCTGGTTTGACCCTTGGCCATGAACTTCACCGTTGTTGAGATCAGTCTTGGTTTGAATTCGATCGAGGCTTGGCTGCGGCCGGCATCTGTCGCTCTACGCGTTCCAGCCATCGCGCGATACTATGCCGGGCTCGGTCAGCCCATACTGATCTGGATTAGCGGACGCGCGGATTTTTCCGCCGGGCCGACGGATCGATGTCAGGTCGCACCTGCGCGATCCTGTTGCTCGAAGCCGCCCAGGCGCTCCAACGCCTCGACATCGTGGATCAAGACTTGCCCGCCCTTCAAGGTCATCAGTCCCTGTTCGCGAAGCTGGCGCAACACCCGATTGACGTGGATCGCGCTCAGGCCCAGGGCATCCGCCAGGACGTACTGATTGAGCGGACATGCATAAGTCGTCTCGGTGGCCATTCCGACGAGGCGCAGTCGCTCGGCGAGTTCGAGAAAGAAATGGGCCGTGCGCTCAAGCGCATTGCGCCGGCCGATGCTGACGAGGTGCTCGACCACCATCGCTTCCTCACGCGAGGCCGCCCACAGGATCGCGGCAGCAAGCCTCGGAAACTCGGTCAGTAGTGGCATCATGCGCGATGCATCGACGCTGCAGACGATCGCGTCGGTGAGTACGGAAAACGAATGATCCGAGGTGCGCAACAGCACGCTCCGCAGCCCGATGCAGTCACCGGGAATCGGAAAACCGATGATCTGCCGGCTGCCGTCGCGCATGATTTTGAAGCAGCACGCCCATCCGGCCTGAAGGATGAACGCCTTGTGTCCCGTCTGGCCTTCCTCCACGAGCGCGTGCCCCGGCTTCACATGCGCCGGCTTCGATTGAAGCTGGGCAAGGCATTCCAACTCCCGCTCCGAAAGCTGCATGAAGGTATTCAGTTTCACCGCGAGCACACGAGCTGCAGCCGGCATTTCGCTGGTGCCTTTCCGATCCCGTCGCGGATCGAGGTGATCGCGCATGGGCGTGAGTTCACGATCGATCGGCAACGGCGACCACGAGGCGCGCCCCGTGTTCGAATTCATACAACCGACACTAGCACAGGTTAGCATGATCCGCTCATCGAGGATCTAGATTGGCATCCCGTGCCGCGTCGCGATCCCGATAGCTGCTCGCAGTGGACCTCATTCAATGACAAATTCTGCGCACATCGAGAGCGGAGCCGCGGGTCTTGCCGCGCTTTCAATCAGCGAATCCCTGTTGCTGGCCTTGATCGAATTGAAAGTGCTCACCCCTGCGGACGTTTCCGGCGTGCTTGAAGACGCAGGCGCACTACATCGCGGCGCGGAAGATGCGATCGCTAATCCGAACCTTCACGACGAAAACGTGGAGCTTCACAGAGAAGTGGCAAGCGTGATCGACCGGATCATCGCTGCTGGGAAGTCGACGTTTCGTCCATAGGAACTGACGAACTCGGGCCCCGCCCCCCCGCGGAATTGGGCCGCGCCCGATGCGAAGCATCGATGCTTCCGACATCGAGCGCCGCTCTCTCGACGCAAGATTGGACAAGTCGAACGATGCGCTTGACGAAGTTCGCCTACTATCTCGACATTTATCTCTGCCTGGCGCTCATCGCGCTGATGGCTGTGATGACGGCGGCATCTGGTCCCTTGCGCGATGGCGCATTCTGGCTTTGCTATGCCGTGCTGGGCGGGGCGAGCTGGACGCTGGTCGAGTACGCCATCCACAGATGGGTCTACCATTTCGCACCATACTTCGCTGACCTGCACGGTGCGCATCACGACGCTCCCAAGGATTACGTCGGAGCGCCGCCGGTTATCGGCATACTGCTGATACTCGCAATCTTCTATCTACCGCTCGTATCGACGAGTGCGATTGCCGCGAGCGGCGTTACGGCCGGCGTGCTGGCGGGCTATGCCTGCTACATGACGATTCACCATGCGGCCCACTATTGGAAGCCGTCGCAATCGTCTCCGCTCTATGCGATCTGCCGCCATCATGCCTTGCATCATTACCGGTCGGAAGAAGGCAATTTCGGCATCACGACGACATTTTGGGATCATGCCTTCGGCACGGCCATCTCGGTGCATCCACATCGGACGGATCCGCAACTGCCGTGAGCTTCTCCGGCTGGCGGCCCCGCTCCAGCGACCAAGCCCGGCTGCGGCCGGCGGATCTCTCTGACCTCGCGACCATCACACGCCATTGACCTGTCCATTGGACGGCGGGGACGCCGTGCGGCATCATGTGGAGAAAGGCCGCGGGATCAGGAGTAGGCGAATATGGCGAATAAGAAGCGCCTGATGCATCTGGGCGTGTTCTGGCTCGGCACGGGCAATCATTCGGCCGGCTGGCGTATGGAAGGCGCAGCCAGGAGCAATTTCGACCTGTCGGTCATTCAGGCCGGCGCACGCATCGCCGAACGCGGCAAGTTCGACCTGTTCTTCATTTCAGACGGGCTGTCGTTCGATGCCGGCGACCATCCCTCGTTCGTCAGCCGGTTCGAGCCGACGACGCTGATCGCGGCACTCGGTGCAGCGACGCGACACATCGGCCTCGGCGCGACGGTATCGACGAGCTTCAGCGAGCCCTACACGGTGGCGCGCACGTTCGCGAGCCTGCAGCAGCTCAGCGCGGGACGGGCCGCCTGGAACATCGTCACGACATCGTACGACAAGGCCGCTCTCAATTTCAGCCAGGAGAAGCTGCGAGAGCACGACAATCGCTACGAGGTCGCCAACGAATTCGTCGATGTCGTGCGTGGTCTGTGGAACTGCTGGGACGAAGGCGCCGTCGTTGCCGATCCGAACACCGGGCAGTTCCTCGACCCCGCGAAGATCCACGACCTCGATCACAAGGGCCGCTATTTTCAGGTCAAGGGCCCGCTCAACATGGAGCGCTCGCCCTACGGACCACCCGCGCTCATCCAGGCCGGCGGCTCGGCCGCGGGGCAGGACCTGTCGTCGCGCACCGCCGATATCGTATTCGCAGTGGTCAATGGCGATCCCACGTCGGCGAAGGCGGCTTACGACAGCTTGAAGTCCCGCGTCGTGAACCATGGCCGCGCCCCTCACGACCTGACCCTGTTGCCGGGCGTGATGCCGATCATCGGCCGCAGCGACGCCGAGGCCAAGGAGCAGCTCGCCAAACTGCAGAGCTGGCTGTCCCCGACCAACGCGCTGACCCTGGTGTCGCAGCGCATCGGCCACGACATCTCCGGTTATCCGCTGGACGGCCCGGTGCCGGAGATCAAGCCGACCGCCACGGGACATCAGACGTTCTCGCAGACGATCCTGGAGCTGGCGCGGCGCGAGAAGATGACCTTGCGTGATCTCTATAACGTGACGGCCGCCGCACGCGGCCACTGGGTGATCTACGGCACGCCGAAACGCATCGCCGATACGATGGAGGAATGGTTCCTCGCGGAGCGTGCCGACGGGTTCGTGGTGATGCCGGCCTATTTCCCCGGCGCCTTCGACGATTTCGTGGATCTGGTCGTGCCGGAACTCCAGCGCCGCGGCTTGTACCGCACCGAATACGCTGGCACGACACTGCGCGACCATCTCGGACAGACCACGACCGAATGAACGCGACGTAGAGATCACGACGGAGTGGCCGCGACTTACAGGAGCGAGCCTCGAATGCCGCAGGCACCACGCACGCCCGAGTGAAATCCATGCCCCCTTCCGTCTCCCCGTCCCCGCCGGCAAATATCTTCCGCGCGATACTCGCCGATACAGGCCATCTGGCGGCTGAGATATCCACCGAGGAGATGCGCCTCGTCCTGAGCGAAGGCGCCGCTGTAGCGGTCGACTCCCGCTCCCGCCTTCAATACGAGGCCGGCCACATCCCCGGCGCGATCTGCCTCGACGCGCCCCCGGCAGAACAAGTCGCAGCGGTCGAACGGCTCGTCGGCGGCAACAAGGCCACAGCGCTCGTCGTCTACTGCAACGGTCCCCATTGCCAGCAGAGCCGCAGGCTCGGCGACGACCTGATCGCGGCAGGCTTCACCGCCGTCCGGCGCTACCAGCTCGGCATCTCCGTCTGGCGCGTTCTCGGCGGACCGACGGCAGTGGAAGCGAGCTGGGTCGAGCGCGTGCTCGATTATGACGACACGGCGGTCCTGATCGACGCGCGATCTGCAGAGGAGTTCGCAGCCGGCAGCCTGCCGAGGGCGCGCAACGCCCCCGTCGACGAGATCACCGCCGGCAGGTCGCCCGTTTCCGGCCTGCCTCACGACGATTTCAATCGCCGTGTCATTCTCTTCGGCCGCGACCGGGCGCAGGCGAAAGCGCTGGCCGAGATCCTGACGCAGCGGCCCTGGGCCAACGTCTCCTACGTCGAGAGCACCTACGCCGGGCTCGCCAAGGCGCTTGGAACCGCGTGACGGGAGGAATTCCTGCCAAAACAGCCACTTTGCACCGAACGGGCGCCACTTTCTGCGATCGGATTTACAATCTGATTACACCCTCGGATCAGGATGAGCTTCGCGCCGGGGCACTCGTTCAACTGCCGTTCATATCAGACGGGTTGAATCGGCAAGCTGCCCGGAATCGGCTTATCCGTGTAGCATCGTTGCGCGGGCTTGATGATTCGAATGAGCGACCGCCCGGAGGCACCAGAACAGGGCATCCGATGAGGGGGCGAAGTTTCGAGGAGAGAATATGCCGTTGGCGATCATAGCCGGACTTGCCTTCCTGGCGCTCGAAGTCGCGGCGCTGGCTTGGCTGTTCCACTGGTTCTTCAACGGAACCGTCGGCATCATCGCCATTGCTGTTGTCATTGCACTGGGGTCGACTGCGACGCTGATCGTCTGGGCCTCGGTCATGATGGCCAGCCGAGCCGATACCGAGATGGATCGGTTCATGGCCGACGGTGAGCCCCCTGAGACGGCACACGACAGCGGCGCAAAGAATGTGACGGTGATCAGGAAACCCCATCGCTCGGCATCGAGCGTTCCATCGAACCCGCACCCACTCGGCGCCAACGGCGTGGCGCTGGATCTCACGCACGAAAAGGGCACCGGCAACCGCGGACTGCCGAGACCCTCGGTCTCGATCGCGCTGCTTTTCTCCCATCGACGCCGGCCTTGATTGCCACGACATCTCCGCCGCACCTCCCATTCCAGGCGTCCCCGGAAAGCCGAGCGCAACGCACGCTGTTCGAGGTACTGCCCCTTCGAAGTGTGGCGCCCCGGAGGGCATGAGACGGATACCGGCCCACCGCGGAACCATCGCGATATCGGGAAAACCGGATGGCGAGTGCCTGATTCTTGCCCAGCAGACACAACAGTTCCCCGATTGAACACGCAATAGACCGATCAAATTGGACTATCGTTCTCGACGAAGTGTTCGCCATGACGCCACCTTTCAAGTGTTCCGCTTTGGAGTTGATGTATTCGCTCGGGCGCCACGGAAGCGGCGCAGCTGCGATAGACCGTTGAGCGCAAGATCACTGCAGGCACCGCGAGATGACGATACTTCTGCAAGACTTCGCAAAATTTCTCGAGGAGCAACCTCAGTCCAAGGACGCGCCCTATACTACCCGCGCGCTAGCCGGCATCGCATCTTCGAATGCTTCGCCGGGCGATCCGCCGGAAAATCCTGAGCCGGACGAAATGCCCGCCGCGGACAACGCGCTATCCGGCGGCGATCCCTCGGAACCCGAAGGTGGCGGAACCCATTCCGCCGTCCGCGTCCTGATGACACGCAGCAAGCTCGCCCAGGCGATGAAGGATGTTCCGAAATACAAGAACATCCTCATCATCGAGGACAACCAGCGCGACAGCGATCGACTGGCCTCGACGCTGCGGACGATCTTCGGCTACGACGCGACCGTCAGACAATGCAGGACGCTCGGAACCGCCCTCGACGAGGTCCTCGGTGACCAGCCCGAGCTGGTGTTCCTCGATGACCGCCTGGGTCCCGTCGACAAAGCCGAAAAGAGCGTGCCGTTCCTGCGCTCCGCGCGTTACGCCGGCATGATCCTGGTCATCTCGAGCTTCATCGATCGCCGCCGCCGCGCCGAGATCATGAAGCTCGGCGTCGATGAAGTAATCGACAAGGACGATCTCGACAGCACCTCGATCTGTCAGGCGCTCATTTCATCGCTGGCGCGCAAGCGCGGCACCGAAACTTGAAGTCCAGCGACTTCGAAATCAGTGCCCGCCGCCTTCGAGATAGGCGGCCCGCACCTCCGGCCGCGCCAGCAGCTCTGCCCCCGTTCCCGACAGCGTGATGCGCCCGTTGACCATCACGTGCGCGCGATGCGCGAGCTTCAGCGCATGAAATGCATTCTGCTCGACGAGGAAGATCGTCAGCCCCTCCGTTCGATTGAGTTCGCCGATGACCGCGAAGATCTGCTTGACGATCAGCGGTGCGAGCCCCAGCGACGGCTCGTCCAGCAGCAACAGCCGCGGTCGTCCCATCAGCGCGCGCGCGATCGCCAGCATCTGCTGCTCGCCGCCCGACATCGTGCCGGCACGCTGATCCCGCCGCTTGGCGAGGATGGGAAACAGCCGCTCGGCGCGCGCGAGATCCTCATCGAACGTCCGCTCGTGATCCCGATTGAGCAGCGCCCCCATCTGCAGGTTCTCGAGTACCGTCATGCGCGGGAAGATGCGCCGTCCCTCCGGCGACTGCGCGAGCCCCAGCCGCATGATCTCGTGCGTCGGCATGGCCGTGATGTCGGTGCCGGCGAAGGTGATGCTTCCCGCTGATGCGCGAGGCGCACCGCAGATCGTCATCATCAGCGTCGTCTTGCCCGCGCCGTTGGCCCCGATCAGCGTCACGATCTCGCCTTCGGAAATATCGAGATCGATCCCCTTCAGCGCCTCGATCCGACCGTAGAACGTGTGCAGTCCCCGAACGCTCAGCAGTGTGCCGTCACTCATCGCTTGCCCTCCAGCGAGCCCGGCACTTCCTCGTCCTCCACTCCCAGATAAGCTGCGATGACGCGTGCGTCGGCGCGGATCTCGGCCGGCGTTCCCTCCGCGATCTTCGCGCCGTGATCGAGCACGACGATCCGGTCGGACACCTGCATGACCACGCCCATGTCGTGCTCGATGAGCAGGATCGAGACGCCGTGCTCCCGCTTGATCGCCTGCAGCAACCCGTTGAGTTCGGCACTTTCGCGCGGATTGAGACCCGCCGCCGGCTCATCCAGACACAACAGCTCCGGCCCCGTGCACATCGCGCGCGCGATTTCGAGCCGGCGCTGATCGCCGTAGGAAAGTTCGCCCGCCGCCGTGTCCGCCCGGTCCGTCAGCCGCACCATGTCGAGCCACGCCATCGCGCGTTCGACCGCGGCCGCCTGCGCCTTCTGCCACGACGGCAGACCCAGCAGCCCGATCACCGAGAACCCCGACGCCTTCATCAGCACGTTGTGCTGCGCCACCATCAGGTTTTCCAGACACGTCATGCCGGAAAACAGCCGGATGTTCTGAAACGTGCGCGCCACGCCCGCCTTCGCCGTGATCCGGAAATCCGCCATGCGATGAAGATCGAACCGGCGGCCATCCTCTCGCGCCACGACGATCGAGCCTTCGCTCGCCTTGTAGAACCCCGTGATGCAGTTGAAGACGGTCGTCTTGCCAGCCCCGTTGGGCCCGATCAGCGCGGTGATCTCGCCCCGCCGCGCGGCGAACGAAACCGCGTCGACGGCGGTGAGACCACCGAACCGCATCGTCAGGTTTGCAACATCGAGGATCGGCACGGAATTCATCCGTGTCCCTCCTTCACGTTGCCCGCCGCAACGATCGCGCCCTGCTCGCGCACGATCGTCGGCGTGCGCGAGCCGACGAATCCGCGCGGCCGCCAGATCATCATCACGACCATCACGAGCCCGAACACGAGCATGCGGTAAAGCTCGAGATCGCGGAACAATTCGATCCCCCCGACCATCACGAGAGCAGCGATGGCAACGCCGATCTGACTGCCCATGCCCCCCATCACGACCATGGCCAGGATCGTCGCGCTCTCCATGAAGGTGAAGCTCTCCGGGCTGATGAAGCCCTGCTTCGTCGCGAAGAACGAGCCCGCGAAACCGCCGAACATCGCGCCCATCGCGAACGCGGAAAGTTTCACCAGCGTCGTATTGAGCCCGAGCGCCCGGCACGCGATCTCGTCCTCGCGCAGCGCTTCCCAAGCCCGCCCGACCGGCAGGCGCCGCACCCGCGTCGTCACCCACGCCGTGAACAGCGCCAGCACCAGGATGATATAGTAGAGCCACATGATCCGGTGCAGCGACGAATGCTCGATGCCGAAGAACCCGCAGAAGCTCCCCGGCCCGCAATTGGGCTCGAAGACGAGGCCGAAAAAGCTCGGCCGCGGGATGCCCGAGATACCGTTGGGTCCTCCGGTCAGGCTCTGCCAGTTGAGCAGCACGATGCGGATGATCTCGCCGAACGCCAGCGTCACGATCGCCAGATAGTCGCCGCGAAGCCGAAGCACCGGCAAGCCCAGCAGGACACCCCAGAACGCCGCGAGAATTCCCGCGAGCGGCAGGCAGATCCAGAACGACAACCCGAAATTCTGGGCGAGCAGAGCGTACGAATAGGCCCCGACCGCATAGAACGCGACGTAGCCGAGGTCGAGCAGCCCCGCGAGCCCGACGACGATATTGAGCCCCCATCCGAGCATCACGTAAGTCAGCACCAGCACGCCGAGGTCGAGCGTGTAGCGATCCGCCACCGGCAGCACCGGGAACACCACGAGCGCGCCGAGCCCCACCCACGGCAGGTATGCCGTCAGCTTCGTCTCCCCCAGCCACCGCGCGAGCGACGCGAAAAACAACCCGATCGAGGTCCGCTGGAAAACGATCAGGAACACCAGCCAGAACAGCAGCAGGAGCCGGAACCGCCACCACCCCGCGATCTCTATTCCGGCGAGCCAGCCGACGGCGACGGTCCCCCCCACCAGGCCGATCCCGCAGAACGCCGCGCCGATCGCATGCGGCCCGATCAGCGCTCGCGTGTCGGGAGAACGCTCCGGCGTCAGCACCGCCAGCAGCATCGCCAACCGCCCCGCGAACACGATCGCCACCGCCTCCGCCACGACAGGCCATCGCGACACGAGATCGAGTGCCGTCGGCGTGTCGATCGTCCGCCACGCGAGCAGCGGCACCGACAGCAGCAGTGCGACCACCGCCCACTGTGCGGCATCGATGACGACTTCGGATACCGACAGCCGCGCTGGCGGCGAATTCGATCCTGTGCCGGATCCTGTGGCCGTGTTCGCGATCTCGCCGCTCATCGCTTCAAACCTTCTCGACCTCTGGCCGACCGAGAAGCCCCTGCGGCATGAAGATCAGGATGATCGCGAGGATCGAGAACGCCGCGACGTCCTTGTAGGCGCTGCCCACCCAGTCGGCCCAGAACGTCTCGACGAGCGCGATCACGAGCCCGCCGAGCATCGCGCCGGGCAGCGATCCGATCCCGCCGAGCACCGCCGCTGTGAACGCTTTTATGCCGGCAACGAAGCCGATGTAGAAATCGATCACGCCGTAATAGAGCATGAACATCATGCCCGCGACCGCCGCGAGCGCTGCCCCGATCACGAAGGTGACGGCGACGGTGCGATCGACGTCGACGCCGGTCAGCGCCGCCATCGTGCGATCCTGTTCCACCGCGCGTTGCGCGCGACCGAGCGGCGTCGCCTTCACGATCCACGTGAACAGCCCCATCAGAGCGACCGTCGTCACTATGATCAGCAATTGGATGTTCGAGATGCCGGCCCCGCTCCGGCCTTCTTCGCCCGCGATCAGCGTGATCCCGCCGGTCACGATGGGTTGCAGCGGCTTCACGTTCGCGCCCTGCAGGATCTGCACGAGATTGGCGAGCACGATCGACATGCCGATCGCCGAGATCAGCGGCGCCAGCCGGAACGAGCCGCGCAACGGGCGATACGCAGTGCGCTCGATCGTCCATCCCCAGACCGCCGTCAGCGCCATCGCGAGCAGCAACACAGCGGCCAGCGCCAGAATCAACAGCATCATCGGCATCGAGCCGGACAGACCCAAGAGCAGGATGAACAACAGCGCGATGAAGCTGCCGACCATGAACACGTCGCCGTGCGCGAAGTTCACCATCCCGATGATGCCGTAGACCATCGTATAGCCGATCGCGATCAGTCCATAGATCGCGCCGAGCGTGACGGCGTTGACGAGCTGCTCGATGAAATGGGCCATGGGCAGGGGGCACTCGGTCGTGGCGACGCGGAGACGAACCGGTTTCGGGTCGCCGAGAATAGCGCTATTGTGGCAGCACCGCCTGTGCCCGATCTGCCACTGTTCGCACCCATACGCAGTCGGTCCTCGGCCGGCAGCGCGAGCCGCCACGAGGCCCGTGGTTGCTCCCTGCAAACGCAGTCGTCATGGCCCGGTTCAGCCGGGCCATCCACGGCTCCGTCGCCGTGTCGTGGATGGTCCGCCTGCGCGGACCAGGACGGTGGTCGAGGAGACGGAACCTTCAG
>CAZNMY010000113.1:0-21195 GCA_964574325.1 uncultured Devosia sp. | reverse complement strand
AGCAGTGGCTCGGATCATGACGGTGCTCTTACACCACAGCTTGGGGCACGATCCAGCCGCGGACCCTGGCGCAACGCTGTTGGCTTGGACGCGCTCGCGCCGTGCCCCGTTGGTGGTCATGCGCGATGCTCCCTATTTGGCTTCGATTTCACCTCCAGACTTTACCGGCCACGGCAGGCAGCACAAGGACGCAGAGGTTCGCGCCGCCGGCCTTCAGGATTGGCGGTGGTCCCGATCGGCAGCGACGGTCGCCAGCAGGTCGCCCAGCACGTCGTCGAGATACGCCTCGACAACTTCCAGCTCGGCTGCGCCAACCGGCACGTTGTCGCCGAGATTGTCGACCACGGCGGGATCGGCAGGCGCATAGGCTCGCAACTGAACGTTTTCGCGAAACGATTTGCCGATAGTCCCCGGCCCGGACGAGACCTGCTGTTGGCTCACGCCGACCGGCGGCCCGCGGCAGCCGGGCTGTGCCGTCGTACGAGGATCAGCCGAGACGCCTCGGTGTGCTGGGTTGCCATCGCGGCTGCTGCGGTCGGCGAGAACAATCACTTGTGCTGCGCATGCATCCCCCGGCGCGCGACGGGCATCGACCGCGGAGCGGACAGGACCATCCCACCCCACGCCAGCATTGGCGACGAGGAGCGCCCTTGACACTCGACGTATCGCGCTGCGCTGGCCGCGCCTTCCCCAATCTTTGAAATTGCTTGCGCTCAGCTGTGACGTGCAATCGATCGCCACCTCAGACCTCGCGGCCATGTGCGCACGGTGGTCATCAATAGCTGGCCCGTCGGCTATCTGAAGCTCGGTGCCGGACCGGACGCCATCGGGCTCCCCAATAGTAACGGCGCCGACGCGAGATTGTGCAGTTGAACCGCCATCACTGAGAAGCGGAACCGGCACGATGAATCGATGCGCGAGCAAGATCCGCCGCAAGCCTTCGTCTTGAGGGGCCGCGGTGTAGCGCGCTTCGATACGGACGACCGGAGCCGTCTCGGCGACCATGCCGACCACGGCCAACTCGGCATTGATGTCCTGCCAGGCACGTGCCGCAGCTACATCGGCACGCGCGTCGGCGACGACGAGTGCGCCGGCAACGCCGGTCATCGCGGCGATCAGCAGGCCGACCCCGGTGAGCAGCGCATCCGTGAGACTGAGCGCGGCGAAAGTGGCGGGCACCTCCCATGAGCTGCCCGCTGCACCGAAAAACTGCGCAAGTCCCACTGTTATGAGGAGGCCGCCAGAAAGCAGTCAATTCGGGGACGTGGCACGGCAGCACCCGATCTCAACTCGGCCAACGGGAAGCGCCGTTGCCGCCCTGGCCGATCCTGACTCCGCGTGTCGGATCGTCCGACCGCCAGCCACGGTCGATGGCACATCGGAACAGGATGCGGAGCTTCTTGAGCAGGTCGGCAGCTGCTGCCGGTGCGTCAGCATGCCGGTCGACGATATTCTGAACGCGCTTGCTGCCGAGCGATGAAGCACTGCAATCCGCGAGCCCCTCACCATGAAGCAACCGGTGCAACACGCGATCATAGACACGCTGGGTGAGCGGCGCGAGGCGCGCATAGCTCTGGGAGCGCTGGTACAAATCGACGAGATCACGCATTGAGCGGTGCGGCTTGGAGGCACGTTGCGCAATGCGCCACTGCATCGCCTTCGCTTGCTGTGCGGCCTCGTAGGCTTCGATGAAGGCTGGTGTGCCTACCGGCGCGTCCAGACGGATGTGCGGCTTGGCCCCACGCGCGTAGTAGATGCGAACTACGCCATGGCGATCGACGAAACGCTTGAGGTACTTGAGCCGAGGACAAAAGCAACGTCGTATTGCAGATGGGCTACAATCTTGCAGGATAGACGGTATGGAATCGTATGGTGCTAGAAACGTGATTGAAAATGCAGAGAAACTCCCAGGTCCAGCGCCAATAAACTTTCAGTGGCACCAATAATATTGTTGTTTTTCAATCTTTTGTCGCGCATTTGACGTCAACCCTTTATCTTGATGTCAGGAAGGCAGACCTGTATTCACCTCGTTGCATGTTTCTGATATTCGACATCAATACCATGCCGTTCCAGTTCAAGTCGGTGCTGGAACGTCAATCCCTGTCACCGCGGAGTGCCCGGGGTAGCCGAGACGATTGGTGGCGTGGTATTCTGAAGATGGCGCCACAGACCGATGCGCGGTTTGTAGAGCCAGACTGCCTGCAGTGCAGGAGCAAACACCTCCGCAGGCCGCTGCGCCAGGGCACATTGTTCGAGTGTGCAGGCTGCGGCCACAGACAAGCCTGACCTCGGGCACGCTGCTCGACAAGACGCGCAAGTCGCTCAAGGTCTGGTTCCGCGCGGTGTTCGAAATTGCGTCGCACCGCAATGGGATCTCGGCCAAGGATCTACAGAGCATCATGGAGACCCCCTGGACCTGGCTGCACAAACTGCGTGCGGCGCTGGTGCACGCCGACCGCGAGCCGCTCGGCGCACAGGTTCAACTCGACGAGGCGCTGGTGAGGGCCGGCGTGAACGAGTTGGTTCTGGTGGCCTCCGAGGCCGGAGGGCGGGTACGCCTCGCACACGTCGCGTACAACGACGCTGACGGCTGCAAGCTGCGGGTTGACGGGCAAGTGGCCACCCACCTTGAAGTCGTTACGTACGGACACGCCGGCTACAACAAGCAGAGCCTCGACAATCGACCCTATGACGCGGTCGTCCAAACCAGGGCCGTGCGGCGAGAGAAAGACGCCGTGCAAGGTTGTTACTGGAAGATCTCGCTGTTGAAACGGTGGTTTCTTAGCACTGACCCGGCCCCAACGTGCCCTCACTGACAATGAAAGCCTTGGGCGGCTGAGGTGCCGGCTGCAAAAAGCGCACGGTGCCTGCCATCACACTTTTCCTCCGGCGGGTTCAAAAGATTCCAGACTTCAGTCGGGCGGATCTTCTGGCCCATCGACGGGTGTGGGAGTCGCCGCCGCATGTTCAAAAATCGCCTGTTTCAAAAATGATTGATCAGGGAGTAGCGGCAATGGCGTCACTCAATCTCAACGATCTCGAATTCGTCCTCCAGCAGATCGAGATTTCCGAGGCACATGCCGCAGGCGCTGCGCTGACGGATCTCGTGACAAACCCGCTTCTCCCCTATGGTATGCGTACGGTCGACGGCACTTTCAACAATCTCATCGCAGGACGTGAGACCTGGGGGGCGGCGGACCAGGAGTTCTTGCGCCTGCTCACTCCAGATTACCGAACGGGCACGGCCGATCCATTGTTCGATATCAACGGCCCCGCCCCGGGGGGCACCGGCGTTACCGCCAACTATGCCTACACGACGACGCCGGGTAACGTGGTGGATACCGCGCCGCGCACGATTTCGAACCTCATCGTCGATCAGACGATCACCAACCGTGCCGCAGTCATCACTGCACTGACTCGGAACGGCTCGGCGGATCCCGTCGCCGACTACGAGACGCTGGTGGCGGCCAATCTCACGCCTGCCGAAGCTGCTGCATACGTCGTGAGCGCCACCAGCGCCGTCGCCGGCGCATTGACCGCCCTGAACGCGGCAGTGGCGGCATTCACGGGCGATCCATCTGCTGCCAACACCGCGCTTCTGACTCAGGCCAGCGCCGCCTATACCGCTGCTCAAGTAACGCTCACGGACGCACAGGCTGCAGCAGCCGATCCTCAGCAATACTTCCTGGACAAGGCCGCCTCGTTCGGACTCGAAATCTCGAACGGTACGATCGTCATTCCCAACATCGCACCTGACGAAGGAATTTCCGCGCCGTTCAACTCGTGGATGACGCTGTTCGGCCAGTTCTTCGACCATGGTCTGGATCTCGTAGAGAAGACCGCGACCACCAAGGTGTACGTGCCGCTGCAGCCGGACGATCCGCTTTATGATCCTGCGGGTTTCTCGAACTTCATGGTGATCACGCGTACGGTCGAGGATGCGCGCAACGTAACAACT
This sequence comes from uncultured Devosia sp., assembly GCA_964574325.1. Classification (GTDB taxonomy): domain Bacteria; phylum Pseudomonadota; class Alphaproteobacteria; order Rhizobiales; family Hyphomicrobiaceae; genus CAMDPA01. Next base: position 17,237 of record CAZNMY010000113.1, on the reverse strand, counting down.
CCGTTCGTCGACCAGAACCAGACCTACACGAGTCACGCCTCGCATCAGGTCTTCCTGCGCGAGTATGTGCGAGCCGATCAGGATGGGAATGCGGCGACCAATGACGTCTTCGCCACCGGGCACCTGCTCGAAGGGACGGCGGGCGGACTGGCGACGTGGGCGGACATCAAGGCGCAGTCGGCGGCGATGCTGGGCATTCGTCTGGAGGACGAGCACATCGGCAAGGTTCCGCTGCTTGCGACTGATGAATACGGCCGGTTCGACCGCGGACCCAACGGGTTCGCGCAGGTCATGGTGACGGTTCGCGACGCGGCTGGCACGACGCGCATCATCGCTGTCGAAGGCAAGGCGACGGACAGCGACAGCGAACCGGGGCTGCGGCTGACGACGCTGGGACTGGATGACCTGACGGTATCGCAGATCTCCTCCCTCGCCACAGGGCCGGGCGCTCTCGATGGAAACACCGCGGGCTACACATTCCTGGTGGAGTTCACCGGTCATGCCTTCCTCGACGACATCGCGCACACCGCCAACCCCTACAACAGCAACGGCGCAAATCGAACGGCCGACGCCGATCTTGCGGTCGGCGATCACTTCACACAACTCGATGGACTAGGTCGCGACCTCGGCAACAACCAGGCCGCGAGCGGCTCGGCGTTCTACGACAACGAGCTTCTCGACGCCCACTTCATCACCGGCGACGGTCGCGGCAACGAGAATATCGGCTTGACTGCGGTTCATCACGTATTTCATTCCGAGCACAATCGTCAGGTCGAAGAGATCAAGGAGACGCTGGCGGCTGGGGGCGCAACTGCTCTCGGCGATTGGCTCCTGACGCCGCTCGCAGCAGGAACCGTAATACCGACCGATCCGGCCGCGCTGGCAGCCTTCATCGACGGCCTCGACTGGAACGGCGAGCGCCTCTTCCAGGCCGCGCGCTTCGCCACCGAAATGCAATATCAGCATCTCGTGTTCGAGGAGTTCGCGCGCAAGGTCAACCCGATGGTCGACCTGTTCGTGTTCAATCCGACGATGGACGTCAATCCGGCAATCTTCGCCGAGTTCGCCCACGTCGTCTACCGCTTCGGCCACTCGATGCTCACCGAGACGGTCGATCGTCTCGGGGCAGACGGGCAGACCAGCGACGACATGGGGCTGATCGAGGCATTCCTCAATCCGATCGCCTTCACAGATGGCTATGCGAACGCCGGGGAGGCGGCTGGGGCGATAATCCGCGGCATGACCCGCCAGACCGGTAACGAAATCGACGAGTTCGTCACTGAAGCGCTGCGCAACAATCTGCTCGGTCTGCCGCTCGACCTCGCGACCGTCAATCTCGCGCGAGGCCGTGAAACCGGCGTACCTTCGTTGAACGAAGCGCGTTCGCAATTCTTCGAGATGACCAACAGCGAGTGGCTGCGGCCTTATTCGAGTTGGACGGACTTCGCAGAGGGTCTCAAGAATCCTGCGTCGATCATCAATTTCATCGCGGCATACGGCAATCACGAGGCACTGGTCGCGGCCCAGACGCTGGATGACAAGCGGAAGGCTGCGATGGCGCTCGTCTTCGGTGACGACGATGGGACACCGGACACGGTGACGATCGGCGGCGTCGACATCGATATCTCGAACCGCGTGGATTTCCTCGGCGGAACGAGCGGCCATGCAGGGCTCGGCGGTCTCAATTCGGTCGATCTGTGGATCGGTGGTCTCGCAGAGTCGATCCTGCCGTTCGGCGGCATGCTGGGCTCGACCTTCAGCTTCGTCTTCGAGATGCAGCTCGAGAATCTGCAGAACGGTGACCGCTTCTACTATCTGTCACGCACCCAGGGCCTGCACTTCCTGACCGAGCTCGAGAGCAACTCGTTCGCGGAGATCATCAAGCTCAACACCGACCTCGGCGACGGCAATACGGCGGTGGCTGGCGAAATCTTCGCGACACCCCAGTACATCCTGGAGATCGATCAAGCCCTGCAGACGGACTACAATCCGGGCTCGGCATCGAGCCTGGATCCGACGCACGGCGACCCGACCCTCGATACCCTGACCCCGAAGGTGCAGCGCGGCACCGTCGTCAGCGACATCGACGGGCGTAGCTATACCCAGCTCAAGTTCGTGGGCGGGGAGCATGTCGTGCTGGGCGGCGATTCCGGCAATAACCTGCTGGTCGCGGACCTCGGTGACGACGCGCTGTGGGGCGAGGGCGGCGACGACATCCTCATCGGCGGGCACGGCATCAACCGGCTGCACGGCGGCGAAGGCAGCGATATCATATTCGGAGGTGGTGACGCCGAGTTCATCCACGGTGAGGGCGGAAACGACGTCATCCATGGCGGCAACGGCATCGGCGACCTCATATTCGGCGATGGCGGGCATGACTTCATCGTCGCCGGCATAGACGGCAAAGAGGCGTTCGCCGGAGAAGGTAACGACTTCGTCTTGGGCACTCCCGACGTGGACTTCCTGCTCGGCGGCGAGGGCGATGATTGGCTGGAAGGCGGGGAGGGCTTCGACACCACTGCGGGCGACAACTCCCAACTGTTCTTCAACAGCAACATCATCGGTCACGACGTGATGTTCGCCGGGACCAACGAGCATGATTTCGACGGCGAGTCCGGCGATGACATCATGGTCCAGGGCGAGAGCGTGATGCGCAGCGAGGGCATGCTCGGTTTCGACTGGGTCTCCTTCGAGGAGCACAACAGCTTCGGCGCGGATGCCGACATGCGCGTCAAGATTTTTACGAACGTCGAGGCCGACATATTGCGCAACCGCTTCGACCGGGTCGAGGCGATGTCGGGATCGCAGCTGGATGACGTCCTTCTAGGCGACGACCGGGTTTCTCCGGCCGGACCGTTCAATCCGGGCGTCCCACCCAACGAGCAGTCGCTCGAAGGTGATGGTCTCGACCGGCAGGGCGTGGAGCGAATCGCAGGACTTCACGAAGTGCTCGGTTTCGAATCCATCGCGGCCATGCAGGCAGTGTTCCCCACGGCGGGCAGCATCGTCTTCGAAAGCGGCAACATCCTTCTCGGCGGCGGCGGCAGCGACCGCATTCAGGGCAACGGCGGTAACGACATCATCGATGGTGACCGCTGGCTCAATGTCCGTATCGCCATCGTGGACGCCGGCGGCAACGTGATCGGCTCGGCGGAGAAGATGCAGGGCATCGTCACGATGAACGATGCAGCCTCTGCGCTCAATGGCAGGCAGCTCGATACGCTGGTGTTCTCGAGGGCAGTTGACCCGGGCAACTTGCGCATCGTGCGCGAAATCCTGGACGGAGAGACTGCCGGAGACATCGATATCGCGGTGTTCCGGGGCGTGCAGGCCGAGTACGACGTCATCGAGAATGCGGACGGCAGCGTCACCGTCATTCATGCGCGCGCGCCGATCCCCGGTGGATTGGGCGACGACGGCACGGATACTGTTCGTAACGTCGAAATCCTGCAGTTCGCCGATGGCGTCCAGATCATCGGCGATGTGCCGAACGAGGCGGCGACAGGACAGTTGGCGATCGTCAACACCGGTGGGGGCGACCCGGCCGTTGGTCAGACCTTTACCGCGAGCCTCGGCACCGTCGCCGATGCCGATGGGCTGCCGGCCTTCCCGTCGGGTTTCACCTTCATGTGGCAAGTCGAGCAGACACCCGGCGCGGGGGATTGGGCCGCGATCGAAGACCCGATCACCGAACTGCCGATCACCGGCGTGAGCTTTACGCCCACGCCCGCGATGGCGCTGGAAGGTCTCACGATCCGGGTGACGGCGACCTTCACGGGCAATAACGGGGTGCTGGAAAGCGTATTGTCGGCGCCCACCATCGCTCTTGCTGCAGCTTCGGTAACGCCCGCCACTGCAGGCGACGATACGATCTTCGGCACGATCGCGGCCGACACGATCGACGCCCTTGCCGGCGACGACACGGTCCAGGCTTTCGGGGGCAACGACACCATCGTCGGCGGTCCGGGGAGCGATATACTGGACGGCGGCACGGGCACGGACACGGCCGTGTTCGACGCCTTCTTGTCCAACATCACGTTCGCGCGGACGCCGACGGGCACGATCGAGGTCGTCGACGCGGCAGCCGGAACGGAGGACGAGGTCATCTCGATCGAGCAGTTCCAGTTCCGCATCGGTACTGGAACTGCCACGCTGAGCCTCGCGCAGGTCGAAGCACTCGCCGACCCGCCAGGTGCCGCCAACATCGTGGCTACGGCTGGCGACGACCTACTGATCGACACGAACAATGCCGCTAGGAACATCAACGCTCTCGGCGGGGACGACATCGTTCTGGGACTGAACCAGGCCGATACCTTGAGCGGCGGTGCCGGGAACGACTTGGTCGATGGCGGCGCTGGTGCCGACACGATCAATGGCAATGACGGTAACGACATCCTCATCGGTGGAGCGGGCGCCGACAATCTGTCGGGCGGCGCCGACAACGACGTCCTGTTGGGCGGCGCGGGGGCCGATGCACTGGCAGGAGGCGGCGGCGACGATATTCTCGAGGGCGGCGCCGGGAACGACAACCTCAACGGCGACGCGGGTAACGACGTTCTCGTCGGTGGAGCCGGCGCAGATGTCGTGAACGGCGGCGCCGGCAACGACTATTTCGTTGCGGTCGCCGGGGACGCAAACGATACCTATATCGGCGGCGCCGGTATCGATACCTACGACCTGTCGGGTATCACGACGGGGGTCAGCGTCTCGACCACGGCAGCCATCGGAGTGGATATCGGAACCGACCAGCTCCAGACCATCGAGAACGTGATCGGCAGCCAAGGGTCCGACACGATCATCTTGAACGGTGAGGCCAACCGGATCGACGGACAGGCCGGTGCGGACACGATCAGTTCGGGTGCCGGCAACGATACGGTCATCGGTGGCGCGGGCAACGATACGATGAACGGAGGAGCCGGCGACGACATCTTCGTTTTCGCAGCGGGTTTCGGAAACGATGTCATAATCGGTTTCGACGCCAATGCGACGGGCGGTCAGGATCGTCTCGATGTGTCGGCTCTCGGGATCGATCTGGCAAACTTCGCCGCCCGCGTCGTGGTTACCGACCTGGGAGCCGACACGCGCGTCACCATAGATGGGGCCGACACCATCGTGCTGAACGGCGTCAACGGCAACGGAGCCAACGTCATCACGCAAGCCGACTTCATCTTCTGAGTGCCGGCGCAACTATGATGGAAGCAAGCGCAGGAGGAGTTCGTCATGCTCGGAAACAATGCCGGCAAGGCCGAGGTCGAAGCTACGCCAGCACATGAGCAGGAGAAGGGTGCGGCCGGCGAGGCGGCCGCTCCGTGGGAGACCCGGCAGATCAGGTGGGCCCAGGCATTTTCCGGCATCGTCGCCGTCATGATGCGTGATCCCGCCTATCGCAATGCCCGGCTGTCGGATCTGGAGAACCTGGTGGTTCCCGCCGTTGTGTCCGGGCAGTGGCGACTGGGCCATGCCCCTCTGCCATCGGCACAGAGGGGAGCTTCGGGAAGCCCTTCGCGTCAGCCCATGGCGCCAGTTGCAGCAGTACTATGGGCGTCGGTGTCTGACGAAATAGACCGGGCGCTATCCGGCGATGCCGAAAAGCGCGCGGTCCTCCCACCGGACCAATGGGCTTCGGGAGAGAATTGTTGGGTGATCGTGGCGGCTGGAGACAAGCGCGGGGTGGCTCGCATCATCGAGCAGCTCTGTGCATCCGACTTCGCTGGGAAAATGGTAAAGGTGCGCACGCGCGGGAACGACGGCAAGCTCGTCGTTCAGACGATCGCAAGCCGGCCGCAAGATTCCAGTAAACCGGGATGAAGTATCGAGTGGGAACGCAACGATGTTGCGATGCGACTCACCGGACGCCGCCGTCCTCGGGCTGTGCGTGAATTCGCTGCAAGCGTCAGACATCCGAGCGCGCGAAAGTGGATCGAGCCTGCCGTGGGCAGACCCGGACTTAAGTCCGGGCAGTTTCGCCCTAGACAAACCATCGCTTTCTGGTGTCGATACAGAGGCGGTACGATGTCGACGACCCCGTACATCGCCCCCGCAAATTGGATCGGCAGCGAGGTGTCAGAGACGGCTTTCAACGGTCGCGCGCGGAAGTATCGGGCGCGGAAATTTGCATCGTAGAGGTTGCATACCATGCCAGCCGAGAACGGTAGCGATCCTGGACCGGGCGCCAATGAGAATGGCCGGAACGTCTACTGGCTCGATGCTTTCCGGAAGGCAAGTCCGAAGCCCGCGGAGGCGTCGGACGCCTCCGCTCATTTTGACTTGATCCCTTGCACTTCCCTGGAACATGAATGGCTGGACGCGCTGGCGCTGGAGCCGCGCGATGGCTCGCCCGTTGACGACGACGAGAGCCGTCCCGTTGCGTTAGCCACGGACAACTCGGACGAGGAAGGTCGCCGATCGGGAACTTCCGCGACCGGCTTAATGTCGGCCATCCAGACGGTATTTCTCGCCACTCTTGCCAGTGTCGGCACCGTCATGAGGCCCAGCGTCGGCGAAGCACAGTCAACGGCTCGAACGGTCGAGTTGCACAGCTCGCCTGATCACGTCCTGATTTGCGATCCGGAAGTGGACGCCGGGTCGCCTGTCGGGTCGGAACAAGCGCCCTCGATCGAACCGGTGGCAGTAACCAACACGAAGTCGCCGACACTTCAGAATTTCGAGAATGCACCCGCCAACCCGCCGTCAACCATGCCACCTCCCGCGTGGACCGATGATGGCGAGGTCGCTCCTGCCATTGTCGCTGAGGTTGCGATTCTGGAGGGGGACGCCGCCCGATCGACCGGAACCGAGTTTATTCGAAACGGACGCGAGATCGCCGGCGGGCTGGGCGACGACCACATCATCGGCAGTGACTTGTCGGAGCACATCGTCGGCGACGGCGGCAACGATACGCTCGAAGGGGCGGGTGGTGACGACCTGCTCGACGGCGGCGACGGGGCGGACGTGCTGGTCGGCGGTGCTGGTGAGGACACACTGTTGGGCGGCGACGACGACGACCTGCTCGACGGCGGCGTAGGCGCCGACTTCATGGCTGGCGGAGACGGCAACGACCGCTACATCGTGGACGAAGTAGGCGATGTGGTGATCGAGTTCGCGGGCGAAGGCCACGATGTAGTCGAGACTTCACTGGAACGGTATGCGCTCGAGGACAATGTCGAGCACCTCGCTTACGTCGGCACCGGCAACTTCGTCGGTGCGGGCAATGACGGATCGAACTTCATTCAATCCGGTGACGGAGACGACCACCTCTTCGGGTTTCGCGTTTCCGTCGTTGCGTTCAACGAGAAAAAGGGCTCGATCGACGTAGAGGCTATCGAAAACCTACTGACAGAAGTGTTGGGCAGCCCTCAGGATGTCATCACATTCCAGAGCACTCCTGCGGATCGTGCCCCGCCCGTGACACAGCCCGTCTCGCAAGAGACGGCGGAAATCACGATCGGCAGCAGATCCAACGACGTCATCGTCGGTTCATTGCTGGACAACGACATCATATTGGCGGGCAAGGGCAACGACACGATCGAAGGAGGAAGCGGTAACGACGTTCTGACCGGCGGGGAAGGCCACGACGTTTTCGTCTTCCGCGCAGGCTTCGGGTCCGACGTCATCACCGACTTCGGCCTCGAAGGGGGCGACGAGGATCTCATCGTCCTGTCGCACGACCTGTTCGCCGATGAGGAAGATCTGGCATCGAATATTCATCAAGAGGGTGCAGATGTCGTGATCTACGCGAGCGGTGGGACCGATCAGATCACTCTGCGCGACACCGACAAGTTTTCTCTTTCGCTCAACGATCATTTCCAATTCATTTGAGCAGTCCAGTTCCCGTCCTTATGCGCGGCTGGGGGGTACGGAGTATGATGGAATGAACCGACCGAAACCGCCTTCGGCGTTGAAGTCTCCCGTCGCCGAAGCGCTGAAGCGTTGCAAGCTCGGCCTCGTCGGCGTCGGTGTCATGAGCGGCGTGATAAATCTGCTGATGCTGACCGGTGCGATCTTCATGATGCAGGTTTACGACAGGGTTCTCGCGAGCCACAGCATTCCCACGCTGATCGGCCTTTCCATAATCGCGATCCTCGCCTACTGCTTCCAAGGTTGGCTCGATGCTATCCGCTCACGCATCCTGATGCTCGTAGGTGAGCGAGTTGAGGCGGATCTGGGTCCCAGCATTCACAGCTCCGTTCTCGACCTTCCGCTCCGTTCGCGCAGCACTGCAGGGGAGGCGCTGCAGCCATTCCGTGATCTCGAGGCGGTGCGGGGATTTCTTTCGAGCCCGGGACCGATCGCGCTGTTCGACCTGCCGTGGATACCGATCTACGTGATCTTCATATCGCTTTTGCATCCGGCGCTCGGACTGGTGACGATCATCGGCGCGATGGTGCTGCTCGCCTTCACGATGGCGACGGAATCGGCGGGACGAGACCCGACCCGCAAGCTGCTCGAGGCGCAATCGGCACGCAATGCCATGGCCGATGCGGCGCTGCGGAGCGCGGAAGCCGTGCGCGCGATGGGCATGCAGGCCACGCTTTCGCAGCGGTGGGCGGCGCGCCACAAGGAGGCGCTTACGGCGCAGCGCGAACTTGGATTCCGCACGGGCGGCCTGTCTGTCGCCGCCAAGACGTTCCGGCTCGTGTTGCAGTCGGGAATGCTCGGGTTCGGCGCTTACCTGGCGATCCGCCGCGAAATTTCGCCGGGCGCGATCATCGCCGCATCGATCCTGAGCGCACGCGCGCTGGCGCCGATAGATCAAGCGATCGGCTCGTGGCGTGGCTTGATCGCTGCGCGCCAGGCGAATACGCGGATCCGCGAACTGCTTTTGCAGACCGGACCTGCACACACGCTGTTCGCGCTGCCCGCACCCAAGGCCACACTCGCCGCTGAAGGGCTTGTGGTGGCAGCGCCGGGGTCACGCCAGCCGATCGTCAGGCGCGCGAATTTCTCACTCGAAGCCGGACAGGCCTTGGGTATCATCGGCGTGAGTGCTTCGGGAAAGACCACACTCATCCGCGCCCTGATCGGCGTGTGGCAGCCGCTGTCTGGAAAAGTTACGCTGGACGGGGCGAGCCTCGATCAGTGGGATCCCGAGGCGCTCGGCGCTTCGATCGGGTATCTGCCGCAGGACGTGCAGTTGTTCGACGGTACGATTGCGGAAAACATCTCTCGCTTCCGACCCAACAGTGATTCCCAGATGGTGATCGAGGCGGCGACGGCGGCTGGCTTCCACAAGGCCGTCATCGGCTTTCCAGATGGCTACAATACCCTGGTTGGCCGCGGTGGGGTTCAGTTGTCGGCCGGACAGCGGCAGCGGGTCGGGCTCGCGCGTGCTCTCTACGGGAGGCCATTCCTCGTCGTGCTCGATGAGCCGAACTCGAACCTCGATGCCGAGGGGGAGGCGGCCGTCAGTCAGGCGGTGAGCGGCGTACGCGAGCGTGGTGGTATCGCGATCGTCGTGGCCCATCGCCCGAGCGCAATCGCAGCGGTCGATACGCTCGCGGTGATGCGGGGCGGCGAACTCGTAGCCTTCGGCCCGCGCGACGATGTATTGGCCAAGACCGTGCAGAACGCATCGAAGATCATTGCCTACCCGCCGGCCGTACGCAATGACGCGGTCCGTAGCTGACGAAGAGGAGTTCGCGCCCCGTGCTGGATTCGGAATCGGCTATACGCAGACATCTCTGGGTAGGACTCGCGGTGATGTTCCTGCTGGGAGGTAGTGCGACGGCTTGGAGCGTGATCACCAAGCTCGACTCTGCGGTCGTCACACAGGGCACGGTCGTCGTAGAATCCAACGTGAAGAAGGTCCAGCATCCGACCGGAGGCATCGTCGGCGCCATTCACGTGAAGGAAGGACAGCGCGTCAAGCAGGGCGATATACTCGTGAGGCTGGACGATACGGTCACCCGCGCTGCACTGGCCATCGTCGTCAATGAGTTGACCGCGTTGCGCGCGCGGGCCGCACGGCTGGTAGCCGAGCGCAAGGGCGCGGCCAAGATCACATTTCCAGCGGACATCGAAGCGAGGTCCGCCACTGAACCCGACGTGAAGGACGTGGTGGATGGCGAGAACCGGGTCTTTGCCACTCGCAGCACGACACGCGCAGGACTGAAGGCGCAACTCTCACAGCGCATCGGCCAGCTTTCGGAGGAAATACGCGGACTGCTGGGCCAGCAGACGTCTTATGGCGTGCAATTGGACGTAGCGCGCAATGAGTTGGCAGACCTGCGACAGCTCGAAAAGCGGAACCTCGTGCCCAGGCCCAGGATCACGGCGCTCGAGCGCGAGATCGCACGAAACGAAGGTCTGCTCGAGGAAGTCGTGGGTCGAACTCTTTCGGCGAAAGGTAAGATCGTCGAGACGCAGTTGCAGATCATCCAGCTCGACAACGATCACATGTCGGAAAACAGCAAGGAGTTGCGGGAGGCGGAGACGCGGATCAACGAGCTCAACGAGCGCCAGTTCGGCGCCGAGGATCAGCTCAGGCGCGTCGATATCCGTGCGCCGATCACCGGTGTCGTGCATCAGTTGAACGTTCACACCGTAGGAGGCGTTGTCAGCCAGACCGAACCGCTGATGCTGATCGTACCGGCGAGCGACAGGCTCATTCTGGAGATTCGTATCCAGCCCCAGGACATCGACCAGGTCCACGTCGGCCAGCCCGCGCGCGTGCGTTTCACGGCATTCAATCAGCGCACAACACCCGAGTTGACAGGTAAGGTGTTTCGTATCGGTGGCGACCTGACGCGCGAGCAGCAGACGGGACAGAGCTACTTCCTGGCGGGCGTCGTGATCGAGGAAGACGAGATATCGAAACTGCAGGGACTGCAACTCCTCCCGGGCATGCCAGCGGATGCTTTCATCACGACGGGTTCCCGCACGTTCGCGAGCTACATCGTCAAGCCGCTGACGGATCAGATGAGCCGCTCCATGCGCGAGCGCTGAGTGCCGCCGCGGACGACCGGTGCGATCATCACGTGCCGATCGAGGTCGAGACCGCGATTGCAGTCAGAGCCAAAGACAGAGACAGAGATCGAGAGCAGCAAACGCGAATCAGACACCGAAAGGATCGTCTTCCGATCCTTGCGGGCGCACGAGGCTGGACGCGGGGGGAGGCTCGTCCGCGGGGGGCGCGCTACTTTGCCTTGCGCTCTCCCGCGTTTCGCTCTCGCCTTCTTCTATGTAAGGCTCAGCGGCAATGAACGATCGATCTTCGATGACTTGCGGAGACGAGCGGGGCGCGTCGAAGTGGAATTGATCGCTCCCGCATGCAGCGACCTGCACGTCGACGTGACAGCGACCCAGGACTTGGTCGTCGGCGACTGCAACTATGGATAACCTTATGCCGCCGCCGTCGACGGTATTCTCCAGCGGTCGGGTGAGCCGAAGCGTGCCGTTCTGCACGTCGAAGCGATGAGACTGTGACGTTTCCTCGCCTTCATAGACGTTGATGTGGACAAATGAGCCGTCACGTGGGGCATCTATGGTTAGTGCGCCCAGGATCGCCGCTTCGACACCAGCGGGGATGCTGACTTCCCGACTTCCGTGCGCAAAGGCGAGAGTAGCGCTCTCCGGTGCGGTTTCCGGCTCGGGCCGCACGCTGATGGTGGCAACGAGCGTCGCTTCCTCGCCAGAAAAATCGGCAATCGTATAGCGAAAAAATGTGAGGCCGTTGAACCCGACGTCTGGAACGAACAGGAGCTGTTCATCGATGGGGCGCCGCACGACATAACCACAGCCCGTTCCGCTCCCGATCCGGATTCCAGGAACCGCATTACCGTCGATCGTGTCCACGGGTACGTCGTTGATGCAGCTGATGGTAAGCCCGTCGATCGGTATGGCGCCGAGTTCCGGCGCAAGCAGTGTCGTCAACAGAACAGGCGTGTCTTCCACTGTCTCGATCAAATCGGGAAAGTGGAGCAGACCCGCCGTAGCGTCTGAGGGGGCAGACGTATCTGTCATCCTCCAGGCTACTCCTTCTGCACTCTGCCCGGCATCGACGGGTGAGAGATGACGTGAAACCTTGAAGCTTGAAGGCAAGCTTATAGGTCAAGCTACTGCCGATCACTAAGGCTGGCTTTGCGCCAGCGCAAACGGCGATCTGATTTAGCCAGACGCTTCCGGACGCACAATCGGCGGGCGTGAGCGCATAGTCAACGCAATTTCATCCGTACCCAACTTGTTGGTTAGGACAAAATACCACTCGACTGGACTTTGGTCGGATGTAAAAGTGGGCAATCACATCAGAATCACCGTTCAATGGCGATGCGCCAACTCGCTCGCAAACCTTTTTATGGTCCCAGGAGCGGCTTCTGTTTCCGGTAGCTTATTCGTTGCGCGGTGGGGCAAGTGATGTCGAGTAGTGTTACGCGTAGTATCGGTGCGGCGTCGCGGATCGGTGTATCTTTCGTCGATGCATCCCCATTGTTCCGAGCCGGCGTTGCGCAGGCACTTCGAAGCTGTTCCCGGATAGATGTTCTCGGAGAAGGGCAGACGGCAGTCGACGCGGTCGAACTCGCCAAGCAGTGCGCCCTGGATATCCTGATGCTCGACATCAAGGTCCCCGGCGACGGCATGCAGGCACTCTCGACGATCGCGCACACGTGGCCGGCAGTGAAGCTCGTGGTGCTCTCGTCATCCGAATGCGAGGAGGACGTTTCTCGCGCTATGCGCCTTGGTGCAAGAGGATATATTCTCAAGACGGCATCCGTAGCCGAATTGACGAGTGCCCTGCAAGGGATCGCGAGAGGCGAGGTCTACATCACACCCTCGCTCGGGGCACGACTGCTCAGTCGGCCGGCTCAACCCGAGCGGCCGGACATTTCGGCGCCGCGCCTCGACGATTTGACCCAACGCGAAGTCCAGATCCTGTCGCAGGTTTCGATCGGCGCGACGAACAAAGAGATCGCCCGCACCCTCAAGATCAGCGAGAAGACGGTCAAATACTACATGACCAGCATCATGCAGAAGCTGCAGGTTCGAAACCGCGTGGAGGCGGTCGTGCTGATGCGCAGTCAAATCGGATAAGTTGCCTGCTGGAAAGATCGAACGACCGTCGCATTGTGCTCGATCAACATGGTCCGAGGTCGGAACCAGTCATTTCACCGACGGCGCCCGCCTGACGCCATCCGAGGATGGTGGGTAGGTCGGATCCACCCGAAGACGATCTGACGATCGATTCACGCAGGAACCTGGCTCCGTCGACGTCCTCGGCCTGAGCCCTTATTGCATAGACGCGTTGGCTCGACAGCACGGCGACATTGGCCGGAAGCCGGGACGTTTCACCCATGCCGGCGGCAATGCCACCCTCAGTAAAGCCAGCCACCAGAACTTCGAGTAGGGCAGGCGAGGCTTTCGTCGGATCTAAACCTTCAAGTCCGGTGTGTACGGTGACGTAGGGGAGGGTTTTGTCCAGCAACGCGCGATCGAAACCGAGGACTTGCGCCAGTTCCAATGGGCTCTCGAATGCTGCGTTCTTGGGCCCCGTCTTGCGTCCGGATTCTCGATAATCAGCGAGTTCCGCTCCTTCTGGGCGGCGGATATCGTCGGGATCGCGGTAGTCCTCTATCGCTGCCGCAAGGCGCCGGGCGTCGCCGCTCGATTTTCCCAGACCGCGAAACAGCGCCACGAACAAGGCGCGAGTCGCGCCGTTCAGATCTATTTTCCCAGCTTCCTCGGAAATCGAAATGCCGATGCGCGCATTGCCGATGGTGCAGATATAGGTGCGTCCATCGACGGGTAGACGGCGCTTCCAATTCCGTTGTGCTCTGGCATTGGCCAGATCATAGAGTGCGAGATTGATCCCCGCATCGGCGAGTGCCGCGGCGGCAGCGCTGGCCGTGGCTGACGCGGTCAGCCTGACCTGGGAGCGCGTCGTGAGCATGAAGGTGGCGGATGCGAGGGCGAGAAAGAACACCACCCAGATCACCGGCAGTATGATGAAACCAGAGCTTTGTCCGGCCGCGTTGGGTTTGGTCACGGTGAGAGGATCTCCCTCAGCGCTGGAAGCGGTCGACTTGCTCTCGGCGTGTGGGCAATCCATGGCGCTGTGGCCGCGTATTGAAATTGAGCTTACCACGGTACTCGTCGACGATGGCTCGCATATGATTGTTGTCGTTGACTATACGCGGTGTGATGGCGATCAGCAGCTCCGTCCGCCGGATCGTGTCGGTTTTGTTCTTGAATAGGTTACCGATCAAGGGGGCATCGCCGAGGATCGGAATTTGTCCTCGCTCACGCGTGGCCTTGTCCTGGATCAACCCGGCAAGAACCACGCTCTCGCCATCCGAAACGGCCACCATCGTGCGGATTCGACGCTGCTGAATGGTAGGCGAATCGATGTTGGACGACGTCGTCCGGACGACATCGGAGGCCTCTTGTTCGATATCGAGGAGTATCCGTCCACGGTCACCGATGCGCGGTGTTATGCCCAGAATGATGCCGGTGTTGCGGAACGAGACGGAGTTCACGATTGGCGCGCCAGGCGTCAGGACGGCGACGGCGGATTGCGTGGCGATCGGAACTTCGTCGCCGACCTGGAGTACTGCGCGCTTGTTGTCGATAACCATCAGCGAGGGCGAAGAGACGACATTGACGTTCGTGATCGACGACAGCGTGTTGAGGACGACCTTGATGTCGACCTTGTTCAGGAAGTACGAAAACCCCGGGAAAACGGGAGCGATCGCGCCCAAGGCACTGTCGGTGAACGAGAACTGGTTGCGGTTCTTTTCGAAGAACCACCTCATTCCGAGCTTCAACTCGTCGTTGAGAGTAACCTCCGCGATGGTGGCCTCGAGCAGAACCTGGCTCGGCGCGACGTCGACGCGCGAGAGGATCTGGCGTATCCGCCGGTATTCGGTCGCTGTTGCGGTGATGACGAGCGAGTTGTTCGTCTCGTCGGCTATTACCGCGATTCCGCTCTGCCGGTCGTCGATGGGGCGTGAGCCGTCTCCCGACTGGCGCATACCGGTCTGCGGTTGATCGGAGGGCTGTGACTGCGCAGCATCCTGCCCCGGCTGAGACGACGGAATGACAGGCGCAGGTGGCAAGACGGGCAAGCCGGGAACGATCGCTTGCGCCGAGGCCGCACGCGGGGGCGCCAAAACATTGCCATCGCCGGCAAACGGCGGAAATCCGGTCCCGCCTGCGGCTCCGCCCTGCGATCCCGGATCGGCTGGTTGGCCTTGGTTCTGGGCGGACTGCCGCCGCGGTGCTTCCTGCGAACCGTAGACGCGTTGCAGGAGCGTCGCGAGTTCCGCCGCGCCACGATTCTGGACATGGTAGACGTGAACCTGCTTTTCGCTTTCGCGGCCGACCATGTCGAGCTTGCGAATCCATTGCTCTGCGCGGCGCAGGTGCTCGGTTCGCGCGCTGATTACCAGAATCGATTTCAGGCGGCGGTTGGGAATGAACCGGACGATGCCTTTACCAGCGCTGTCGTTCGCGAAGACGACGTCCATCTCCTGGCTGATCGCCTCGGGATCGGCAGATTCGATCGGGATGATCGCGAATGACATGCCGCGCATCCAGTCGACATCGAACACACTCACAGCATCCGCGAGGGCGGCCAGGTCGGAGCGGGAGCCCGTCAGGATGAGGAGATTGCGCTGCTGGTCGATGCGAATGGCGCTGCTCTGTGGACCGACCGATCGTAAGAGGCGCTCCATGTCGGGTGCCGATACGTACTTGAGTTGCACGACTTCGGTCATGAGCCCGACTGAATCGCGGCTGGTGGCCCCGCGCGGAAGAATCCGCGCACCCGCGGCCATCGCTTCCTCGACAGGGAGGATACGGTAGACGCCGTTCGTCGCGACGATGGCAGCGCCTTGTCCCTGCAGAGCGTTCTCGAACAGCTCCAGCAGCGTTGCGCGGGTGACGGGTTGCGGCGTCTGAAGCGTGACCGTGCCTGTCACCTTTTCGCTGATCGTGTAGTTGAAGCGAAGCGTGTCCCCGAGCACGGCCTTTGCAGCTGCAGGTACGCTGGCCGCGACAAGATTTATCGTCACGGAATTGCCGGGCGTCGCGGCTTGCGTTGACGCCCGAGGTCCGGGACTTCCGACGAGTTCACCGGTGCCTTCCATGAGACTCGGCACACGTGTATCCGGATCGGCGGGTTCACCGATCCTGACACCTTGGCGGTTCCTTGTCCTCGAGCCGAGTTCGGACACACTACCGGTAACGAGCGGATCGGGGAGCGCGAGCTGCTGATACGGCGCACACGCCGCAAGCAGCAGCATGACAAGCACCAAGCTGGCTAAGGAGTTCAGGCCTCTTGGCACAGAAGTGATCCGTTCCCAAAACCTCAGCCGCCACGACGATAGCCGCGGATCCTGGTCCCGGCGAAAAGCCGCAACACCTGGAGGTGCACAAACACGCTGCACGATCAGCCGAGTCGCGGAGGCGGGGAAAGCATTGTTGAACGGGTATCAACAGGCATCTGCCCGGACCGCACTGTATTGAGGCCAAACCACTGTTGGCCGTCGCCATCAGTGGAGTTCGAGACGCTCGATCCGGCTGCCGGTACGGACCTGGACGCCGAACCATTCGATCTTCACGAGTTTCCAGCCTGCCAATTCGGCGCCTTCGGCCAACCATTGACCGGTCGGCTGGCTGGGCCACACCAGCAATGCCCGGAGGCGGACATTGTCCTCGCTGATGATGCCTGCAAGGCGCAATCCTGAAGGGACGGGCTCACTCGCAGGCGTCACCACTTCGCTTCGGGGCTCAGGCGGCGGGGCAGGGGCGATCGGTCGACGGCTGGGCCAGAACAGCGGCCGGTTCACGATTTCCGAAAAGTTCGCCGTTGTCTGGCCGGTGAGCGGTGGACTGAGTGAAGTCCGGGTAGTCAAAGGAGTGGGCGACGTACGAGGCGAGGGTGCGATCGGTGATGTTTCGACCGGACTGCGATGGACGTGGTCGAGCGCCACGGCAAAGCCGGCGGCGGAGGCAGAGAGAACGGCGATGACTGCGACGCGCTTCATGGCTGCACTGCCTTACGGCCGTCGCGCACTGCGGCGAGCACGCGAAGGTCGACGGTGAGGAGATCGGCCGCCACCGACGAAGAATCGCCGCGGGATGCGGGGGTGACCGCCAATCCATCGACGAACAGGCGCGGTTGGGAAGTCTCGACACTGTAGAGTATGGTGCGCAGCCGGGCGATGTCCGATTGGAATACGACCTGCAGTCCGATCATGGCGCTGCCACCACGCTGGATCGTGGCCAGGGTTCGGCTCGATTGC
>CAZNMY010000112.1:0-21384 GCA_964574325.1 uncultured Devosia sp. | reverse complement strand
GCATTGAGCCACCACCCGAGCCCGCCCGAAACGTGGGGTCGGAACACCGCTTACGAACAAGGCCGTGATCTACGACCTGCTGTTCAAGGCGTCGTCGGAGACGTTGCTCACGATCGCGGCCGACCCCAAGCGGCTGGGCGTCAAGGTCGGCTTCACCTCGGTGCTGCACACGTGGGGCTCTGCGATGACGCACCATCCGCACGTGCACATGATCGTGCCGGGCGGTGGCATCTCGGCTGACGGCAAGAGGCGAGGAGGGCGTGAGACCGACAGGGAAGCAAAGGAGAGATGGATCGGAAGTTCGGAGGACTTTCTCTTACCCGTGCCGGTGCTGTCGCGGATGTTCCGGGGCAAGATGCTGTCGATGCTGAAGGCGGCGCACGACGGAGGCCGCCTGCAGTTCTTCGGCGATCATGCCGGGCTCGCCGACAAGGCGGCCTTCAAGGCGTGGCTCGAACCGCTTTACAAGACCAACTGGCATATCCACGCCAAGCGCCCGTTCGCCGGGCCTGAGCAGGTTCTCGCCTACCTCGCGCGCTACACGCACCGCGTCGCAATCGGGAACAGCCGGCTGATCAGCGCCGACGAGAACGGCGTCACGTTCAAGGTCAAGGACTACCGGGTCGAGGGACCTGAGCGCTACAAGACCATGACGGTCGCGCCCGGTGAGTTCATCCGGCGCTTCCTGCTGCACGTGCTGCCCAAGGGCTTTCATCGCATCCGCCACTATGGCCTGCTGGCGAGCAGCCGCACCAAGGCGGAGACGATCGAGCGAGCACGCAAGTTGATCGAGCCGGCGACACCGGCACAACCGCTGCGATCGGCGAAGCCGGATCCCGCACCTGCCGCGACCGAAGCGATCGAAAAGCCGATCCAACCCTGCCCGTGCTGTGGCTCGGCGATGATCATCATCGAGATGTTCGAGGCGGGTTCGACACCGCGCAACAAGCCGACTCCGCCAGTCGCGCGCCGGATCGATACGTCATGATACCGATCGCGCCAATCTCACCCGTCACTGCTGATCGAATGTTCTGCTGGCTTGCCGCCGGCCACGATGATGCTCGTCTCGATCGTCGATCAACGGCGTGGAAAAGGCCCCGCGTAACTCGGCGGGGTCAATGTCTTGATCGTGGTCGAGCTTGGAAACGGGTGTCGGTGATCATCCGCATCAGCGGCGCCAGCCCGGCGCGGATCACGCTGCCCCGACGGCACCGGCGAAATCCCCATAGCGCCCGCTGAGGCCTGAGTGCCCAACTCCCCGCGTCTTCATTCCCTGGCGGCTTTCGAACGCCGGCCCTTGGTGCGCGTGGAGGCGTCAGTCTTGGGCCGGCATCTGAAACCCGTCACAGAAGGAGAAATCGATCTCCCTTTTTTGAATTGCCAACTTGCGTCAGGTCTTGGGCTCGAAAGCCGACGAAGCTCGATAGCCACGTGGACACGGTTACGCCATCGCGAGATCACGCCCCGCGTGCGAATGTCAGCAGATCCGCGGGAGTTGCTCGCCTGAGAGCATGTCGACGATGCGGTTGCCGCCGAGCACGGAGCGCATGGTGACGCGTCCGGGGCGGGTTTCCACGGCGCCGCCGATGCGCGTAGCCGCCGCGCCCAAAGGGTGACGCCGCAGGGCATCGATCGCCTGCTCTGCTTGCGCCTCCGGGACCACAGCGATCAGCTTGCCCTCGTTGGCCATATAAAGCGGATCGAGTCCGAGGATTTCGCAAAGACCGCGCACGTCGGGCTGGATCGGAACCGCGGTCTCGTCGACCTCGATGCCGACTCCGGATGACGCTGCGATCTCGTTCAGGACTGTCGCGATGCCGCCACGGGTGGCGTCGCGCATGAAACGAATACCGGGGCTGGCTGCGATCAGCGCGTCGGCCAACCCGTGCAGGGAAGCGCAATCGCTTTTGATTGCACTGTCGAGTGCGAGAACTGCGCGCGCGCCCATGATCGTGGCGCCGTGATCGCCGATCGTGCCGCTGATCAGAACAGCGTCGCCCGGGCGGGCCTTGTGTGCGCCGAGGTCGAGCCCCGCCCGCACTACGCCGACGCCTGCCGTATTGATGAAGAGCTTGTCGCAGGCGCCGCGCGGCACGACCTTGGTGTCGCCGGTTACAATGGTGACGCCGGCATCCCGAGCGGCGAGCGCCATCGATTGGGCGACGCGGCGCAAGATGTCGAGCGGTAGCCCTTCCTCGATGATCACCCCGCAGGTGAGATACAAGGGATGCGCGCCGCCGACGACGAGATCGTTGACCGTTCCGCAGACGGCGAGCTTGCCGATGTCGCCTCCGGGAAAGAACAGCGGGTCGACGACATAGCTGTCGGTGGTGACGGCGAGCCGGTCGCCGTGGGCTGCCAGTGCGGCGAGCGGCACGCGGGCCTGATCTTCCAGCGGCGCCAGCAGAGGATTGTCGAAGGCACGGACGAACACGTCGTCGATCAGATCGCGCATTGCCTTACCGCCGCCGCCGTGGGCCAGCGAGACCTTCTCGACGCTGACAGTGCCCAGGCGTCGGCTCTGCCTCAGGCTAGGATCCTGCTCACTCATACGCGCGCGGCCCTGGCCTTGAGTGCGTCGAGATCGCCATATTGGAAATAGGCCGCGCAGGCGCCCTCGGACGAGACCATCAAAGCGCCCATCGGCGTTTCAGGCGTACATGCCTTGCCGAACACCTTGCACTCCCAGGGCTTGATCGCGCCCTTCAGCACCTCGCCGCACTGGCACGCCTTCGGGTCGGCGATACGAATGCTGGGTACCGTGAATTTCCGCTCGGCATCGTAGGCGGCATAGCTCTCGCGCAATCGGACTCCGGAATGATCGATGGAGCCGAGCCCGCGCCACTCGAAGAACTCACGCAACTCGTAGACTTTCGCCACGGCTTCCAGAGCAGCCCGATTGCCGCCGACCGGCACAACCCTGGCATATTGGTTCTCGATCTCGCAACGACCCTCCGCCAGCTGCTTCACGAGCATCCAGATACCAGCCAGAACATCAATGGGCTCGAAACCGGTGACAACGAGCGGACGTTTGTAGTGCTCGGAGACGAACTTGTAAGGCGATGTACCGATCACCATGCTGACGTGGCCCGGCCCGATGAACCCGTCGATCTGCATGTCGGGAGAATCCAGCACGGCCTTGATCGTCGGAATGATCGTGATGTGGTTGCAGAACAGCGAGAAGTTCTTGATACCCTCCCGTTCGGCGGTCAGCACAGTCAGCGCGGTCGATGGGATTGTCGTCTCGAAGCCGATCGCGAAGAAGACGATCTGTTTGGCCGGGTTCGCGCGCGCGAGCTTCAGGGCATCGAGCGGCGAATAGACCATGCGGACGTCGGCGCCGTCGGCCCTAGCCTGCATCAGGCTCTTTCTGGACCCCGGCACGCGCATGGCGTCGCCGAACGTCGTCACGATCACGCCCGGGGTTTCGGCAAGTGCCACGCAATCATCGACGCGGCCCATCGGCAGCACGCACACGGGACAACCCGGGCCATGCACCAGCTCGATCCCTGGTGGGAGCATGGTCTCCAGTCCGAAGCGGAAAATCGCATGCGTGTGGCCGCCACAGACCTCCATCAGCGCCAAATTGCGCTGCCGGGCGACGGCCACGCGAGGCAGCAAGGTCTCGATCTCGCGAATGAGCGCCTGGGCTGCTTGGGGATCGCGGAACTCATCAACAAACTTCATGTCGGTTTCACCCTGAGATCGAGGGCGACAGATGCAATCCACCGCGATCATCAGCCAGCAGCGCGTGCACGAGGTCCCAGAGAATATGATAGATCGTGACGTGAACCTCCTGGATGCGGTGGATGCTGTCGGTCTCGACGACGAGACAATGATCGAGACCTAGGCTGGCCATCTCGCCACCGCTCATGCCGGCGAGGCCGATCGTCTTGAGGCCGATCTCGCGCCCCTTCTGGAAGGCCCGGACGAGATTCTGGGAGTTGCCGCTGGTCGACAGGCCGATCAGGCAATCGCCGGGACGCGCGAGCGCGATCAACTGTCGGACGAAGACGTGCGCGAACCCCACGTCGTTGGCGACGGCCGTCAGCATCGTTCGATCCGCGGAGAGGTCGATTGCGGTCAGCGCCGGCCGGCCGGTCGTCACCGGGTGCTGGAACTCGACCGCCAAGTGTGCGGCATCGCAGCTCGAGCCGCCGTTGCCCATTGTGAACAGGCGTCCTCCGCCACGATAAGCGTCGGCGATGGTGCGCGCAGCGGCAATGATAGCTGCACCATTCCTGGCGAAAAACGCCGAAGTCACCGTTGCGTGGTCGGTCACCTTTGCATCGACTGCACGTGACAGCGCCGTCGTCATGGCAGATGGAGATTGCGGCGTGCAGTGCAGGAACGGATAGAGCTGGCTCAATGGATCATCGGTCATGGCTCGATCCTCAGGCACGACCGGAAGCGTGCATCGCGGCAAGCTCCGGTTCGACCTCACCCAAGGTCTTCAACAGATCGAGCGTAGCCTGAGCCTCGGCCTCGTCGATGATGCTCATCGCGAAGCCGACGTGGAGCAGCACCCATTTGCCGATCAGGGAGCCCAGCGGGTTCGTATCGTCGACGACGCAGGCGAAACTCACCTGCCGCCGCACGCCCGTCACGTCGACGACGCCGAGGTTATTCGCCGCGTCCGTGATTTCGACGACCTGCGCTGGAATGCCGAGGCACATTTCCGGGTCTCACCTTCTATTGCGAATGGCACGTGCTGCGGCGACAGCCGCCTGTCCGAGGGACACCCCGCCGTCGCCGGCTTGCACCTTCTTGTGGCGCAAGACCCTGATATCCAGCAGACTCGGATCGGCTGCGATACTATCGGCAAGGAAACGGTTGTGAAACACACCGCCCGAAAGAGCAACCGTGTGGATCCTCCGCGGCGCTTCGGTTTCCTGCCTGATGACCTTCATCGCGGCGGCAACGACTGACCGGGCAAAGCCATTGTGAAAGCGGGTTGCGATCAGCGCGGGCGGGGCGCCTCGGGCGAGATCGTCCAGCAGCGACAACCACATTGAGGTAGGGCAGATCTCGAAGAGGCCGGTGCGGGCGTCGTTGACGACGTCGAAAGCGTACGGCCCGCTGGCGTCATCGTTGGTTTGCGCGCGCGCGGCAGTAGCTTCGAGGCTCATTGCTGCCTCGCCTTCGTAGCTGAGCCGCTCCGGCGCCAGCCCGCAGGCGGCTGCCACCGCGTCGAATAGCCGGCCGGCCGAGGAGGCTTGCGGCGCGTTGAGGCCGGAAGCGATCATCGCGTCGATCGTGGCGATCGGGCGCTGCAGGAGGTCTTGCACACACGCAAGGGTGCCATAGCGCTCAACGACGCTGTGCCAGCCGGGACCCGCTGCCAGATGGGCATAGAGATTACGCCACGGCTCGCTTGCGGCTGCGTCGCCGCCCGGCATGGCGACGGGCTTCAGGCGACCAACGCGGCGAAAGCTCAGATAGTCGGCGATCAACAGCTCGCACCCCCATGCGCTGCCGTCGTCCCCCATGCCGGTGCCATCGAGTGCGATGCCGAGCACGGGCGGTGCGTCGAGTGGTACGCCGTGTTCTGCCAAGCAGCTGGCGATATGGGCATGGTGATGCTGTACGCGCTCGATCGGGGTGCCGTCGTCTTCTGCCCGACGCTGCGCGGCTCGCGTCGAGGCGTAGTCCGGATGCAGGTCGCAGGCCAGCACGCGGGGGCTTGCTGCGTGGAGGGTATCGAAATGAGCGAGGTTGCGCCGATAATCATCCAGTGTGGCGGCATCGTTGAGATCGCCCTGATGCGGCCCGAGGATCGCCGCACCATCCTTGAGCAGGCAGAACGTGGCCTTCAGCTCGGCGCCATAGGCCAGTACTGCAGGCGCTTTCTCGAAGCCGTCCGGCAGCCGAAGTGACAACAGCGCGAGCCCTCGACCGAGACGTAACACGGGAACGCCGTTTGTCGTGCCCTGCACAACCGTGTCGTCGAGCCGGATCGCAATCGGCCGGTCGTGCACGAGAGCGTGGCTCGCGATGCCAGCGAGTTTAGTGATGGCCTCGCTGTCGTCGATGATTTGCGGCTCATTTGAGGCATTGCCGCTGGTGAGAACGATTGGGGTGTCGAACGAGGCCAGCAGCAGCACATGCAGCGGCGTCGCCGCGAGCATGAAGCCGACCTGGTCGAGGCCTGGCGCGATGGCGTCCGGTAGCGTGCCGGGAAGCGCGTGGAGCAGGACGATCGGCGCTGCACGCGAGGACAGGGTGACTTCGTCGTCAGGCAACACGCAGGCGTGGCGCCTGACGACATCGAGGTCGCGCGCCATCAGAGCCAGCGGCTTGGCGGGCCGCCGCTTCGACCTACGCAGGCGCGCGATTGCATCGGTGTTCGTCGCATCGCAAGCGAGCTGGTAGCCGCCAAGCCCCTTAATCGCGATGCAATGCCCCTGTCGAAGAAGCTTTGCGGCGGCATCGATGGCTTTGTGGCCTGTCGGTTTTTGCTCAACGTTCCCGTCAGATAGCGCCACGAGCTGCACCCGCGGTCCGCAGTCTGGGCAGGCTATGGCCTCCGCGTGAAAGCGCCGGTCGACGGGGTTCTCGTACTCGGCTCGGCAGGCCGTGCACATCGCAAAGTCTGCCATGGTGGTGCGCGCGCGGTCGTAGGGCAGCCCGGTAATGATCGACAGGCGCGGACCGCATGCGGTGCACGTGGCAAAGGCATAGCCATAGCGCCGCTGGTTGGGATCGAGGATCTCGGCGCGGCAGTCGCTGCAGATCGCGACATCGGCGGGAACGCTCGTCCGCGTTGCCCCCGTCGTGCTGGGGACGATGCGAAAGCCTTGCGGCGGCGCCGCGAATGTGAACGCGGCTGTCTCGACGGTATCGACCCGCGCACCGGACGGCGGCAGTGTCCGGAGCCACGCCTCAAGCTTCCGGATCGCCTCGCCCCGGCCGGTGAGGCGGATGACGAGCCCGCCACCGTCGTTCAACACCTCGCCGGCAAGGCCAAGCTCGGTCGCCCAACGCCATACTGCCGGCCTGAAGCCGACACCCTGGACGAGGCCTCGGACGCGGATTTCGGCCGAGACTGCGAGGTTGGAGCTGAAAGCTGCTGTCATCTTGCAGTCTGGCTCGATCCCTGAGAAACTGGTGCGCATCTAGTGTTCCGGCTCCGACATTTGCTGCCCGCTGCGGCATGGTCGAGAGCAAATGTCGGAGCCATGAGAAACACTAGCAAGTCATTGCTTCTAGTGTTGCTTTCTCATCTGACATTTGGTTTCGACG
The DNA here is from genome assembly GCA_964574325.1 of uncultured Devosia sp. Lineage (GTDB taxonomy): Bacteria > Pseudomonadota > Alphaproteobacteria > Rhizobiales > Hyphomicrobiaceae > CAMDPA01. The sequence goes on along the minus strand of CAZNMY010000112.1, from coordinate 14,142 downwards.
CCAGCCGCAGGCGGGTACCAAATGTCAGATGCGCTACACTAGCCGCTGGAGACGAGCGACATGGAGGTTTTTGCATGAAAGCGCGTGCCGTTGGAATTGCTCTTGTCGCCGGTCTGCTCGGTATGACCGGCACATGGGCGCCTGTCAGTGCTCAAGGCATCGCGGGAGATTTCACGCTGAAGGCAATGACGCATACGCCGGACTGGCCCAACGCCCAGGATGTGATGCCTTGGGACGGCGTGAGTGACGGTTCGTTCCGCTATCGCGCGATCCCCTGTACGGGCAACGCGCCGCTCAACAATATCTCGGGCAACCTGCCGACCTATTCGAATCGCATCCCTGGGGCCCGCTCGCCCGCCTCCACCCGTGCCCACCCCATGGTGTTCACGGTCGAGAAGGGCGTCATGAAGGGCCGGATCGACTTTACCGTATGCAAGCTGTCGCCCGGCCCCGTACCCGCCAGCGACGAGACGAAGGACACGGACCGGCCCAAGATCATCATCGAGTTTACCGCTAAGGCTGACCGACTGACGCCAGAAGAGATTGTATTCAAAGGAGATTTCAAGATTTCGGGCGGCACCGGCCGATACGAGAAATTAACGGGAAGCGGGATTATCGCCGGCTACATGTTCTGCTATGATCCAAAAGGATGCGCGAATAACAAAGGGCGCTTCCGCGACATGCAGTTCGGGTTGCAGGGCGTCTATTCCGATCCGGCCTTCAAGCCCTGAGGCACGACGAGCGAGGAGATCCAGCATGAAGCGCATCATCGCAGGTGCCATTGGTGCACTCACCATGATCGGCAGCGCGCAGGCGTGCGAGGACATGGAAGGTGGCGGCACGGTGTTGTCGAACGCTCAGTTCCCAGTGCGTGGACATAGCTACTGGACCGACAAGAGCCCCGTCACCATCAAGTGGAGCACGGGACAGGTCGCGGCCACGGCGACGCCGGACGACAACGGCGAGTGGAGCGTGACCGTCACGGCTCTGCCCGTGCCGGGCAACTACAAGCTCATCGCCACGCAGAACCGGGAAGATTCCGCACCGGTCGCGATCACCGTCAACGTCGTGCAACGCACGGCTGACGCCGGCGCTGCCAAGGTCAACTAAGTCAAGGTTCAAGACCATGCGGATCGCCACCGTCGGCAAGGGCGGCTCGGGCAAGACCACGATTGCCGGCACGCTAGCACGTATCTTCGCCGCCGACGGCCAGCGGATACTGGCGATCGACGGCGATCCCAACCCGAACCTCGCCTTGATGCTCGGCATGGCGCCCGATGCAGCCAACAAGCTCGGGTTCATCCCTACGTCCGTGATCAAGCGGGTCGACAAGGCGGACGGCACGTTCAATCTCGAACTCGCGCTGCCGCAGGACGACCTGTTGCAGAAGTACGCGCAAACTGCGGCTAGCAACGTCGACCTGATCGTGATGGGTCGGCCGACGCACGGCACGGCCGGCACCGGCTGCATGTGCATGTCGCATCGCACGGTACGCGAGCTGATCGCGCACCTGACCAACATCCGCGACCACACCATCACCGACATGGAGGCCGGGCTCGAGCACCTCAAGCGCGGCACGGCGCGGCACGTCGACATGATGCTGATCGTTGCCGAGCCGTATTATCGTTCGCTGGAGGCCGCTTCGCGCACGCACGAACTCGCGGTCGAGCTGGGCATTCCCTACGTCAAGGTCGCCGCCAACAAGGTGCGTGGGCCCGAAGATCGCGCAGCGATCGAGAGCTACTGCGGCCAGCACGGCATGGAGATCATCGGCTGGGTGCCGCAGGACGAGGCACTAATGGCAGCCGAGCGACAGGGCTTCGCGCCCTATGAGGCGGCAGGCGACAGCACGGCTGTAACCGCGATCCGCGCGATCGCAGATGAGATCGCACGGCTGTCGGTGAGCATCCCGCCGCGGCGGCCAAAACCGCAGGTTGAAGCGCAGGCTTGAGGCCATGCTTATCGGCGAGTTGGCGAAGACACTCGGCGTCACGACCAAGACGCTGCGCCACTATGAGGAGATCGGCCTCGTCCCCAAAGCCGGTCGTGCCGGCAATGCCTATCGCGTTTATACGCCCGAGGCTGTCTCTCGCGCCCGGTTGGTGGTCGGCCTGCGCGCGATGGGGCTTTCGATCGACCAACTGCAGGGTTTGTTTGCCGATCGTGATGGAACCCCGCGCACAAAGCTGCTTGGCCTGCTCGATCAGCAATTGCATGAGACGAGCCTGCAGATCTCTATTCTGCAAGGCCACCACGACGACCTGGAGGCACGCTACCGTGCGCTATTGGATGCGCCGAAGGGCAAGTCGTGCGCGTGCGCAGCCCTGCTCAGGAAATGCGATTGCAGGTAGTTCGGCTAACTGCACCCGTTCCCCCATTGACCTTGCCCCTAGGGCAACCCCTAGCTTCTCTCGCAAAGCCAACGAATCCTGCGAGGGCCGACTATGGCCGACGGCACGCCGAACGTATCCAAACCCGGCTACATGCCGCGCTTCCTCATCGACGAGGGGCCGATTACCGAAGTGCACGCGTTCTGGCTCGCCGGCATGAGCTGCGACGGCTGCTCGATTGCGGCGACGGGCGCGCAGAATCCGTCGGTTGAGCAACTGCTCACCGCGGCCATTCCCGGCCTGCCCAAGGTGATCCTGCATCATCCCGTGCTGTCGGTGACGGCCGGCAAAGAATTCATGAAGGCGCACCATCTCGCCAAAGCCGGCAAACTCGGTGCTCCCTACGTCGTACTCTACGAGGGCTCCGTCGCCGACGAAAGCATTGCCGACAATTTCGGCGGCTACTGGTCGGCGATGGGCAGCGAGATTACCGCTGACGGCAGCCACCAACCGATCCCCACCGCGCGCTGGCTGAAGGAGCTGGCGCCGGGTGCGGCAGCCGTCATCGCGGTCGGCACTTGCGCCACGTGGGGCGGCATTCCTGCGGCTGCCGGCAACGTCACCAATGCGATGTCGGTGATGGACTTCCTCGGCAAGGATTACCTCTCGGCGCTTGGCCTGCCGCCCGTGAACATTCCCGGCTGCGCGCCGCTCGGCGACAACATCACCGAGACGATCGCATCGGTGCTGATGTTCCTCGCCGGTGTCGGCCCCTTGCCGGAGTTCGACGAGCTCGGGCGTCCTGCCTGGATGTTCCAGTCCACGGTTCATCGCGGCTGCGTTCGCGCCGGCAACTACGAGGAAGGCAAGTTCGCCGACGAGTATGGGCAGAAGGAATGCCTCGTGGAGCTCGGCTGCTGGGGCCCCGTCGTCCAATGCAACATGGTTTCGCGCGGCGCGATCGGTCACAACGGCGGCTGTATGAATACGGGCGGCATCTGCATCGGCTGCACGATGCCCGGTTTCCCCGACGCGTTCGCGCCGTTCTATAAGCGCCCGCCCGGTACGATGGTGTCATCGACGATCTCTCGTGGCACCGGTGGCTTTGTCTCGTACCTGCGCAACTTCACGCAGAAGAGCCGCAACCAGACGGCGCGCTGGAAAGAGACGGGGCACGTTCCATCTGGCTGGGCCAACGTCGACGCGAAGGGTACCGTGGTCGACCGTACGGTCAGCTTCTTCTACGAACGGTTGAAGCGCGCGGGCACGGAGTTCGCGCCGGGCTCCAGCCGGCAGAAGGCGTTGCAGGCCTCAGCGCGGACCTATCTCAACACTGCTCCGGCGGCGCCGCGCGCTGCGGCTGCCACCAAAGAAGCAGCCGAATAGGCATTCGGTCGCCAACCAGGGAAGGAGACGCCGGCAATGTCCAGCGTAGCGAATTGGATCAACTCGACCTTCGGGTTGTCGACCTGGACCGTCGGCTTCCTGCTGGCGCTCGTCGTCGTGCTGGCCGTCGTTTTACTGCTTCTCGGCATCATCATGCAGGCGCGACGGATCTTGGGCCTTGCCCAGACGGCGTCGACCGTCGTCGATCAGATCGATACCAATACGCGATCGGTGTGGGCGCTGACGCAAACCAACGAAGTCGCCGGCCAGATCCTCGACGGTGCCAAGGCGATCGAGAGCAACGCTGGCGCAATCGTCGGCGCGGTGGCGGCGAGCCACGGCCGTTCGGTGGCATGAGGGGATGACGATGGCTGCCTATGCGCTTTCAGCAATAGACGGGACCGATCCGATTGCCGGCTGGTTTCTGGCGAACGTTTTGCTCGTCGTCGTATCGATCGTGGCGTGGCTGTTGTTGCGCTGGGTGATCGACGCGGCGCGCGCGATCAAGGCGGAGGTGGCGCAGGTCTGGGCCAACGGCCAGCGCGTCGCCAACAATACGATCCACATCGCCAGCCTCTTCCAGACCAAGGATGCGGTCGGCGCGATCATCGAGAAGGCCGGTGGTATTGCAACGCATGCGAAGGCGATCGAGGCGCATGCCAAGAGCTGCTCTGGCTGCCCAGCGTGTTTCCTGAAGAAGTAAGCCCGCAAAAAGTGAGCACGAAGGAATTGGCGCGTGATCATGTCGACGACCTACCTGACATTCTTTTCGGCTGTCGCGGCCTTGTTTTTCCTCGCCGTGGTCGCCACTGCATTGGTGCAGATCGTGCACCTGCTCGAGGAGATCGGCGGCGCGGGCGACAGCTATCTCGCCAAGTTGCGCCTGGGGCTGCGCGCGATCGAGCGGGAGACTTCGCATCTGCCAGGTGCGGCGCCGGGCATCAATCAAGGCCTGGAGACGACGGCGAAGGGGCTGATGGGCGTCGACGAGACTCTCGGCGGCCTGCACGCTGCCCTTCAGGCGCAGGGAGGACGGAAATGACAACGCTGGGTTTCACGATCTGGATTTTGACATTGCTGATCGTGGCGCTAGTCATCGTGCCGGTGGCAATCCACTACCTGCGCCGAGCCTTGAAGGCCGCGCGCGCGATCGAGCGCAATCTCAAGGACATGCTCGATGCTGGCGTCAAGATCGCCGGCCATACTGGAGCGGTGCCAGCGCTCGACGCAACGATCAAGACGGCGGTTGCAATGAAACCTGTGGCCGATAGCATCGAGGGTAAGACAAGGGTGGTTGCCGAGCTGCTGGCCGGCCGTGCCGCAGGAGGCCGGACATGAGCGACGCCCAATTGATCGATATCCTCGGCCTCATCACGCTGGTGCTGACGTTGGCGATCGCTCTGATCGTCGCCTGGCACCTGATTGGCATCTTCCTCGCCTTGAAGAGGGGGGCCGATCATCTGGAAAAGCTTGCTGGAGGCTTGGTGAAGGTTCGCAACGACACGGCGCCTTTGAATGCGAAGGTCGACACCATCAACGGCGGCCTGAAAGCTTTGCTGCCGCCATTGCTCGGCGCCAACGGAAACCTCGCGGCCATCGTGAAGATCGCCACTGACAGGGACAACCGATAGATGTGCTTTGAGAACCTGCCGATCGAGTTCGACACCCAAGGCAATGCGCGTCTGAAGGACGGCGTGCGTAACCCTTACGATTACCAGATCCGCACGCCGGAAGAGCGCGAGGCGAAGCTGCGCGAGATCGCGGTCAAGAACGGCCAGCTCGCCGACGTCGACTTCGATCCGGTGACGCGTGTTGCCGGCGCGCTTGCGTTTCATTCGACCGTCGACCTCAAGGACCGCAAGGTCGTCGATACCAGGTCGATGGCGACGCTGTTCCGTGGCTACGAGGTGATCCTGCGCGGCCGTGATCCGCGCGACGCCGCGTTCATCTCGTCGCGCGCGTGCGGTGTGTGCGGCGGCGTGCATGCGACGGCCTCCGCGTTGTCGATCGAAATGGCGCTCGGCATCAAGCCGCCGCCGATGGGGATCGTCGTGCGCAACCTGCTGCTGTCGTGCGAGTATCTCTACGACAACCCGCTGCATCTATTCGTTCTGGCCGGCCCCGACTTCTCCGAGTCGCTCGTGCGCCAGACCAACCCGGAGATCTGGGCCAAGGCCCAGGGCGCGAAGGCGCCGAGCCAGGCCATGCACGGCTATGCGACGATCGGAGAGATCATGACCGATCTCAATCCGCTGACGGGCAAGCTCTATCTCGAAGCGCTGAAGATGACGCGCGTTGCGCGCGAGGCCTACGTGCTGCTCGGTGGAAAGTATCCGCACCCCGAGACGATCATTCCTGGCGGCGTTACGACGACGATCAACACGACGACATTCAACGAGTTCTACCTGCGCATCTCGCAGTTCTTCGATTACGCCAAGAAGTGCGTCGGCATCTGGGATGACGTGTTCGACTTCTTCTACGACTGTGATCCGCGCTATCGGGATTGCGGCAAGCTGCCGGCGACCATGGTGGACCTGGGGCAGTGGGATCATGAGGATCATTACGACGCGACCTACGCAAATTGTAACGCCTGGGGAGAGAAGCGCTGGTCGACGCCGGGCGTGGTCGTCGACGGCAAGCTCGTGACGACGCGGCTGACCGACATCAACGTCGGGCTCGAAGAGTTCGTCGAGCATTCCTACTACGAGAAGTGGGCCGACTATCCCTACAAAACCGACCCGCTTGGCAATCCGCTGTCGCCCAACCATCCCTGGAACAAAACGACGATTCCGCGGCCGGGCAAGCAGAACTGGAAGGAGCGCTATTCCTGGTCGACGACGCCGACGTGGGACCGCCGCACATTCGAGGCGGGCGCCTATGCCCGCGTTTATCTGTCGGCGCTTGCGCAGAAGATCCCGCATAGCAACTACGTCGCGTCCACCGGCAAGAGCTTGAAGCTGCGCGTGCCCAAGGGCCAGCTTCCCGAGATGGAGCTCGAGTGGAAGATTCCGCCGGTCTGGAACGCGTTCGAGCGCAACCGCGCGCGGGCCTATGCCGTCGCCTTCAATCTGATGGTTACGGTCGAGAACCTCGTGCGAGCGTTCGACCTGCAGAAGAAGGGCGAGACCAAGGTTGCGACGCCGTTCACAATCCCCTCGAAGGGACATTCGATCGGCGTCGGATTCTGGGGTGCCGGGCGCGGCTTCCTTTCGCACCACTGCGAGATCAAGGACGGCCTGCTCGCCAATTACCAGATCGTGACACCCTCGACCATCAATGCCTGCCCGCGCACGCCTTGGGGCGAGGCAGGCCCTTACGAACGGGCGGTTCTCGCTACACCGATCGTGGAAAGCAGCTACAAGGACGAGAAAGACTTCCAGGGCATCGACATCCTGCGGGCGCTACGCTCGTTCGACCCTTGTATGCCCTGTACGACACACGTGATGGTGGAAGGCAGCGACCGAGTCATCACGCGCGAGGTGACGACGTGTGCGTGCGGAGTCAATTGAGACGGAGCGGATGGCAGCCAGCACGCTCGATTGTCTGATCGGAATCGTCGGGTACTCGCCCGTTCTCGACGCCTATCCGCTCGGGCCGCGTTTGATGAAGGGCTTGCAACGCCGGTTCGCGGGCCGCAGCGACATCGCTGTCGAGAACATGACGTGGGGGCCGATCCACATCGTCCAACACTTCCAAGATGAGTCCGGGCCCAAGCCGCGGCGGCTTGTCCTGGTGGCCGGAGCGCCGACCTCGTCGACACCCGGCGCCGTAGGGGCCTATCGGTGGGCTGGGGGAACGCTGCACGCCACCCAGCTCCAGGAGCGCATCTACGAGGCCGTCACCGGCATCGTCGACATCGACAATACGCTGGCCATCGGCGAGCACTTCGGGATCTGGCCGGGGGAAGTCTATTCGGTCGAGGTGGACCTCCCGATGAACTGCTTCGGTGAAATGGTGATTGCTGACAGCGGCGGACAGCAGACCGATGTCGAATTGTCCAAGCTGCTGGGCTTCTCGCCGGCTGCCGCGATCGGGCGCATCATCGACGTCAGCGAGGCGCTTGCATTGGGGAGCTCCGATGCCGCAACTGTTGGCACGAAAACAGCGCTGCCGCTGGAACGTGGGCAATCGTTCACACAATATCGCATTCAACGCTGACCCGGATCGCGATCGATGACACAGCCGTCGTCCCTCCCGCCACACGCATCGACTGCTGCCTCGCCGGACGCCAGCGCGCATGAAACCATGCGGCAGCGCGAGGAGGTGCTCGAGATCTGCTATTGGTATCAGGGCGAGGGCTTCGGTGAAGGGTTCACGTCGGCAGCAATCGCATCGTTTCTGCCGCTCCCTCCGGCGCGGATCGCCGAGATCCTGGCGGCGCTCGCCAGCGACGGCGATCTCGTTAACGACGGCGCAGGCTACCGGTTCGCGGAGCCCGGCAAGAAGAAGGCCTCTCGGCTGTTTCACGAGACGTTCGCGGAGTTCCAGACGCCGAGCCACTACGAGTGCACGGCTGGTTGCTGTGATGGCGACGACCACTCAGGCTGCGACCACGGCCCGTTGCACACCCACGTCCGCGTCGACACGCCCCCGACATGAGCGATCTTCCCTCCAGCGATCGCGTCGGCTCCGATCCGCTTCTCGGCTATCGCAGCAACGAGGAATGGCAGGATCTGCTCGGTCAGTTCGCGACGCTGGCCCAGGCGGTCGAGGAAATCGAGGATGAGAACGCGCGCGGCAAGGTGACGGCGCTGTTGCAGGCCACCGATGCGATCCACCGCGAGGCGCTCCATCGCCTCGTAAGGCTTTTCAAGGATGGCGTGCTGGAGCAGGTGATTACAGACCCCGCGATCCATACGTTGATGGGCATGTACGACCTTCTTCCTGAAGCCGATCCGGCCTGTGCCAAGGTTTGGGACTTCATTGCCCCCCCTTTGTCCCCCACGCCCGTTGAGACCCCAATCGGCGCGCACAGCGAGGAGCAGCCACGTTGGATGCCGCTACCCGGCGGCGCGGCGCCCAACGAAGGGGAAGCGGTCGTCGTTGTGATCGACGGTAAGACGATCGTCTGCGCAAAGATCGAGGGCCAACACTACGCTGCATCGGCTGCCTGTCCGACCCATGGCGTCGACATGACCACTGGGCGATTGTCGGGCTATTCTTGGATATGCTCGGCTGGTCCGGGCTGCGTCTATGATATCCGCAACGGCTCGCGACTGGGCGGCGGGCATGGCATTGTGTGTCATCCCGTACGGACGACTGCGGGCAAGAACGAAATCCGCATCGGCCTCGGCATGCCGTTCACGCCACAGCTGCCGGCGTTTTGAGAGAATGCCCATGCGCGTTCTCGTCGCTGGTGTCGGCAACGTATTGAAGGGCGACGACGGATTCGGCGTGCGCGCGCTGGAGTTGCTCAAGAGCAAGGGTGATCTGCCGGCCAACGTCACGACGATCGAGACGGGAATTGGCGGCATTCATCTCGTGCAGGAGCTGGGGCAGGGCTACGACGCGCTCATTCTGCTCGACGCGATGGATCGCGGCGGAGCGCCTGGAGAGCTCTATCTGGTGGAGCCCATTCTGCCCGACATTGGCGGCATGTCGGAGCGCGAGCGCCGTGATTTCTTCGCTGACGTGCACTATGCGACCCCGGTGCGGGCGATGAGTCTGGCACGGGAGATCGGCGTGCTGCCGAGGATCGTGCGGATCATCGGCTGCCAGCCCCTTGACACAGAAACTTTTGGACAAGGCCTGAGCCAGCCCGTGAAAGTTGCGCTCGGCGCATCACTGGAGATGGTGCGCAAGCTGCTGGAGGGGTTGCAGTCGTCCCCATAGCTGCTCTTGGAATGACGGTCCCAACGCCAACGTCGAGCCCGAGGCGAGCCCGACGTACGCTTAGCGCAGGAGCGGACTCAAACACTTCCGGTCCATCGACTTCGCCTTCGGGTCATCGAGCTGACCAAGCTTCTGATCGCGCGCTGCGCCGAACTCGCCAAGACATACGGCTCGGAAGCGATGGGGCCGGACCAGAGTCGCCTACCCGGCCTCTGAGCATTGCCACATGCCTGAACATGCCCACACCCGGGGACTTGCTACCCATGTGCTACCCACGGGGCTGTCTCTCGGTTGGGACGTTTTGCTAAGTGCTTGAGAAGGATGGTTGCGGGGGCTGGATTTGAACCAACGACCTTCAGGTTATGAGGCGTATACAAGAGAACAAATAGAGAGTATATGAGATTAAATGATACGTCGATACGGTTGATATTAGCTAAATATCTCAGTATATTATCGCTTCGAATTAGCCTCACGGCGTATCATGGAAAATCAGGCGAGCTTGGTCATTTCCTTACCCCTGGCTTACCCAAAATAGCCCCATTTTGACCTTCAGGTGTTTTCTCGTTTGTCGTTGTGACCTTCAGGTTTGGTCGCGATTGCCAGCCACAGGAACCTGCCTATGCCGATGGAATTATTGACAGATCGGCGCGTTGAAACGGCCAGGCCCGCCGAGGGACAGAACCGGCTGGAACTGCGTGACACCAAAATGCGCGGCCTCGAGCTCCGTGTGGGCAAGAAGGATGGCTCGAAGAGCTGGACGCTCATCTATACGCGCCGGAGCGACAGCCGGGTGCGCCGCGTCGCCATTGGGCCGTTCCCGCAAATCGGGCTGGCAGAGGCTCGTCGCAGGGCGCTCGCGCTGAAGATCGAGATCGAAAGCGGCGAAGACCCGGCAACCGGTGTTCAATCAAAGAGGACTGCCCCGACGTTCCAGCAATTGAGCGACGAGTGGGTCAAGCTGCATGGCCCCAACAAGACCGCTCGCTCGCTCGCCGACAACATATCCATGCTCAAGCGCCACATCCTGCCCGTCATCGGCGCAAAGAAGGCGGAAGTAGTTACCAAGCGTGATGTATTGCGGCTGTTGGACCTTGTCGCGCTCAAGCCCGACGCCCGACTCGGCAAGAAGAAGCTCACTTCACTCAAAGCCATGGATGTGCCGATCCTCGACGAAGCTCGTAAGCTGTCACACCGGCCGGCGCGTGTGTATGAGCTGGTCCGCTCGATTTTTCGCTGGGCGGTCAGCCGCGACATCCTCTCCGCCGACCCGACGTTCGGCATGAAGCCGCCGCTCAAGAAGGAACGGCCGCGCGAGCGCGCGTTGTCGTCTCAGGAGATCAAGCAGTTCTGGACCAACCTTGCCGACTCGCCACTCACACCGGGCGTGCGCCTCGCGCTCAAACTTGCACTCGTGACGGCGCAGCGTATCGGCGAGGTTTCCAACATCGCCAAATCCGAACTCAAGCTCGACGGTCCGAATCCGATTTGGATGCTGCCCGGCATCAGAAGCAAGAACCGTGAATCCCATCGCGTGCCGCTGTCGCTATTGGCTGTGGCGCTGATCAAGGAGGCCGAGGTGCTCTCGGGCGATAGTCCCTATCTGTTTCCATCGCCGAAAGATGAAGTACCGATCGGTTCGAGTGCCGCCACCAAAGGCATGCAGCGAGCGCGCCCGGCGCTCGAACTCGCAGATTTTCGTGTCCACGATCTCCGCAGATCCGCCGCCACGGGTATGGCCGAACTCGGCGTCAACCCGCACACCATCTCTCTCGTGCTGAACCACATCTCCGCGCGCACCGGCAACATCACCAGCGCGGTCTATGTCAAGTACAGCTACGACAAGGAGAAGCGTGAGGCGCTGGAAGTTTGGGGGGCGCGGTTGACAGAGATCGTCTCGACGGCTGCCGCTGTGGACGAAGACATCCCGCACATTAAGGCAACGCAATAGGCCAATCTCTGTGTTGTCCTAGAATCAATGTTTGCAGGACAACTGGAAAACCGAGGCTGAGTTGACCAACATTAACTCGCGTCTGCTTTGGCTGGAGCGATCGTGCCGGGGCGTTGAGATCGTCGACTATCACAGTGACTAGAATGCATGGGATCTGGTGGCACGCGCAGCCACAGCAGGTCTCAAGCAAAAAAGCGCAAGGAGTGGGCTCATGAGCAAGACGCGTATCAAGAATTCGATCCCGATCCCGCCCGGGAAGATTCTGATCGAGGAATTCATGCGTCACTTCGGCTTCAGCCAGAACAGGCGCGCACGCGGCCTCGACGTGCCCGTCACCCGCATCAATGTCGATCAGCGCCACGTCTTGAACCCCATAGGCGGCCTGGCGCGGCCTCGCTGCTCACCCACAAGCATCGCTGATGATCGGCATCGCGTGTCGCTGTTCGTCTTCGTAAGGGCATGCTTACCCTAAACCTCATTAATTGAACAAAATTCTCTACATTAGTGCGATACTCCGAGTGCGCCGGTTCGGCGCGCGCCACATCGGCACGCCGCACCGGATTGCCGGTCGCGCGCGGTGAAACTCCAGCGCAGTTGCGGGCGATCGCGTTCAAACTCCGAGGAAATGTCCGGAGGACAGATGTCGCGCCCACCTATGCATGTCGGTCCAGCGTGGCCGCCAGTGTTGTCCGCCTACGATCACATGTGCATGTACGCCAAGTCCGATTGGGCGTGGGAAGGCATGCGCCGCAATCCGCGCTACCAGGCTGATGCGGCTGCACGGCCACCGGGCGATATCGTCCAAACGCGAACGCCGAACGGAGTTCCAGTCGCCAAGTTGCTGTCCGCAGTGCCGCCTTCTACGCGGGCATGGGACGTCTGGTCCTTTCGCTGATCCGCGCCTTGGCGCCCTCGAGGCGTGCATAGTTTGGTTGGCCGACACTGGGATGCCTGAGCTTCACGCGACTGCACGAGCCGATTCGGCGCAGTCAGCAGGCGTTGATGTCAGAGCGATGCCTGGGCTGCAGCACATTCTGATCGACGCTGAATCCCGTCAGCATCTCGTGCTGCGCGCCCACGGCGTGATCCTGCAAATCGCCGTCGATGGCGCTGACGAGGTCAAAGGACCGGAGTTCCTAGATTTCCATGTTCATTCGCAGCTGCGGCGCTCTGGCCATCAGCTCATCATGCTGGACCGATTTCTGTCTGGAACTGCGCCCAGGTCTCCGCCAAAGCGCATCTGGACGTCCCAGGCCCGCAAACTGCGCGACGCCATCATTGCGCTCGACGGTCGCGCCGCCGGTGCAAGTCACCGCGAGGTCGCGATCGTGATCTACGGACAGACCAAGGTCGAGAGGGAATGGGCCCCAGCTGGATTGCGAGACCTGGTGCGACGCGACTTGGACCGCGGTCTCAAGCTGGCGATGGGCGGCTATCGAGACCTCCTGAGACAAGGATGGTGATTTCGCAGATCTCCGATACCGCCACTTCCGGCGAGGCCGGAAAGCTGTGATCCTCTGGACGTCGATCGGTTGGAGGAACGCCATGTCGAAAGTCACGACTACCGCTCTGCCAGACAGCGGCGCCTGCGCCATACCGTTCCTGACCATCGCCGAGGCGGCCAAGTTCTTGAAGGTCAACCCACGCACGCTCGACAACATGCGCTGGAAACACACTGGGCCGGTGTTCCGGCGGCACGGCGGACGCGTCGTCTACTGCCGCAAGGAGCTGCTCGAATGGTCGAAAGCCGGACGAACGAAATGAGGCACCGACGTTGGCCGGTTGCAATGTCGATCGCGATCGCCATTGCCGCTGTCGCGTGGCCGAAGGCGCAATCGCCGCTGTTCGTGTGGAACGTCTCCCGAAGCGTGCCGGTCGGTCTCTATGTGATCGTCGCGCGTCCACCATCTAAAGGCGAGTTCGCAGCGCTGCGACTGTCCGAGCCCATGCGCGGCCTCGCCCGCGCGCGCGGCTACCTGCCGACGCATGCCATGCTGATCAAACCGGTCGCAGCACTTGCCCCTGATCTTGTTTGCCGGCACGGCGCGATCGTCACGATCAACGGACGGCTGGTAGCTCGCGCGTTGACTGCCGACACGTCGAGCCGGTCGTTACCGCAGTGGGGCGGTTGTCACAAAATCGACGGCCACCAGTTCTTCGTTCTATCCGGCGAGTTAAATAGTTTCGACAGCCGGTATTTCGGACCGGTTGATGCATTCCAAGTCATTGGAACAGGAGTATTCATCTATTCCACTGAATTCTGGCCTTCCGAGAGCGCCAAGAATTGACCCCGAATTCAGACCACACAGTTCCGATTGGGACGAGAGCGGTGGTCTTGCACGACCGCCCGTTGTCACCCTCCATGGTGATGCGCGCACAGCGCATGGTCTTGTAGCACCTCGATGATGCGGCACTCGGCGACGCGGCCGCGCTTGCAGCTGCGGATCATCCGTTCGAGTTCTGCCTTCAGCGCGAGCAAGCTCGCCATGCGCTGCGCGACATCGGCAAGGCGCGCTTTGGCGATCGTGTCGACTGCTGCGCACGACTGACCCGGGTTTTCCTGCAACTGTAGCAGCGTGCGAATCGCATCGATTTCGAAACCCAACTCGCGCGCATGGCGGATGAAGGCAAGACGCGACAAGTCGG
>CAZNMY010000111.1:0-21582 GCA_964574325.1 uncultured Devosia sp. | reverse complement strand
CTGCAGCGGGTAGCTCCATCCGCGTTTCGGCGTCGAGCAGTCACGGGCAGGTGGCGCTCGTCATCGACGTGACGGAGGTTGCCGATGGCGCCGCACCGCTGATCCAGCCGGGGACGGAACTCTCGCATTTCGAGGTCGGGCTGGGACGCCGGGAGCTGGCGGTCTGGCTCGCCTCGGGCCTGCTCGATCTCATGGATTGCCGCCTCGACACCGAGACCCACGAGAACGGTTTGCGACTGCGCACGACGCTGGAGCAAAGCATGCAGGGATTGTTTTTCGGAGACGGAACGGTGCGCAGTGCCTGAAGGAGCTGGACGGGCAGGGGCTGGCGTTCAGTTCTTTTGCGGACCGGTGGCGGGCTCATCACCGTCGCCGGAGCCGCCGCGCCATCTGCCCCGGCGCTCGCCGTGGCCTCGATGGCCGCGCCAGTTCAGGTAGGCGCGCCGTTCCGTCTGCGTGAGGCGTTCACCCATTTCGGGCAGGATGGTCTGGATGGCGCGGCGGAGCTTGTTCTCCGAATCCAGCAACCGCTCCTGGGCTGCGATGAGCGCCTGCTTGTCGAAGGGTTCGGCGAGGAAGGCGCGTGCCGTATCGGCACGGGCGCGGCGCACCTCCATGCGAAGCGGCCGGATCGCGGCGGGACGTTCGCTCAGAACACTTCCCCGACGCAGTTCCTCACGACGCTGTTGCGGCAGGGAATTCAGGAACGACGGGATCGAGGATTCGACGCTTCCGCCCAGTGCCAGGTTGGTCCGTGCGATCCACAGTCCGCGAACGATCACACCGATCAACAGGGCGTTCAAGGCAATCGATGCGATCAGCAGGATTCGCGGCCAGTTGCGGCGTGGCGGCGGCGCGGCGGGGACGGCGTCGGTCATAGCGTCTCCTCGTCGTAGAGGTCGTCGCCGATCGACGCGATGGTGGGATCGATCACGGCCGACATGCCCGCCGCTTCCGCCAGTTCCTGCAATACCGGCGTGAGATTGAGACTGCCGCCCAGATAGATACCGGTCATCAGGCTTGCGGCGATCAGGCTGGCGGCCTGCCAGCCGCGCGCGAACACCGGCCGCGGCGGGGCCTTCGGGCGGATGGCCACGACGGTTGCGCCGGGGGGGCGTTGCGAGCTGGAAGCGGCAGCCGGCGGCGTGCTCGCCAAGGCGGCCGCCATGATCCGATCGGAGAGGCGGGAAGCTCGTGCCGGTGTTACGCCGGCGGGGGCATCGCGGACCTCGTCGAGCAGGCGGTCCAGTGCTCGAGCTTCAGCGAACAGAACTCCAGCCTCGGGCACGGTTGCGGACAGGACCGCGATCCTGGCACGGACGCGGATAGGCCAGCGTGTCCGGTCGTTTCCCCAGGTGTCGAGGAGATGCGCGAGCTCTGCTCGGGGCGTCTCGAACTCGTGGTCGGTGGTCATGCTCGTCTTGCCTTTCCGGGTGGGGCTGCGGGGCTCCACCGCGTCATCGCTCGTGATGATTTCATGATTCATCCCCGTCATCGGGGAGTAGCTGTCGCCATTCGTCCTTCAGGGTGGTCCGCAATGTCCGGCGAGCCCGTGAGAGCAGGGATTCGACGGCTTCGTCGCTCACGGAGAGGGCCGCGGCAACCTCGTTCTGGCTCAATCCTTCGAAGTGGAAAAGAACCAGGGCTTGGCGTTGCCGCTCGGGCAGCTCCTGCAAAGCGTGTGTGACACGGGCGGACATATCGTTCCGGGCGAGGTTCGTGAACTGGGTGGCCTGTACCGGTTGCTCCGGGATTTCGTCGGTAACGTCGGTTCTCCGGCCGGCCCGGATGCGATCGATGCACTGATTGGTCACGACGCGGCGGAGCCAGGGGCGGACGCCGGCATCGCCGATATCCAGGCCAGCGCCGTTCTGCCAGAGCCTGACGAATGCTTCCTGCACGACATCCTCCGCTTCCGCCTCGTCCCGAAGAATGCGTCGGGCGACCCCGAGCAGAACCGGCATGTGGCGGTCGACCAGCACGCGGAAGGCCGTGGCATCGCGCGCACGGAGCCTCGCCATCAGCGTGCGTTCGTCACCTGCAGTCGTCATGCGCCAGCCAACAGCAATTGCCGGTCTATCCTCTGAATCCGTGTGAAGCGCGATCCGGCCAGCCGTCACGGCGCATCTCCAGAATGGCACAGGCGCAGCGGCCGGACGATAGTCATCGGCGGCGCTGCGGGGAACCGGCAACCGGCCACCGCCGGCCAGTTGCCGTTACTCGGGTCAGAGGAAGGCCGATCAGCGGGGTGGGCCGCGGTCGTCGGGGCCGCGTCCGCCCATGCCCCGTTCAGCGGGGCCTCGGTCACCTTCGACTGGACCACGGTGCATGCGCATGCCGCGTCCGCGGTCCTCGCGGTCGATGCGGCCATCGTTGTTGGCGTCACGCTCGGCGAAGCGCTGCTTGGCCGAGGCCATGAATTGCTCGCGTGTGACGCGGTTGTCCTTGCCGGCACCGTGGGCGTGCAGAAAGCGACGGACGCGATAGTCCGTCATTTCCTTCGTCATGGCGTCGCGGTCGGCCTTGTCGATGGCGCTGTCCTTGTTGCGATCGAATTGGTCGAAGCGGCGGCCGGCCTCGGCGAGGTACTCGTCCTGCGTGACGATACCGTCCTTGTTGGCATCGGCGCCGACGATACGGGCGAGGCCGAATCCGCCGCCGCGATGACCCATGCCTGTCGTCCCGCCCTTCAGAACATCGCGTCCGCGCATCATCGGGGGAAGGTCGGCATCGGTGATGCGGCCATCGCTGTCGAGGTCCATGCGGGCGAAGTCACGCTTGGCGCGGTCGAGGGCCTCGGCTCGTGTGATCTTGCCGTCGCGGTCGGCATCGGCGCGTCCGCCGAAGCGCTGCATCATCCGTTCGCGCATCGGTCCACGACGTTCGGTGGCGCGGGTGATCTCGGCTTCGACCTCGGCGGCGTCGATCACGCCGTCGCTGTTCTTGTCCAGGCGGGCGAAGCGCTCGCGGGTGCGGGCGTCGAATTCATCGGCCGTCAAAGAGCGATTGAACCAGCCGCGACGCATGTCCTCATCGCCGCGACCGCCGCGATGGTGGCCCCGGCCCCTGTCGTCACCCATTCCGGGACCTTGGGCGAAGTCCTCCATGCCGGGAGTGCGGTCACGATGCATGCGCCCTTCGCGGTGACCGACCGCTGCGATCGCCGCGGCGCCGCCGACGATCACAAGTGCGCCGGCTGCCAGGGCCAGCTTGCGTTTTACCATTGTCATTCTCCTCGAGATTCGAGCAGGCGGGCTGATCCATCGATGTCGTCACCGCCTGCATGTGGGGAATAACGAGGAGCGCATGCGGTTTCCGTCGCCGCAGACCGATAGAGCCGCGATCGAATTGCAATTGCCGGGGCCAAGCTCTGGGGAAGAATGGTGAATCATTTTCGGTTATCGACGCAGAAACAAGAGCCGAGGGGGCTGTTCGAGCCACCCTCGGCAGGGGGGCCGGCGCTGGGCCGGCAGCGCCGATGAAGCGTTGGTTCGCGTCAGATCCCGATCGTCTTCATCTGACCGCCGGGATAGCGGGTGCCGGCGACCTTGGCTGAGTCGATGGCCGCACCGAGCGCGTCGAGGTCCGCCTTGGAGATCGACTTGGCGAGCGTCGCGAGGTTCTCATCGAGACGATGCGACTTCGATGTACCGGGGATCGGCACGATGTCGTCGCCGCGCGACAGCACCCAGGCGATCGACACCTGCGCGGGCGTCGCGCCGACCTTGGCGGCGAGCGCTTCCAGAGGCGCGCGAAGGCGCACGTTGCTGGCGAGGTTCTCGGCGGCGAAACGGGGATGCTCGCGGCGGCGATCGTTCTCGGCGAGATCGTCGAGCTTGCTGATCTCGGCGGTGAGCGTGCCGCGCTGCAGCGGCGAATAGGCGACGAAGCCGATGCCGAGCTCGCGGCAGGTCGGAAGGATCTCCGGCTCCACGTCGCGGGTGAAGAGCGAGTACTCCGTCTGCAGTGCGGTGATCGGGTAGACCTTGTGCGCGCGGCGTACCGTGGAGGCTGCGGCTTCGGACATGCCGAGATAACGGACCTTGCCCTGCTGCACGAGCTTGGCCATCGCGCCGATGGTGTCCTCGATCGGCACGGCGGGATCGACGCGATGCTGGTAGTACAAGTCGATGACGTCGACGCCGAGGCGCTTCAGGCTCTTCTCGCAGGCTTCGATCACGTACTCCGGTTTGCCGTTGGCACCGGGGCCATCGGCGAGGCGCACGTTGCCGAACTTGGTGGCGAGGATGATCTTGTTGCGGATGCCCTTGATGGCGCGGCCGACGAGTTCCTCGTTGGCGCCGTTGGCGTAGGCGTCGGAGGTGTCGAGGAAACCTGCGCCGAGATCGGCGGCGCGCTGGATGGTGGCGACGGCGGAGGCGGGATCGGGCGTGCCGTAGATCGGCGTCATACCCATGCAGCCGAGTCCGATCGCGGGGACGGCCAGGGGTTTGGTCTTGCCAAGTGTGCGCATCTGCATCGGGCGGGGCTCCATTGCGGGTTGATCGGCGCGGAGCATAGTTCGGCAGCGATGGTTGGTCCATCTTGTGCTTCGGTCAGTGCTGGGGCCGTGCCTCGACGGCTTCTCCAGCCCGTGAGATTTCGCGGCATATCCCAAGTCCGGGATTTCAGAATGTTGCAGGTCGCCGAATAGCCCTTCGATCGACAGATTGCGATCCGATTTCAAACCCCTTCCTGCCCGAATTGGGCGTCAGCAGTAGTGATGACCTTGCTGCGGGGAGGGGTCGCGATCGACACATCGAAGGGTTGCATGATGCTCAGAACGGTAGTCGCCACCGCTTGTTTCTGCGTTTTCGACGTTGCGTTTGCTGCACCCGTTCCGCTTTCGGGCAAGTCGCTTTCCGAATTGATCGCCGGCGCGGTCGTGGATCTCGACACGCCGCTGGGAACGAAGCTGTCCATCACCTACGGGAATGACGGCCGGATGAGCGGACAGGCGGGAGCACTCGCTTTCTATCTCGGCGCATCCCGCGACAAGGGCAAATGGTGGGTCGCGTCGGACATGCTGTGCCAGAAATGGGAGACGTGGTTCAACACCGAGACGCAGTGCATGCGGATAAAAAAGGAAGGCCCGCGGATACATTGGGCCAGCCGTGACGGGAAGACGGGAACAGGTACGGTTCATTTGAAGGTAGCGGCTGCGCCCGAAGCCGTGAAGCCCGTGAAGAATGCGGCTCGGCCCGCCTCTGCGGTCGATGCTCGGCCTGCCGCTGCCAAAGCGGTAATCGCGGCGGGGCGGACTGAACCCATGAAGCCCAACCGGGTTGCGATCGCGACGCCGCCGACGCCGCCTGCCACAGCTGTCGAGAAGGCTGCAGAGAAGCCGGCCGAGATCGCGGTCGATACCGTGACGGAAACAGCCACTGCGTTCGTGGAAACCCAGGTCGCGCCGGAAATGGTGCCTGTCGCACCGACGTACCAGCCGAGGCCCGTTTTCTCACGTCTCACCGGACCGTATTTCGCGCCGCTGGACCTGGCTCAAGCCCCAGAGATCGCACCCCAGCTCGCCCATCGTGAGTCTCCCTCGGCTGCCGAGAGTCCTGCTGGTCAGTCAGCAAAAGCGGGGGCATCCGAGGGGACCTCGGTGACCATCGTGTCGAATGTCGAAGCGAAGGAAACCGCGGCGGCAAAGCCGGCGACAAAGGTCGAGGTCAAGCCGGCCCGATCGCCCCAGTCGCCTAGGCCGCCGCAGCAGATGGTCGCGAAGCCGGCGCCGCCGATGCCGGCGCCGCCGATGCCGGCGGAACCAATGTTCAAGGTCGTCAACGTTCGTGGCAGCGACGTGCTCAATGTGCGCGGGGGACCGTCGGGCGATCACGATGTCGTCGGGTCGATTCCGCCGCGGGGGCGCGGTGTCGCGGTGACAGGCGAGTGCCGCTCGAGGTGGTGTCCGGTGAAGCATCAGGACGTGACCGGTTGGGTGAACAAGATGTTCCTCGAAAGCGAAGATGACGAAGGCACGACGACATCGGCGAGGAATGACACGCTTGTGCAAGACAACCCGGAGGCGCCGCGTGGGTGTCTGTCATCAGCGGCGAAGGACCTGCTCGGGCGTATCGAGGCGAAGTTCGGTGCGATGCAACTCGTGTCGACCTGCCGATCCGGTGCCACGATCGCGGGAACCGGCCGGCCGTCGCGTCATCGCACTGGAAACGCCATCGACTTCAAGGCCGGTGCGCGCAAGCAGGCGGTGGTCGATTGGCTCGTGGCCAATCACTCGCAGGGCGGCACGATGACGTATCGCGACATGGACCACATCCACGTCGATATCGGGCCGCATTTCGTGGCGCTGGGCAGCGGCGCGCGCGTGGGGCGCGACTGGTCGGCGGGGAGGATGGGAGTGACGTCGGCGAGGTAGGCGCGCACATCAGGCGCGTTCTGGGTTCCACGTCCTGCCACGCCATACCGCGTATCCGAGCATGCTGCCGAAGGCGACGAAGCCGCACGCGACGGCGACGAACAGCCAATCGAGCGACAGGCCGAGGGCAAGCACGATCAGCGCGCCGCCGCCGCCTGCGATCACGAGGCGGGCGGCTCCCGCCGTGAACGGCGCGATCATGTTGCCGGTGCCCTGTGTGGCGAAATAGAGCGCCTGGCCGAAACCGAAGAAGGCGAACAGCGGGCCTGCTATCGCGAAGTAGCGGCGCGCGATCCCGGCTGCGGCTGGGTCGGTCGTGAAGAGGCCGATCCACAGGTCCGGTGCGATCGCGACGGTCGTTCCGATGAGCCCGGTGATGACGAAGACGGCAAGGCCGCCGGTCCAGGCGATGGCGCGTGCTCGTGCGAATGCCTTCGCGCCGCGGTTGGCGCCGACCATCGCGGTCATCGCGCCGCCGAAGCTGAAGGTGATCGGGATCAAGAGGAGTTCGAGGCGGCTGCCGAGGCCATAGCCGGCGAGGGCTGCTGTGCCGTAGAGGCCGACGAGACCGGTGACGATCACGATGGTGGCGATCGTGAGCAGGGCGTTGCCGCAGGCGACGATGCCGACCTTCAGGATGTCCACGAAGATCGCGCGATCGAGCTTCACGTCGAACAGGCGCAGACGGATGCCGCTCGCGCCGTTCGCGAGATAGGCGAGCATCACCATCGCAGCGATGCCGAAACAGACGATCGCGGCGGCGGCGGGGCCGGCGACGCCGAGTTTCGGAAAGCCGCACCAGCCGAGCGTCAGCGCGCCCGACAGGGGAATGTTGATGAGCGCGGTGATCGTGAACACCGCGCCGGGTACGGCCATGTTGCCCGTGCCCCGCAACAGCGAGGCGAGCGAATTCGCGGCCCACACCACGATCGCGCCACCGAACATGATGCGGGCGTAGTCGACGGCGCCGACGAGGGCCACGTCACGGCCGCCGAGCATCGCGAACAACGGTCGTGCGAAGATCGCGAAGACGACGGTGAACAGCAGCGCCATGGAAGTTGCGATGATGAGTGCGTGCAGCGGAATGGCTTCGGCGCGCTCGCGGTTGCCGGAGCCGAGAGCCCGGGCCATCGCCGACGAGATGCCGCCGCCCATCGCGCCGGCCGACATCATCGTCATCAGCGACTGCACGGGGAAGACCAATGCCAGCGCTGCGAGCGGCGCGACGCCGAGATAGCCGACATACCAGGCATCGGCGACGGCGACGGCGGTCTGTGCGGCGGAGACGACGAGGTTGGGGGCTGCCAGGCGCGCGAGCGTCGGTGCGATCGGATCGTCGAGCAGTCGACGCGTGCGGGCGGTCGCTATGGCTGACTTGGTGTCGGCCGGGGGTGAACGAGACGGGATGGCCATGGGGGCTTTCGCTGGTTGCGCGTGAGAAAAGCTGACACGGCACGAGCGGCTCGACAAGGAGAATGGTGCCTTGTGTGTGTGCTTGCCCTCGTCTGAAAAGCGAGGCACGATCGGGGTCGGAAACGTCAATTCGGGAGTGAATGAAATGAAGTTTCAGCCTCCGACGCTCGAGCGGATTCTGCGATCCGAGACCGCGTCCGCGATGCCTTCGAAGAAGACGTTCGTCAACAACGAGACGCGCAACTACTTCCAAGCCATCGACAACATGATCAAGGTGTTCGCCTTCCGGCCGGAAGACGAAGTGCTGTTCCTGACCGATCCGCTGCTCGATCGCCGGATCATCGACGCGCTGCACGGCATCGCGCTGTCGCGGGGCGCATTCCCGCGCGAGTTCATGATGCCGACGACGCAATTGTCGGTCTGTCCGGAGGAAGCCAAGCCGATCATCGAGCGCGCGACGTTCGTGATCTCGAGCTGGTTCTGCTCGGTCACCGATCCGTTCTTCAACAAGCTGCGCAAGGAAAAGGGACAGCGGTGGGTGAAGATCACCTACTTCCGAGATCTAGATCTGCTGCATACGCCGCAAGCGCGGTTCCCTGTCGATCTCGTCGGCGAGATCATCCGGGCGACGGCGCGGATGTATCCGACGGACCGCAACTTCGACATGACGTTCAAATGTCCGCGCGGCACCGATCTCGTGATCAAATGGACGCCCGATATGGTGAAGGGACTGCTCGGAAACAACCGCTGGCGCGGGCAGGACAAGGCGGTCGAGGAAGGCTGCTACGTACACTTCATGCCGACGCACGGGCCCAACATCTACGATCTCAACTGCTTCGGGCGCGATCAGGGTAAGCGCAAGAAGGATCAGCACGCCGAGATGGAAGGCGTGGTCTATCCGCAATGGGCGATCGGTTTCGACGAGCCTTTCCGTGAGAAGATCGGGCTCGAGTTCAAAAACGGCGTCGTGAAGAAGGTGCACGGCAAGTCGGCGGAAGCGGAGATCATGCGCGACATGCTGGTCGGCGTGAACGCGGAACTGCACGAACTGGGCTGCGGGTTCAATCCGAAGTATCCGCGTTACAAGGCCTATCCTGCCGGCTCGAACGCGCCGGGGGCGCTGCACTTCGGGACCGATGCGGAGCGGCCGAGCGAATATCTCAAGCGCAACGTGCCGCGCTGGGAGGAGCCGCACATCCACCAGGACAGCGTGATCTTCGACTGCACGGTGAAGGTCGGCGATCGCACGCTGATCGACAACGGCTTCCTGATGGCGCTGCGCGATCCCAAGGTGATCGAGGAAGCCTCGCGCTACGGCGATCCGGTGGAGCTGCTCGAGACGTTCGTGGAGTAGGTGTTTCCAAGCGGAGACGACGGGGCGAGGCCACGGTTCACGATTCGAGCTGCTGTCCCAGGCGCCCGGCGAGGTCCTGCACGTATTGCCAGGCGACGCGGCCTGAGCGGGCGCCGCGGGTCGTGCTCCATTCCAGGGCTTCGCCGCGCAATTGCTCGGCGTTCGCTTTCAGCCGGAAGTGCTTCACGTAGGCTGCGACCATCGCGAGATAGTCGTCCTGGCTGCAATTGTGGAAGCCGAGCCACAGGCCGAAGCGGTCCGACAGCGACACCTTTTCTTCGGTGGCCTCGGCCGGATTGATCGCGGTCGCGCGCTCGTTCTCGATCATCTCGCGCGGCATGAGGTGGCGGCGGTTGGACGTGGCGTAGAAGAGGACGTTGGTCGGGCGGCCCTGGATGCCGCCTTCGAGCACGGCCTTGAGCGACTTGTAGCTGGTGTCGTCGTGGTCGAACGAGAGATCGTCGCAGAACACGATGAAGCGCGCTTGGCTGGCCTGGAGATAGCCGAGGCAGCGGGGCAGGCTGGAAATGTCCTCGCGGTGGATCTCGACGAGCTTCAGGTTGTTCTTGCGCGCGGCAACTTCGGCGTGGGCCGCCTTGACGAGCGAACTCTTGCCCATGCCGCGCGAGCCCCACAGGAGCGCGTTGTTGGCGGGCAGGCCCTGGGCGAAACGGTCGGTGTTGGCGAGCAACTGCTCGGCTGCCCGGTCGATACCCTTCAGGAGCGAGAGCGGCACGCGGTTGACGTTCGGCACCGGCTCGAAGCCTTCCGGGTCGGTGTGCCAGACGAAGGCGTCCGCGGCATCGAACGCGGGGGCCTTCGGTGGTGCAGGCGACATGCGCTCCAGGGCTGAGGCGATGCGGGCGAGCAGGTCTGTATCGGTCATCTTTGGCGGCGCACGTGTCGAGGGGGAGGGGGCCGGCTGGGCCGGCTGAGATGGGACCCCGTATAGACGAGGGCGGAGCCGCCGTCACCCACAGTGGCGCTGGTAGATGAACCAGCAACGCGCTTCGAGAGCTGTCAGCGCGGCGCAATCCCGGACCCGGTCGATCTGCGGAAGGGGTTGGAGCGGGTGACATCGACGCGGCAGAAAATGGTGCGCAGCACGGCGAGCGGCTATCGGGCGGGAATGGTTTGCTTTACAGGGGCGCGACACTATATTGCGCTCGAAATCAGAGGGGGTACTGCCACGCCGGAAGGCAAGCGTCTTGCCATCCGCGGCGTGCCTCGCGTCGTCTCGATCCGTGTCTTCGCAAGGAACAGAACAGCATGTTCATCACTCCGGCCTTCGCTCAGACCGCCGCCGGCGGAAGCACCGACTTTCTGGTTCAATTGATGCCCATCGTATTGATGTTCATCATCTTTTACTTCCTGCTGTTCCGTCCGCAGCAGCAGCGCATGAAGCAGCACCGCGAACTCCTCGCCAACGTTCGGCGCGGTGATACGGTGGTCACGTCGGGCGGCATCGTCGGCAAGATCACCAAGGTGATCGACGACCGCGAGATCGAGGTCGAGATCGCATCGGATACCCGGGTGCGCGTGGTCCGTCACATGATTTCCGAGGTGCGCGCCAAGGGCGAAACCGTCAAGGACGCGACCTGATCGGCGATCCCGCGCTCGCGGTGAGGGCAAGCCAGACGCGACCGGCTCTCTCCCGCCGCCTTCCCCTTCTGCCATCGCCCTGCCGGATCGGGGCGATGGAACCAAACCAGGTGCCGCAATGCTGCAGTTCTCGCCCTTGAAGACCGCTATGATCGTGCTCGCCTGTCTGGCGAGCATGTTGTATGCGTTGCCGAATTTCTTTGCGAAGGAGACGGTGGCGGGCTGGCCGA
The DNA here is from genome assembly GCA_964574325.1 of uncultured Devosia sp. Lineage (GTDB taxonomy): Bacteria > Pseudomonadota > Alphaproteobacteria > Rhizobiales > Hyphomicrobiaceae > CAMDPA01. The sequence goes on along the minus strand of CAZNMY010000111.1, from coordinate 10,604 downwards.
ATTTTCTTCCGAAGAAGCAGGTTTCGCTGGGGCTCGATCTCAAGGGCGGCGCGCATCTGCTGCTGGCGATGGATGTCGACAGTCTCCGCAAGGACTGGCTGGTCAACACGCAGCAGGACGCGCGCCGGCAACTGCGGGATGCCAAGATCCAGTTCAGCGGCGTCGGCGTCGCCAACAACAGTGTCAACGTGCGGCTCGTCAATGCGACCGACGTGGAGAAAGCGCTGGTCGAGGTTCGCAAGCTCAATACCCAGATCGGCAGCGCACTGCTGGGCACGCAGAGCAATTCCCTCGAGGTCAAATCCGAGGGGAACCTGATCACACTCACGCCGACCGACGCCGGCTTCAACGAGCGGATCACCAACGCCATCGGTGCGGCGCTCGAGACCGTCCGTCGCCGCATCGACAGCCTCGGCACCACGGAGCCCAGCATCGTGCGGCAAGGGCGGGATCGTATCCTGGTGCAGGTGCCCGGGTTCGACGATACGGCCCGGCTGAAGGAAGTGATCGGCTCCACGGCCAAGCTCACGTTCCACCGGGTGCACGAGAGCATCCTGCCCGATCAGGCCCAACAGGGACGGATGCCGGCGGGCTTCAAGGTCTATCCCGGCGACGCCAACGCCGATCGCGGCGGGGCGGGCAGCTACCTGCTGCAGGAGATCCCGATCGTCCAGGGCGAGGATCTGGTCGATTCGCAACAGGGGTTCGACAGCCGCACGAACGAGGCGGTGATCAACTTCCGCTTCAACCAGAAGGGCGCCCGGATTTTCGGCCGGTTCACGCAGGACAACATCGGCCGGCCGTTCGCGATCGTGCTCGACGACAAGGTGCTGTCGGCGCCGGTCATCCGTTCCGAGATCCTCGGCGGCTCCGGTCAGATATCCGGTAATTTCACCGTGGAGAGCGCCAACGACCTCGCGATCAAACTGCGGTCGGGTGCGCTGCCGGCCAAGCTCACCATCGTCGAGGAGCGCACGGTCGGGGCGAGCCTCGGGCAGGATTCGGTCGATGCGGGCATGCTCGCCTTCGGGATCGGGTCGGCGGCAACGGTCGTGATGACGGTCATAGCCTATGGAACGTTCGGCATCTTCGCGGCGATCGCGCTGATGGTGAACGGATTGATGATCGTGGCCCTGATGTCGGCGATCGGCTCGACGCTGACGTTGCCGGGCATCGCAGGGCTGGTGCTGACGATCGGTATGGCGGTCGACGCCAACGTGCTGATCTACGAGCGTATCCGAGAGGAATTGAGGGCCGGCAAGGGGGCCATCGCGGCGATCGACGCGGGCTTCAGCCGGGCGATGGTCGCGATCGCCGACAGCCAGCTCACGACGCTCGTCGCGGCGATCATCATGTTCTGGCTCGGGTCCGGTCCGATCCGTGGATTTGCCGTCACACTGACCCTCGGCATCTTCACGTCGGTGTTCACGGCGCTCACGGTGACGAGGCTGCTCGTGTCGCTGTGGCTGAAGTCGGCGCGCGCGAAGTCCCAGAAGATCGAGGTGCCGGTGTGAGATCGCATCTCCCCTGTCCAATCCGATAGAAGCGATAAAAGATGCTGCCGAACTTCAAAGGCTTCGACTTCTTCCCGCACGGCACGATGCTGCCGTTCATGCGGTTCAAAGGCTTGTGCTTCTGGGCCTCCATCGTCGCGATGGTGCTGTCGCTCGTCGTGATCGGCGTGCGAGGCTTCAACTATGGCGTCGACTTCAAGGGCGGCACCATGATCGAGGTGCAGTCCAAGTCCGGGCCTGCCGATGTCACGGAGCTGCGTTCGCGCCTGGGCAAGCTGGGACTGGGCGAGGTGCAGATCCAGACCTTCGGCGCACCCACCGACGTGCTGATCCGCGTCGAGCAGCAGACGGGCAAGGATCCGCGCGACGGCGAGGTGAAGCAGCAGGAGGCCCTGAAGAAGGTCATCGCCGCGCTCGGCGACGGGTTCATCCAGCGGCGTGTCGAGGTGGTCGGGCCAGCCGTTTCTGCCGAGCTCAGGATGACCGGCCTGATCGCCGTTCTGTCCTCGATCTTCGCGATCATCGCCTATGTCTGGTTCCGGTTCGAATGGCAGTTCGCGGTCGGTGTGGTCGTCGCGCTGTTCCACGACGTGCTGTTGACGGCCGGCATCTTCTCGCTGTTTCAGCTCGAGTTCGACCTGTCGATCGTCGCGGCGCTGCTCACGATCCTGGGCTACTCGGTGAACGACACCGTCGTCGTGGCGGACCGTATTCGAGAGAACCTGCGCAAGTTCAAGCGGATGCCGCTCAACGAACTGCTCAACCTGTCGATCAACGAGACGCTGTCGCGCACGGTTCTCACGGGCACGACGACGATCATGGTGCTGATCGTGCTGTATCTGTTCGGCGGTGCCGTCATTCACAACTTCTCGTTCGCGATGCTGTTCGGCATCCTCGTCGGTACGTATTCGTCGATCTTCATCTCGGCGCCGGTCCTCGACTATCTCGGCGTCAAGCGGGACTGGAGCGAGACTGCGCCGGCGGGCGGCAACAAGGCGCGCATCTGATCGCGGTCGCGCGGTTCGAGGCGGCGTGGAGCGGAGATGGATCTGGGATGGCGCTGCCGGTGGATCAGGCTTCGCGGGTCGAAGGTCACTATCCCGGCCGGTCGCCGATAGACGCCTATGGCAACGGCGGGTTCCGGTTCGCGGAGATGAGCCATCGGGGATCGCTGTTGTTCCTGCCCAGCGGCGTCTGGGCGTGGGAGCCGCAGATGCCGTCCGGTCTGCAACTCCAGCATTTCCACCGCGTTCTCGGCGAGCGTGAGCACATCGGGGTGTTGCTGCTCGGGACGGGGGCGGCGCACGTATTTCCGTCGCGCGAGATCAAACGGTCGTTCGAGGCTGCCGGTATCGTGCTCGAGAGCATGACGACGGGGGCGGCGGCGCGGACCTACAACATTCTGCTAGCCGAGCAGCGGCGGGTCGGCGCGGCTCTCATCGCTGTCGATTGAGCGGCGGGCGGGCCTGCATCACCGGCGAAATCTGTCGCATCGGCGAAACTAACTGGAGACTGACATGGGCGGGTTGTTGGGAACACCGGGCAAAGCGCTCGCTCTGGGGAGTGCGGCGGCGCTGGTGCTGCTGGTCGTGGCGCTGGCCGGCAGCGGTATCGATCGCGTCGGGCTCGTGGCGATGCTGGTGCGCTGGCTGCATGTCGGCGCGGGCATCGTTTGGCTGGGCATGGTGTGGTTCGTGAACTTCATCCAACTCGCGGCCGTGGCCGAAGCCGATCAGCCCGCGCGCGGCGCCATCATGAAGCACATCGTGCCGCGTGTGGCCGCGACCTTCCGGCATGCGTCGCATCTGACGGTGGTGACCGGTGCGGTGTTGCTGGTCACCAGCGGCTATCTCGGCGGCAGCCTCGTCTATGCGTCGTCGGTGTTCATCCCGACCTCGCGGAACATCCTGATGTGGGTGGGTGTGCTGGCGGCGATGGCGATGTACATGTTCGTGCACATGTTCATCTGGCCGGGACTGCGGCTGGTGCTCGGCATCGAGGCGGGGACGCCCGAGCAAGTTGCTGCGGCGCGGGCGAAGGTTGCGACGTATGCGCGATGGAACCTCGTGCTGTCGGTGCCGGTGACGCTGGCGATGGTTGCGGCGGCGCATAGCTGATTTGCTTGCGGCGCACCGGTGCCTGACCGCATGGCGGACTCGGCCCTTCGGGACGGAAGCGGTGCCGACGATCGAGGTGACTTGCCGGATTTCACGGAGCGGAGCTTGAGCGGAGTTGGCGAAGATTACGGCGGCAGGTCGCAAGCCGAAATCGTTCGTACCGCCGCGCGGGCATTCGAGCGTGACCGCTATCTGTCGGCGCTGCTCGCGCCTGCCGATGTGCGCGACGACCTTCTGGCGCTCGCGGCCTTTGCGGGTGAGATCGCGCGCATTCCCGGCGACGTCAGCCAGCCGATGATCGGCGAGATACGCCTGCAGTGGTGGCGCGATGCGCTCGGCTCAGCGGCCGGGGCGGGGGGCGGGGCGACCGGCAATCCGATCGCGGATGCGCTCGGCGTTGCCATGCTGCGGCATGCGGTGCCGCTCGAACTCGTTCATGGCGTGCTCGATGCGCAATCGCAACGGCTGGACGATCGCCCTTTCGGCGAACTCGATGAACTCGGCGCGCATCTGGCGGCATACGACGGCGGTCTGTTCGAGATCGCGTGGCGCATACTCGGCGGGCAGGGGACGCGGCCGGCCGTGCTGGAGGAGGCCGGCATCGTCTATGGGCTCGCGCGCTGCCTGATCGAGGCGCCGGCAGAACTGGCGCAGGGGCGCGTGGTGCTGCCGCGGCGGCTCCTTGCAAAGCACGGTCTCGCCGTCGATGCGGGAGCCGACCTCATCAGCGGCGATGGGGTTGAGGCGGCCTGGCGCGGTGTTCAGAACGACGTGGCCGCGGCCATCGAGGCGCGGCTGAATTACCTCGTTCCGAGTTATCAAGAGGCGGATCGGCTCGTGCGCCTTGCCGCACTACCCATCGCCCTGGTTCGGCCCTATTTGGGAGTGAGCAAAGGGCGTGGCATCGCGTCATTGCAAGCGCTCGACACAGCGCCGTTGACGCGGGTCTGGCGGATCTGGCGGACGAGCCGGACCGGCCGGATGTGAGCCGGACCGATCCCAGCGGACGCCGACGGTGAACGTATGCGGCGGATTGTCATGCGTGCGTTGCGCCGACCGGCTATCATGAGGGAATGAGCAACATGAACGTCGTGCTGCGGATGATCGGTGCTGTCGCTTGCGCGGCTTTCGTCGCCGGGCCCCTCTTTATCCTGCCCGTGGCCGCCGAGGGCGGTACGGGGGATCCTGTCCGCGACGAAGCGGACGAGGCTGCAGCGAAAAGCCGTTCGATCGACGTTCCCGACGGTCTCAAGATCGAGTGGCGCGTCCGAAACACGTTCCGCTTCTTCTCGAATCCGCGCGATACCGACGTGCATCGCGCGACGTGGGTGGCGCTTTCGCCGGAACAGCGGCGGACGCCCGTTCTGAGTGCCGAGCGGGCGCTCGCCTCCCGGCATCCCGAGGGGTGGGCGGCGACGCTCGAAGGCGCGCCATGCTGGAACGCGGCAAGGAACGAGCATGTCTGTCCGGACGGGAAGGCCTATGCGCAGCCCGAAAGCCACCGGATCGTCGCGGAGCTCGGACCTTTCGCCGATAACGAGCGTGCGGCGTGCGTCTGGCACGCAGCCCCTAAGGGACGCAACAGCGAGCGCGGCGTCGTCGTCAAGCAGGCGTGCGACAAGCCGATCGAGGTGCAGGTTCCGTTTCCCGCAGGATTGATGCTCAGTGTCGAGATCGATGGGCGCGAGGTCGCGGATGAGGATATCCGGGTTCGCGATCTCTTCATCGTCGGCATGGGCGATAGTTTCGGCAGCGGCGAAGGCAATCCGGATGTGCCCGTCAGGTTCTCGCGGGAGCGCGTCGCCGACTACGGGCGGCAGGATCCCAAACGCAGCATTCTCGCTCAGCCCGTGGGTTATCCCGCGCGTGCGGGCAACTGGAAGCAGATCGGCGACAAGGACTTCATCACCAACAATGCGCGGTGGGTCGATCAGGCGTGCCATCGCTCGCTCTATTCCTATCAGTTGCGCGCGGCGTTGCAGCTTTCGGTCGAAGATCCGCATCGGGCGGTGACTTACGTCGGCGTCGCGTGCTCGGGTGCGGAAGTCGTGCACGGGCTCTTCCTGCGCTACAAGGGCAACGAGTGGGTGCCGGCTCCGCCGGAGTATTCGCAGATCTCGGCGGTGGCGATCGCGCAGTGCGGCAGCTTCAATGCGCCGGCGCAGGATCTGCCCGAGGCCTATCACATGAACGGCAAGATCGAGGCGCTGCAGGGCGGGCTCGTGCTGCACAAGTGCCAGCAGGACAATGCGCGCAAGATCGATCTCATCCTGATGTCGATCGGCGGCAACGACGTCGGCTTCGCGCGCCTCGTCGCCAATGCAGTGTTGTCGGACGATACGAACCTGCGGCGGCTCGGCGGCTGGATCGGTCAGGTGCACGGCGAGCGGGAGGCGAATGCCGCGCTCGATCTGCTGGATGAACGCTACAAGTCGCTGAACCGTGCGTTCCACAATCTTCTGCATCTGCCGTGGAACGAGAGTGACCGCGTCGTGCTCACGGCCTACCCGGCGATGGCGCTGCTCGAGGACGGTCGCGCCGTTTGTCCCGACAGTACGGCGGGTATGGAAGTGGTGCCCGACTTCCGGTTGTCGGCCGCCAAGGCGCGGGAGAGCCAGCGGGCGGCGGATCGTCTGCAGCGGGTGATGCGGGCATCGGCGCGCGAGCATGGCTGGACGTTCGTCGAGCGGCACCGGGATCAGTTCCTCGGCCGCGGGATCTGTGCGGGGTGGGCGGAGAACGCGCTGTCGAGTGTCGACGACCTGCGCATGCCGCGCCGCGTCAACGGGAACTGGGAGCCCTACAACCCCGCCGATTTCCAGGCGTATGCCTCGCGGCAGCGCTGGTTCCGCACGCCCAACGATGCCTTCATGACGGGTAATTTCCATGTCGCGCAGGGCTTGCTCCTCAAGGCGCTGAAGGTCGAGAGCGTGCAGTGGTTTCAGCTCCTGCTGGCGGCGACCTACTCCGGCGCGTTTCATCCGACGGCGGAGGGGCATGCCGCGATCGCGGATGCAACGATCGAGCGGGCGCGCGCCTTGCTGGCGAAATACGACCGGCGGCGGCGCTGAGGTCCGCTCCCGCGGGGCTTTGCGGTCGCGGCATACCGTCCTACAGTCGCTCCAACGAAAAGGCTGGCTTGGGGAGCGCCGTGGCTGGAGCACTGGATGGAATCCGCGTCGTCGAGTTCGCGAGCTATGTCTCGGGGCCGTACGCGGGCATGATGCTCGGCGATCTCGGCGCCGAGGTGATCAAGGTGGAAAGTCCGGACAAGGGCGATCCGTTCCGAAGCTGGGGGCGTGTCGCCTACAGTCCGACGTTCGGCTCGGTCAACCGGAACAAGAAGAGTGTCGCGCTCGATCTCAAGACGGCGCAAGGCAAGGCGGACGCGCGGCTTCTCGGCGCCAGCGCCGACGTCATCATCGAGAATTTCCGCAGCGGGGCGATGGAGCGGCTGGGGCTCGGCTATGAGGCGCTGAAAGTCGAAAATCCGAGATTGATCTACTGCGCGATCACGGGCTTCGGGGAGACTGGCCCCTACGCGAAGCGGCCTGGATACGACACGGTAGGGCAAGCCGCGAGCGGCCTTCTCAGCCTCTTGACGGACATGGATGCCCCGCGTCCGATGGGCATCTCGCTGTCCGATCATCTATCGGGGATGGTCGCGGCGCAGGGCATTCTGGCGGCGCTCGTCGCCCGGGGCGTGAGCGGCGTCGGCCAGCGCATCGATACGTCGCTGCTCGAGGCGACGCTGTCGTTCTGCGGGGAGAATGCCGCCAATTATTTCGAGAACGGGAAGACGCCGAGCCGGGCGACGCGCACGCATCGCGCGCAGGTGTTCGCGTTCGTTGCGGGCGACGGCAAGCCGTTCGTGATCCATCTCTCCTCGCCGCAGAAGTTCTGGGAGGGGCTGGTTCGGGTGATCGGCAAGCCTGAGTGGCTGACCGACGGGCGGTTCGCGGCGCGTGAAGCGCGTGGCCGGAACTACGACGCGCTTCATGCGGAATTGTCGGCGACTTTTTCGTCGGCGTCGCGCGCGGTGTGGATCGACAAGTTGCTGGCCGAGGACGTACCGGCGGCACCACTCAACAATTTCGCCGATGTGTTCGCCGATCCGCAGGTCGAGCATCTGGGAATGCGGGTGGACGTTCCGCACAAGACACTGGGCAAGGTGGGGCTGGTTCGGGGCGGGCTGCGCATGTCGGGTACGCCGCCGACGATACGATCGGCGTCGCCGGAGCTGGGCGAGCATACGCAGGAAATCATCGATGCTTTGAAGACAGGAAGGAAGGCGTGATGGGTTCTGGTCCCGGTTCCGGCGTGATGCGCAACTATCCGCGGCGCGCCGTCGTGGGTTTGCTCTGTGCGGTCTTCGCGGTTGCGGCAGTCGATGCTGCCGAAGCTCAGTCGGCGGCCGAATTCTACAAAGGGCGCAGACTGACGATGATAACGGCGGCGTCGCCGGGTGGCGGCTACGATCAGTACGCGCGTCTGCTCGCTCTCCACATGCCCCGCCACATCCCCGGCGAGCCGTCGATCGTGGTGCAGAACATGGTTGGTGCGGAGGGGCTCAGGGCCGCCAACTACCTCAACAACGTCGCGCCGCAGGACGGCTCCGTCATCGGCGGGCTGTCGCGGAATGCCGGGCTCGTGCGGATCTACGATTTCGACAAGTCGGCGGTGCAGTTCGATCCGCAGCAGTTCCATTGGCTGGGCTCGCCGCAACAGGAGGTCGGGCTCGTCATCGTCAATGCCAAGACCGGGGTGAAGGCGGCAGCGGATCTGAAGGGACGCGAGATCGCGTTGAGCTCGACGGCATCGAACTCGCCGACGTCGATCTATTCGCGGATGCTGAACGCGACGTTCGGCACGCGATTGAAATCGGTCGAGGGCTATCAGGGCTCGCAGGCGGCGTTGCTGGCGGTCGAGCGGCACGAGGTGGACGGTCACATATCCGGGGGATCGTCGGCGGCGTTCCGCGCGCGAATCGCGCCGTGGCTCAAGAGCGGGGCCGCCAATGTCGTCCTGCAGATGGGGATGAAGCGGGACGCGGCGTATCCGGACGCGCCGACGATCCTGGAGCTGCTCGACAAGCCTGCGGACAAGGCGCTGTTCGAGATCGGGTTCGTCGAGCAGGTGATGGGGCGGCCGTTCATGGTGGCGCCGAAGGTGCCGGCCGACCGCGTGGCGGTGCTGAGGGCGGCGTTCGACGCGACGATGAAGGACAAGGAATTCCTGGCCCATGCGGCGCGCGAGAGGGTCGAGATCGATCCCGTCGACGGGGCCACGATCAACGCGCTCATCGACAAGGCGCACAAGGCGCCGATGGAAGTGATCGCGCGGCTGCGGTCGCTCGCCAAATAGGCCGTCGGCTATGCCGGTGGGCTGCTTGTGATTATATGGCGGCCTTAAACGATCAATTCGATCTTCAACGCCCGAGGATGCCATGACCGAGCTTTCGCCGCGCCTGCAGACGCCGATCTCGATGAAGGAGCTGGAGCGGCGGTGGACGGCCGTTCGCGCCGCGATGAAGGCCGCGAAGATCGACGCGCTGCTGATGCAGAACAACAACGATCACATGGGCGGCTACGTGAAGTGGTTCACGGATCTGCCGGCCACGAACGGCTACCCGCAGACGATCGTGTTCGCCCGCGACGAGGACATGACGCTGGTCAGCCAGGGGCCGTTCGGGATGGCGAAGACGCTGCCGCACGAAGGCGACGGCATCAGGCGCGGGGTGAAACAGTGGCTGACGACGCCGAGCTATTCGTCGTGCCACTACACCGCGCCCTACGACGCGGAACTGGCCGCGAAGGGGTTGCAGCCTTATGCGGCCGGCACGATCGGTCTCGTCGGCATGTACCAGATGTCGGCGGCGGTCGTGGACTACGTGCGCAAGGAATTCCCGAAGGCGAAGTTCGTCGATGCGACGGAACTCGTGGACCGGATCAAGATCATCAAGAGCCCGGAAGAGCAGGAACTCGTCCGGCGTGCAGCCGCGATGCAGGACGGCGCTATGCGAGCCGCGTTCGGGGCGATCGAGCCGGGCATGCGTGATCGCGACGTCGCGGCCATCGCGCAGGAATGGAGCCAACGGCACGGCAGCGAGAACGGCATCTATCTGTGTGCGTCCGCGCCGCTCGGCGAGGCTGCCGTGTTCGGACAGCGTCACTATCAGAACCGCGTGATCCGCGAGGGCGACTACTTCACGCTGCTCGTCGAGGACAGCGGCCCCGGGGGCATGTACACCGAACTCGGCCGCACGTGCGTGCTCGGCAAGGCCTCGGCGGAACTGAAGGAGGAGTTCCAGTTCTGCCTGGAAGCACGCCGCTTCACGCTGAACCTGCTCAAGCCCGGTACGCCCTGCAAGGAGATCTGGGATCAGTACAACGCGTTCATGAAGAAGAACAAGCGGCCGGAGGAAGCGCGCCTCTATTGCCACGGGCAGGGCTACGATCTCGTGGAGCGTCCGCTGATCCGCAGCGACGAGCCGCTGCCGATCGAGGCCGACACCAACATCGTGGTGCATCCGACATACGTGCATCGCGGGATCATGTCGTGGGTGTGCGACAACTACATCATCGGCAAGGACGGCCCCGGCGAGCGCTTGCACAAGTTCCCGGAGACGATCGTCGAGTTGGGGTGATGGCGTTCGGTCGGTGCGCCGCCCCGCTCCATCGAAAATCTTCTCCTTGGGACACCTGCAGCGACAACCGCTACGTCGTAGGGGGGCAAGGTCCGCCTTTTTCGGCGGGCCGCGACTCAGCAATGAACGTATTGCCGTGGATGCTGGGTCGCGCTGCGCTTGACCCAGCCTACGTCGATCGATGTGCGTGCACGGATCATGATTCGATCGTCGTTGCAGGTATCCTTGGGACATTACGAACAACAACCGAATCGAGAATTGGGCGTCTCCCCTCCTTCGTTGTGGGGAGGGGTAGGGTGTAGGGGCGCTCCAGATCGCAAGGTTTCC
>CAZNMY010000110.1:0-21943 GCA_964574325.1 uncultured Devosia sp. | reverse complement strand
GCACCATGCCGGCGTTGGTGAACATCAGCGTCGGGTCGTTGCGCGGCACCAGCGGCGAGGAGGCGACGACCTCGTGGCCGTTCTTCTTGAAGAAATCGAGAAAGCCGCTGCGGATCTCGTTGACGCCGCTCTTCTTCGCGCCGCTCTTTTGGGCCCCGCTCATCGACTTCTCTCTTCCTCTGGCTACGTTCTCGCGCATTCGGCCAGCCATGGGCCGCCTGTCGCTTCGGCCGAAGTCATAGCCGCCGGGGAAACCACTGTCCATAAAACGCTGGCATTTGCGCACGTTGTCGGCGCGATCTGTCGGCGCTCACGGTCGCTTCCTCGATCCGTTCGGGTCCTGCGCGGGCGCGGCGCACTGGCGCCGTGCCGCATTGCGGCCTGGGGCCTGCGGACCAGAGAGAGGGAGCGCTATAGTCGCGGGGGCCGGTGATTCGGCCGGTTGGGTCTTGCGACCGAGCCGGTTTGCATGTGCCCGCGGCGGGGGCTCTATTTCATGACATCGATCACCGGTGTGGTCATCTCAACGATGGTTGCCGCCTGCCTCACGGCCGGCCTGATGACGCTGCTGCAACTTTCGGGTGCAGTGCTGCCGGTCGTGTTCGTCGTCGTTCTGGCGGCGGCGGGGTGGGGGCTGGGGCGGCTCGGCTTCGACTGGCGGCAACCCAAGCTGGAGGGCTGGGAAAAGGCGCTCGTCGGGTTTGCGGCCGCGGTGGCGCTGCTGCGGCTCGGGCCCTATGCGTACCAGTATATCGCGGGCGTGCTCGTCGCGCCGATCACGTGGGACGACAACTGGCATTTCCAGGAGGTGGCGAGCCTCGTCAACGCCGAGCGGTATCCGCCGCGGCTCAACTTCAAGCCGGACAGCTACTTCCACTTCTACTATGTGCCCTGGGTTCCGGCGGCGGCGCTGGCGTCAGTCTTCAAATCCGTGACGGGCATGGCGATGATCAAGCTCGCCTATGCGCTGGGGGCGCTGGGCTTGTGTCTTTCGATCGCCTGGGTGCTGATCGTCGCGATCCGGCATCTGGTGGCGCCGGAGGGGCGGCCTTTTGCGATGGCTGGGCTGGTGATCGCGGGAGCTGGCGTCGACGGCCTGTTCGCGATCCGGCATTTCGTGGCGCTGGGTCACCCGCTGCACGCGGAATGGTGGCAGAACGGACTCTTGATCGCCAACAGTTTTTCGGCGCTGTCGACGTCGCTGATCTGGGTGCCGCATCACATGACCGGGGCGATGGCCGTGCTGCTGGCGCTGGTCGTGGCGACGGAGCCGATGACGCTGGCGCTGCGGAATGGGCGGGCGCCGTTCGTGCTCGCGGGGCTGTTGATGGCGGTCGCGGCGTTCTCGTCCGTGTTCGCGTTCATCGGCGGTGTGCTGGCGCTGGTGCCGCTGGTGTGGGAACTCGTGAGATCCAGGGACAGATCGCGGATCGGCTGGCTGGCGCTGGGGTTCGCTATTCCCGCCTTGCCGCTCGCCTACATCTATCTGGGTTCGGAAGCGCGCGGCGGGGTCGTGATCGGGCAGGCGTTCACGGCGTGGGCGGCGCAGACGGGGAAGCCCGTGATGGGGCTCGTCGGTGTCCTGATCGCGTTCCTGCTGATGCTGCTGGAGGTCGGCTGGCTTTTCGTGATCGGGAAGGGGCTCGACCGCGGCGACGAGGATGGCGTGCGGATGCGCGCGATCGCGGTGTCGGCAGCGCTGGTGCTCGCGAGCACGGCGGTGATCGGCTTCAGCGGCTCCAACAACTGGGCGCTGAGGGCGACCATCGTGCCGGTCGTATTGCTGGCAGCCTACGCCGGGAGAGGATTTGCGGCGGGAACTGGTGGGGGCGCGCGGTTTGACCGTGGTGTGATTTCGAAGGCTGGCATGGCGGCGCTGTGCCTCGCCGGCGTGGCGCATCTCAACGAGGTGGCGCTGCTGGTGGGCGCGAGCGCGCGGTCACCGGCGTTCGTGTCGGAGACCGCCGGGTGCAAGGCCGACATCATGGCGCACAACCGGCGCGGCGGGCCGGGCGGCAGCATCGAAGCGAGCCTGGCTGGATGCCGAAACCTGCTCAGCCCGTACCACGTCGAGCGGCCGTTCGGGAAAACAACGATTTCGCCGGAAGACCGGGAGCTTATGGGGCGGGGCTTCGGCTTCCTGTTCCCCGGCCCGGCCCACTGAGCGGCGTCCGCCACGCCTCAGCGCCGCGCCGCGAACTGCCCAATCGCACGGGCTGCCATCACGAGGACGGCGAGCGCCAGAACGGCCATGGGAATGCCGAGGACGGGCACCGCTGCTGCGACAGTTCCCGGCGTGACCCAGCCCATCATGGCGGCTGCGTCGATCGTCGAAAATGCGACCAGGACAGCCAGAAACGCCATGCCGACATACATCAAGCCGGGATAGCGCCCCCACAGAAAGCGGGAGACTTCGGTGCGCGGATTGTTCCGTTCCCACAAGTTGGCCACGATGATCACGGTCAGCACCAGGGCCGAACCGAGCTTGTATGCGAGTTCCACTGTCCAATCCTCCGAAGAGATGCGGCCACATGCGGCCAGACCTTCATCAGACAGCGCGGCTCGCCCGGCGGCAGTTCCGGGGGGAACAGGACCGATACGGAGAATCGGAGCGCAGAATTGGGCGAGGCCACCCGGCTCTATCCCCACACTCCCCTAACCCATTCCCCCTGCAACCACTTGTCCGCCCCGGCGTTCCCGGCTAGACGCCGGTTCGGACACAATCGTGAGGAGCGCGCCATGAACCTCGACAAGCTGAAGCCGATTTCGAGCGCCGATGTGAAAGGCAAGCGCGTGATCGTGCGGGCCGATCTCAACGTCCCCGTCAAGGACGGCAAGGTCTCCGACGCCACCCGCCTGACGCGCGTCATCCCCGGCCTCAAGGATCTCGCCGCGCGCGGCGCGAAGGTCATCGTGCTGTCCCACTTCGGCCGGCCCAAGGAGCGCAATACGAAGGATAGCCTGAAGCCGGTCGCCGAAACGCTGGCGAGCCTCGCGGGCATGCCGATCGCGTTCGCGGACGATTGCGTCGGCGACGTCGCGGCCAACGCCATCGCGGCGCTGCCGTTCGGCGGCATCATCGTGCTGGAGAACACGCGGTTCCATACGGGCGAGGAGGTCAACCGGCCCCGGCTCGTCGAAGCCATGGCGGCGCTGGGCGACATCTACGTCAACGATGCGTTCTCGGCGGCTCACCGCGCGCATGCTTCGACCGAGGGCATCGCGCATCTGCTGCCGGCCTATGCCGGGCCGCTGATGATGGAAGAAATCAACGCTCTGAAGTCGTCGGTGGAGGCGCCGCAGCGTCCGACCGCGGCCGTCGTCGGCGGCGCCAAGGTCTCGACCAAGATCCCCGTACTGACCAATCTCGTCGCCAAGGTCGACAAGCTGATCATCGGCGGCGGCATGGCCAACACGTTCCTGCAGGCGCAGGGCGTGAACGTGGGCAAGTCGCTGGCCGAGCCCGACTTCCACAAGACGGCGCTGGAAATCATGGCGAAGGCGAAAGAGCGCGGCTGCGAGATCGTGCTGCCGGTCGACATCGTCGTGGCGCGCGAGTTCAAGGCGGGGGCTGCGTCGAGCGTGCATGCGGTGGGCGATTGCCCCGACGACGCAATGATCCTCGATTTCGGCCCGAAGACCGTCGCGCACATTGCAGGCGTCATCGAGACGTGCCGGACGGTGCTGTGGAACGGCCCGCTCGGCGCATTCGAGATCGCGCCGTTCGGCGAGGCGACGTTCGCGCTCGCTGCCCAAGTCGCGGCGATGAGCAAGGCGGGCAAGCTCGTCTCGGTGGCGGGCGGTGGCGATACGGTTGCGGCACTGAATGTGGCTGATGTCGCCGACGATTTCACCTACGTGTCGTCGGCGGGCGGCGCGTTCCTGGAGTGGCTCGAAGGCCGCGAGCTGCCGGGCGTGGCGGCGCTGGCGCGGTAGGCGCCGCTTCGCGAGTGGGGCCTCGGCCCCACCCCCACCGAGGGGACTGCCCTCGAATGCCCCGTTTGTCGGGACATGGTCAGGCGACCTTGGCTGCGGTCTCGACACTCAGCCTGAAGCCTAGGGCAGACAGCACTTTCAGAACTGTCGATAGCTCGGGATTGCCGTCCTCGCTGAGCGTCTTATAGAGGCTTTCGCGCCCGACGCCGGCGGACTTGGCAATTTTCGCCATGCCGGCGGAGCGCGCAACGACGCCCAGAGCGTCTGCAATGATTCGTGCGTCGCCGCTCTCGAACGCATCGTCCAGGTAGGCCGCAATGGCTTCTGGCGTGCCAAGGTATTTCGCCGGATCGAATGGGCGCGTCTTCAGTTTCTTTTGCGTGGCCGGCAAGACCGTTCTCCTGTTTGGTGGCCGCGTTGGCCTATTCATCGAGCTGGCGTGCGAGTTCTTTCGCTGCGGTTATGTCTTTCGACTGCCCTTTCTTGGTCCCGCCGCATAGCAGGATGACCAGCACGTCGCCCCTCTGCAGATAGTAGACGCGGTAGCCCGCGCCGAAGTGTATCCGAAGCTCGCTGAGGCCTTCACCGATCGGGTCGACATCGCCGGGATTGCCCAGAGCCAGACGTTGAATGCGGGCTGCAATCCTCGCTTTGGCGCGCTGATCCTTCAGGCCTTCGAGCCAATCTGAGAAGCGTTCGGTTTCACGGATCTCGATCATCGAGATCGATGTATCTTATGGGATACATAAAGTCAAGTTGCCTTTCTCGAATGGAGCTGCCGGGCGTGGCGGCGCTGGCGCGTTAGGCCCTACTGCCACCACTCCTTTTTCTGCACCGGGCGATAGTTGCCGCGGCGCCGCCGGTCGCTGGTCTGACGGGCGGAGGTGGGCTGCTCGAAAAACCAGAAGCCGCCGCCGCCGCTTCCCCAGGTGGACGCGCTTGCTACGGGGACGGAGGCGGGGGGGGCGACCGTCGGCTTGCGGGTGACGAAGCCGCCCTGGGGTTGGTTGCTCAGCACGGCCACGAACTCCGTGCGGTAGTTGGTCTCCCGGCTCAGTGGCTCGTCCGAGACGATGATCGAGGATCGGGGCACGGCGGTCGGCGCGATGCGGTCGAGCACGTCCTGGGGAATCGAGACGCGGTCGAGCGCGGACTTCGCATCGTCTCTGCCGTCGATCGTGACGGCCGTCCAGCGCAGGCTTCCATCGACGAGCGCCATGGCCGTGAAGATGTGGGTGCCGATCGGCCGGTCCGGATTGCGGATCGTGATCGGCGCCTCGATGGACGAGTCGAACACCTCGCCGCCATCCGGCCATGGCTTCTGCGTGTTCCGCCGCACGTAGAGCTTCTGCGTGGCGCGGCTGATGTAGACGGACACCGGTTGCAACGCGAGTTTCGCCTCCTTGTCGGCCTTTGCGGTGTCGGCTTTTCGGATCGCGGCAGCCTTGGCCGCTTCTACTGCCTTGGCCGCATCGTCGAGCCGCGTCTTCGCATCGGCCCTGGCGGTTTCCAGTTGCACTCCGGCTTCTGCGGCTTTGGCTTCGGCTTTCAGTTTCCTGTCCTCGGCACGGTCTCTTGCCTGATCGGTGCCGGCGGCGGCAAGCGCCTTCACGGCGGACGCAAGCTCGCCGTCTGCTTTGGCTTTCTGGCCTTCGAGCCGACGAAGTGTCGCCTTGAGCGTGGCCGTGTCTTTGGCAGCTTTCGCGGCCGCCCTCTTCGATTCCGCCTCCGTCCTGACGGCATCTGCCGCTTCACGCTGGAGCGTTTCGGCACGCAAGGGCGCGGCTGCTACTGTCTCAGCTTTCGCGACGAGCAGCGTGGGATGGGAGAACGCGACCGGCTCCGCATCGGTGGGCGATACGATCACCCGCATCCCGATCCGGGTCTTGTCGAACAACTTACCCGCGAAGCCGAACGGCATCCTCACGCAACCATGCGAGGCGGCATAACCGGGCAGTGGACCGCCGTGCAGTGCGATGCCGTTCCAGGTGAGCCGTTGCATGTGCGGCATCCATGCATCGTCGTAGAGATTGGAACGGTGGTCGGCGTTCTTCTGGACGATGGCGAAGACGCCCGCCGGGGTCTCGCGGCCTCTCGTGCCACTCGATATCGACGCACGGTGGGTCCAACCTTCGGCGTCGTAGAACGTGATCTGCTGCGACTTGATCGAGACGATCGCCATGATCGGCTCGCCCGCTTCTCGCGGGGCCGTCACCTCGACGGGGCGAGACTGTCTCGCATCGGCGCTTCCGGTCAAAGCCGACAGTGCGGCCATCAGTGCGAATGCGGTGCGGAGTCCTCTGCGACCCGCAATCGAGTGGCCCGATGAATTTCCACTAGTCATTCTATGCCCCCCTGCAATGCACGCTGTCCATACTGCGATATCCGTGCTGTGGCCAGCCCACGGTTTCGCTATCGCGCCGTTGTGGCGCCTGCTGTAAACAGCCTTTCCGTGCCGCAGGAGATGTTTCAGCCGATGCCATCAGGTCCGACCAAACCTCTGACGCCATTTCCTCGGGCCGTCGTGTTCGATCTCGACGGGACGCTGATCGACAGCGCGGGCGATATCGCGGACGTGTTGAACGATTGTCTGAGCGAGGAGGGGATCGCGGCGTTCGCGGAAGCCGATGTCGTGCCGATGATCGGCAGCGGGGCGAAGGTACTCGTGGAACGCGCGCTCACGCGGCTCGGGCTGCGGGACGACATGGTGCTGCTGGATCGCGTGTTCGACAAGTTCGCCGCGCGCTACGAGGCGCTGGGGGCCGGGCGTAGCAAGATCTTTCCGGGCGCGCTCGACGTTCTCGAACGCCTTTCGCGCGATGGTGTCGGTCTTGCGATCTGCACCAACAAGCCGGAGGACATCACGCGGCGCGTGCTCGATCAGCTCGACCTCACGCGCTGGTTCGGGGCGGTCATCGGCGAGAGCCCGCGTCTGCCCCGCAAGCCAGCGCCCGACATGCTGCTGGCCGCGATCGCCGGGCTCGGCGCCGACCGCCGCGAGGCCGTCATGATCGGCGACAGCGCGGCGGATATCGGCACGGCGAAGGCTGCCGGCGTGAAGTCGGTCGCGGTGACGTTCGGCTATACGACGATCCCGCCGCGGGAGCTCGGCGCGGATGCGGTGATCGAGCATTTTTCGGAGCTGCACGCGACATTGGCGCGGCTGGGTTGAGGTGAGCGAGGCGATGGCACAACAGTTCAGCGGCGCGGCGTGGGAGCGGAACGCGGCGGTCTACGCGAAAATCCTGGCGATGCCGTTCAATGCCGAACTCGCGGCGGGCACGCTGCGCGAGGATCGCTTCCGGCACTACATGATTCAGGACGCGCACTATCTCGAAGGCTTCGCGCGGGCGTTGTCGCTGGCGTCGGCGAAGGGGCGCGATGCCGATCACGTCGTGCACTTCGCCGGTGCAGCGCAGACTGCGATCATCGTCGAGCGGTCACTGCATGCCGATTATTTCGTGAAGTTCGGCGTTTTGCCGGCAGATTTCTCGGCGGCGCGGGCGTCGCCGGTGTGCGATCACTACGTGAGTTGGTTGCTCCGCGTGGCGGCGCTCGAGCCGTTCGAGGTGGGGCTCGCGTCGCTGCTGCCGTGCTTCTGGATCTATCGCGAGGTCGGGAAGGACATTCTCGGGCGGGCGGTGAAGCCGAATGCCTATCAGGCATGGATCGACACCTATGCCGGCGTCGAGTTCGACGAGGCCGTCGATGCGGTGATCAAGGTCGTGGACGAGGTGGCGCAAGACGTGTCCCCGCGCACGCGCGATGCGATGCACGCCGCCTTCGCGCGGGCCGTACAGCACGAGTGGATGTTCTGGGACAGCGCCTACCGGCTGGGCGATTGGCCGGTTTGAGGAGGTGGCGTGTGCGTAGGTTGGGTCAACCCCGGACGCGCGGAGCGCGAGCCGGGGGCGACCCAACATCCACGGAATGCCGGGAAATGTTGGGTCGCGGCCATTGGCCTTGACCCAACCTACAGCACTACGAGCCCAAATGCCCGCGCAAAGTCGAACTCTCGTACTGCTTGCGGAAGAGGCCGCGGCGCTGGAGTTCGGGGACGACGGTGTCGACGAACACGTCGAAGGATTGCGGGAAGTAGGGCGGCAGGATCATGAAGCCGTCGGCGGTGCCGGCGGTGAACCATTCCTCGAGTGTGTCGGCGATCTTCGTGGGTGTGCCGCAAACGACCCAGTGGCCGCGGGCCGCGGCGGTGAGGTTATAGAGATCGCGCAGGGTGAGCTTGTCGCGGCGGGCCTTGGCGAGCAGCGTCTGCGAAAACGTCTGGCTCTTGTCGGTGAGCGGGAATTCGGGGATCGGGCCGTCGAGGGGATACTTCGTGATGTCGTGGCCGATGCGGTTCGATACGAGAGCCATCGCGCTCGCGTCCGAGAGATAGGCTTGCAAGCGGTCGAGCTGGTCCTTGGCCTCTGCGTCGGAACGGCCGATGATCGGCATGATGCCGGGCATGAGCGCGAGGTCCGAGGGCTTGCGGCCGAACTTCGTCGTGCGGGCCTTCAATCCGTCGTAGGCGGCTTTGGCAGCGGCCATGTCGCCGTTGACGACGGCGAACACGATGTCGGCGGTGCGGGCCGACAATTCCTGGCCCGGCACCGAACCGCCGGCCTGGATGATGAGCGGGTTGCCGAACGATGGACGCTCGATGTTGAGGGGGCCGCGCACCGAGAAATGCGGGCCCTTGTGGTCGAGCGTGTGGACCTTGGCCGGGTCGACGTATCGGCCGGTCTTGCGGTCGCGCAGGACGGCGCCTTCGTCCCAGGTATTCCAGAGGCCCTGGACGACGTCGACGAACTCGGTCGCGATCTCGTAGCGCTTGTCGTGGGTGTAGTGCACGTCGCGGCTGAAGTTGAGTGCGGCGTTGTCGGCCGTCGAGGTGACGACGTTCCAGGCGATGCGGCCCTGGCTCAGCTGGTTGATGCTCTGGAACATGCGCGCGACGTTGTAGGGCTCGGCGAAGCTCGTCGACACAGTCGCGCCGATGCCGATCTGGCGTGTGGCGACGGCGAGTGCCGAGGCGAGCGTCAGCGGCTCGAAGCGGGTGATGAACGAGGGGTGGTCGGTGAGCGAAGGGGCGACGCTGTCGGAGATGAAGAACAGGTCGAAAAGTCCGCGCTCGGCGATCCTGATGCCGGCCTCGGCGATCTGCCAGTCGCAGTGGCTGTCGAAGGCGCCGTCCATGCGCCAGCCGGCGGAGTGATTGCCGGTGCCGAGCCAGAACACGCCCAGATGCATGCGGCGCTCAGGTTTCGACATCCCCGGTTCCTCCGTCTCGTCCGCGCCGCTTCATCGATGAGCGACAGCCGGGTGGCTTCGTCGGCGCCGCGAGCGTTTTCGCGACAGCGCATATCGATGCAGACTAGCATCGAACGAGCCCGCTCCAAGACCGTCCAGGGAATGACGGCATTGCTCAAATCGAGGTGTCGGCCAGCAGGTGATCCAATTGGTTGCAGCGTCGCCTCACGGCGAGGTGACGCAGGGTTGATGCGGGGGCGGGGGGCGCCGTGCTAAGCATCATGATCGAGCGCGGTTCGTATTCGTGCGATGATGATACAGGAAACGCGAGGTTCATGCTTTCCGAGATCTACATTTCGATCGGTGTGCTGCTGGCGGGCATGGCGAGCTTCCTGTCGCCGTGTGTGCTGCCGCTGGTGCCGCCGTATCTGGGCTATCTCGGGGGTACGACGGTCGCGCGGATGGGGGAAGGCGGAGCGTTGCCCGCGGCGCAGCATCGTCGGATCGTGATCGGGTCGGTTTGCTTCGTGCTGGGGTTCACGACGGTGTTCGTCGGGCTCGGGGCAGGGGCCTCGGCGTTCGGGCAGTTGATCCAGGCGTGGAAGAACCCGCTGTCGATCGCGGCCGGGCTGGTGATCGTCCTGTTCGGGCTGCACTTCCTCGGGCTGGTGCGCATTCCGATGCTCTACCAGGAGGCGCGCTATCACGCGGACATGGAAGGCGTCAGCCTGATCGGGGCCTATGTCATCGGGCTCGCGTTCGCGTTCGGGTGGACGCCGTGCGTCGGGCCGATCCTGGCGACGGTGCTGGCGGTGGCGGCCAACGAGGCGAGCCTGTCGGCGGGCGTGCGGCTGCTGTTCATTTATTCGCTGGGCCTCGGCATTCCGTTCATCCTGGCCGCGGTCGCGATCGGCCCGTTCATGCGGTTCATGCAGCGGTTCCGCCGGCACATGGACGTGGTCGAGCGCGGCATGGGCGTGATGCTGCTGCTCGCGGGGCTGCTGATCCTGGCGGGTCCGGTGCACGACATGCTGCGTGCAGCGATGCCAGGGCTCTTGTCGAAGGCGGGGTGGCTCGGGGCGCCGCTGGCGCTGACCGGCGTGGTGCTCGCACTCGGGGTCGGCGGATGGATCGCGGGACGCGTCGGCGGCAAGGTGGCGGATGCGAGGCGCGACAGAATACTGATCGGGGCGGGCGTGGTCGCGATGGCGCTCGGTGTGTTCGTCGGTGGCGGATCGATGAACGTGATCGGCCAATGGCTGCTCGACACGTTCCCGGCGCTGGCGAGCCTGGAGGAGATGATGACGTCGAAATCTCTGCAGGGCGAGATCATGAAACGCGGCGCGGGACAATGAGGTGCGTGTGAGCGTGAAGTTGGAAATAGTGCTTACCATCGCGGGATCGGACAGCTCGGGTGGGGCCGGCATCCAGGCCGACCTGAAGACATTCAGCGCGCTCGGGGTCTACGGGGCCAGTGCGATCACGGCGCTGACGGCTCAGAACACGACGGGCGTGACGGGCGTGTTCGCTGCGCCGGCCGATTTCGTCGGCCAGCAGATCGAGGCCGTGCTGGGGGACCTCGAGGTCGGCGCGGTGAAAACCGGAATGCTTGCCAATGCGGGGATCGTGATCGCGGTGTCGGCGGCGCTGGAGAAGCGGCCGGCGCTGCCCGTCATCGTCGATCCCGTGATGGTGGCGACGAGCGGCGACAGGCTGCTCGAACCCGATGCGGTCGACGCCTACAAGCAGCGCTTGATTCCGCGGGCGGCGCTGATCACGCCCAATCTTGCAGAAGCCGCGGCGCTGCTCGACGAGCCGATGGCGATGGATCTGGCGGCGGCGGAGCGGCAGGCTCGGGCACTGTTGTCCTTCGGTTGCGGTGGCGTGCTGGTCAAAGGGGGGCATCGGGCCGCCGCGGAGGCCGTGGATGTGCTCGCGCTGGCCGACGGCTCGTTGCATCACATCGCGGCGGCGTGGGTCGAGACGGCCAACACGCACGGAACGGGTTGCACGCTTTCTGCGGCGATCGCGGCGCTGTCGGCGGCGGGGCTGCCGATGGTCGAGGCGGTTCGGGGCGCAAAGCGGTATCTGACGGCGGCGCTCGTGGCGGGGCGGGATCAGCGTGTCGGCAAGGGGCACGGGCCCGTCGATCACCTGTTCGACATCCGGCGGCATGAACGGCCGGCGTGAGCGCGGCCGGAGCGACGTGCAATGTTGTCACATGCACGTGCCGACGGGCAGCCATCGCAGAATTGGATTTGAGGGATACGCGAAGTTTTGTAACAAGTCTGCCTCGGGTGCACTGAACGATGGCGACTGCCGTCGCTGCCGACCGGCTTTTCGGTGCCGGAACAGAAATCGCAGCGGATTGCTGGCTGGTGCCGCCGCCGAACGCGTCGGGTTCCCGCGAGCACGACCGTCGGTCGAGAGCAGAGGACTGGTCCATGGCCATCCGTTCCTTCAGGAATGTTTCCGTTCTCGTGACGGCTGCATGTGCGGTCGCGGCTGTGGCGCACGTCGCGTTCGCAAACCCGGTGCTCAATCTACCGGGGCGCTGGTCGGGGCCGGGCAATATCCAGATGACCAACGGCGAGACCGAGCAGATGCGGTGCATCGCGACGTACTTCGTCGAGGGCAACGGCTCGTCCGTGAAGCAGAACCTGCGGTGCGCCGGTCAGGGCTACAAGATCGATGCCGTGACCAATCTGACCGTCGCCAACGGCCGCGTCTCCGGCGGCTGGGAGGAGCGGACCTGGGCGACCGCCGGATCCATCAAGGGCGATATCAACAACGACGGATTCAATCTGACGATCGATGGTCCGGGCTTCACGGCAGCGATGGCCGTGAAGACCAACAACTGCAACCAGTCGATCAGCATCACGCCGCGTGGCAATGCCGTGGCGCGGATCTCGATGAGCCTGGGCAAGTGCTGATTCGCGGCTGAACTCCCAATGACGCAGCAGTGGAACGCGGGAAGCGGCTCGGGAGCGGGCCGCTATTTGTCATGGTTCGTTTAAAGACCTGTGGTCATCCGACGGCGAATCACGCGAGGGCGGACACATCGCGGTGGCTGATCGGCAACATCTGCGCGGTTTTCTTGCGGAAATGGGGGGCACGCCGATTGTGGCAACTTCGCGATGGTGGTTAATCATCGGGCAGAACTCGAGCGGGCGGCACAGCGCTTCTGAAGAAGGCGCATGGGGGAACCAGATGAACAACCATCGCAGATATCTTCTCGGTACGGCAGCGGTCGGCGCCCTCGTCATGAGCGCGGCAACTGCGTCGGCCGGCGGTTTCGCTCTGCGAGAGCAGTCGACGTCGAGCCAGGGCGCCTCGTTCGCCGGCAACGCGGCCAGTCCCGATCTCTCGGCGATGTTCTGGAACCCGGCTGCGGCAGCCAACAAGAACGGAACCAACACGGAGTCGAACTATTCACTGATCGTGCCGCGTGCGGACATCACGATCACGTCGGCGACGCATCCCACCAACGCTGCGCTCAATGGCGCAATCCAGTCGCCTGCGTTCGGCAATTCGAGCGGCGACATCGGTTCGCTGGCGCTGCTGGGCGCAAGCTATTTCTCTTATCAGTTCGTCAACTACGATCCGAACCTGTTCCTCGGCTTGGCGTTCAATTCGCCGTTCGGCCTGAAGACGGATCTCGATCGCGGCCACGAGAACTACAAGGCTTCGGTCGTCGGCCGTGAGACGAAGCTGCTGACGCTGAACCTCAATCCGACGATGGCTTACCGGCTCTCGAACAGCCTGTCGGTCGGTGTCGGCGCACAGCTTCAGTACGGCAAGGGCCGATTCTCGTTCGCAACCGGTCTGCCGGACGGTCAAGACACCCGTTTCGACGGAACGGGATTGGCGATCGGTGCCACGGCGGGCCTGATGTGGAAGCCGGCGGCGGGTACGACGATCGGCCTGGGCTGGCGTTCGCAGATGAGCCAGGATCTCGACGGCGCCTACATCAACACGCCGGGCGCCGCCAATGGCGCCAATCCGGCGTTGCCGGGTGGTCTGCGCTCGGTCGATGCGAAGACGACGATCGAATTGCCCAACATCGTGACGCTGAGCCTGCGGCAGCAGGTGACGTCCAACACCCGGCTGCTGGGTACTGTCGAGTGGTCGCAGTGGAGCCGGCTCAAGGAGCTGAGGGTCGTCTCGGACGGCACGTCGTCAGGGCTCGCCAGTGGCGTGCTCATCCCGAATTCGACCGGAGCGGCCACCATCGGCGCTGTTCCCGGGACGGTGATCGGCGTGCTGCCGGCGAACTGGTCGGACGGATGGTTCTTCGCGCTCGGCGGTGAGTACGACGTCAACAAGCAACTGACCGTTCGTGCCGGCGGTGCTTACGAGATTTCCCCGGTCGATGCACCGAAGAAGCGGCTGATCGGTATTCCGGACAACGACCGCATCTGGGCCAGCCTCGGCGCGACCTACAAGTGGAGCGAGACGCTTACGTTCGACGTGGCCTACACGCATCTGTTCGTGAAGGACGGACAGATGGATCGTGACTCGCTTTCCGGCTTCCACGTGCTCGGTAACGTCGACGCGTCCACCGATATCATCTCGGTCGCGATGAAGACGAAGTGGTAAGTCCGGTACCGCTGGACGGTACGACATTCTCGCAGTTCGTTCGGCCGGCGGAAATTTCCGCCGGCCGAATTGCGTCGAGGGGGGCGCATCTGTATTCGTGCAGTCCGTTGTTTATCGGTTGCGGTGGTTTGCGCGTCAGATGAGGATTGGGCCATGCGGGCCGGATTGCCTGGGATTGCCGATGTCAGGGACGCGCGGGCGAGGCTCGCCGGTCTGTCCCTGACGACGCCGCTACTGACGCATCCCGCGCTCGATGCCGCCGTGGGCGGGAATGTGCTGCTGAAGGCGGAGAGTTTGCAGCGGGTGGGGGCGTTCAAGTTCCGCGGGGCCTACAACAAGATCGCGCAAGTCGGCAAAGCCGCGTTTCCGGGCGGCGTCGTCGCCTGTTCGTCGGGCAATCACGCGCAGGGGGTAGCCTCGGCGGCCAGCATCGCGGGGCTGCGCTCGCTGATCGTGATGCCGTCCGATGCACCGGCGCTGAAGATCGCGCGGACAAGGGCGTTCGGGGCGGACGTGCATCTCTATGACCGGGTCGCCGAGGATCGCGACGCGATCGCGGGGCGGATCGCTGCGGAACGGGGCGCGGCGCTGGTTCATCCGTTCGACGATGCCGACGTGATCGCGGGTCAAGGAACGGTTGGTCTGGAGTTGCTCGAGCAGGCCGCACTTCTGGGCAAGACGCCGGATGCCGTGATCGCGCCGTGCTCGGGAGGCGGGCTCGTTTCGGGCATCGCGCTCGGCGTGAAAGCGTCGCTTCCGGCTTGCGAGATCTGGGCGGCCGAGCCAGCCGGGTTCGACGATCTCGCGCGCTCGCTGGCGAGCGGCAGGCGCGAGCGGAACACGAAGCTGTCGGGCTCGATCTGCGATGCGCTGCTCGCACCCACGCCGGGGGAGATCACGTTCGAAATCCTGCGCTGGCATCTGGCGGGTAGTGTGGTGGCGAGCGACGAGGAGGTGCGCGCGGCGATACGCTTCGCCTATCACGAGCTGAAGCTGGTGTTGGAGCCGGGCGGTGCGATCGGGCTTGCGGCGCTGCTCAACGGGCGCGTGAACTGCCGAGGCAGAACCATCGCCTGCGTCCTGTCGGGCGGCAACATCGATCCGGCCTTGTTTTCTGAGATCATCTGCGAAGCCGGGGCAGCGTCGTCGCCCGCCTCGATGGCGCCAGGCGTTCTGCCGACGAGATCCGGGCGCTGATGGGCAGCGGCAGCGGCGCTTTCGCTGGTTCCGCAGTGCGCCTGTCGGCGTTTTTCGGCGCGCTGTTTCTCGTCTATGGGGTGCACCTCACGTATCTGCCGGTGTGGCTCGACGGGCGGGGACTGTCGCCGTTCGAGATCGGCGTCGCGTCGTCGGCGCCTCTCGTCATCCGGCTGGTGCTCACGCCATCGATCGCGTTCGCCGCCGATCGCAGTCACTCCCATCGCGAGATGATCGTCGGGGCTTGCGCCGTCGCGCTGTTGACGATGCTCGGGCTGAAATGGGGTGGGGCGATCGCGGTGACGATCGCGCTGGTGGTGGTGATGCAATTGTCGCTGCAGACGATCATGCCGCTCGCCGATGCGATCACGATCGCGGCGGCCAAGCGCGAAGGGCTCGACTACGGGCGGATCCGGCTGTGGGGCTCGGCGACGTTCATCGTGGCGAGTTACATCGCGGGATGGGCGGTCGCGCGTGACGGCTCCGAGGCCGTTCTCCACCTTTCGGTGATCGGCGGGAGCCTCGCGTTGGCGGCGGCGCTGTGGCTGCCGCGGGCGGAAGCCGGCGGGGCAGCGCGGCTGACGCTGCCCGATGCGATGGCGCTGGTGCGTGATGTCAGGTTCATCGTTTTCATGGCGACGTCGGGCATCATCCAGGCGTCGCATTCCGTGCTCTACGTCTTCGGCGTGCTGCACTGGCGGAGCCAGGGCCTGTCGGCCGGTTTCATCGCGACGCTGTGGGCGATTTCCGTGCTGGCCGAGATCGCGCTGTTCTGGGGCGCGCGCTGGTTCGCGTGGATCGGCCCGGTCCAGTTGATGATGATCGGGGCGGCGTGCGGCCTCGTGCGATGGCTCGCGATGGCGTTCGATCCGTCAGAGGGGTGGCTGGTGGCGCTGCAGCTTCTGCATGCGGGCACGTTCGCAGCGACGCATCTGGGGGCGATGCAGTGGATCGCCGCGCGCATACCGCCGGCTGCGGCGGGAACCGCGCAAGCACTGCTGTCGACGTTCTCGGCCGGCATCGTCACGAGCGGCGTGATGCTGGTCTCCGGCGCGGTCTATGCGGCGACGGCGGGCCGCGCGTATCTCGCGATGATGGCGGCGTGCGCGCTCGGGCTCGTCGCAGGCGCGGTGCTGTTGCGGTTGGAGAAGGGGCGGGCGTGACACTGCTCTCCGGTGACCGGGGCGTGATGTCGTGCATGCGACAAGTGCATGCGACAGGGGCAGACCCCATAGGCGCTGACATAGCCGGACGATCCGCAAAAACTTCTCCTCGCGTTCCCGGACGAGCGTTCCGACCGCGAGGTTGGAACGTCAAGAGCCGGGGTCTTTACACATTTCAGAAGTGTAAAGGTCCCGGATAGCCTCGCTGCGCTCGGCTTCCGGGAACGCAGAAAATTCTTTGTCAGCGCGAATGGGGTCAGACCCGCAGGGTCTGACCCGATGCACAACGGTGTGAGGAGCGGGCGACGGCAGCTTTCTCAAGCGCGGAGCGTGGGGTCAGACCCGCAGGGTCTGACCCCGGCAAACGTCCGTTTCGAGCGGGAGAAGGAAGTCGGGCAGTTCGAGATCAACCCCACAGCTCGCTCGGGGCGGGCGCGATGATGCCGTTGGCGATTGCCAAACCGGGGGTGCGATCGCGTGCGAGGAGGAGGGGGCCGTCGAGATCGGCCCAGTCCGCCGTTGCGGCCAGGAGCAGCGCGGGGGCCATGGCGAGCGAGGTTGCGACCATGCAGCCGACCATGACGCGCAAGCCTTGTGCGCGGGCGGCGGAGGCCATCTCGAGGGCGTGCGTGAGGCCGCCGGTCTTGTCGAGCTTGATGTTGACGGCGTCGTAGCGCGAGCGAAGGTCGGCGAGGCCTTCGGCGGTGTGTGCGGACTCGTCGGCGCAGATGGGGACCGGATGAGGCACGTGGGCGAGGATCGCATCGTCGTCGGCGGGGAGCGGCTGCTCGATCGTTTCGAGGCCGACTTCCGCCGCGCATCGCAGGAGCGGTTCGAGGTCGGTGGCGGTCCAGCCTTCGTTGGCGTCGGCGACGAGGCGCGCGTCGGGCCTCGCGCGGCGGACGGCGCGCATGCGCTCGATGTCGCCGCCGGCATCATCCTTCGCGCCGAGCTTCAACTTGAGCAGGGGAAGGTGCGCAACGGCGGCGGCCTTCGCGGCCATCTCGGCAGGTGAGGCGAGGCTGATCGTGTAGCAGGTCAGGATGGGCTCTGGCGAAGTGAGGCCAGCGAGCTGCCAAGCGCGTTTGCCTGCGCGCCTGGCCTCGATGTCCCACAGCGCGCAGTCGAGCGCGTTGCGGCCAGCGCACGGCGGCATCGAATACTGCCAGCTAGACCGATTTAGCGTGACCTGGCCGCCGAGGCCTTGAAGCCCCGTGAGTGTGCCCTCGGGTGTCTCGCCATAGCGCGGATACGGGGTGCATTCACCGCGGCCGACGTGCGTTCCATCGCTCACCTCGGCCACGACGACGACGGCCTCATGCTTGGCGCCGCGTGAGATCGTGAAGGCGCCGGCGATCGGCCAGCGCTCGATGCGCGCCGTCAGCGAGAGCGCGGGCTCGCGGATCACGTGATGCGGCCGGTCGCGTGGGCCAGGAAAAGGTACACGCGGCCGTAGTCGGAGCGCAGGTGGCCCTGCGCGGTGTCGCCGGAGGGGTCGGTCCGGTCGGCTTCTGCAAGTACGCGCTCGAAGTCCGCGAGGTACTGCGTGGTGGTGTCGTGGAAGCCGGCGTCCTGCTGCAGGCGCGATACGGTTTCGTCGAACAGGGCGCGGCCCTCGGGCGTGTAGATGCTGCGGACCATGATGCCGCGATTGCCGGCGGCGAGGCGCTGCCACAGGCCGGCGGCGGTTGCCGGGTCGAGGGCGCGTGCGGCGACGGCGAAGTCGAGACCGCTGCGCGCGGCGGTCGAGCGCTGGCTCGACTGCTGCTGGCCGAGCTGTTGCTGTGCAGCGTCGTCATCTACGGCGGCGCGCTTCAGGAGGTCGCCGAGCTTCCACGCCTCGCGCGGAGACGCGGCCTGCTGGGGAGCGGGCATCGGCGATGGCATCTGAGGCTGAAGCTGGGTGGGCTGGGCCGCTCGCGGCCGCGCCTGCAGCATTTCCTGGGAAAGCGCGTTCGTCAGCGAATTGAGCGCGCTGGAATGGTCGTCGCGCTGGGGCGGCAGGGGCGACGACACGGGGACCAGCGGATGTGGCGGCGACTGCGGCGGCAGGGGACGGGAGACATCGCGCGTCGTCGCTTCGCGGCGGGAGAGGGTCGACAGCTCGTCGATCGCGCGGATGTGGTCCTGGAGGACGCGGCGCATGGCGTCCGCGCTTTCGCGCGTGGCGCCGGGCAGAGCCTCGGTCTGTGAGCGCAGGCGCTCCTGCTCGGCGGCGAGCTCGCGGGCAGCCTCGGAGGTGCGGCGGCGTGCTTCACCGGTCACGTCGGCGAACTGACTCGAGAGGCTCGTCACGCTCTGCGATACTTCGTTCGAGACATTCGAGAAGCGGGAGCGGAGGTCATCGAGCGCGCGGGTGGTCGTATCGGTGGCGTGGGACTTGAGGCGCTCGATGTCGGCGATCGTGGCGCGCGAGCGTTCCTCGGCGGACTGCGCGAGCTCGGCAGTGAGAGAGCGCGTGCGCATCTCGGCGTCGCTGATCGAGCCTTCGATCTGGCGGGTGTAGCCTTGCGCGACCAAGCCGAGCTCGTCGGCCTTGCCGGCCATGCGGTCGAGCGTCTGGCTCAGCTCCTGATGGCGGTTCTGCAGCGTCTTGTCGATCTTGTAGTTGGCGGTCTCCATCGCGTTCGCCGCGCGGATTATCTGCTGGCCCTGGTTGTCGAAGCGGTTGGTGATCGTGTTGATCTGCGAGAGCAGATTTTCCGACACGTTCTTCAAGAGCTCGGACTGGCCCGCGAGGCCTTCCAGCGCCTTGATCGACTGGCGCGTGATGTTCTCGGAGGTGCGGCGGACCGCGTTGATGCCCTGCAGCAGGCTTTCGTCGAGTTCGAGGGATTGACGCGACAGCGTCTCGCCGAGGGATTTCGCATGATGGTCGAGCGCGGACGTGAGTGCCTGCGTCTTTTCGCCGACGCTCTGGTCGATGGCGACGGTCGAGCGCAGGATCGCGTCGTCGAACAGGCGCAGGCGCTCGGTGAAGGCGGCGTCGAGGGCGTGTGTACGCTCGATGAGCTGGCCGTCGATGACCTGGGTGCGCTCGGCGAGCTGCTGTTCGAGGGACTGGGCGCTGTCGAGGAACTTGTCGGTGTGGGAGGCGAGGCTGTCCTGCATCAGCGCCATGCGCTGATCCAGCTGCGCGCCGAGTTGGCTGGTTCGCTCGGCGAACGAACGGTCGAGTTGATCGGCGTGCGTATCGAGCTGGGTGCTGAAAGCGTCGGCGCGATTGCCCAGCGTGGAGTCGAGGGCGCGCGTATATTCCTCGAAGACGAGCTGCAGGTCGCCGGTGCGCGCGGCGATCGTGGTTCCTATCGTTTCCATGCGTTGATCGAGGGAGCCCGACAGAGCCTCGGTGTATTCGCCGAGAACTTCCTGCAGGCGCTGGGTGCGCTCGCCGACCACGGTTTCGAGATTGCCGGACTGGGTGGCGATGGCGGTTTCGAGCGAGGTCAGGTTCTGGCTCGCGCCTTCGATGATCTTGGCGAGCTTGATCTGCTGCGACGACAGCGTCTCGATCAGGCCGGGGACTTCGGTGCCGAGCGAGCGCAATGTTCCTGCGACGCGCTCGGAGGTCGAGAACAGCGCGTTCCGCTCGCCCGAGAGTTCGGTGATGAGATTGCGGATCTTCTGCTCGTTGTCGGTGTAGGAGCGTTCGAGCGAGGCGACTTCGTTGTGGACGAGGGCTTCGAGCTCGCCGGCGCGACCGATGGCGCGTGAGACGGCATCGTTCATGAACGAGACCTGCCGGCGGACGGCCTGGCCGAGCGAGGCGACAGACTGCTCGGCCATGCGGTCGGGCTCGGCGAGGCGGACCGCGACCTCGGTCATCGCGCTCGAGCGCAGGCGCATCTCCTCGGAGCGATAGGACATCACGGCAAGCGCGAACATCAGGGCAATGGGGCCCAGCAACGTGGCGACGAGCGTCAACAACTCGGGACGGCCTAGGAAGGCCATGAGGCCCGCGCCGGAGACGATCTCGTTGCCCCAGAACCAGGCGGCGAAGCCCAGCGTCACGAAGGCCCAGCCGGCGCTGGTGGCGGCAGCGATGCCGAAGGGGCGGCGCGACGGCTTCTGGTTCAGCGCGTAGATCAGGCCGCCGATCGAAGGGGCGTCGTCGTTCGCAGCGATCTGGTCGCGCGAGGGCATGGCGGCGCGGCGCTTGGCCGAGCGGCGCTCGGATTTCCTGGCCGTCGGTTCATCACGGGCCGTCGGTTCGTCGGAGTGGAAATCGTCCTCGTTGGGCGACAGGTCGCCGCGAGAGGCGGGCGGGGCCGTGTTCAGGCGTGCGCCAGAATTGCTGCCAGAATTGCTGCCAGTATTGCTGCCAGGATTGCTTTCGGGTTGGGGGGGGAGCGGCGGCAGCGCCGGCGGGAGCTGAGATGCGGCCGCGGCGAGGGTTGCTGCATTCGGTGCGAAATTCGGTGCAGGCGTTGCAAGCCCGGGATCGGCAAGCCCGAGATCAGCAAGCTTCGGCAGCTTCATTGCGGGGGCTTCGCCGGGCACGGACGCGGCGGCTGCCACCGGCAGCGGTGGCACACCGGGGAGTGGCGGCGGCGACGACTTGGCCGTGCTTTCCCCCTGAGCCACAACGCCTTCGCCGGCCTTGTCGCCGGTCAGACGGCGGAACTCCTCGATGAGGTCGTAGGCCTCGTCTCGTTTGGTCTGGTCCTGCGCCATACGCCCGCTCATGTTCCCCTGGGCAGTACCGTTACTCGACGTCGACACGTCCTCAGTTTGCGCTTCGTCTGGAGATCGAAAAGTCGACCGCCGGACCCCGCTCGCGCCCACTGACACCCGTTCAACGCACAGCTAAGATGACTTCCCCAGTCCCCGCACGCAATCGCCTGAAGGCGAGAGGCCCGGTCGTATCCCCAACAGTTAGCGCACCCTTTAAGGCAAAAGAAAGGTTTACGCCTCGTTAAGAAGCGGAACTTTCCATCCGAATCAGTGAGATCGCAGCAATGGGGGCAATCTGCCGGGAGATGCGGGCCAGGGCTTTGTCCGGAAAGAAGAATAAGGGGGATAAGAGGATCTCAACGGCTTGCCGATAGCGTGGAGGAGTATTTTTTCAACCGGGACGGCTGAACATGGGTCAGAACGCGAGCGCTGCCGCTTCGGAGGCGTCCACTCCCATCGACCACGCGCATCTGCGCCGCTACACGATGGGCAACCGGGCGCTCGAGCTCGAGGTGCTGCAGTTGTTCGCAGGGCAGGCACCGGAGACGATGGCGAGCCTCGTCGCGGCGCACGACGCCAAGGCCTGGCACATCGCGGCGCATACGCTGAAGGGTTCTGCCCGCGCGGTGGGGGCTTTCGCAGTGGCGACGGCCGCCGAGGAAGCCGAGAAGGCCGGTCACGATCATCCGCGCCGGGGCGAGATGCTGACGCGGATCGAGGCGCTGCTCGCCGAGGTGCGCGGTTATATCGACGGGTTGGCGGTGGCTGCGTAAGGCGCTCGACCAAGTCAGTCATCCCGGTGCTTGTCACCGGGATCCACATCGACGCACGCGCCGCGCTCGTGGCTCGGTGGGTCCCGGCAACAAGTGCCGGGACGACAAGCTGGGAATTTCCGTCAAGTGCGGGAAATCTTGCAGATGTTGGGCCTCGCACGTGCTCGACCCAACCTACGAGCTACTGCTCTGGCTTGAGTTTCGCGACCTGGGCGAGCTCGTTCCACTTGGCGATCTCTTCCTTGATGTGACGGGCGAACTCGGCGGGTTTGCTGCCGACGGGTGTGGCGCCGTCGTTGGCGAAGCGCTGCTTCGTCTGCGGCTCGGCCAGCATCTCGGCGACCTTCGCCT
>CAZNMY010000109.1:0-22043 GCA_964574325.1 uncultured Devosia sp. | reverse complement strand
CCTCTTTCGATCCATACCCGAAAGCGCCGAGCGGCAATCACCGCCCGGCGCTTTCGGCGTTTCAGAGACGGCTCGATGATCGACGATTTCACAACCTGACCCATTTATCCGAAAGCTCGATTTCGATCGCGAGGTCGGCCACTTCGGTCTGGAATTCGGCGAGCGTCATCAGCCCCACACACGGCATTGCACCGCGGGCTGCGATCTCACCGCGCAGCAGCTTACGCGCAACGATCACCGCCGCGATCACAGGCACATACGGCCCCTGATTATCCCGCGCGATCAATGAGATCGTCCGCACGAGCCATCCACCTGACCGCCCCTCCCCTTCGAGCCGGACCACCATTCCGCCGCTGTCGCCGCCGAGAAACCACAGCCTGCGTTTCAGCCACATCAGCTGCCCCGCGAGGCGTTCCGGACGATGCCCCAATCGCAACCGCACTGCCCCAGCCAATGCCCACAGCGCGAGCTGAAACGCCCCCACGTCCAGCCCCGCACGAAAGCGCACTGTCTTCACACCCGCATACCGTCGGGGGAAGATGTCGAGATCCGGCACGTCGCAATTTGCCATGAGCCGCACGCCGAGCCCCGGCACCACGATCCGACGCAAGCCGAGCCAACCGTGAACGGTGGTCCAAGCGCCGTTGTCCCACACCTGCATGGGCTGCCCCAGCCCGCTCAGAATCGACGCCGTCGTCGCCACGCCGGGATCGTATCCATTGGCCGGCGTAATGCCGTGCTCGATCACGTCGAGACGCGCAAAATCGCCGATCTGGCTGTCGATGATGGCCGCCGCCAGCGCGGGCACGCTACTCGCCCCGCTCGTGACCAGAACGCCCGCCTCCCGCGCCGCCACATCGAGCACCGAGATGCCGGTGACGAACGCCCGAGCGTCCGCCAGATCAACGTAGTGCATGCCGGCCGCGATCGCAGCGCGCGCCAGCGAATAGTCCTGTGCCTGAAACGGTCCCGACGCGTTGATGACGACCGACGCGCCCAGCGCCTTCAATGCATCGACATCGAGCCGGCTCGCATCGAGCGCAATGCCGGAAACCCGAGCCTGCCCCTCCCGAACGAACCGCTCGGCCGCCACTCGTGCCTTCTCAGCTGAGCGCCCCGCGATGACGATCTCGACATCGCCGCCCCGCGCCAGCCGCTCGACCGCGCGCTGGCCGAAAGCGCCGTAGCCGCCGACCACAACGACACGGGATGAGCTTGACGACTCCATCTCGCCGCCCCGCCTGAGCCCCCGCCTCAGCCCTTCGGCCCGTGCTTCGCCATGAACGGCAGGACCTCGGCATGGAACAGCGCCGGCTCCTCTACGTGCAGCATGTGCGCCGTACCCGGCACCTCGACGTACTCGGAACCCGGAATCTCCTTGTGCATCACCTGCATCATCGCGGGCGTCGTCGCGGGATCGATCGCGCCGGCGATGATCCGCACCGGCACCTTGATCTCCTTCAACCGGTCGGTGACGTTGAAATTGATGATCGCGTTGCACCAGCCGATGAATCCGGCCGGTGGCGTATCGGCCACCATCTTACTCAAGCGCGCGACGAGCTGCGGCTTGCCCGCGAGAGCGCCTGGCGACAGCCAGCGCTGCATCGAACCATCGACGATCGTTCTCGACATCCCCTCGGCCTCCACCGTCTTGATGCGGCCTTCCCAGACTTCCTTCGCGCCCGACATGTTGCTCGACGTGGAGACGAGACACAGCGAATGAAAGCGGCTGGGATGCCGGTAGCCCAGCACCGCGCCGACGAACCCACCCATCGACAGTCCGAGATAGCGCGTCTTCTCGATACCCAGATGATCCATGAGCGCGATCACGTCGTCAGCCATCGCTTCCATGGTGTAGGGCCCGGCCGGCGCCTCGGTCTTCCCATGCCCTCGGGCATCCATGCGGATCACGCGATAGCTCGGCTCCAGCGCTGCCGTCAGCTCGTCCCAGATCGACAGCTCCGTCGCCAGCGGATGATGCAGCACGACCGGCGGCGCGCTGTCCTTCCCCGAGATCGTGTAGTGCATGTCGATATCATTGATGCGCGCGCGCATGTCGTGCTCCTTGGACTTTCTTCGAATTGACGGACGAACGTGTCGATCAGGATTTCTTGCCGAGCGGACTTTTGTCGGCAGCCGGATGCTCGGCATCGGCCCCAGACGTGCGACCGCTGCTGGCGTTCGGGTTCTGCGATGCGCCAGGCGGCTCGTGACTGCCCGCGATCCTGTCCGACAACGCCAGCAGGACGCTAGAGCCGACGAACACCAGATGGATGACGACGTACCAGAACAACGTACGGTCGGCCAGTGCCGGATCCTTCGCCGCGAGGTCCTTGACCGCCATGAATTGCTTCAACAGTTGTATCGCCGAAATCGCGACAATCGAGGACAGCAGCTTGAGCTTGAGCGCCGTGAAGTCGATGGTGCCCATCCACGTCGGCCAGTCCTCGTGCTTGGAGTGATCGATCTTGGACACGAAATTCTCGTAGCCCGAGAAGATCACGATCACCAGCAGCGATCCGGTCAGCGCAAGATCGACGAGTGACAGCACGCCCAGGATCACCTGCGCCTCTGTCGACGAGAAAGCATGCACCGCGAGGTGGAAGAACTCTTCCATGAACTTGATCAGCAGCACCACGAGCGCGAAAGCGAGGCCGAGATAGAAAGGCGCCAGAAGCCAGCGGCTGCTGAACAGGAAACCTTCGACCACACGCTCGAGGATATTACCGATCTTCTGGAGGGCAGGCGGCACAGGAGAATGTGGATCGGGCATCGGAGCAGTCCTGTCGTGATGGGCTCGAAGTCCTATGCCACGCGTTCGGCAGGAGGGGAAGGCGAGGCGCCGTCGTCACCAACCCTCGCTCGACAGATCAGCTATCCCTCCGCGTCCGAAGCGCCAGCTTATCAATTAGCGCCTTCGTCGCGACGAGCGCACGACCGGCCCGCTCCGTCGCGGTGAGATGCGCGTGCCGCGCACTCGGCGCCTCGACGCTGATCCCCGCATCTTCCGGCAGCACATCGAGCAACCGGTCGAGCCACAGCGAGCCCTCGCCCGGCAGCAGCCGCGCCGTTCGCGACTCCGACCTCAGCTCGTCGACGGAACGGCTCTGATCCGGTGGTGGCGGCGCATCGCACAGATGAACCAGCCGCAGCATCGCGGGATCGACCGTAGCAAGATCTTCCGGACAGCCACCGGATCGCGACAGATGCAGCGCATCGATCACGAGCCCCGCATTCGGACAACCCGACCGCTGTGCGAGATCCACCGCCGCTGCGAGGTTCCGGCAGGCGCTGTACGGATTGAACTCGACGAGCGCGCTCATTCCCTGCCTGTCCGCGATCTCGCACAGCCGCGTGAAGCTCGAAAGGCGCCGCTCCGCGTCCGCATCCTCGACAGGGCAGACGAGATGCTGCGCATCGAGCCGCGCGCTGAATGCGACGACCGCCTCGATCAACGCCCAATCCATGACGGGCTTGACGGGGAAGACACCGATCTCGAGAACGCCCAGCCCCGTCTCGTCGAGCAGCAATTCCACCTCGGCCTCGGCCGCCGGATTGCCGACGACGCGCGCATCGCTGTCGAGCAGCGGCATCAACCTCAGACCGACCGACGGCCAGCCTGCGTCCGCCGCCGCGCGAATCTGTCCAGCCGGTCCCGCATCGAGAATCGTCAGCGCTGCAAGCGACAACAATCGATCCGACAAGCAAACCTCCCACCCAAATTCAATTCGAGCCGCATCTGCCTCTGCAGTGCGGTGACCATCTCCAGAACCTGAGGGACTTCTGCCGCGCCGGCAAGCCTTGCTTCACGCGCTGCACCCGCAGACATGCCCCACGGGAACCATCGCAACTGACCCGCGAGAGGAGCGAGGCATCCCCTCGGGCACTTACCCGAGGGTGAGACGCGCCCCGCGCACGCCCGCCCGAGCCCCGCGTCGCGATGGGCCATAAGGGAGCATTGGAGTTGTGCACAAGTCCATCCCCTTGCGTCCCCGGCCGGAGCGCCTTAGCGCGGAGAGCCGGGGTCTTCACCGCTCGAAGTGGAGCGCGACTTTCAATGCCAATCGCACAAGAGAAAGCGTACTGGGTCTATATCGCGGCGAGCAAGCCGCACGGCGTTCTCTATGTCGGCATGACCAGCGATCTGGCGGGCCGCACCTGTGAGCAGCGCGAGCGCGCGATGAAGCGTTGGCGGCGCGATTGGAAAATCCAATTGATCGAGAAGGACAATCCGACGTGGTGCGATCTGTTCGGCGACGTTGTGCGGGCCGACGGGTTCGAGTGGTGAGCGACGTGCCCGAACTCGAGCGGTGAAGACCCCGGATAGCCGCGCTGAGGCGCGGCTTCCGGGGACGCAAGAGGCAAAGGGAGGCGCCACTTCTCCTATGGGTCACTCGCGTCGTCAGCGCTTCAATCGGCAACCTTCAACGGCGCATGCCCGAGGATCATATCCGACGCCTTCTCCGCGATCATCATGACGATCGCGTTGAGATGGGCCGAGGGCATGTCCGGCATGACGGACGCATCGACCACGCGCAACGCTTCGACGCCGCGTACCTTCAGCTCGGGATCGACGACGCAATCCTCGCCCACGCCCATCTTCGCCGTGCAGGCGGGATGATCCGCGGTCGTCGATGTCCGGCGCAACCAGTCCTCGATGTCCTTCCGCGCGGCGACACCCGGCCCCGGATCGATCTCCACCCCGCGAAACGCCGCGAGTGGCTTGCGCGATCCAACGTCACGGGCGATCTCGAATCCGCGCACGAGCTTGGCGAGATCGCCCGGCTCGCTCAGGAAGTTGTAGCGGATACTAGACGCCTTCATCGGGTCGGCTGATGCCAGGAGCACCTCGCCCCGACTCTCGGGATGCAGCAGGCACGGACGGATGCCGAACGCATCGTCGTAGGCCCGTCTGACGCCTGGGAACCAGAGCCCCGCTGACGGCGGCGCGCCGCGGAACATGAACTCGATATCCGGCGCATCCAGCCCCGCATCGGTGCGGATGAAAGCGTGCAGCCCGCCGGGCACGACCGTCGCGCGCCCGGTCCCGAACAGCCACGCCTGCAACATCGCGAACGCCATCCGGTCGAACCGCAGATCGTCGCGAAACCTGCTCGTGCTGGTCGGCCGCGACCACAGGATCAGCGGCGCCAGATGATCTCTGAGGTTCTGCCCGACGGGAAGATCGGCGAGCACCTCGATCCCATGCGCTGCGAGATGACCCGCCGGCCCGATCCCCGACAGCATCAGCAATTGCGGCGTGTTGAACGCACCCGCCGTCAGGATCACCTCGCGCGCAGCCGTAAGGCTCCGATGCTCGCCGCCGGTAACCACCTCGATCCCCGTCGCGCGCCCCTTCGAGATGACGACGCGCGTCGTATGCGCCTTCGTCATGACGGTCAGATTGGGCCGCGAGAGCGCCGGTCTCAGATACGCCGACGCCGCCGACGCACGCCGGCCGTTTCGGATCGAGTACTGACTGCGCCCGAAGCCTTCCCCCTCGCGATCACCGCTGTTGTAGTCGTCTGTGATCGGCCAGCCCGCCTCCCGTGCCGCGTCCCGCCAGGCGCCATAGAGCGGGTCCGTTGTTCGCGCGTATTGCGCACCGACAGGACCATCGGCTCCGCGCCACCTGTTCTCCCCGCCTTCCCAGGATTCCGTGCGCTTGAAATACGGCAGCACCTCCGCGAACGACCAGCCCGTCGCACCTTTGCGCGCCCAGCGATCGTAGTCACCCGGACTGCCGCGCGTCCACGCCATCACGTTGATGGCAGACGAGCCGCCCAGCACCTTGCCGCGGAGCGCCTTGAGCGAACGCCCCGCGAGCCCCGGCTCGGGCTCGGTCATGTATCCCCAATCATGCAGCCGATGCTCGTGCATCTTGCCCATGCCGAGCGGAATGTGGATCAGCGGATCGAGATCGCGTCCGCCCGCCTCCACGAGCAGCACCTCGACCGAAGGATCGGCACTGAGACGGTTGGCCAGCACACAGCCTGCAGACCCCGCGCCGACGACGATGTAGTCGAAGGCGTTTCCTGCCGACCTGCCCGACATTGCCATTCGAAATTTCTCCCCGCAGCAGCCTTCGCACGTCACTGTAGCGGCCGCAGGGATCGATTGAAACGCCGTTTCAATCGATCCCTGCCCTTGCTGAGCAACAACCATTGGCCAGGGCCCGTCGATGTTTATAGTATGGCCTCGAGATCCTCCGGAGAGCGCCGCCATGCCTAAATTCCTGACAGCGCGACAGATCGATGCCTTCGAGACCAGCGGATACGTCTCGCCGATCCGCATCGTCAGCGCGGATCAGGCCGTTGCATATCGAAAGCGGTTGGAACAGTTCGAGCGCGCGCAAGGCTCCCCGCTCAAGGGCGGTCAGCGCAACAAGGGCTATCTCCTGTTCACGTGGGCCCATGAGATCATGACCAATCCGAAGCTGCTCGACGCCGTCGAGGACCTCATCGGTCCCGATTTCGTCGTCTATCACTCGACGACGTGGATCAAGGAAGCCAATGCGCCGGGCTTCGTGAGCTGGCACCAGGATTCGACCTACTTCGGGCTCGAGCCGCAGGAAGCGGTTACCGCCTGGGTCGCCCTGTCGACCGCGAGCAGCGAAGCCGGCTGCGTCCGCGTACTGCCCGCCAGCCACAAGCTCGGCCAGCTCCCCGCCGATCTTCGCCCGCAGAAGGACAACCTGCTCTCGTCCGGCCAGACCGTGAAGCTCGATTTCGACGAGCGCGCGACCGTCGAGATGCCGCTGCTTCCCGGCGAGGTGTCACTGCATCACGCCTGCACGATCCACGGCTCGGGCGGAAATCGCAGCGCCGATCGCCGCATCGGGCTCTGCCTGCACTACGTACCGGCCCACGTGCTGCCCATGAAGCATCTGCGGGAGACCGGTGCTTTGTGTTCCGCGATGCTGGTCCGGGGCAAGGCCGTGCACGGCCATTTCCCACCCGAGCCGCCGCCGCAACAGGACAACGACGCAGCCGCCATTGCTGCCCATGCCGAAGCTGTCCAGAGCTATCGCAACATGGTCCAGGCGCTCGGACACAACACGGCCTCGCGTTTCGATTGACTTGCCCCTTTCAACTCGTAACCGAAGTTTCGAGGAGACTCTGAATGTCGATTGCTGATGCAGGCACCACAAGGCCCATTCTGAGGAAGATCATCTGCGCCGTCACAGCGCTATTCGGCATGACCGGCACTTCTCCAGAAGCCTCGGCACAAGCCGGCTTCTATGAAGGCAAGACGGTTACCATCGTGGTGAGCTACGCGCCCGGCGGCGGCTACGACTTTTATTCGCGCCTGCTGTCGCGTCACCTCGGCAACCACATTCCGGGCAAGCCCACCGTTGTCGTACAGAACATGCCGGGCGCTGCCGGCATCGTCGCGACCAACCACGTCTACGCCGCAGCCCCCAAAGACGGCACCGTCATCGCAGCCGTCGACCAGAACATCCCGATGTTCCAATTGCTGGGCGGACAAGGCGTGCGCTTCGATGTCGCCAAATTCAACTGGCTCGGCAACATCGCGTCCGCCAATGGCCTCGTGATGGCGTGGCACGACAGCGGCGTGAAGACCATCGACGACGCCAAGGCCAAGCCCGTGCCTATCGGCACCACGGGCACCAACGACGACGCCTATGTCTACGCCAAGGTGCTCAACGCCACGATCGGGACCAGGTTCACCATCGTCAGCGGCTACAACGGCACCAGCGCCGTCAACATGGCGATCGAGCGCGGCGAAGTCAGCGCGATGGGCCGCGCCACGTACTTCGGCTTCCTCGCCCAGAAGCCGGACTGGCTGCGCGACAAGAAGGTGACCTTGCTGGTCCAGCTCGGTTTCGCCAAGCAGCCCGAGCTGCCCGACGTGCCCCTGCTCATCGACATGATGCCGAACGACGAGGCACGCCAGATCGCGGCTCTCGTCACATTGCCGACCGCCATCGGCTACAGTCATTGGCTCGCGCCGGAAGCGCCGGCCGACCGCGTGAAAACCCTCCGCGCCGCCTACGACGCGACGGTCAAGGACCCCGCCTTCCTCGCCGACGCGGCCAAGCAGAACCTGCAGGTTCGCCCCAAGACGTCCACCGAGATCGAGGCCCTCATCACACGGGCGACGTCAACCCCGGAAGCCATCCGCAAGCGCACCGCATCGATCCTCGAGTGGAAATAGCAGCCGCCGCCAGTCCCCGTGAGACAATGACACCGCAAATCACTTCCATGGTGTCGCTGGCTGCCTTAGTTTACGGCGATACCGCTACACAATGCAGCAAAGATGCGCTGAATTTACCCTTGAAGTCGAAACCGATTTGCGCGAACAGCCGTGAAGCAGAAAAACACTTACAAGCCGACCGGCGCCATTGAAAATTCGACCGCTGGCCGCCGATAGCCTTCGATCGACCATCTCGCCGAAGCCAACAAGAGACCTCCCGATGCAAGAGAACTTCCGCCAATTCCTGCAGAGCCTGCGCGAAGCCGGCGAGCTGATCGACTTCAAGCAACCCGTCGACATCCGGCACATCGCCACTCTCGTCGATCAATCCGACAAGGCGCTGATGTTCCACAACGTGATCGGCTACGACATGCCGGTCGTTTCGGGCATCATCCGCACCAAGGAGCGCGCGATGATCGGGCTCGGCGCCAGTTCCTACGGCGAGATCGAGGATAAACTGGCCAAGGCGATCGCCAATCCGATCAAGCCGAAGATGCTGAATGGCTCACCGACCCACGAGGTCGTGATGCAGGGCGACGACGTCGATCTCTACAAGATCCCGATCCCCATGTCGTCGATCTACGACGGCGGCCCGATGATCACCGGCGGCGTCGTGCTGGCGCGCGATCCAGAGCTCGGCATCAACTCCGGCATCTACCGCTTCATCGTCAAGGAAAAGAACCTCACCGGCATCGACATCGTCACCCCCAACAACATGCGCCTGTTCGCCCAGCGCGCATTCGAGCGCAAGGAGCCGCTGCCGATCTCGATCTCCATCGGCACGCACCCGATCGAGATCACCGGCTCGGGCTACCGCGCGCCGCTCGGTGTCGACGAGATGGGCATTGCCGGCGGCCTTCGCGGCGCGCCCGTCGAACTCGCCCAGTGCAAGACGATCGACCTGCCCTACATCGCCGACGCCGAGATCGTGCTCGAAGCGGAAATCCTGCCGACCGGCTGGACGTGGCCCGAAGGCCGCTTCGGCGAGTTCACGCGTCTGATGGGTGGCCTGCACTGGAACCCGCTCGTGCGCGTGAAGGCGATCTGCATGCGCAAGGACGCGATCTACTACAACCTGCACATGCCCTGGGAGAACACGTGGCTGGCAGCGCCCACCCGCTACGCCGCGATTCGCCAGGCGCTGCGGACGGCCGGCGTGCAGGTCAAGGACATCAACGTCACGCTCGGCGGCTGCGCTTTCTGGCACGCGGTGATCTCGATCAAGAAGCAGCCGGGCGAAGCCAAGAACGCCCTTCTCGCCGCCCTCTCGGTCATGGACCTGAAGCACGTTGTCGTGGTCGACGACGACATCGACGTCAACAACCCCATGGACGTCGAATGGGCGATCGCCACCCGCGTGCAGGGCGACAAGGACGTCATCATCATCCCGAATGCCCGCGCCAAGCCGCTCGACCCCAGTCTGCCGCAAGGCGCGGGCATCGTGCCCACCGGCGCCAAGATCGGCGTCGACGCAACGATCCCCGACGGCATCCCCAAGGAGCACTACGAGCGCATCACGTACGCCTACGCAGAAACGGCAAAGGTCGAAGACTACGTGGAGGGGAAGAAGGACAAGGCCGGCAAGGCCGCAGACAAGAAGGCCATCGAAGCGCTCGCCGCCAAGATCCTCGCGGCGATCGACAAGGAGCCGCTCTACTACACCGACATCGCCGAGCGCTTCTCGGACTACGAGTTCCGCTCCGTGGCGCAGGCCCTCGGCCACCTCCATGCCACCGAAAAGCTGTGGCAGGACCCGCGCGGCAAGATGTGCGTCCGCGGCTCGAAGTTCGCAGCCAAGCTCCCCGTGAAGGGCTGACCTCCACGTTCCCTCGTCTCGCTTCTATTCCCCTCCCCCATGTGGGGAGGGGTCAGGGGTGGGGGGCGGGCAGAAGAAAATCGCTTCCCTAACCAGCCTTCGTCTCGTCCAACATGGACTCCACCACTGAACTCCGTTGCAGCGTCTGACTGACCGGACACTTGTCCGCGATCTCGAGCAGACGCTGCCGGTCGTCGGCGGAGAGGTCGCCGAACAGCGCGATCCGGCGCTCGAACTTGTCGGTCAGTCCCCCAGCCGCCGTCGCCCGTTGCGCATGACGCAGCCGCACCTCGACACGCGACAGCTTCATCTTCTTGCGCGTCGCATACATCCGCAGCGTCATCGCCGTGCACGCACCCAACGCAGACAGCAACAGCTCGTATGGATCGGGTCCGGTATCCATCCCGCCGAGTTCGACCGGCTCGTCCGCCCCCATCACGTGCCGCCCCGACGTGATGAACTGACCGTATGGTCCGTTGCCGCTTTCGACGACGGTTACATTGCGTTCGTGCATCGAACCCATCTCCCGCGGCTTCAGCCGTACTTCACGAAGAACTTCGCATAGGCGGGTTTCAAGCCCTTCATGGCTTTGCCGATCGCTTCGCCATCGCCGCTCCGCGCCGCCGCAAGCAGCGCCTTCGCCGCGCCAACCATGGCCGACAGCCCTTCGTTGAAGGCCGCCTCGCCCTTGAATCCGGCGGGCGCATTCTTCTCGACGAGAGTTGCCAGATGAACCAAGACGGCCGCATCCTCTCGCAACGTCGCAACTCCCTCCACGCCGACGTACTTGCCGACGAGGACATGCTCCATGTGCTCGTGGAAAGCATCGACACGATCGGAGAACACGACGACGCCGTTGCGAAGCCTCAGGCTGCCCAACTGATCCCGAACGCCTTCGAGCACGTCGTGCGCCTTCGCCAGATCGCCCTTGGCCGTCTCTGCTTTGGCCGAGGCGATGAGCTTCTCGACAGCCGCCACGGTCGCAGACCATCCCGCATCATCGGCGTATTGTGGCGGCGGTGCCGAGCGATACGTCTTCATGAGTTGGCCCCATTGCGCTTCGAACGCGGCCAACGATTTCTCCGTCCCCGCCTTGTCCTTCTGATTGGTCTGGAACAGCGCCGCCTTGTAGGGCGTATAAGCCGCCGCCAACGCACGCTCGAAATCTGCGAACGGCCCAGCGGAAACACCGCTGCTCAGCGCGGCACTCATCATCGCCGCGGCCAGAGCCCCTCGAACCATGCCCTTGAACCTGTGCATCCCGATCTCCAACACCTGCATGAGTGCATTCGAATATTGGGATGTCTATCTCTTCCCAGTCGTCCTTCCATTGATGGCGATCAAGAGTACGCTGCGTGAAAAGACCCATATGAGCAACGAGAGCCCCGGGGGCCTCTTGTCTCATCCGCCCCATGATATGAGCCGGACGCCATGCTGCGCACTCTGCTGATTGCCTTCGGCCTGCTTGCAGTTGCCATGACCCGCCAGAGTGCGGCGCTCGACCCGAACGCTTTCTGGGAAAACCGCTGCGCGGAATGCCATGGCCCGGCTGGCCCGTTCGCGCGCACGCATCTGCATCTGGAGGACGACAAGCTCGCCGGACGCCGCAATCGCGATCTCGAGCGCTTCCTGGCCCTCCACGAAGCCGGCGCGGCGGAGAGCGAGGCCATCTACGCGATGCTCCTCGCGCAGATCCAGACCGCGCCAGCCTACGAGCAGAAGTGTGCCGGCTGCCACGAAAGCGCGGCGGAATTCGCGAAGGCGTCGCTCGAGGTTCGCAACGGAGTCTTTTTCGGCCGCAAGCGCGCGCAACCCCTTGCCGACATCCTGAAACGGCACGGGAAGCTCACCGCAGACGAAATCCCCGTCGTCGTCGACGTTCTCACACGTGCACTCTCCCGTAGCGGTACAGGCCAAGCTCGCTGAGGAAAGGAGCAAGAAGGCGCAATAGCACTCACCACTTCAGCATGCGGCTTCCCGCAAGCGCGCCAGCAGCGATGACCGGCACCACCGCCAGCGAGTACCAGATCGCCACGAACAACGGTGAATCGTCGGAACAATGCGTCGCGTACAGCGCTGCGCCACACGCTGCCGAAAGCACGCCGACAGCAGCACCTGCGCGCGTGGGCGAAGCCGGCGCACCGGATCGCAGCACGCAGAGCAACACCACCAGCGGCGCAAGCGACAACATTGGAATCGAGAAAAGACAGGTCAAGCCATTCGACCCCACGGCAAGCGACTGCCACTCGTCTGCCGGCGCCGCAGCCAACTCGATCCCGACCGAAGCAGCG
Organism: uncultured Devosia sp.; assembly: GCA_964574325.1. Taxonomy (GTDB): domain Bacteria; phylum Pseudomonadota; class Alphaproteobacteria; order Rhizobiales; family Hyphomicrobiaceae; genus CAMDPA01. The sequence goes on along the minus strand of CAZNMY010000109.1, from coordinate 9,719 downwards.
ACCAACGCAAGCGCGCCGAGACTGAGCGGATATACCTTCTCCGACTGTGGCCCGATCGATCGAAAACAATCGAACACTGCTGCTGCAACAGCGACCGCAGCGATCGCGAGCTTCACATCGAACCGCCAGGTCTGCAGAGCTTCTGCGATGTCCTCCCTGATTCCGAGCGTTGCAAAGAAGAGCGCAGTCGATGCGAGCATTCCCGCAGCCAGGGCTATCACCAGCGCCGGCCTCATGGACGGCCCTGAGGGCTCGCGATCAGCTGCAAGTGCCGAAATGAGATCATCCGTCTTCATGTGCCATCTTTCCCGGCGGCAGCAGCGAGCGACTTCAGCGCGCGGTGCAGCGCGACGCGCACGGCGCCCTCCGTCATACCCAAAGCCGCGCCGGCCTCCTTTGCGCTTCGCCCCTCGATCGACATCGCCTGCACGATCTGTCGGTCGCGCGCGGGCAGCTTCGCCAGCAGGTCGCGTGCAGCCAGGGCGCCTGCCTCGTCGGTTTGCGGTGCAGACAGAACATCTGCAAAATCGTCGATCGGCCGGTGGTCGGCGTAGCCCCGGCGGCGCAGCGCATCGATCATCTTGTAGCGCGCGATGCCCCGCGCCCAGGGCTCCAGCGGCTGGCTGTCGTCCCAGGTGTGCCGCTTGAGATGTATCGCCAGCAGCGTCTCTTGCACGATGTCCTCGGCTTCTTCCGTGCCTCGCCCCATCCTCGCCAGAGCGCGGCGCACCGAAATTCTCAATCGACCGGCAAGCACATGAAGAAGCGTGCGATAGGCCGCGGCATCGCCGGCATTGCCAGCACGCATCAGAGAATCGAGATCCTCGACAATGTTGGGCACGATCGGTCTTGATCCTCAGTTCGCCGGCAGCCGCTCGAACGTTACACACGCACGACAAAAAAGGCATGGTCCCGACATCGTCCGATCCCGCCTGCTCACCGGCGATGACAAGGACGTGAACCCGTAACGGTTGGCGCGCGCCAAGCGAATAGCCCTGTAGAAGCCGGCCGACAAGGCTCACTCATACGACCTCGTGGCCGGGCCGCAGCGCCTGATGCGGCCACCGCGCGCGCCCTCGTCACGACGCCCCAGATGGAGCCCAATCCATGAACCTGTCACGCCGCAAGACACTGATATCCGCGGGTGCGCTGACGTTGGTGGCAGCTTCCAACATCGCTTGGACTCGATTGCTCAAACGGACAGCCGCCCCGGTCAACACGCTCGACAGCCCCTCCGGCGCCGCCATCAAGGGCTACGATCCCGTCGCCTATTTCACGACGGGCAAGCCGACGCGGGGCAACCCGGCCCATGCCGTCACCTACAATGGCGCGACGTGGCTGTTCGCTTCCGCGGAGAACAGGGCGCTGTTCGAAGGCGCGCCGCAGACCTACGCGCCGGCCTACGGCGGCTACTGCGCCTACGGCGTGTCGCAAGGCTATCTCGTCAAGATCGAGCCCGACGCCTGGTCGATCCGCAACGGCCGCCTTTACCTCAACTATGACACAAGCGTGCGCAAGCGGTGGGAAAAGGCGTCCGGCGAGTTCATCGGCACGGCCGACAAGAAGTGGCCAGATCTGATCGCACGAAACGAGTGAACGCGAAGCCCGAGAACGAGTTGGGCCGCGGCGCGGGCTTGGGTGCAACTCGCGTTCCGTCAGATCGTCAGCAACGCCCGCTGCGTTTGGGTATCTTCGAGCAGCGCCTGCATCTCACCGTGCCAGCGGATGTGGCCCTTCTCCAGCACATAAGCCCGATCGCAGACAGCTTCCGCGAAGTGGATGTTCTGTTCCGACAGCAGGATCGACATCCCCTCCTGCTTCAACGCGACGATCGTATGCGCCATCTGCTCCACGATGACCGGCGCAACTCCCTCGGAGGGCTCGTCGAGCAGCACGAGTAACGGATTGCCCATCAGCGTCCGCGCCACCGTCAGCATCTGCTGTTCGCCACCGGACATCTGCCCGCCCGGCCGGTCGGGCATCGCTCCGAGATTTGGAAACAGCGCGAACAGTCTCTCTTCCGACCATTGCGGCGCTGGCGTCCCATCGGACCAGGCGCGAGGCGACTGGCGGCCGACGTCGAGATTCTCCCTCACGGTGAGGTCGGTGAAGATCCGCCGATCCTCCGGCACGTAGCCGAGCCCGAGACGCGCAATGCGATAGGGATCGAGGCGCGAGACATCGTTGCCTTCGAACCTGACCGCCCCGGATCGCCGTTCGATTAGCCCCATGATCGCCTTCAGCGTCGTCGACTTGCCCGCGCCGTTCCTGCCCATCAGCGCAACCGCCTCGCCCCGCCCGATATCGAGCGACACGTCGAACAGGATATGCGCCGCGCCATACCACGCATTGAGACCATCGACCGACAGCACGGAGGAACTCATGGCGTGGGCGCTCCATCGGGACGTGTCGCGCCCTTCCGCTCGAACACCTTGCCCGTGCCGAGATAGACCGCCTGCACATCTTTGTCGGCACGGATCGAGACAGCGTCGCCTTCCGCGATCAGCCGGCCACGCGCGAGCACGACGATCCGGTCCGCGAACGTGAACACGACGTCCATGCTGTGCTCGGTGAACAGCACCGAGATTCCGCGTTCCACGACCAGACGCTTCACCAGGGCGATCAACTCGTTGCGCTCCTTGGCGGCCATGCCCGCGGTCGGCTCGTCCATCAGCAGCAGCTTGGGATCGTTCGCCAGCGCGATCGCCAGCTCAAGTCGCTTGACGTCGCCGTAGGCGAGCTCCCGGCTGCTGCGATCGGCCTGATCGGCCATCCCCACCCGATCGAGCAGCACCAGAGCTTCCTCACGATGCCGCGGCCCGACGCCCCCGACGAACCGGTAGACCTCGCCGCGATGCGACAGCAGCGCCATCTGCACGTTCTCGATCACCGTGAACGAAGCGAACGTCGCCGCGATCTGAAACGTGCGGCCCACGCCGGCCTGCCAAACCTGACGCGGCGACAGGCGCGCGATGCTCCGCCCCTCGAGCCGCACGTCCCCCGCGTCAGGAGCGAGCTGCCCGTTTATCATGTTGAAGCAGGTCGACTTGCCCGCCCCGTTCGGCCCGATCAGCGCCAGGAACTCGCCGCGCTCGACAGCGAACGACACGCCGTCCACGGCCCTTACGCCGCCGAACGACTTGGCCAACCCGACGACCTCGAGCACACTCATGCCGGCCTCCCCGCGCGGCTGGCGAAGCGTTGACGCCACTGCGCGATCGAGCCCACGACGCCTTGCGGAAATACGAGGACGATGACGAGGATCACGATCCCCAGGGCCGCACGCCAATACGACACCTGCCTGATGAGCGTATCCTGCAGCAGCGTGAACAATGGCCCGCCGACGACTGGCCCCGACACCGTCTGCAAGCCGCCCAGCAGCACCATCACGATACCGTCGATCGAGCGACCGACATGAATGGTCTCGGGCGAAATCGAGCCCTTCGCGAAGGCATAGAGCCCACCGGCGATCCCGCACACCGTGCCGGCCAGGATGAAAGCGATCCACTGAATGCGCCGCACGTCGAGCCCGATCGCAGCGCCACGCAAGGGATTGTCGCGGACCGCACGCAACGCCAGCCCGAACGGCGCGAAGATCACCGTGCGCAGGAACATCACGCCAGCCACCGTCAGCCCGAGCACCAGCCAGAAGTAGACGCTGCGGTTCGCGAGAAGCCCTTGCGGCCAGACGCCGACGACACCGTTGCTCCCCCCCGTGAAGCCCTCCCACTGGTAGACGATCGACCACACGATCTGGCCGAACGCCAGCGTCAGCATCGCCAGATAGACACCGGACAGCCGCACGCAGAACCACCCGAACAAGGCCGCACCCGCGAATGCCGCCAGCGGCGCGACGATCAGCAGCGCCGGCATCGTCGCGAGGCCGCCCGCTTTCACGGCAAGCCCCGCACCATAGGCACCGAGCCCGAAGTACGCCGCATGACCGAACGAATGCATGCCGCCCGGCCCCTTGATGAAATGCAGGCTCGTCGCGAACAGCGCCGCGATCATCATGTCGATGCCGAGCACAGTCGCGTAGGGCCAGTAATTGGAAGCGAGCGGCATCACCACGAGAATGGCTAGCACCAGACCCGCCAGCGCCTTGGTCGTCGTGTCGGCAGCACGAACCGGCTCCTCGGGCACCGCGAGCGTCCGGATCATGCCCTGCGCCCGCCCCATCAGACCGTACGGCCTCACGATCAGCACGACCGCCATCACCAGGAACTCGGCGACCAGCGTCAGCCGCGAGAAGTTGAACGGAATGCCGAAGATCGTCTGTGCGCCGAGCGCGATGCACAGCGCCTTGATCTCCGCGATGATGAGTGCTGCGAGATAGGCGCCCGTGATCGAGCCCATGCCGCCCACGACGACGACGACGAACGCATCGCCGATCAGATTGAGATCGATCGCGAGGTTCGCCGGCTCACGCGGCAATTGCAGCGCGCCGCCGAGCCCCGCGAGCCCCGCCCCCAGCGCGAACACCAGCGTGAACAGCCGCGCCTGATCGACACCGAGTGCGCCGACCATCTCGCGATCCTGCGTTGCCGCCCGGATCAGCCGCCCGAACCGCGTGCGCGCGAGAAGCCAATAGAGAACCAGCAGCACGACCGGCCCGACGAACATCATGAAGATGTCGTAGGTCGGCATCCGCCGGCCGAGGATCTCGACAGACCCGGTCATGCCCGGCGCACGCGGTCCCAGCAGATCCTCGTTGCCCCAGATCGACAATGTCACGTCCGAAATGACGAGCACCACGGCGAACGTCGCGAGCAGTTGGAACAACTCCGGCGCACGATAGATCCGCCGCAGCAGAACGACCTCGATCGCGGCCCCGATCGCGGCGACCAGCAGCGCCGAGATCACGATGCCACCCCAGAACCCGAAGGCGCCGCCGATGTGGGTGGCACACGAATATGCGATGTAGATCCCCAGCATGTAGAGGGACCCGTGCGCCATGTTCACGATCCGGCTGACGCCGAAAATGATCGACAGCCCTACGCCGACGAGGAACAGCGAGGACGCGCTCGCCAACCCGTTGAGCGCCTGGAACAGAAAGGCGTCGATCGTCATCTGGGGCGTGCCCTTGGGGCTAGCTCAGCCTGTCCCCCTCCCCCTTGTGGGGAGGGGTTAGGGGGGGGGGCGCCTTTCCGCGGCGGTTCGGCCTCGCACCCCACCCCCGCCCCTCCCCATCCAGGGGAGGGGGGAAGAAAGTTACGGGAGCAGTCCAACCCTCACTCGTTCGCCTCTTTGGGCCGCATCTTCGCGACTTCCGCATCCGACGGCTGGATCGAGCCGCCGTCGACGTAGCGGAAATCCTTCATCGTGCCCTTGCCGCCCTTGAGCGTCGTCTTGCCCACATAGGCCCCCATCGTCGCCTGGTGGTCCTGCTTGCGGTATTCGATCGGTCCGAACGACGTGTCGATCTTGAGGCCGCGGAACGCCGCGATCATCTTCTCGGTATCCGTCGAGCCCGCCTTCTTGATCGCCTCCGCGATCGACTGCATCGTGATGTAGCCGACCGGCGAGCCGAGCCGCGGATAATCGTTCCACCGCTTCTGATAGGCAGCGACGAATGCCTTGTGCGCCGGCGTGCTGATCTCGTCCCAAGGATACCCGGTGACGATCCAGCCCTCCGGCGTATCCTCTTTGAGCGGATCGAGATACTCGGGCTCACCCGACAGCAGGCTGACGACCGTCCGGTCCTTGAAGATGCCGCGCGTATTGCCTTCACGAGCGAAGCGCGCGAGATCCGTTCCGAACAGCACGTTGAATATCCCGTCCGGCTTGCTGTCGGCCAGCGCCTGCACGACCGCACCCGCGTCGACCTTGCCCAGTGGCGTTGCCTGCTCCGTGACGAACTCGGCGTCGAGCTGCTTTTCCTTCAACAGCTTCTTGAAGGCGGCAACCGCCGACTGCCCGTATTCGAAGTTCGGATAGACGAGCGCCCACCGCTTCTTCTTGGCCGCCAGCGTATCCGGCATCAGCATCGCGACCTGCATATACGTCGAGGTGCGCAGGCGGAACGTATAGCGATTGCCGTTCTGCCAGGTGATCTTGTCGGTCAGCGGCTCCGCGGCGACGAACAGCACCTTTTTCTGCTTGGCGAAATCGGTGACTGCGAGCCCGATATGCGACAGGAACGTGCCGGAGATCAGGGCCACGCCTTCGCGCGTGACGAGTTCTTCGGCCACACGGACCGCATCACCGGGATTGGCGTTGTCGTCGCGGGATATCACTTCGAGCTTGCGCCCGAGCACGCCGCCCTTGGCATTGATCTCCTCGATCGCCATCTGCCAGCCGCGCCGATAGGGCTCGAGAAATGCGGGCTGCGCCTTGTAGGAATTCATCTCGCCGATCTTGATCGGCCCCTGCGCATCCGCGCCCGTCGTACCAATCCAGCCGAGCCCGAGGGCCGCGACGGCAACACTCTTCACCCACTGCATCGTCCACTCCATCGCGCGAACACAGGGGCCTAAATCCGACCCCACGGCGGCTGGACCGAGTGTCGCTAGCGCAGGCGGCTCGTGTCAAGGCGCGTACGCGGCACAAGCCTCCCGCGGATGGCCTATCGGCTGCTCGCTTTTCCGCCCGATTGCCTGAATTCCATGACGATGGAGAACCGGGATCACGCGAGCGTTCAGCCCCGCTCGGCGAGTCGCCGCTCCGCCGACGCGATCGTATTGACCAGCAGCATGGTCACCGTCATCGGCCCGACGCCGCCCGGCACCGGCGTGATACAGGACGCCTTCTCCTTCACGCCTTCGAAATCGACATCGCCCACGAGACGGCCATCCGGCAGCCGGTTGATGCCGACGTCGATGACGACCGCGCCGGTCTTGACCATCTGCGCCACGATCAGGTTGGGCTTGCCCGCCGCGACCACCAGGATATCCGCGAGGATCGTGAATTGCGCGAGATCGCGCGTCTTCGCATGGCAGATACAGACGGTCGCCTCGCGCTGCATCAGCATCAGCGCCATCGGCTTGCCCACGATGTTGCTCGCGCCGACCACCACGACGTTCTTGCCCTCGACCGAAATGCCCTCGTAGTCGAGCAGCTTGACGACGCCATACGGCGTGCACGGCGGAAATACCGTGTCACCGACCACCAGCCCGCCGACATTGTAAAGGTGGAAACCGTCGACGTCCTTCTCCGCCGAGATCGTATTCAGAACCTGCGCCAGCTGGAACTGCGGCGGCAGCGGCAGTTGCACGAGGATGCCATGCACATCAGCCCGGCCGTTCAATTCCTGGATCTTGGCGACCACGGCGTCGGGCGATACGTCGGCCGGATAGTCATACTTGAACGACTGCACGCCCACGTTCGCGCAGGCCCGGAGCTTGTTGCGCACATAGACGGCGGACGCGGGATCGTTGCCGACGACGATCACAGCAAGGCCCGGAACGATCCCGCGCAACGCCAGCGCCTGCGCACGCACTTTGCATTCCTCGCGAATGCCGAGCGCTACCTTCGATCCATCTATCAGCTTGGCGGTCATGATCTTTTTCGGAAATGCTGCGGTTCGGCCGGGACCATATCCGGACACCCCGCGCAATGCCAGCGGCGATCGAGGCCTGATGCCTGCGGCTTTCTGTGATGCTTCCGAAATTTCGTCAGGTGACCGTCCCGAAACGGGAAACACACGTATCGATGACCTCGTCCATCGGCCTCGACCACCACGCGTCCGAGAACAGCTCGACCTCTACGGCCCCCTTGTAGCCGGCAGCCTCGACCATCCCGCGCAGCTTTTTCAACTCGATCACCCCGTCGCCCATCATACCCCGGTCGTTGACGAGATCCTTGGTCGGCACCAGCCAGTCGCAGACGTGATAGGCGAGCAGCCGATCCGCACCCGCGCGCTCGACTTGAGCGGCGAGCTTCGGATCCCACCACACGTGATAAGCGTCGAGCGCCACGCCCAGCATTCCCGTCCTGCCGGGATCGAGCGCGTCGCACAGATCGAGCGCGTGCTCCAGCGTGTTGACACAAGCCCGCTCCGCCGCCTGCATGGGATGCAGCGGCTCGATCGCGAGCGGCATCCCGACCGACCGTGCGTAGTCGAGCGATGCCGCGATCCCATCACGAACTTGATTCCGCGCCAACAAGATGTCTTTCGACTGCGGCGGCCCGACGAGTGCGCCCGGCAATGCCCCGACGACGAGAACGAGGCACGGCGCACCGAGCGCCACGGCCTCGTCGATCGCACGCTCGTTGTCCTCCAGCGCGGCAGCAATTCCGTCCGCGTCGGCAGCCGTGAAGAACCCGCCGCGGCAGTATCCGGAAAGCTTCACGCCCGCATCGCGAAGCTGGCGCGCCACCTTGTCCAGTCCGATCGCCTGCACCTGATCGCGCCACGGATCGATCAATCCGATGCCGCGCGAAACACAAGCCTCGATGATCTTATCCAGCGGTGCCTGCTTCCGCACCGTTGCCGTGTTGAGCGAGAACAGCTCGGGATGGCGTGACAGATCTCGCATCAATGAACTCCACCGACCGCGAGCACCTGCTTCATCCGCCGCGTCGCAAGCTCCGGATCGCGCAGGCAGCGCGCCTCGTCCGCAAGCCGGAACAGCTCCGCAAGATGCACGAGGGAGCGCGTCGATTGCTGTCCGCCGATCATGTGGAAGTGGTCCTGCAGACCGTTGAGGTAGGCGAGAAACACCACGCCTGTCTTGTAGAAGCGCGTCGGCGCCTTGAAGATGTGGCGCGACAACGGCACGGTCGGCGCGAGCGTCGCGTGAAATGCCGCCTTGTCGCCTTCCGCAAGCTGTCTCAACGCAACCGCCGCTGCCGGCGCGATCGCATCGAAGATGCCGAGCAGCGCATCGGAGTAGCCCTGCTCGTCGCCGGCGATCAACTCGGGATAATTGAAGTCGTCGCCGGTATACATGCGCACTCCCTGCCCGAGCCTGCGGCGCATCGCGATTTCCTTCTCCTTCGACAGAAGCGAAATCTTGACGCCGTCGACCTTCTCGGGATGCGAGCCGACGACTTCGATCGCCGTCGCCATCGCCGTCATGTGATCGCCGCTTCCCCAGTAGCCCGCGAGTGCCGGATCGAACATCTCTCCGAGCCAGTGGATGATCACCGGCTCCTTCACCTGGGAGAGTATGCGGTCGTAGACCCGCGCGTAGTCGTCCGGTCCCTTCGCGGCTTTGACAAGCGCGCGGCTCGCCATCAGGATGATCCGCCCGCCCATGCCCTCGATCGCCTCGATCTGCTCCTCGTAGGCGCGGATCACCTGATCGACCGTCACACCGGCGCTCGCGTCGAGATGATCCGTTCCCGCGCCACACGCGATCAGCGCGCCGCCTGAACCGAAATCCGGCCGCGACTTCGCCGCCTCGAGCGAGCGACGGATCAACTCCTTCGCACCGGGCCAATCGAGGCCCATGCCGCGCTGCGCGGTGTCCATCGCTTCTGCGACCCCGAAACCGAGGTCCCAGAGGTAATGCCGGAACGCGATCGTCCGCTCCCAGTCGACCGCCGCGTCCAACGATGGATCGTTGTCCGCCAGCGGATCAGCCACCACATGCGCCGCCGCATAAGCGATCCGATTGAGCTTCGGCGCACTTATTTCCTCCCCCCTAGCGGGGGAGGAGCCCCGAAGGGGCGGAGGGGGGGCTAGCGGCGCATTCCTGATCGAATACTGCGCGAGCTTGCCTCCAGCGACGGGCAGATTGATCGATGTCACGCCACGAGCTCCTTGACCGGAGGCA
>CAZNMY010000108.1:5924-22098 GCA_964574325.1 uncultured Devosia sp. | reverse complement strand
CCTGATCGCAGATCGGGCAGTCGAGCGGATGGTTGATGAGCAGGAACTCCATCACGCCTTCGCGCGCCTTCTTGACCATCGGCGTGCGCGTCATGATCTGCTTGGGCGTGCCGTCGCGGTTGGGCGGCAGATCGTTGACCCCCATCGCGCACGACGCGACCGGCTTCGGCATTCCCTGGACCTCGACGAGGCACATCCGGCAGTTACCGGCGATCGTCAGGCGTTCGTGATAGCAGAAGCGCGGAATCTCGACGCCGGCCTGCTCGCAGGCTTGCAGCACGGTGATCCCGTCCTCCGCCTCGAAGACCTTGCCATCGATGATGAGCTGCTTCGGCATGGCTGCCCCTGTTTAGGCGAAGAGTGTCCAGGCAGATTCAGAGTGTCCCGGCGACAAAGCGACTCGGCTGAAGAAGTCCGCTGGGCCCGAACACGTTGATCCTGGCAGAAGCCGCGGGCCCCGCCGATATCGAGCGTGTACTACAATGTGCAGTGCAACCTTGCTAGGGGGCGCGAGCGATTTCAACGGGCGACAAAAAGCTCACCTGCCTTGCACAAGCCGACAGGCATGACAACGCGCAGTCGTTCGCCGAATTTTCTCTGCGATTTCAAGAAACCAGAGCCCGCGCCGGCTCTCCGGCTCATCCGAACGTCTATAGTCCGGGCGCGCTTGCGCGGCGTTGTCCTTCAGTCGTCGCGGATCACCGGCTGACGCAACAGCCACAGTGCGAACGGTGCCAGCCAGAGCGGAAACGATCCCAGGATCGCGACGCCCACACTGACGCCGCGTTTGCGTGCTTCGACGACGCAAACGCCGCCGACGAGCGACCACAGCATCAGGAACAGCAGCAAGTGCTGGGCAGAATCGGGCTCGAGACCGAACATGGAAAGAGATCGACAGCTTGAGTTGAGAATGAAATCACAACTTAAGTCACCGCGCACCAACCACAAGCCCCCTACGAAAGGAACCGCAGTCGAGGCCACCGAATTGACCGCGAACATGCGACGCGCGATGCTGTTCTACTACATTCAATTCCGGCCATCGGGCCTTGCACATCGAAGACGGGACGAGACAGGGACGACACGATGACCGAAAAGCCATTCGATCTTGCCATCCTGTTCACCGGCCATATGGTCGACCTGCCCGGCCGCGCCGTGCCGCGCTTCCCCCAATACGCCGAGCCGGTGGCTTGGCGCGCCATCCGCGACGCGATCGAGAAGGCGCGCTCCCAGACGCGGGGCCGCATCGTCGGCATCGCCAGCGGGGCACGCGGCGGCGACCTGCTGTTCCACGAAGCCTGCCGCCTGTTCGGCATCGAGCGCCGGATGGTGCTCCCTTTCCCGGTCGACGCCTTCGTCGCGGCCTCCGTGACCGGCGTACCGAATGGCGGCTGGGAGCAGATGTTTCGCGACAATTGGGAGGCACTGGCGCCCACGGAGCGGGAAATTCTGCTGCCCGCTCACGACGACCGTGGGTTCGCCCTCTGCAACGGCCGCATGATCGAACTCGCCCGAGAGATCGCGAAATCGTTCACAATCATCGCCTTGTGGGACGGCAAGCCGGGTGACGGCCCCGGCGGCACGGGCGAGCACGTCGAAGCCGTCCGCCGCATCGGCGGCAAGGCCGACATCATCGACGCGTCGATCCTCCTCGATCCCTCGCGCAGCGCGTAACGGAACCACACCCGCACTCACACCCCCGTGTGTGCCACGCCCTCGCGCACCCTGAGATCGTCGGCCCGAGCCGTGGCGAACGGCACACCCTGCGGCAGCACGAACGACGCCGACCGCACGCGGTGAGTCTCGGCCGCGAGCCCACGCGGCGCTACGCCTTTGTCGCGCAGCGCCACCGCCGCGCGCTTCAGGATCGCGCGCGCCATGATGATCGCATTGTCGGTCGAGACGAGGTTCTCCTTCGATCGATCGGCGATCGGCCCCATGCTCTCCTGCAACGACGCATCCTGCTGCGCGATGCCGGCGACGCCGGAGTAGTACCGGCCCTCCTTCTGCGCCTTCCGGTCGATCATGTAGTCGTTGTCTTTGTTCTGAACCGGCCGGAACGTGCCTGGGATCAGCTCGACGTGCAGACCGCCGCCCTTGTTCATCGTCGCCAGTTCGTGCGCGCTGAGCGGCCGCGCCGGATGATACGTGAACGACCAAACGATCACGTTGTCGTCGTCGATCGGCACCCACGCGTGCCCGTTCAGCGCGTTGTCGCCGTAAGGCGGGATCATCGTGTACCAGGGCAGGATGAACTGCGTGATGCGCCAGTAGTAGTGGCCGGCCTCCGCGTTTCGCCTGACGCCGATCTGCAATCCGCCCGCGCTCTCCACGACCTCGAACTTCGGCGCGCGGTCCTGCTGGAACGTGGCCCCCCGCGAGACATGCAGCGGATCGCTCTTCAGCTCGCCCGAATGCAGCCAGGACACGTGGCTCGAGTCGATGCCACCTTCCAGCGCCTGCAGCCAGTTGCACTCCTGATGGCGTTTCTTGAGATAGCGATGGCTCGCCGGCAGATCGAGCCATTCGAACGCGGGAAACGCCGGCTGATCCTCGGGTCGCCCCATGTACGTCCAGATCACGCCGCCCTTCTCGACGCACGGATACGACTTGAGCCGCACCTTCACGCAGAACCCGCTTTCCGCCGGCTCCGACGGCACCTCCATGCACGCGCCATCGGTCGCGAACTTCCAGCCGTGATAGGGGCAGCGCAGCCCGCCCTCCTCGTTGCGCCCGAACCACAGCGATACGCCGCGATGCGCGCAGAACTCGTCAATGAGGCCGATCTCGCCCTTCGTATTCCGGAACGCCAGCAGCCACTCGGAGAACAGCTTCACCCGCACCGGTGCGCAGTCCGGCTCCGGCAACTCGCTGGAATAGAGCATCGGCACCCAGTAGCGCCGCATCAGCTCACCCATCGGCGTGCCCGGCCCCGTTCGGCACAGCAACTCGTTGTCGGCGGTTTTCAGCATGATCAGGTCCTCGCTTTACACGTAGGTTGGGTCGAGCACTGCGAGGCCCAACATCCACATGAGCGACGCTGATTGTCGGGCCTAGTGAGATTACCCGTCAACCCAACACGGTCAATGCACACCAGCCTTCTCCGACCGCGACGGATCGCTCCGAGCCCCCTCACTCCGCGTCATCCTCCACCGCCCCACCCCGATTGCACGCCTCCCACACGGTCAGCGCCTCGCGCGTCGCCTTGACGTCGTGCACGCGCACGATCTGCACGCCCTGCGCCACCGCCGAAAGCGCCGCCCCGACCGATCCCATCACGCGGTCCCCCGCTTCCTTCACGCCGGTCAGCTTGCCGATGAAGCTCTTGCGCGAGGCCCCCAGCAGCACCGGCACGCCGAGCCCGTGCAATATCGACAGCCCCGCCATCAGCTCGATATTGTGCTGCAATGTCTTGCCGAACCCGATGCCGGGATCGACGATCAGCCGCGTGCGCGGAATGCCGGCGCGCACGCAGGCTTCGATCCGCGCCTCGAGATAATCGAACACGTCGGTCACCACGTCGTCGTACGTCGGATCGTCCTGCATCGTGCGCGGATCGCCCTGCGCATGCATCAGAACGACGGGCAACTCCGTCTCGGCCGCCGCTTCCAGCACCTCTGGACTATGGCCGAGTGCCGCCACGTCGTTGATGATGTCGACGCCGGCCGCGGCCGCCAGCCGCATCACTTCCGCATGCCGCGTATCGATCGAGAGCAATGTGCGCGTCTTGCCGGCAAGACCTTCGATGACCGGCACCACCCGGGCGATCTCCTCCTCGATCGACACCGGCGCAGCACCCGGCCGCGTCGACTCGCCGCCGATGTCGACGATATCGGCGCCTTCTTCCTCGAGCCGGAACGCATGTTCGATCGCCGCCTGAGTGCCCGCGTGCCGGCCGCCATCCGAAAAGCTGTCCGGCGTCACGTTGACGATGCCCATGATGCGCGGCCGGTCGAGGGCCAAGCCCGCGATCCGCGGCCGCGCATTGCGCAGCGCCTCGAACATATCCGCAGCGTTCAGTGTACGCCGCCCCCAGTCGCGTTCGAGAAAATCCGACAGCCCCGCCAACCGCCGTTCCAGCCGCGCGCCGTTGCGCTCGATCACCTCGACGCCCATGAAATCGAGCCACCCGCCCGCGAGCCGCAGCCCGCCCAGCACGGTCTCCGCCCGTTCCCCCTGCGCCGCCGGCGTGAGGCCGACGGGGCGCACGTAGATCTCACGAAGCATGGTATCTCCCCAGGTGAACCGCCGGCTCAGCCTGAGCGGGCAACCTTGTCTCACGAAAATGGTTTATGCGGCCACCAGCTTCGTGATAGCCCGTCGTTTTCGCCTCGGAATGGCAGCTCAGCAGTGTGCAGTTCGAATACCCGATGTCAGGGAGTATCGCGATGGCTGGAGAGCAGAGCACGAAGACCGACGGGTTGGGCATCTGGATCAGATTCTGGGACCTGGCCATTGCGTTCTTGCTGCTCATAGCAGCCTTCCTCTGGGTTCGTCTCGATGCCGTCCCCCAGTTGCGCACCCTCGCCGCCGAGCAGACCTACTTCAACGGCAAGCCGCTGCTCTTGGACACCTACCGGCGGGGCTATTCGTTCGAGATGGTCCGCGACCATCTCCGCGCGCTCGGCGCCCAGGGGCGCGACTACTACGCCCACTCCTTCATGCCGATGCACGATCTCGCGCTGTCGCTTTTGCTGGCGACGTTCATGGTCCTGTTCATCCTCTATGCCACCCAGTCCGACAAGCATTACGCCATCGGCATGCCGGCCTGGGTGCGCAAGGTGCTCCTGGTCCCTCCGATCCTGCAGTTCCTGCTCGACATCGGCGAGAACTACATGCTGCGCAGCGTGATCGAGAACTTCCCGTGGATCAGCGCGAAGCTCGTCGAGCAGGCGAGCCAGTTCACCCAGGCGAAATGGCTGCTGATCTTCATCAACGCTTTGATCATGCTCGGCCTCGGCAGCTACACGATCTACCAGTGGCTGTCCCGCGCCGACGAAAAGCGGGCGTGAGGGTCGAAGGCGACGGGTCAAGCCCCCGGCGCGTCGTCCATCATGCTGACGTGTGCCGCCACGATCCGCCAGCCTTGCGGCAGTCGCGCCCACGTCTGCATCTGCCGGCCGACCTTGCCGGGAACCGATGGCCGGTGGAACAGCGTCGACGCCACCGCGAAGTCCCGCCCATAGGTCGTGATGACCGTCCGTGACAGAGTGCGTGCAAGTCCAGCCGGTGAACGGCCGGCGCGGAATGCGTGGATTTCCTTCGCACCATAGAGGATCTCGGCCGCGCCGTAACGGATTGTTCTGTCATCGTCGGCGAACAGCGCCGTCAGCGCATCCACGTCGTTCGCCATCAGGGCCCGTTCATAGCGTTCGAATGCATCTGTCACCTCGGCCACCACATCCGGCAAATCGATCTGCATGTGCGCTCCCGTTGTCTGCTCCGCCGATGCTACCGCATGAGGCTGTCTCATGTTCCAGCAAATGCGATCATCCTGCCGCAGACGAGCGCCGCGAGCCAGCAGGCGAGCGATATCGCGCCATGCAGCGCGAGTTGCCTCGGCGGAGCGCCGGCGAGGGTGGGGCCGTGGCGGACGTGCGCGACGATCGCCGACACGGTGCCGGCCGCGACCAGCGCGAGCTTCACCTGCATGACGCCGAGCGCCGCATATTCCGTGGCTCGGACAGCCAGTAGCGCCACACCCGAGGCGATTGCGATCACGAGCCCCAGGGCGGCGACCGGCGCCAGAACCCTCGTCAGCACCTCGTGTGCGACGAAGCGGCGGAAGCCCAACAGGCGAAGATCGAGCGGCAGTATCGCACCGAACAGCACGGCGAGCCCGAGCACGTGCGCGGTGCTGACGGCAGCATACCCCCATCGCGACGTGCGCAAGGCCTGAGCCCACCCCATGGCCTCGAGCGAAGCGATCAGCGCTTCCACGCGCAGCGCTACTTTCGGTCGGGATAGAGATTGTGCTCGCGGTCCTGCACATAGACCCGCAGCGCCTTGATGACCTTCTTGCTGGTGTTGGCCGCCGGCTCACCCCTGAGGCGGATCTGCTTGCCCACCGCGAGATCGCTGTCCGCGAGGCCGGCATTCTTGTTGCGCCAGGGCTGGCCGACCTCGACCGTCCAGATCTGCCCCGTGACGTCGAGCGTCAGAATTCCGTGCGGATTGCCGAGCTTCGACGTCTTGATCACGCCGGTCAGCTCGACGCTCTTTCCCGTCGTCCACGTCCAGCCGTGATGCGCCTGGGCCGGTCCTGCGCCGAGCAGCGCCACGCAACCGAATGTCGCCGCGGAAATGCGCCGAACGGCTCGTCTCGTCGAAGCTGCTTTCGTCATCACGATCTCCGTTCTGGGTCGCTGCGGATGCGCACGCATCATGCCGTAGCGCAAGTGAGTACGTCGAAGTTCCCCGAACCGCACTTCAAATGTCTGCGACCGGTTTCGAGACGCTCCGCTTTCGAGGCTGCTTGACGAACCCGCCTGCCGATCCGCAAGTTACTCGACCGCAATCGATTGCGGCACCGGCAGCAAGTCAGAAGAGGAACGCGGATGAAAGTCGTCGATCTATCGCATGCCATGAGCGTGCACACGCCGGGGTGGGTCGGCTACTCCGGCAACAAGATGTACTACGCCCAGACGCTGCAGACACACATGATCGTCGCCCAGCGCATCGAGACCGCGCTTCACGTCGGCACGCACTTCGACGGCGGGATGCACGCCACCGATGGCCGCAAGGGCGACATGGCCTCGCTGCCGATGGACTACCTGTTCAATCACGGCCTCGTGCTCGACATCTCGCCCGACTGCACCGATTGGACCGTGATCACGCCCGAGATCATCGAACGCGCGCTGACGCGGTCGAAACTCGAGATCAAGAAGGGCGACATCGTCATTCTCCACACCGGCTGGCACAAGCACTACGAGGGCCAGCCGCAGCAGGATCTGGTGCGGTACTTCTGCTATCATCCCGGCCCCAACCTCGACACGCTGCACTACTTCCTGAAGAAGAAGGTGCGCTGGTTCGGCATGGACACGGGCTCCTGCGATCATCCGATGAATACGTCGATCCGCAAGATGCGCCCCGACCTCGCCGACGATTTCGCCAAGGTCATGGGCAAGCCGCCGGAGGAGTTCTTCGGCACCTTCGAATACACGCACAAACTCTCCAAGCGCCTCGTCCGCGCAAATATGTTCCCGTTCCACAACTGGGCGTTCCAGGAAGGCCTGCTCCACGCCGAGAACATCGGCGGCGACATCGAAATGGTCTGCGGCAAGCGCGCACTCATCGGCGCATTTCCCTGGCGCTACGAGGGCCTCGAGTCCTGCCCGTGCCGCGTTCTCGCCTTCCCCGACATGGGCGACGAGAAAGTCCAGGCCCTCGGCGAGGTCGCCAAGGCCCTTCCCTGGCCGTGAGGCGCTGCAAAGCGCCACGGCGCCGTAGGTTGGGTCAAGGCCACTGGCCGCGACCCAACATTTTCCGGCGTGCCGTGAATGTTGGGTCGCGCTGCGCTTGACCCAACCTACGAGGAAATTGCACTACCCCACCCGCCGCGACTGCACCGTCGACAACACCTCGACCACGTAATCTCGGCCGAGATTACGCGTGATGAATACGATGCGCGAAGCCCGCGTGCCTTCCGGCCACGCCGCGAGTTCGACCGGCGGATGGAACAGCCGCTGCACCGCATGCACCACGATCGGCCGCTCGCGCCCTGCGATGTCGAGGATGCCTTTCACCCGAAGCAGATCCGGCCCGTGCGCGATCACCAGCGCGTCGAGCCAGTTGGCGACATGCTCCCAGTGCAGCGGCGCCTCGAACGTCAGGCAGAACGATCCGATTTCGGCGTCGTGCCGGTTGCGATCATGCCCCTCTGAGGCTCCACCGTGCGCATGGTCATGGTGCGCGTGCTCGTGCCGGCTGTCCTCGTACGCCTCAGCATTGAGCCAGCGCTGCGCATCCACGCTCTTCGTCGCGGGATCGTAGATGTCCGCCGCCGCGAGATCGGCGGGCGACGGCATCGCGCCCGGCCCCGATCGATGCAGCTGCGCGCCCGGATTGAGCCGCGCGAGCCGCGTCCGCAGCAAATCCGTTCCGCCACTTTCGAGATCCGTCTTGGTGAGCACGATCTCGTCGGCGATCGCCGCCTGCTTCACCGATTCCGGATGCCGGTCGAGCGTTTCCCCGCCGTTCACCGCATCGACCGCAGTCACCACCTGTCGCAGCCGGAACCGCCGCGCCACCGGGAATGTCATCAGCGCCTGGATCACCGGCGCGGGGTCCGCCAGCCCCGTCGTCTCGATGATGACCCGGTCGAACGCCCGGACCTCCCCGCGCTCGCGCTTTTCGTTGAGGTCACGCAGCGTATCGACGAGATCGCCCCGCACCGTGCAGCACAGGCACCCCGTGGACAGCTCGATCGTATTGTCGTTGGAGGACGCGATCAGCGCATGATCGATGCCGATCTCGCCGAACTCGTTGACGATGACCGCCGCGTCCTTCAGTTCCGCCAGCGACAGCCAGTGGTTCAGCAACGTCGTCTTGCCGCTGCCGAGAAACCCCGTCAGCAGCGTCACGGGCAGTCGCGGATCGGGCCGCCGGTCGGCGCTGGACATCGGTTCTATCGTTGATTGCTCTAGCCGGGGGCTACTATGTCAGGCCCACGCATACTGTCGCAAGCAGACCCGCGCCAGGTTAATTGTCGAGCGGGAACGCCACGTTTTTGCTAAGATTCGCGAGCCAAAAGGATGGTCGCAGGGGCGGTTGGTCTACAATGGACGGCGAACCGCCAGCCTAGAAAGGTCTATCAGCATGTCCTGGACATACCGAACGATCGCCGGGCGAACATTCACGGGCATCGCCGCCGCGGGAGCGCTGGCCGCCGTTGCAGCCGATACCGCCGCCGCACATCCCCACGTCTGGGTCGGCACGCAGTCCAAGGCCATATTCGAGAACGGCGCTCTGACTGGCCTGCGCTACACGTGGCTGTTCGACGAAATGTACACCGCCAGCGCCATCGACGGCCTCGACAAGAACAACGACGGCAAGGTCGAGGGCACCGAACTCGACGAACTCACCAAGATCAACATCGAGGGCCTGAAGGAGTTCGAGTACTTCACGACGGCAACGATGGCCGGAAAGCCGGTGACCTTCGGCGACGCGAAGGACTACGCGATGGAGGTCCTCGCCGTCGACATTCCCCCCGGTCCGCAGCTTGCGGCTTCCCCGCCCGATAGCCAAACCACACCGCCCCCCGCGCCGCGCCCTGGCTTGTGGTCGCGTTTTTCCGGCTGGGTCGGAAGCCTCTTCGGCCACCAGCCCGCCGCGCAGCCGAACGCCACGGTCACCGCCGCCCCGCAGCAGTCCGCCCCCACGACCGACAAGGTGCTCGTCCTCGCATTGCATATGACACTGCCCTTGAAGGCGCCGATCCCGGCGGCCGATCTCGGCAGCGAGACCAAAGGCTTCCAGTTCTCTTTGAACGACGGTCAGATGTACATCTGGTTCGAGCCGACGCCAAAGGACGGCATGGGCGTCGCCCCCGGCGCACCGCCCAACTGCAGCGTGCTGCTCGTCGATCAGGAAATGGACGAACAGCAGAAGAAGTTGCAGGAGGCGTTCGGCCGCGTCGGCGGAGCAGCCATCGGCGGACCGCCCAAGGCCATCGGCGTCGTCTGCGCAAAACCCTGATCCGATCCCAGTGTTGGCATTCCAGTGTTGGCATTCCCCTTGCTTTCGAGAGAACGTCGCGTCATCGCGGCACGCACGGTTCCCATCCGTTGAGGAAGGCGTTCCGTGCAGCCGCAACGTGAAACGACGGGACAGGGCCGCAGAGGTCCCCCGGCTGGCTGCCGGCCCTGCCCGTCATTAGCTCTCGAGTGGTCGGGCAAAGCGAAACGTCATGCGTATCCCCGCGACTATCCTGTCGGCATTCCTCGCCGCCGCGATCTTTTCAGGCCCGTCCGGCGCGCGCACGGACAGCGGCAAGCTCCCCGCGCCGCAGACCCCCTATGAACTCGTGGTGTTCGAAGCCGACGGCTGCATCTACTGCGAGAACTTCCGCAGCGACGTGCTTCCGCTCTACCGCGAATCCAAGATCGGCCGCGAAACGCCGATCCGTTTCGTCAACGTCAGCCGTTCCGACGAGACCAAAATGGGCCTGTCCGGCGCCATCACCATCGCCCCCACCGTCGTCCTGATGCACCAGGGCCAGGAGGTCGACCGCATCGTCGGCTACACCGGCCCGTTCAATTTCATGAAGATGGTCGCCTGGATGCTCGGCCGCAGCGAGTGATACTGTCGCGCATTTCTTTCGACTCGTCGTCCTCGACCGAAGTGAGTTGAAGGCGAGCCAGCGTCGGGGACCCAGCGAAAAAGTCGCCGAAGGCGTCGATTTGCATTTCGAAACACATCTTGCGTGCTTCGCACGAGGCTCATGCTGGGTCCCCGACGCGGCTACGCGCTGGAAGTGGCGCTCGCCGGTCGAGCATGACGGGTTGGACGGGTTGAATGTTTTGCTCGACGGTATGACAAACTTGCGCGCGAAACGATGAGCCTGTGCGAAGCCCCCCGGGCCTGCTAAACGTGCGCCTGTAGGATCAGGTCACCGCGAAGGCTTCGCCCCATGAGCATCGCGCTCAGCATCGCCGTCTATTTCATCATCTGGTGGACGACGCTGTTCGCCGTGCTGCCGATCGGCGTGCGCACTCAACAGGAGACGGGAGAAGTCGTTCCCGGCACCCCGGAAAGCGCGCCCGCGAGCTTCCGCGTTCTCCGCGTCCTCGGCATCAATACCATCGTCGCCACGGTCGTGTTCATCTTCGTCTGGCTCGCGATCACCCGCGGCTGGATTCCCCTCGATATCATCATGTCGAAGCGGACCTGATCATGCGCCAGTGACGAGCCGCGCCCGGCGCAGGTCCGCCAGCGTGCGGCTGCCCGTGCAGAAGCACGCGATGCGCAGTTGCTCCACGACGACGGCCACCCGGTCGGACAATGCGTCGCCGCCTGCGAGCGCAGCCTCGAGAACACCCGCCGCGAACCCCGCCAGATCCGCGCCGAGCCGGATCGACTTCGCCACATCGAGGCCGTCCTTGAGCCCACCGGACGCGATGATCGTCGCCGCCGGACATGCCGCGCGAACGTCGACGACGGCCCGCGCGGTGGGTATGCCCCAGTCCCGGAACGGCGCGGCGATCGCCTTCGCCCGCTCGTCCGTCAGACGCTCGGCCTCCACCGCCGCCCAACTCGTCCCCCCCGCACCCGCGACATCGATGATGCGAATGCCCGCATCGCACAACCGCTTCGCCAGGCCACCCGAGATACCAGCACCGACCTCTTTCACGATCACCGGCACCGGGCTCGAGCGCGCCAGCGCCGCGAGCTTGTCGCTGAGCCCGCTCCAGTCGCGATCACCTTCCGGCTGCACGACTTCCTGCAGCGGGTTGAGATGCACGATCAACGCATCAGCTCCGATCATGTCGATCGCCCGCCGCGCCATGTCGGCACCGTCCCAGTCGCGCAACTGCGCCGCCCCGAAATTGGCCAGGATCGGCACATCGGGCGCCGCGTCGCGCAAATGCCGGCCGAAACCGCCGCGCGCGAGCCCCGTGCTGCCACCCTCCAGCGCCACCCGCTGCGAGCCCACGCCGAACGCAATGAGATGCCGCTGCGCCGCTTCGGCGATCGCGCGGTTGATCCCGTCGGCCCGCTCCGGCCCGCCCGTCATCGAGCTGATGAGCAGCGGCGCACCGAGCCGCCGATTGAGGAACGTCGTCGACAGATCGACGTCGGCGAGCGCCATCTCTGGCAGCGCCACATGCTCGAACCGGATCGCTTCGAACCCGGTTGTGACGGTGCGCGCGCCCACGTCGCGCCGGAGCACGATGTCGAGATGCTGGGATTTCCTGGTCACACCGTCGGTCATCGGATCACGAAGTCAACCTTGCTAGCGCGCATTCTATGTAGGTTGGGTCAAGGCCCGCTTCTTCCGCGGGCCGCGACCCAACATTTCAAAGCACGTCGTAAGGATGTTGGGCCTCGCAGGGCTCGACCCAGCTACGAGCTGAATCAGCCATCCGGATCAGCATAGCAGTGCCGGCACCCCGCGGCATCGCGGATTGCATACGTGGTAACGCCGTCCCCCGTCTCGATCGCTTCGACGTAGCCCTGCCCGATCGGCACCTTCCCGTATCCGCCGGGAATGTCGAGCACGTAGGTCGGCTGCGCCAGCCCCGAGAGCCGTCCGCGCAGTCCTCCGACCAGCCGCTGTCCCTCCGCGATCGAGGTGCGGAAATGGCCGGTCCCCGGCGCACGATCGAGGTGATGCAGATAATACGGCTTCACCCGGCACTCCACGAGCGCCCGCATCAGCGCCTCCAGCGTCACCGGATCGTCGTTGACGCCCGCGAGCAGCACGCTCTGGCTCACCATCGCCACGCCCCCATCGACGAGCCGCCCGATCGCCGCCCGCGCCTCGTCGGTCAACTCGCTCGGGTGATTGACGTGCAGCGCCACCCACACCGCCTTGTCCGCCGCCCGCAGCGCCGCAACCAGCTCCGGCGTGATCCGCTCCGGCGCGACGGCCGGCACACGCGTATGCCAGCGCAGCACCTTGACGTGATCGATCGCGCCCACCGCCTCGGTCGCTTCCCGCACCCGCCGCGGCGACAGCACCAGCGGATCGCCGCCCGAGAAGATCACCTCCCAGATCGCCGGCCTCGCACGGATGTAGGCGAGCGCGGCTTCCAGCTCGGCCGGCGATAGGGCCACGCCGTGTTCCGGCCCGACCATCTCGCGCCTGAAACAGAACCGGCAATAGACCGCGCACACCGGCGCGAGCTTCAGCAGCACTCTATCCGGGTAGCGATGGACGAGCCCCTTCACGGCCTCGTGCACGCCATCCCCGATCGGATCGCCGTCCTCGTCCGCCCGCACCACCAGTTCTCGCGCATCCGGCAGGAACTGCCGCGCAATACCATCCCCGTCCCCACCGCCGATCAGCGTCGACATCGCCGGCGTGATCGCGACCGCATAGCGCTCCGCGACGCGGGCGAGGAGGGCCGCTTCAGAGTCCGCTTCAATGAGTTTCGTCATCGGCCAGAAACACACTGCCTTCGGAATCTTGTGCACCGCGTAGCACACGTACGACTGACAACTTCTCATCGTCGACAGCGAAGTAGAAGCACCAGTTTCGATACGGAAATGCACGAACTCCCGCTGGCAGGAAGGGCCGGGTCGAGCCTGTCACTCCGATCCGCGCGATGTGGTGCAGCTCTCTGACGAGATCAGCGATGAGACGCTCAGCAGCGCCCTCATCAAACTGGCGAACGTATTCGGCCAGTGCCATCAAGTCGCGCCTGGCGGTTGCCGTCAACTCGCATCGGCGGGACTTCAGCGTCATCCTGCCTTGGCCAGGATGTCGTCCACCATCGCCTGCTCGCTCTCGTAGCGGTGTACGCGCCCAGCTGCCAGATCGTCCAATCCAGTCTGAACCAATCGCTTCAGGTTCTGGATTTTGGCATCCTGTGCCGCAAGAGCAGCCAACGCAGTTTGCACTGCATCGGACTCCGTGGCGAAGCGCCCAGCCGCAATCTGCGCTTCGACCCAGGGCCGCATCGGTCCGAGAATTTCGCTGTCGTTTTCCATAGCCCCCTTATCTCACGGACGTGCGCACATTCGCAAGCAACTACGAGATCTTACGCCCACGCCCCATCAGATACACCGGTACCCCGAGCGCCAGCACGACGAGCCCGAGCGCCGCGCCGACGCCGGTGTCGCCCCACGTCATCTTTCCCCACAGCTGGCCGAAGATGTAGTTGAGGCTCGAATAGAACATGAAGATCGTGACGAGGCACCACAGCGCCGGCAACAGCGGATAGAGCGGCACCTTGAATGGACGTTCGCGCCCGCCGTCCTTCGCCCGCAGCACGAACACCGCCGCCCCGACCCCGATCATGAACAGCCAGAACACCGGCGCGGTATAGGCGACCATGTATTCGAAACCGCTCTTCGTCGTCGAACCCAGCGCCATCAGCGCGAGGCAGATCCCCCCCTGCAACAGCACAGCATTGACTGGCACGCCGCCCTGGTCGCTGCGCGTGCCGAGCCCCGCGAACGGCCTGAAGCTGCGGCCCAGCGCATAGCTCGTCCGCCCGCCTGTGAAGATCGACGCGTTGATCGTCGACAACGCCATCGCGCACACGATCAGCGCCGTGACGGTAGCCCCCGCCGGGCCGAACGCCTGACCGACGAGATCGGCAGCCGGCGTGAACGTCTTGCGCAGCCCGCCGATGCCGAGCACCGACATGTAGGCCCAGTTCACCAGCAGATAGAGCACCGTCACGATCACCACGCCGAGCACGAGCACCGGCGCCATGCGCTTCTTCACGTCCTTGATGTCGTTGGAGATGTAGGACAGCTCGTTCCAGCCGCCGTAAGCCAGCAGAATGAACACCATCGCGAGCCCGATGTTGGCGCTTCCCGCGTCCGCCGCCCCGATCGGCTGGCCCTTCGCGACCATGAAGCCGATCGCCGCGATCAGCAGGAGTCCCAGCACCTCGAGCGACGTCAGCACGGTCTGCGTATCGGCGGTCTCCTTGGTGCCGCGCAATTGCACCGCCGTCAGGGCAGCGATCGCCAGCGCTCCGTAGATCGCCGGACCCATTCCACCCAATGGCATGATCTTCTGCGCATACTCGCCGAACCCGAACCCGACCGCCGCGATCGCACCGGTCTGGATCACCGTCATGCGCCCCCAGGCGAACAGGAAGCCGACGCCTTCGCCGTAGGCCCGCGTCAGATAATTGTACTCGCCGCCTTCATCTGGATAAGTCGTCGCCAGCTCCGCGTAGCACAGCGCCCCGATCAGCGTCGCCACGCCGCCTGCGAGCCAGAGCCCCAGGAACTGCGTCGGCGTCGCCGTGTTGAGCGCGGCCAGCGTCGGTGCGGTGAATATGAAGACACCGAGCACCATGCCGACCAGCATGGTGCTCGCTTGAAGCACGGAAAGTGAATGGCGGTGCAAGCCAGCCTCGACGCTCATGATGAAATCACCCTCTCCCCCTGCTTCGGCGGGAGAGGGGATACCATCAAACCCGCTGAGCCGACCAGCCCTTGCCGCCGATCTTGCCGAGGTCGAAGGCGTTGCCCTTGAAAGTGCGCACCTTGCCGTCGGCCATCGTCAGATCGAACGAAATGTTCGCGCCTTCGAGCTTGCCGTTCGCGATCGAGACGTCTTTGCCGCCGATTTTCGCGGTTCCGCTGACTTCCTGGAACTTCTGCTGCAGCTTGAGATCGAACACTTCCCGGCCGGCCTTGAGCTGGTAGTTGCCCGCCACCTTCGACGGCACCACCCAGTAATAGATCGTCTTGTAGTCGAGCTTCTCGACCTTGTCGGGCTTCCAGTCGCCCATGTCGAAGTCGTGGCTGACGATGCGCGTGCCGGGCTTCAGGTTCAGCACGTATGGCCTGAGCTTCATGTTGACCGTCGGCAGCAGGTACATCGAGATCACCGTCGCCTTCGAGATGTCGGTCTCGAACAGGTCTCCCTGCACGATGTCGACGAGCCGTCCGACCTTGTTCTTCTCGACGTTCGCCTTCGCTTCCTTCACCCGCACCGGATTGAGATCGACGCCGAAACCGCGGGTGCCGAACCGCGTCGCCGCCGTCACGGGAATGCGCCCGTCGCCGCAGCCCAGGTCGATCAGGAAGTCGCGCCGCGACACGTTGGCGACCTTGAGCATCGTGTCCACCACCGCCTGCGGCGTCGGCACGTAAGGCACATCGAGCGGACGCGGCGGGCCGTCTTGCGCCATGAGCGCAGAGGCCGGCGCGAGCGCGATCGCGCCGGCGGTGAGCACGGCGCCCAGGAAGGCACGCGCGGTCGATGAACGAAGGACGAGGCTGGACATCGGTGTCTCTCTGATCGGGTTGGGTCGACGGGAGGTGAAAGTCACGCTTCCGACTATATCCCGGCCCAGCCCGCCTCGGAAAGCCTTTGATTGCGCGGACCTTTACGCCTTCCGCCGAGACCACCTCACGGCCATACTTCTCCGCCACGGTCGAACACGACGATGTCGCCCCGGCACCCCTCCATCCACCACACGAAACAAGCTCTGCCTTCCCGGAAGCCGAGTGAAGCGAGGCTATCCGGGACCTTCCCCCCTCGATG
>CAZNMY010000108.1:0-5824 GCA_964574325.1 uncultured Devosia sp. | reverse complement strand
AATCCGGGACTTGCACTTTGCCGAAAGTGAGCGCCGTCACCGCCTCGCCAGACGATGGAACTGTCTTCCCGGAGCATATCCGCCCAACGCATGAGCAAGTTTGCCTTCCCGGAAGCCGAGTGAAGCGAGGCTATCCGGGACCTTCCCCCCTCGATGGTTCGCAACCCAACTGCCCTGCACCCCCGTCACGGTCCGCGAAGGCGGACCGCCCACGACACGACTGCGGCAGCCTGCGCTGCCCTTGGGTGACGTGGATCGTCCGACCAAGTCGGACCATGACGGCATCGCTTATAATCCGGGACTTGCACTTTGCCGAAAGTGAGCGCCGTCACCGCCTCGCCAGACGAATGCCCTCGCCCTCCAGAACCGCCCCCTTCAGCACCGCCGTAATCTTAAAACTCGAAGCCCCGGCCTGCGCCAGAACGACTTCGATCGCCTCCCCCGTGACCTTACCTTCAGTCACGCGGGCCGACTTTCCGCCTACGCTTGCAGTCCCGCTCAATTCCTGGAACTTCTGTGCCAGATCCAGCTCGACTTTCGCGCCCGCCGCGGTCCCCACCCAACGTCCCGCCACCTTTGCCGGCACCACCCAATGATAGACCGTGCGGAAGTCGAACTGCTCGGTCTGATCCGCCTTCCAGTCCTCCATGTGGAATGCGTGGCTGACCACGCGCGTGCCGGGCTTCATATCGAGGATCGCCGGGCGCAGCCGCATGTTGACCAGCGGCAGCAGATAGAGCGTCAGCACCGACGCCTTCTTGAAGTCCGTCTTGAACAGATCCCCTTCGATGAACTGCACCTTGTCGGCAACGCCGGCTTTGGCCGCATTGGCGCGCGCCTCCTTGATCCGCACCGGATTGAGATCGACGCCGAAACCGCGCACGCCGTACTTTTGCGCCGCCGCGATCGGAATGCGCCCGTCGCCACACCCCAGATCGACCAGAAAATCGTCCTTCGTCGGCTTGGCGAGCTTGAGCATCGCCTCCACGATGTGCTCCGGCGTCGGCACATACGGCACGTCGAGCGCGCGCGGCTGGGCGATGGCGCTTGATGCCATTGCACCCACCAGCACGAACGAGGAAAGCAGAACGGCCCAAACTTCCCGAGCGAGCGAACGGCCTTGCGATGATGAGCGGCGCATCAGCGTTCCTCCGGCAACCTGTTCCGGCAGAAAGCTCGCACACGCCCCCCGCCGAAGTCCACCAGCCGCATATACTGTTATCGCCGCTTCGTCCCCGACATCGCGTAGCTCATCATCTTGTAGGCGAGTTGCGCGGCGAGGAAATCGCACGCGTGCAGGCCCGGCATCGGCGCCAGCTCGACCAGATCCATGCCGACGATCTTGGACACCTCCGCCGCC
The DNA here is from genome assembly GCA_964574325.1 of uncultured Devosia sp. Classification (GTDB taxonomy): domain Bacteria; phylum Pseudomonadota; class Alphaproteobacteria; order Rhizobiales; family Hyphomicrobiaceae; genus CAMDPA01. The sequence goes on along the minus strand of CAZNMY010000108.1, from coordinate 4,464 downwards.
CGGCGCAGGATCGCCAGCGCCTGCAGGTAGTTCATGCCTGCCGGCGTCGGTGTGCCTGTGGCCGGCATGATCGCGCCGTCGAGCGCGTCGATGTCGAACGTCACGTAGACCGGCCGCCCCGCCAGCGGTGCGATGATCTTCTCGACGTTCCAGCTCGCCTGCGCAAAACCGTAATGCACATGCAGCCGACCGCGGTTCGCTTCGATGAACCGCGCTTCCGGCTCCGAGATCGCGCGGATGCCGACCGACACCATCGAGACGTCGGGATGATCGAGCACCCGACGCATCGCGGCTGCATGGCTGTAGTGCTCGCCGAGATAGCCGTCGCGCAGATCCGCGTGCGCATCGAAATGCAGCACCACGAGATCCTTGTATCGCCGCGCGAACGGCCGGATCGCACCAGCCGTGATCGAATGCTCGCCGCCCAACACGAACGGCACCCGCCCCTCGTCGAGCACCGCCTCGACGAGCCCCTCGAGCTGAACGAGCGCCTCCGGCACCGACTTCGCGATGTCGGGCTCGGCAACCGCCGCGATGCCATAGTCGAGATAGGGCTCGCGCCACAACTCCTCGTCGAACATCTCGAGCTGATGGCTCGCTTCCAGGATCGCCTGCGGCCCCTTCGCGGTCCCCGAGCCGTAACTGACAGACGCCTCCAGCCCGAACGGGATCACGACGACCTTCGCCGCTTCGGGCCGCTCCCGGTCCTCCCGCAACGGATCGAGGAACGACTGCTCCGCCGGCAGATAGCGCAGCTTCGTCGCCTTTTTAGTCGGCTTCTTTGTCATTGATTCCTGTTCCGGCGTGCGCCTCAGCGATCCAGCACCAGCAGTGCGCCATCACCAGCGATAAAGGCGTCGATTGCTTCTTGTTTCGCGCGCATCAGATCCGCGATCTCTTCCGTCGCAGCATTTCCTACGCGCAGCCAGATGACCTTGGGGGGCGCGCCGTACAACAGGCTCATTTGGTGGAAATCTCCGTCCTTCGAAGCGATAGTGAAGCCCTCGGCTCTCGCGTGGTCCCATATGCTCATGTCATCAGCCTCCGCCATGCCGATAAAACGCACGTGGACCGAACCAGAAACCAAATCGGATAGTTGGGTCAGGAGCTTGGAAGAGAGGTTTTGATCGAACAGAAGCTTCACGATACGGGCGCGCCGACAAGCCTGCGCTCTCGATCAGCCGCAAAGGCGAGGCAAGCCTTGACATCCTCGAGTGTCAACTCCGGAAAGTCCTCGACGATTTGCTCGGGGGACATTCCACCTGCAAGATACTCTAGAACATCATAAACGGTGATCCGCATGCCCCTGATGCACGGTTTTCCACCGCGCTTGCCAGCCTCGATCGTGATAATTTTACGATAGTCCATATGTCTACAATAGGTCGGTAGCCATGGGGGTCAAGGGGCAAGAGATCGTCATGACCTCATTGGAGTGCGCATCGAGCGTCATAGATACCTGTCACTAGAACTCTGGCTGAAGCCTGCAAGAGGTGTCGGCCCCTCCGGGGTCTGACACCAAAAACAGCAACCGATAAGCAAAGGCATCTCGAGCGCGACAGTCGTCGGGGTCAGACCCCGCGGGTCTGACCCCAAGCGCGGATCGAGCCTGCGCCGCCACCTGTTGCGGCACCGAGTACATCGTGGACAGTGCGCCGTGCCCCAGCCGTAGCGCGGCATAGGAGGGCTCGAACCTTCTTGATGAGACGGACGAAGGAGTGGGGCTGATGCTGCCGGCATGTCTGTTGGCACTGATCGCGGGTTACGCCGACACCATCGGCTTCCTGCGGTACGAAGCGTTCGCCGGCCTGATGACCGGCAACACGATCTTTTTCGGCGTGGAAATGGCACGGGGTCAATGGCTGGATGCCGCATTCCACGCCGCGATCATGGCAGCCTTTCTGACCGGCGTTATCCTGTCTCGCGTGATGCTGCGCCTGGGTTGGCCCGTCTGGACCGCCTTGGGCGCCGCCGCCGCCCTGCTCGTGATCACTGGATTGGTCGGAAAAACCGAAGCCGCCCTGGTCCTTCCGCTCGCCATGGGCATGCAGAACTCGGCCGCCAACCGCTTCAACGGCGTCGCCCTCAACACTGTGTTCATCAGCGGAAATATCCAGAAGGTCGGCGAAGGACTTCTCGCTTGGCTGTGGCCATCCAACGATCCCGCCGCCCCCAAGGTGTCGGACCCGCAGGGTCTGACACCCAGACCTTCAAGCCTGCGCCGCCACCTGCTGCGGCGCCGGGTACATCGTGAACATCGGCTCGTCGAGCAGGATGCCTTCGAGATACGAGCCGTAGCCGTTGAACCTGCCACCGATCGCACGCCCGTAGGCGCCGACGTTGCCGATCTCGATGTAGTCGCCCTCGCGGATCGAGGCCGGCAGCATGAACGGCCCCTTCATGCGATCGATCGAATCGCAGGTCGGCCCCCAGAACTCGAACGGCGCCATCGGCTCGTTCGCCGGTACATCGCGGCTGACGAGCTGCACCGGGAACACGAAGTTCAGGTGCGCGGCGTCGAACAGCGCGCCGTAGCTGCCGTCGTTGATGAACAGCTCGTCGCCGCGCCGCGCATCCACGCGCACGATCAGGCTCTCGGCCTCCGCGACCAGCGCGCGGCCGGGCTCGCAGATCAGCCGGCAGTTGGCCGACACCGGCAGCTTCTCGAAGCCCGCCGTGATCGCATCGACGAACGAGGACAGAGGGGCTGGATGGCTGTCGGAATAGCGCGACGGAAACCCGCCGCCGACGTCGATGCCGTCGACAACCACGCCCGCCTTCACGATCAGCTTGTGCACTTCCGACAGCGCGTTTATGTACGCGTCCGGCGTCGTCGTCTGAGACCCGACGTGGAACGTGATACCGAGCTCGTCGGCCACCTGCCGGGTCTTGACGAGGAGCCGCGCCGCCTTCTGCCCGGTCACGCCGAACTTGCGCTCCAGCGGCACGCGGCTGTTCTTGGCCGGCACCGCGATGCGCACGAACAGCTCGAGGTCGCGGGCCCCGCCCGTCTCCTCGACGATCTTGTTCAGCTCGTCCTCGCTGTCGAGCGCGAAGCAGCGGATGCCGTACTCGTGATAGGCGAGACGGATCGCGGCGCGCGACTTCACCGGATGCATGAAATGCAGCCGCACGCCCGGGATGGTGGCGGCGTCCTCGAGCTCCGGGATGGAAGCCACGTCGAAGTGGGTGATGCCCGCCCCGAACAGCGCCCCGATCATGAACACCGAGTGGTTCGCCTTGTAGGCGTAGGCCACTTCACCGGGAAAGTTGTTCAGGAACCACTTCGCGGCCCGTCCGGCGGCATGAGGCCGGATTCCGAAGACGGGGCGATCGGGCTTGACGGCATCGATCAGCGCGCGCGCAGAAGCGTATCTTTCCATTGCATGGGACCTCCACCAGTCGGGTTTCAACCAGTAGGCGCTGCACGAGAGGCAGAGACCGCCACTTAGCTAGACGATCGCAAATAAGGCCCCTCGCCCTCGATGTAAAGGCCCGCGCCCCAAGGTGGTTGAGGAATGCAACACTCCGTCGCGGCCGCGCATCTGACCAGCGATCGGGGTCAGACCCCGCGGGTCTGACCCCAGCGATCCACCAACTCCCCCTCATTCAGACCTTGGCAGCACCCGAACACCCATCCTGCCATGGCCGCAGTGTCCGCTGTAGGATCAATGGCAACCGAACCCCAGATCCGACAATCGGCGGAACGTGACCCAGACCGTTTTTGTTCCGGCGGGCGGAACGGAGCCGGATTTGGCTGCATAGCGACCAGAGTACCGGTACGCTCTAAGCCGTTGAATCACGCTGCTTCAAAGCTGGTGTCTGTCTGTCTCCCGTCTCCCAGTTCAAAGAGACGCGTAAACTGAACGAGGAAGACTGGTCGGGTGTCGAAGCGGCGCGGCTGCGCCGCTTACGCAGAACCTTCCAGAGGCCCTCGATGGCTAGTGCAGCGACACTGCTGAGTGTACACATGTAGTGGGCAACGCGGGGGGCAGGGGGCATGTCGAACATCATCAAATGTGCGTCGCGAGAGGCAGCAATATCGAAGGCGTGCCAATTGCAACGGGATATGGGATATGACCTCTTCCGTGGTCAATCATTCACTTGGCCGTTGTTGCCTACTGCCTTCCGTCCCGCCCCTCGCGATATCACGATCGGGGCGGAAGAGACAGAGATTTCGCCGTTGGATGCGTTCGTCGAATGGGCCGAAGTCGCTCTCCCCTCGCTCTGTGACACGTCCGACTACACCCCCTATATGAATAAATAGGGACAGCCACCATTTAATCTGAATAAATAGGGACAGCCACCATTTAATCTAGACCGCGGTCACCGCCACGCATGTTCGAGATCGCGGACAGACTCTACCGCTATGTCGTACGGGTGGCGACCAAGTACATCGCGAGGAGTCTTTTGGCTGGGGATCGGCGCTCGCGCTGCGATCGGGGTCAGACCCGCAGGGTCTGACCC
>CAZNMY010000107.1:0-22119 GCA_964574325.1 uncultured Devosia sp. | reverse complement strand
CCTACGCGCAACGCCGCCGCGCCCCGCCTCCTACACCACGTCTTGGGACGCCAACGCAGCTCCAGCTCCTGGCCGCCGGGTTCGATACGTTCACGGCTGATACATGCGGAAAGGGACGAGCATCATATCCTCCGCATGAACTCGCCAGCGGAGACCCGCTGTTCAGACCGCTCGAGGAAACGTGGCGATTGCTGCGTATCGGTAAGCGCTACTCTACCAGCATCGACCACCGGCACGCCTACAAGAATACACAGTTCCCTCACGCCGCATTCGACGAATATGCCAAACAGGTTGTCCCTCGCTATAGCGGTCCGGAGCAGATAGAACTGGCGGCCTTGAGGGAGCTCTTGGCCAAAACTGGCCAAAGCATCATCGTGGCTCAAAGCTCTGGCGGCTATCTCGCCAGCCGACTAGCGCAAGAAATGCCGACACACATCAAAGCGATCGTGACGGTGGAATTGACGGCAGCACCAGCCGCAAGCGCGGAAGGAGATGAGCAGCTGTCCAGTGTGCCTCAACTCATTTTATGGGGAGACAATTGGCGAGACGACCCTCAGTGGGTCCAGATCAGACGTGGAATTGACGGCTATGTCGCGCGAATGAGTTCAATCGGTGCCGACATCGAGCTGATTGATCTGCCAGAAATCGGTCTGATTGGAAACTCACATCAGATCATGATGGACCTCAACAACGAGGTCGTCTGTCAACGCATCGTCCAATGGCTAGAGGATCACCTTAGCCTTTAGCTCACAATCAAATCTTGCCATGAGGTTGCGTCGCAATTCTCGCCCATGGCAGGTCGCGTGCGCGGATGACGATCTCTCACCAACACAATGCCTTAAATGACTTTCTGTGAGCGAAGCGAGGCGATCTGCTGATCTGACCTGCCGAGCTCTCGCAGGATTTCCTCGGTGTGTTCGCCCAACACGGGAGGTGCACGCATCTGGGAAGGGCGACTGCCGTCGAACTTCACCGGCGACGATATCGAGAGCACGCTTCCCTCGACCGGATGTGTGAGGGTCTGAAACGTCCCCAAATGATTGATTTGCGGATCGCTGGGCACCTCTCGTGCATCGTACACTGGGGCGTAAGGCACGTCTGCCGCTTCTAGACGTGCAGCCCACTCTGCTCGAGGGCGGGTGGCAAACGTCTTCGCGAGCTCGTCGCGAAGACGCTCATAGTTAAGTATTCGATCCTGGCGTTTTGCGAAATTCGGATGGGAGAGGAGATCGCTGCGCTCGATAGCGTCGATCAGACTTTCCCAGAATTTCGTTGGCGACGACAAATGGATTACGACTAGCTTGCCGTCTGCGCAACGGAACGCGTAGGACTGTGAAACGACGACACGGCTCAACTGTCCGGCGAGCGAACCATGTCTCTGGAAATTGACGAAGGCGTCAGGCGCGAAGGCTATGGTTGCCTCCAGCATGCTGGTGTCTATGCGGCACCCTTTGCCGCTTCGTTCACGCTGGTAGAGCGCTGCGAGTACTGCATAAGCTGCGTAGAAGCCGGTGATATTGTCCGACACTGTAGGACCAGCTGGCTGAGGATGCGCAGGATCGATGAACTGGGCAAGCACACCGGATAGCGCCTGCGCCACGGCGTCGAACGAAGGACGGTCCCTATAGGGGCCATCATGACCAAAGCCGGTGATCGAAGCGTGTATCAGCCGGGGATTGAGCGACATCAGGCTCTCGTCCGAAAGACCCAGGCGTTCCAACACGCCCGGGCGGAAATTCTCGATGAGCACGTCGCTCTTCATGACCAGCTCTTTGAGGGCCTGTAAGCCTTCAGAAGACTTGAGGTCGAGGGTCAAACTGCGTTTGCTGCGGTTGTAGGATAGAAAATGTCCACCGTATGTGCCGCCACTGTGGCTGCGAAAGGGATCGCCTCCATTCGGCGCTTCGACCTTGATGACTGAGGCCCCGAGATCAGCCAGCAGCTGGCCCGCAAGAGGGCCAGTGATCATGGTTGTCAACTCGAGCACACGCACACCGGAGATTGGATTTGCCATCGTCAATCCTCCTCGTAGGGCACAGCATCCATCACCAGCTGCATGACTGGCCACGACGTCGAATCCTCGAGCTCTTCGATCGTGTGAGCCAGCAATCCGCCCGCACGGGAAATAACTGCGATCCCCCGCATAGCCGGAACCGGGAACTCGATCTCGCAGAGAAGCGCCCCGATTGCGCCAGTCGCGTTCAGCGGCAATCGCTTGCCACTCTGCCTCTCAATCTCGGTTTCGAGAAGCTTGATCATGTCGATGTACCGACCGGAAACACCGGCGGCCTTACCTACATCGAACAGCCGGAGCGTTCTCGGATCATCGGGGAAGTAGTCCGGATGGCCAAAGCCGGGAAAACGTCGCTTTGCAGATAGTGCCTCGGTGACGGTCGACTTCGCCCACGCCACGGCCGGCTTGCCGCTCGCCGCGCCCGCCTGGAGGAGAGCGGCCGCGCCGGCCATCGTGCCCATGAACTTGTTGCCGACAGTTAGGAGGCCGGCGGCAATCGGTATCTGGATGTCGGTTGGCACCGTGTCAGCAACGAGCCGCGTGACAAGCGCGCTAGGTGTAATGCCATGGTCCATGAGCATGACCAGACAGGCATCGAGGACCTTGGCTTGCTGAGGTGTCGGCAGGCGGCCGGTGACACCGAGGTAAACCGCCTCGGTGTACGACACTTTGCCGACCAGCTCGTTCAGGGTGTCCTTGCCGCGAAAAACGAGGCGCTCGATATCCTTGGTCGGCGTGCCGACCCGGGTCCGTAGTTTCTTGGCAGGTCTGGCAGGCTTCATGACTTGTCATCTTTGCTTATTTTGGTTTCGATCCGGCCAATTTGATGATCTCGCGATAGCGCGCCAGATCCTCGACGATCATGGTGCTGAACTGCTCCGGCGCGCCGCCCACCGGCTCAGCGCCAGCTGCATCGATTCTTTGCAAGATATCCGGTAGAGCGAGGGCCTTGTTAATCTCGGTATTGAGGCGGCTGACCGCTGCGGCAGGCAAGCTCTTTGGTCCTGCTACTCCGTACCAGGCGTGAAAAACGAATTGCGGATAGCCTTGCTCGGCGAACGTCGGTATCTTGGGCGCCTGCTTTAGGCGGGTGAGACCGCTCACGCCAAGAGCACTGATCTTTTTGCTTTCGATCAGTGGCAAGGCCACGAATACACCGGTGAATGTCACGTGGACGTGACCAGCGACAACATCGTTGAGAGCTGGCGCTACACCACGGTAAGGCACGATGCCGATATCGATCCCGGAAAGAACGCGCAGCCATTCCATTGCGATCTGATGCGGACTGCCTGGTCCCAGCGAGGCGAAATTGAAGGAGCCGGGTGCGGCTTTGGCCTGGTCGACGAAGGACGTGAATGACGAGCCCCGAACCTTATCTGGGTTTGCGGCGAGGACGAACGGCACGCGCACCAGCTGAACGATCGGAGTGAAATCCTTCTCTGTGTCGTACGGCAGGGGACCGCCGAAGGCAGCGTTGATCGAGTGGGAATCGACGATCAGGCCAATCGTGTGACCGTCGTCAGCGCGGGCGACAGCGTGCGAGCCGGTGATCGTGTTCGCGCCACCTCGGTTCTCGATCACGATGGCCTGACCAAGTACAGGCGCAATCTTATCTGCTATCGCTCTGGCCAGGACATCCGTATTGCCACCCGGAGGATAAGGTACGATCCACTTGATGTTCTGCGATGGCCATGACTGACCCGATGCAGGACCGCAGATTACCACTATGGCAAACGCAAGCAATATGCGCCGCATTCAGAACTCCTCCCATGCTTGTGATTAGTCGTGTGTGTTGGCCAGCTTGAGGAGCGCCTGACGGTCGATCTTCCCTGTGCCGGTCTTGGGTAGCGAATCTACGAACTCGATCGTCCGCGGATATTTGTAGGGCAGAAGCTGCGTCTTGACGTGATTCTGAAGGTCGAGCGTGAGTTGATTGTCGTCGCCCGCTGCCATCCTGCTGCGCACGACGTAAGCTTTCAATGTCATCCGTTGATCGGGAAGCGGAAGTGCGAGAACAGCGCACTCGTGGACACAGGGATGCTCCGCCATGCACAGCTCAACCTCTAGCGGATAGACCCACTGGCCTGAGATCTTGACGAGATCATCCGCGCGACCGCGGAAATAATAAAAACCGTCAGCATCTCGCTTTAGCCGGTCGCCGGTATAAATCCAGCCCTCATCCTTCATCGTCTCGGCGGTCTTGTCCGGGCGGTTCCAGTAGAATGGCGAATTGGAGTCGCCACGCACCCAGAGAACGCCCTCATCGCCCTCTGGAACCTCGTTGCCATCCGGGTCGCGCAAGGAAATCTCGTATCCCGGCACGCGCCGCCCGGCCGAGCTAAGCCGCTTAGCGTCATTCGTATTGGAAAGATAGATGTGCAAGACTTCCGTGGAACCAAGCCCTTCGATGATCTCCAGTCCGCTCAGCGCCTTCCAGGAGTCGAACACGTCGGCGGAAAGCACTTCTGCCGCAGAGAGGCACATGCGCAGACTGGAAAGCTTTGCGCTGCCTGCCTCGGGCGCTTTGGTGAGCGACGTGTAGAGCGTAGGAAGCCCAAAGAAGACCGTCGGCTTGTATTCCGCAATCGCAGAAAAAACCGTCGACGGCCTAGGTTGGCCGGGCACTAGGACACACGCCGCCCCGACCGAGAATGGAAATGTAATCGAGTTTCCAAGCCCATATGCGAAGAAGATTTTAGGAACGGAATAGCAGATATCATCCGAACTCAGCTTGAGGATGTGTCGCGAGAACGACAACTCGGTGTAAGCCATGTCGTGATGAAGATGCACTATGCCCTTGGGGCGTCCGGTCGACCCCGAGGAATATTGCCAAAAGGCCATGTCGTTACGGTGCGTCGGTTCGGGAACGAGTTCGGCCGCCTGCGCAGCCAGCCAGCCCTCTGCGGAGACAATACCGCGTCCTTCCGGCGCGTTGCCGTTCGCCACGACAATCGTAGCAAGTTGCGTACCCGCAGTTGCCGCTTCGGTAAATCGCTCAGCGAACGCAGCCTCGACGACGGCGGCTCGCGCTCCGGAATCCGTGAGATAGAAATTGAGAAGATCGGGGGGCGTAAGCGTGTTGATCAACAGGGGTACGAGACCCACCCTCATGGCCCCAAAAAACGCGGCCGGATATGCGGGCGTATCGTCCAAGAATAGGAGAACGCGCTCTCCCGGCGTGAGACCGAGTGATCGAAACGCGTTGGCGAACCGAGATGCATCGACACAAAGATCAGCGTACGTTTTGTTACCCGTCGGGCTGTAAACAGCGACTTTGTCAGAGCGGCCGGCGGTAAGATTTGAAAAAAGCAGCTCGCTGGCGTTGTAGACGTCGGCAATCCTGAAGCCGATCTCCTGTGATCCCGGCGCGTTCGCAGGAACATTATCTTGAACGCGATTTTGAAAGGCCTGTTGGACCATCGTTTCACTCCCAACAATTTTGTTTGAACATCAAACCTTGTCGTTGCCGGCCTTCTTCAAGCGGTAGGCTTCAGCGAAGCGAGGCGAGATGGTCTTCAACATATCGGGAGCGATACGGCCAGAGCGAGTGAGATAGGAGTGTGCCAGCTCCAGCGGCGGCAGCCGCATATGCTCGACGTAGTTCGCATACCAGTTAGCGCTCGCCTTCGCCGCGGTAACGAGCTTTTCAACGATCGGGCGTCGCACCTGCTCGTAGGCTTCAAGCGCTGAGCCCAGATCGGAGGGATGCGCCTCCATTGCTTTGACCAACGCAATGACATCCTCAAGGGCGAGTCGTGTGCCTGACCCGATCGAGTAGTGCGCGGTATGAAGCGCGTCGCCGACGAGAACCATGTTCTTGAAAGCCCAACGCTCGTTCCAGAGCCACGGAAAATTGCGCCAATTCGACTTGTTTGACACGAGCGGGTGGCCGTCGAGTGTCGCGGCAAAGATTGCTTCGCATTTGGTCTTGACCTCATCTGCCGGCATGCTTGCGAAACCTGCTCGCAGCCATGTCTTCCGATCGCACTCGACAATGAAAGTGCTCATCGTGGGAGAGTAGCGATAGTGATGGGCGTTGAAACTTCCCCACTCACTCTCGACGAAGGTCTGCGTCAAAGTTTCAAACCGCTTCGTCGTGCCAAACCAGACGAACTTACTATCGAGATAGGATATCGATGTCCCGAAGTCGCCCTCATACGCTCGCCTGACGATAGAGTTCAAGCCATCGGCCGCAATGATGAGATCGAAATCGTCAAGCTCCTGCACCGATTGAACCGAGCGATCGAACTGAAGCTCAGCTCCGACTGCACGCGCCTGCTGCTGTAGCAGCAGCAACAACTCCAGCCGGCCGATGGCAGAAAACCCTATCCCGTCCAAGGCCACCGCTTCGCCGCGGTGCCTGATCGTCATGTCTCGCCACGTCTCCATTCGTGACGTAATTAGATCTGCCGTCTCCGGATCATCCGCTCGCAAGAAGTCCATCGCGCGGTCCGAGAACACGACGCCAAAACCCCATGTCGCATCGGCAGGGTTCTGCTCGACGACAGTCACTTGGTCACCAGGGCGGTTACGTTTCCAAAGGTAGGCGAAATACAACCCCGCAGGGCCTGCTCCGACAACGCCGATTTTCATGGGGCGAACTCCAGACGATCGTTCACTTCGATAGCATTGCGTTGTTAGCGGACGGTCTCCGAAGCCAACGCCTCATCAGCAAGTTCTTTCGAGATGGCGGCAGCCGCCTCCTCTGCGGTCGCACGATAGTGAGCGTCCAACGCAGCAAGTGCGGCTCTCTTATCGCGAGCCAACACAGCATCGAACAACGCACGATGCTCGCGCTCGATCTTGCGAGCCAGCGTGCGAGACGCGTTCGCTCGGGCTCGCACCAGTCGATATCGTTCGGCCTGATCGTAGAGGAGCTCGGAAAAATGCAACTGCCACGGCGAAGCACAGCCACTCAGCAGCGCCATGTGGAAGCTGCGATGATGTGAGGCCCATTCGTCCGCGACAGGCCCAGGCTGCTTCGGAATCTCAAATTTGGAGAGGGCATGATAGGCAGCAACGATACGCGACTCCCACACCACATCGCCCTTGTCGATGGACGCACGCAGTGCAGCAGATTCTACGATGATACGAGTCTCCATCGTATCGAGCACGTCTTCGGCACGAAGTGGCGCAACCCAAAACCCGCGCTGACCGACCGTCTGCACCAAACGTTCACTGATCAAACGTGCAAGCGCTTCGCGCAACGGACTGATGCCGATGTCGTAGAGGGTTTGAAGCTCCGCAGATCTCAGTGGTGCTCCGGGAGCGTGCCGCCCCCAGACGATGTCAGCACGAAGACGCCGATAGACGGATTCGGCCAGCGTGCGTGGCTCATTGCTGCGGGCATTCTCACCGACAAGGGCGGCAGAGCGGCTCAAAGCTAGCTTCCTCTTGACACCAAAATTTCCAAAATCTACGCTACCACATAATTTGGAAAATCTGCAAGGCCCGCCCGAAGCCCTCGCTGAATGGCGGGCGTGTCGGGGGAGGTTGGGGTGGCGCAACGAGATGCCGGCAGTCAGTCTGAGGCCTCCACCAAGGCGCTCATGGACGGCATGATGAAGAAGGAGCTGTACGTGATTAGCAGCTTCTGTCTCGTTGAGCCCGCACTGCTCATGTCGCGCATCGAGGAGCACTTGCGCTACCTGATCGCTCTCGAGCAGGCCGGCGTGCTGTTCGCCTCGGGGCCCCTCTTCGACAATGAGCGAATGACCGGCGACGGCATTACCATAATTCGGGCGGAGACACTGCAGATCGCGCAAGCCATTGCGGTAAAGGATCCGCTTGCAGCGTCGGGAATGAGGCGTGTCAGCGTGCGACGGTGGGTCGTCAATGAAGGGCGCATCACAGTCTCCGTCGATCTGTCGAACTGCCGCGGCGCATTGCCTTAATCAGGAAGGCCCACGGACGCCGCGACATGCCTCGTGGCAATGAAGCGGACCGTCGAAGCCGCTAGGCGACCTCACTCTCCTCGCTGACTGATTTCCACTTGACTAGTAAATTTCCAAATTGTAGTCATCAAGAAAATTTGGAAAATCCAGCCGAATGTCCTGACCGCATCTGGTTGCGGTTCCGTCGATCTGGGTCGGGAAGAAGCGAAGCGGGAGGCGTCGTGACTGGCTTGATGGTCGAGCAGCTGCTGAACGGCCTGAACTACGGGCTGTCGCTGTTCTTGATCGCGGCGGGGTTGGCGCTCGTCTTCGGCATCATGCACGTCATCAATCTGGCGCACGGCTCGCTCTTCATGCTCGGCGCCTATCTCGCTGTTGCTTTCAACAGCCTGACCGGAAGCTTCATCGCTTCAGTTGTTCTGTCTGCAATGGCGGTCGCAATCATCGGTGCTTGTGTTGAGCAGCTGTTGATCAAGCGGCTCTACAAGCGCTCCCATCTCGATCAGGTGCTTTGCACGTTCGGATTGATCCTGTTGGCAAACGAGACTGTGCGCTGGTTCAGCGGAGGGACGCCGCTGTTCATGCCAGTGCCTGCCAGTCTCAACGGATCGATCACCTTGCCTGGTGGGATCGACCTTTCCCGGTATCGTCTTGCGACAACGCTCGTGTCTGCAGTCGTGGCTCTTCTTCTCTGGTTCGTGCTGGCTCGAACTAGACTGGGGATGCGCATTCGCGCTGCAGCCAATGACAGCGGCATGGTTGAGCATGCCGGCGTGAACGCGAAGACCCTTGCTCTGGCGGTGTTTGCGGGTGGTGCGGCACTCGCTGGTGTTGCCGGTGCTCTCAATGGACCGCTCACCTCAATCGAAGTCGGCATGGGTGAGCGAGTGCTCATACTCGCATTCGTGATCGTGGTGATCGGTGGGCTCGGCTCGATCGCGGGTACGTTCTACGGCGCCTTGCTTGTCGGTGTCGTCGACTCCACAGGCAGGGCGTTCTTACCGATGCTTCTGGAGCATGTCCTCGATGCCAGGTCTACTGCTGCGGTCGCGCCCGCCATCTCGTCGATACTGATCTATCTATTGATGACGCTCGTGCTGTGTTTGCGTCCTGCTGGATTGTTCGGTCGATGAGCGAGATCGCGACACTTCCTGCCAGAAAAAGCAATCAGTCCAGGCTGGCAGCGTCCTGGGTTGCGCGAAACTCGTTGATCCTCATCGCACTGGCGTTGTTCGCAGGTGCGCCTTTATTCCTCGAGGGCTATCTCGTCAGCGAACTGACCCGTGCTTTGATCTACGGTATCGCAGCCTGTTCGGTTGGCTTCCTGGTCGGACGTGGCGGTCTCGTCAGTTTCGGGCACGCTGCCTATTTCGGGATTGGCGCCTACACCGTGCTGGTCGCCCACCTGAGCGGATTGAACGAAGCGCTGATCGTATGGCCATTGGCTATGGCGTTTGCAGCGCTTGCCGGCTGCGTATTCGGGGCGCTCGCGCTTCGTACGCGGGCTGTCGCATTCATCATGGTCACTTTGGCCTTCGCACAGATGCTCTTCTACCTGGCGATTGGGCTCAGGGGGATAGGCGGAGCGGACGGGCTTGCGATCGCGTCACGAAATACGCTCGGCGGTGCGTCATTGTCCAATGCGGGCATTTTCCATTTCGTCGTACTAGGGATTGCGGCTTTGGTCGTGACCTTGTTTGCGGCTCTCAGACTCACCGCCTTTGGCCTAGCTCTCGAGGCCATTCGCCAAAACGAACGCCGCGTCAACGCGGTTGGACTTGCCGCGTATTCGATCCAATACGCAGCCTTTGTGATCTCGGCGGCCGTCTGCGGACTGGCCGGAGCTCTCATCGCCAATCAATATCTGTTCGTCAGTCCAGCGCAGCTGCATTGGATCGTCTCCGGTGACTTTCTCGTCATGGCGACACTGGGTGGACTGGGCATGGTCGCGGGTGGAATCTACGGTGCTGTCGTCCTGCTGCTGACGGAACTCGCTTTCTCTCATTTCACGACGTACTGGCGCATTTTTATCGGACCGCTCGTCATCCTTGCCGTGCTCTTCCTGCATGATGGAATCGGACCAGGATTGCAGCGATTATTGGGAGGGCGCCGTGGCTGACCACGCTCTTCAAATAACCGAGCTCCGGAAGTCATTTGGTGGCCTGACCGTCACGGATGCTGTCAGCATCGATGTGAAGCCGAACGAGATTCACGCGCTGATCGGACCCAACGGTGCGGGCAAAACGACCCTCGTCAGCCAGGTCAGCGGCGAGCTATCACCGAATTCAGGACGGATTCAGCTATTCGGGCAGGACATTACCCGCCAATCCGTGAATGGTCGAGCTCGGCGGAGCCTGGCTCGAACCTATCAGATCACGAGCGTGCTGCCGGAATTCTCGGCGACGGACAACGTGCGGCTGGCCGCCCTTGGCCGCAAGAGCGCTTGGCCATCGATGTTCCGAGCATATGGCAGCGATGCCCAAATCAATGCCAATGTCGCCTCTGCGATCGCCCGCGTCGGACTGAACGATCGCGCGGACACGATCGCTGCTAATCTTTCATATGGCGAGAGGCGCCATCTTGAAATTGCGATGGCGCTCGTATTGGAACCGCGGGTTCTGCTGCTCGACGAACCGATGGCCGGTGTCGGCCTCAACGAAACGAAGGCGCTCACGGAACTGCTGAAGTCGCTGAAGAGCGAGTGTGCTATGCTGCTTGTCGAGCACGACATGGACGTCGTGTTCGAGGTTGCCGATCGCATCTCGGTTCTTGTTGCCGGTCGCGTCATCGCCTCCGGCAACGCGCACGAAATACAGAACAACAAACAGGTCCAGACCTCCTACTTCGGGGAGGACGAGGCATGGTGAACCTGCTTACGGTTCGCGGTCTTTGTGGCGGATACGGTCAGGTGCAGGTGTTGCACGGCGTCGATCTCGATGTTGCCGAGGGCGGAATTACCGCGCTCGTTGGCCGCAACGGCATGGGCAAGACCACAACTGTCCGCATGATCACCGGGGCCCTTGCCCCGGATGGTGGATCGATCGAGTTTGCTGGCAACTCAATCGTTGGGCGGGCGCCTTACGCCATTGCCAACCTTGGGGTCGGTCTCGTTCCGGAGGGCCGCCGAATATTCTCAAGTCTCACCGTGCGCGAACATCTGCTCGTGGCTGCCACGAAAGGATCAGCGTCTGCGTGGCCATACCGGCGCATCGTGGAATTGTTTCCGCGTCTTGAGCAGCGCGTGAGCAATTTCGGCAATCAGCTCTCCGGGGGGGAGCAACAAATGCTGGCCATCGGCCGCGCGCTGAGTGCGAATCCGCGACTGCTGATTATGGACGAAGCGACTGAAGGGTTGGCGCCGCTCGTTCGCGGCGAGATCTGGCGCTCATTGCAGGCGATCGCGAGCAGCGGCGTCTCCGTCATCGTGATCGATAAGAACATCCGCGCGCTCGCGCGGATTGCCAACCGCTTTGTCGTGATGACGAAGGGCCAGACAGTCTGGTCCGGCACGGCGACAGAGTTTCTCGAAGCAAAAGATGTGCAGCACCAGCACATGGGTCTCTAGTGGCGAAGGAGGAAGCAATGCGGTCCAACGGTTCTAATTCGAAGCGAATATTTCCGACCCTCGTAGTCGCAGCTGCAGGCGGATGTCTGGCAGCAGCGACAGCGTTCGCTGCACCACCAGACAAGCTGAAGATCGGATACATCTCGACCATGTCCGGCCCTGCGGGGAGTATCGGCGAGGACATGCTTGCAGCTTATCGAATGGGTATCGAGAAGATCGGTGGCAAGATTGGTGGTCTCGAGACGGAGCTCGTCATCGGAGACGATCAGGCGAGACCGCAGACGGCTGTGCAGCTCGCGCGACAGATGATCGAGCGCGACAAGGTGCACTTGTTCTCTGGCTTGTTGTTCAGCCACGTCGTCGACGCCGTGAGCGGCGTCGTCCTTCCACAAGGCAAGTTTATCGTCGCGACTTCTGGTGGCTCTTCGGACAGCGCCGGCGCCAAGTGCCACGAAAATCTATTCATCGTGAATTGGAACACTGACACGATGTACGAAGCGCTCGGGGCGCAGCTTGCGAAGGATAGGGTTGAAAAAGTCGCGTTTGTTGCCAACAATTATCAGGCGGGTTGGGATGCGGCTGCAGGCTTCAAGAAGGGTTTTGGCAAAGCGCTTGCCGCCGAGGTCCTGACGCCACTCGATCAGATGGACTTTGCCGCGGAGCTGACGCGGATCCGTGCATCGGGCGCAACGGCCGTTGTGTTCTTCCTTCCCGGTGGACCTGGCATCGCTTTTGTACGTCAGCTGAGCCAATCAGGCCTGTCCAAGACGATGGGCGTCTACACTGCCTCGTTCCAGGTCGATGAGACGACGTTCAAAGCTCTCGGTGATACGGCAAGGGGGATCATTAACGCCGGACCGTGGAATCCATACGTCGATAATCCAGCGAATAAAGAGTTCGTTGCTGCCTACAAAGCCAAATTCGGACGCAACCCGTCGGTTCTCGCCGCAATGGCTTACGACACCGTCCTTTACCTCGACGCTGCGATCAAGCAGGCCAAAGGAGAGGTTGATGATGCGGCCGCGCTGCGCGCCGCCCTTCGGAAGGCGCAGTTCTCCTCGATCCGTGGTCGAGTGACCTTCGGCAACAACCACTTTCCGATCCAGAACTTCTACCTCAGCCGAGTCACCGACGCTCCAGCCGGCGGCCTCCACAACGAACTCGTTGGCACCGTGTTCGAGGCAAAGGCTGACGCCCATCAAGCCAAGTGCGCGATGAAGTGAGCAAAAGCGGCGAAACTCGGGAGGCCCAAATGGCGGAACCAGTGGGAGTGATAGGCCTCGGTCAGATCGGCCTTCCGATCGCACGCAATTTGATTGCGTCCGGATATCCTGTCGTCGGATACCGGCGCAGCATGGCAAATCCAATCGCAGATCTAGGCGGCCGTGCAGCTCCAACTGCGCGCGGAGTTGCGAATGAGTGCAAGATCATCATTTCTTGCCTTCCCGACGCGGCCGCTGTTGAGGAGGTGGTTGGAGGCAAGTCCGGCCTTCTAAGTGGTGACTGTACCGATCTCCTCTTTGTGGAGATCTCGACAATCGACCTCGCGGTCAAGCAGCGGCTCCACGATCGCCTCAAGGCTGCCGGAGCCAGCATGATCGACGGTGCAATCAGCGGCATCCCGAAGATGGTCGCGGAACGCAAAGGCGTCGTCTACGTCAGCGGGTCGGATGCCGACTTCGCTCGTGTCGAGCCAGTTATCAAGGGCTTTGCCGATCAGATCGCGTTTTTCGGCCCGTTTGGGATGGGAACCAAGGCGAAGCTGACGACCAACCTCCTGCTCGCTCTCAAGATCTCTGCCACCGCAGAAGCTCTGGCTTTTGGACTGAAGGCTGGATTGCCGGCGGACAAGCTCATCTCGGCACTGGGCGAAGGTGCTGCGACTTCGCTGCAGTTCAGGGTACGCGCGCCAATGATGGTGGAGCGCAATTGGGACCACGGCATGGGACCGACCTGGATGCTGATGAAGGACCTTGAGTTGGCACAGTCGATGGGTGCTCAGATCAAGTGCCCGACACCTCTGCTTGATCGCGCCTCCGCGATCTACCACGAAGCGGTGGCCAAGGGATTCGGTGACGCTGATGTCGCAGCGATATATGCGATCGTCTCCGAGCACGCCGGATTGAACAAGAAGGGTGAGAAAGATCAGCCATGGGTTCAGAGTACCGCCTCGGCACCGTCGCGTTCGGGTCTGGCCCGGATTTTCCCGTGGCTGTCGTCGAGGAGAGGCTCTTCCCGCTGAGCGATGTATTCAAGCAGGGTCGACTCGGGAAAGCTCCGGCGACCTTGCGAGAGTTCTTCTCAGCTCCTGCCAAGACGAAGAAAACGGTGCCCGCTGCGGTGGCCAAGTGTGCGGCCTCGACTGATGGCTACGCCCTTAGCGAAGTCGTGATCAAAACTCCGATTGGCGACCCGAGCAAGATCGTCCTGATCGGTGTGAATTACCGCGACCACATCGAAGAGATGAAGGTCTCCGAGTTGCCGGAGTTCCCGTACGCCTTTCTGCGCCCCCCTACTTCACTCGCCGCTCATGGTGACGTAATTGCGCTGCCACGCGGTGCCAAGCTTATCGATTGGGAAGCTGAGCTTGGTGTCGTGATTGGCTCCAAACTTGCGGCAGGTGACCATCCTGACCGCGCCCTCATGGATGCTGTTGCAGGATACACGATCGTCAATGACGTGTCGGCGCGTGACTGGATCATCAAACGCCCGCCCGTCGGAATCGACTGGGTGATGCAAAAGGCATGGGACAAGTTCCAGCCGATGGGACCTTGGATTACACCGGCCGAGTTTGTTCCCGATCCGCAGGCCCTCGATATCGAGCTGACTGTCAACGGTGTCGTAAAGCAGCGATCCAACACGTCGCAGATGGTCTTCGGCGTCGTCGAGATTCTACGCCATATCGCCAGCATCATGACGCTGGAGCCTGGCGACATCATCGCGACCGGAACTCCAGCGGGCGTTGGCTTCGGACGCAAGCCCATTGAAACGATCCATAGCGGCGACACCATAAGGGTTTCGCTGGAAAGCCTCGGCACACTCGAGAACACGTTCGAGTAGCGCCTTTTCTCTCTCCATCCTCAGCCAGGAGCAAATGATGATCAAGGTATCGCGGCTCGCGCACGTCGTCTTCGAAACGCCGGATCTCGATCAACAGGTCGAGCACTACACCAAGGTGCTTGGATTGCAGGTAACCGATCGCGATTCCAAAACTGCCTACCTCAGCTGCTCAGCTGACCATCACACTATCGTCTTGAAGAAGGGGACGATCCAGCAGTGCACTGGCATTGGTTTCCAAGTTCCGATTGGATCAGATCTTGGAGCCTATGCCGCACAGGTAGGTGCCCATGGCATCAGAACCAATCGCTTGTCCCACAGCCAACCAAGCATCGCAGACATCGTTTCCTTTGCTGACAATAAGGGTAGTGCGATCGAGGTGTTTGCCGAAGCTCAACCAACGGGCATCGGCTATTCCAAATCCGGTATCAGTCCGAACAAGATCGGCCATCTAGCTTTCAACGTCACAGATGCGCCCGCAACCGTCAAATTCTACTGCGAGGTCCTCGGATTTCGAGTGAGCGACTGGATGGGCGACTTCTTCGCGTTCCTTCGTTGCGGTCCGGATCATCACACGATCAACCTGGTCCAGGGCGCGAAAGCGAAGATGCATCACGTTGCGTTCGAGTTGCGGGACTGGACGCACATTCGCGACGCCTGCGATCTACTGGCAATGGATCGCATACCACTGGTGTGGGGGCCCGTTCGCCACGGCATCGGCCACAATATCTCGACGTATCATCGCAGCGGCGACGGCCACATGGTCGAGCTGTTCTGTGAACTCGATCGCATCAACGACGAGGGGCTCGGCCAGTATGAGCCGCGTCGTGTCCATCAGAAGTTCCCGCAAAAGCCAGATGTATGGACGGACATCGGACTTGCCGCAAACATGTGGGGAACGCCGCCACCGGACGGTTTCCTCGATTAAGTCCGTTTTCCGTCAGCCGGTCCTGAAGCCTGATGAACAAGCATCAGCCAAGCGCAGCACGCATCCGGTTGCGTGATGCAACATCGAGGAGGAGGTGAACGTGAACCGCCAGTTCGTCCGCATTGCGGCTCTTACCGTCTGTATCATCTCCTTCATCGCTGATGTTTCTCGAGCCCAACCTGCCAGACCAATCGAAGTGATCGTGTTCCCGGGGGGATTCAATTGGCCCATCTGGGCGGCGAACGAGAAGGGATTGTTTGCCCGTCACAACGTGACGATCAACATCACGCCGACACCCAATTCGCAGTTTCAGCTCACCGGCTTGATTGACGGCAAGTTCGACATTGCCATGACCGCTATCGACAACGTTGTAGCCTACATGGAGAGCCAGGGCTCGGCCCCGACGATCACTAAGCCCGACATCTTCGCCTTCATGGGCGGAGACAATGGGTTTCTTCGTCTCGTGACGGTACCGGACGTCAAGAACTTCGCCGACCTCAAGGGCAAACAACTGTCGGTCGACGCAATGACGACAGGCTATGCTTTCGTCCTGCGCGCTTTAGTCGACAAAGCCGGAATCGCAAAGGACGTCGAGTACGTGCAGGCCGGTGGCGTCCTCCAGCGGTTCCAAGCGCTACTTGCCAAGAAGCATGCCGGCACCCTGTTGGTCAGCCCGTTCGAGGTAGAAGCCGAAGCCCAAGGTTTCAACAGGCTTGCGAACGGTTCCGATGCGTTGGGAGCCTACCAGGGATTGGTAGGCGCGGCGCGCCGCGACTGGGCGAGAGCCAACGAGACGCAAGTCATTGCCTACATTCGCGGCTACGTCGCCGCCCTCGACTGGCTCTATGATCCTGCGAACAAGGCAGAAGCGACAGCGATCTTGCGCAAGAATGTGCCGAGCATGTCGGAACAGCTGGCGACACGCTCTTACGACGTCCTGCTCGACGCCAAAGACGGCTTCACGCGCAAAGCAGAGCTGAGCGTCGCTGGCCTGCAAACGGTTCTCGCACTGAGAAGCCAATATGGCGAGCCGCAAAGAAAGCTAACCGACCCTGTTCGCTACAGCGATCCCAGTTACTACCGCCGGGCCATTGGCCCGTAATGTCGATCCAGAAGCAATGCTCGCAAACCCGATTCAAGTTGGAGCTAATTCAATGTCACGCGCGTCCGCACTCCATTCAATTTTTTTGTCACTGGTTGTCGCCTCTACTCAATCGATTGCCCCTGCCTTTGCGTCGTGCATTGAAAACTCGGCAGGATGTCCACCCCACCGGGTGTTAGCAAAAGCGCCAGTCGGCAGTTTCCTGGAGAACATCGCTCGAGCTCCAGACGGCGCTTTTTTGATTACGGATTACACGGGCAAGCGCATCATCCGGTTCACCGACCAGACCGGATTTGAAACCCTGAGCACAGTCGAAACGCACCCGCTTGGCATTGCGATCGATACCGACGGCACGACCTACTTTACCGGACAAGACAAATCTCTGTTCGGCGGTGGCGGCACGATGGCCGATGCCAATGCGGTCTGGAAGATCCCTCGCGGGGGCAAGCCGGAACTCGTCGTGCGGTCGACTGAAGCTCAATTCTTGAATGGCATGCTTCGACTCGCTCCCGGTCGCATCTTGATCGCAGACTCGCGCGGCGGTGTCATTTGGGAGCTCATCACGGCAACGGGCCGATTGTCGAAATTTCTGGTCGACCCATTGCTCGACACCAATGATGCGAAGTCACCAACGCCCGCCGCCAACGGCATCAAGTTGCGTGACGGCCATATCTACGTCTCGAACACGGTTCGATCGACGTTTGTGAGAGCGAAGCTCGATGCTGATCTTCGCCCCGGCAAGCCTGAGGTGTTTCTCGAGAATGCTCGCGCTGACGACTTCGATTTTTCGCCGAAAGGGACGCTCTACTTCACAACCCACCGGGACAAAGTACTCAGATTGGTTGCCGGAAAGATCGAGGAGTTTGCGGGCGGTCAGACCGGCATCGTCGGCAATACAGCGCTCATCTGGAACGCGAAGGGTGAAGGCCCTTACGTCATCGGTGACGGCGGCTACGTCGCACAGCAGTGGTACAAGGGCCCCGCGGCCACGGAAGCCACCATCGTCAAATTCGACGCCAACGACTGAATGGCGCCTGTCGGAAGCACGCCGGAAGCGCTCGCCGCGATCTTGAAGTTGGACAAGCAAAAATATGCCGAGATCGTGAAGGCGGCGAACATTCGTCGGCAATGATGCATGGGGAGGTGACCAAATGATCCCGCATTCCTTCATGCGCCCGCAGATACCGAAGCAGCGACAGCGAGAGAGAGAGAGAGAGGGCGATATGACCAACGTGCGATGGATCGCAATGCTGGTTGTGGCTTGGAACGCATCTTGGGGTGAAGCCGCCGCGCAAGCGTATCCAACCCGGCCGATCCGCGTCATCGTCGCCACTAGTGCCGGTGGCATCAGCGACATCTTTATCCGCGCCATTGGAGACGACCTACACAAAGCAATCGGCAAACCGCTTGTCGTTGAAAATCGCGCTGGTGGTGGCTTCAATATCGCTTCACGCGCGTGCGCCGGCGCGGACGGTGACGGCCACACCGTCTGCGTGCTCCCAGCGGAGGCCGTCACTTACAATATCTTCCTGATGAAAAACCTCGGGTTCGACCCGGTGAAGGATCTTGCTCCGGTCACCAACCTTTTTTTCATCACGCAGGCGCTGGCAGTCAGTTCATCGCTGAAAGTCAAAACGCTTGCCGAATTGGCTTCGCTGTCGAAGGTCAAGTCCGGGACGCTGAGCTACTCGTCGGCTGGATACTCGCAATCGCTGTTCGTCGAAGCGTTCAAGAATGAGTCGGGGGCGGACATGGTCCGACTGCCCTTCAAAGGTGGTGGCGATGCTGTCACTGGGCTGCTGACCGGAACGACACCGGTGACGTTCGTCGGGCTTGGAAACCTTGTCGCGCACATCAGCTCAGGGGCCGTGACGCCATTACTGGTCGACAGCGAGACTCGTTCTTCCCTTATCCCCGACACGCGGACAATAGTCGAGTACGGATATAAGGGCGACATCACCCGAAGCTACTTCGGACTGTTCGCGCCGGCCCAGGTCCCAGAAACTATTGTGCGGCGGCTCAGGGACGAGATCGCACGGGTCGTCGGTCGACCGGAGTTCGTAGAGAAGCAGCTCATTCAGCGCGGACTGACGCCGGCGATCAACGATAGTCCGGAAACGTTCGCAGCGTTTCTGCACAAAGATCGAGACACCGCTGGAAGAGTTGTCAAGGCGAGTGGTCTCCAACCACAGTGACACCGCGCTTATAGGGCCCGTTTCGACCAGGACGAATCGAAAGTCGTGGAGGTATTTATGGCTGTGGCATCGTTTCCGCTTCGGCCGACTGACATCGTCGAGATCATCGCTCACGATGGCACGCGGATTTCGGCAGCGATCTACTTGCCGCGTGGTGGAGGAAAATGCCCGACGCTTCTGGCCGCTTCGCCGTATCGGTTCGACAATAACGTCGCTCCAGCCATGCCCATATTCCTGTGGCGGGAGACGGGGCCGATCGAATACTACCTCGATCTAGGCTATGCGTTTGTCCACATGGACGTTCGCGGAACCGGGCGCTCCGGCGGCGAATACCGGTACATGGACGCCGCTGAGCAACGCGACCTCCATGATGTCGTGGAGTGGATAGCGCAGCAGCCCTGGTCGAACGGTAGGGTCGGCGGCATAGGCCAATCCTACTACGCGCGCATGCAATGGTTCATGGCTATACAGAACCCGCCGGCGCTTGCCTGCATCGCACCGTATGACGGTAACGTCGATACTTACAGGTGCTCGGCATACACCGGCGGCATCCCCGGCGCGTTCCCGTCGATCTGGTTCAATTCGACGGTTCGGCCCGTTAATCAATATCCGGCGGAAGGTCCACCGCGGCTGATCAATTGGGACTATGTCGGAGAGGCGCAACGGCATACGACCTATGACGCATTCTGGCGCGAGCGCGCTGCCGCCGAGCATCTGGACAGAATCCGGGTGCCTGTCCTCTCGATCGGGGTGTGGTCCAAGGTCGATCTGCATCTCAACGGCAACATCATCGGCTATCAAAGAACGACGAGCGACAAGCAGCTCCTCGTGTTCGGCTCATCAAACCTGTTCGCCGCAGTCGCGGATTTCTCCAGCGAACAGTTTCACGAGACGTATTTGCGACCTTTCTACGACCTGCATCTCAAAGGTGAAAAGACATCGTACAGCGAGCAGCCGCGCGTTCGCTATTTCATGACCGGTGCCGACGAGTTCCGAACCGCCGAGGACTGGCCGCCATCTGGAGTCACTTTTCGGCAGTTGTTCCTCAGGGCCGGACCGACGGGCTCGGTGACTTCGCTCAACGACGGAGCACTGGATTTTGAAGGGCCAGGCGAAGGCAGCACGGAGTTCCGATACCCGAACCCGGGCTGGCGCGCAGGCGTCGTCGGCTTCGACAGCGATGGCCGACCAGACCCAGTGAGACGTGTTCTAACATTCAACTCCGAGCCACTGCCCCAGGATCTCGAGATTGCCGGGCCGATCATGCTCGTTATCTATGCGTCGTCGAGCAACACGGATACCGACTTCATCGTCAAGCTCGCGGAGCAGAGGCCGAGCGAGGAAGGCGACCGTGCGCGAGATGTTCAACCCCGCTCGACCACTGTGACGAAGGGCTGGTTGCGTGCCTCCCATCGCGAGATCGACCGAGCGCGCTCACTCGAGAATGCCCCCTGGTATGCGCACGTCGCGCCGAAACCGATCGAGCCGGGACACGTCTACAAATACGAAATCGCCGTCATGCCGACGGCATATCGCTTCAAGAAGGGTTGTCGCATCCGCCTCGAGCTTGCAAATGGAGATTCTCAGCTCACAGAATTCGTCTTTCAGCACGACTATACGCCCGGCAAGGTTGGCACCGACACCATCCGGCATGACGCCCTCTATCCTTCACATCTCATCCTCCCCATCATCAGTGGACGGCTGTGACGCCACGGCTAAACTGACAACGATAGGAATGTGGGGCAATACTGGCCATGACGGCACGCATCAGCACTCGAAAACTTAAAATTGAGTTCGGCAACTGCGATCCAGCTCAAATCGTCTATTATCCGAACTATGTCGTCTGGCTCGACCAGTCGACTCACCAATTGTTCGAAGCGGCCGGCGTGCCGCTGCGAGATCTGCAGAGCCGCTCAAACCTCCAAGTTCCTCTGGTCGATCTCGATGTCAAGTTTCTTGCGCCGGCGGGTTGGGGTGATGAGATCCAAATCGAAAGCTGCATCTCCCGCTGGGGCTCGAAGTCGTTCGATGTCATGCACCGGATCACCGACGTCTCAACAGGCACCGTGATTGCCGAAGCCAAAGAGACACGCGTATGTGTTGAGATCAATCCCTCGCAGCCGAAGAAGTTGACAGGCAAAGTGATCCCCAACGAGGTGAAGGTCGCGTTCGGCGTCAGCTGAGCTAAATGTTCGGGGCGTTGATGACGAGCTTTCTGCGGCCGAACTAGCTAGAAATTCGTTGCCTCAACTGCCGCAGTGCTACCGACCGCCTCTATCAGTTGGGCCGCGAGCTACTCCTTCAGATCGGCCGATTTGTAAATCTCGTTCGCGCCTCGCCGCACTTCTTCGAGTTCCTGCAGATGGAACGTAGAGTAGGCGAAAAAGAACGCAGCAGGGCCCGACACTACGACACTACGGCTCGACTGCCACCGGGATTGCCGTATCGTCCAGTGCGGGCCGCATCTGACGATACAGCGACTGTATCGTTAGACAGCACCAGAGTAATGTCTTCCTCCGGTGAGCACCGCCTTGTCGCGGCATGTCCATTGATCGAGTCTTCCGTGCTTGTGATGGATGGTACGCCTCCGGCGAAGGCCGTCTTGCTGGAAGCGTAGCGATAGCGCCGACTCTCTCCCGTTGGTCACAGCAGGAGATAGGACGGCACTATGTCTGGACACGATGCGTTGCGGCCGAAGTTTGATCTCGTCGCGACAACACGCCGGCGTTGGAGGCGTGAACAGAAGCTGGCGATCCTGGCCGAGGTTGATGCGCCGGGCGGATCGGTCTCGGAGGTAGCACGGCGGCACAGCCTGCACACGTCGCTGCTCTTTCGCTGGCGACGCGATCTCGCGACGGCCGATATGGCCAAGTCCGAGGCACAGCCGCAGCCGCCCACGTTCGTTGCTATCGCGCTGCCGGCACCGCAGCCCGTGCCGGCGGAGGAGCCGGCCAAGCCGAGCGCCATCGAGATCGGCATCGCTGGAGGACGCACGGTGCGTGTCGACACCGATGTGAACACCTCCGCGCTGGTGCGGATCATTGAAGCCTTGGAGCGTCATGCCGAAGGCGTGCGGGAGAAGAGCCGGTGATCCCGGTTCCAGCGCGGACGCTGTCCGACGGCGCCGTTCGCGTGTGGCTGGCGACGGGCCACACCGATATGAGGAAGGGCTTCGCATCGTTGGCGCTGCTGGTGCAGGATAAGCTCCAGACCGATCCGCATGCCGGACATCTGTTCGTCTTTCGCGGCCGGCGCGGCGACCTCATCAAGGTGATCTGGCATGATGGCCACGGTGCCTGCCTGTTCTCAAAAGAACCGGCTTCATACTGCACCTCTTTCTTCTTCAGCTGACAACTTTGGCGAA
>CAZNMY010000106.1:0-22523 GCA_964574325.1 uncultured Devosia sp. | reverse complement strand
AGACCATTCTCGCCGCCCTCGCCGTGACCTTCGCGATCGCTTCGACGGCGATCCCGGCTTCGGCAAAATTCGTGTCGCCTGATGCGACCTGGGTCGAGAAGGCTTTCGCCGGAACCGAAGACTGATCCGGTCTTGCATTCAATTGATTGAAACAAAACAAAAAAAACAGGAGAAGATCATGAAGACCCTCATCGCTGCGATTGCCCTGAGCCTTGCTGTCGCCTCGGCGGCCCTGCCTGCCTCCGCGCACTACATCTCGCCGGACGCGAGTTGGTCCGAGAAAGCCCTCTCCGGATCCGGGTACTGACAGAGAGCCTCGAGCCAGCTTGAATACGATCCGGGTCGGGCGTGTGTAACGCCCGGCCTGGATTGTTATTGGCATCACCCGTAGCGGATCACGGGCGCAAGTCCCGGTGCATCCGGCGCGAGCAGCCCCGGCAGCTTCACGGGCGCGTCGTCGAAGGCGATTTCGCTGGAGAGCAACGCGTCGAGGCGGTCGTCCGCGAGCAGGCGCAGCGCGGCTTCGATGCGGCGGCGGTAGTCCCAGCGGATGCGGCGGCCGGCTGAGACCTGGCCGACCTGCGAGCAGATCAGCTTCAGGCGCTGGCTGTGGAAAGCGCCGCCGAGCGGCACGTTGACGCGCCTGTCGCCGTACCACGACAGCTCGACGACGGTGCCCTCCATCCCGGCCGATGCGAGCGCTGTCTCGAGGCCCGCCTCGCTCGCCGAGGTGTGGAAGACGACGTCGGCTAAATGGCTGCCTGCCCCCCCTCCGGCCGTTGTGTGTTGGCCTGCATTCGCAGGACGCACCACCTCCCCCGCGAGGGGGGAGGAGAATTTGCAACCGAGCGCCTCGACAAGCGGCTGACGATCCGCAACCGGGTCGATCACGGTGACTTCCGCGCCGGGCATCCGGGCGGCGAGGTAGGCGACCAGGAGGCCGACGATGCCGGCTCCTACAACTGTGATGCGGTCGGCGGGGCCTGCACCCGAATCCCAGAGTGCGTTCAACGCCGTTTCCATGTTGGCGGCCAGAGTGGCCCGGCGCGGCGGCAGGTCGTCGGGGATCGGCACGGCCATACTTGCCGGGGCCTGGAACACATCCTGGTGGGGATGCAGGCAGAACACGTTGCGGCCGACGAGTTCCCTGGGACCGGCCTCGACCGTACCGACGGCGCAATAGCCGTATTTGACCGGGAACGGGAACGATCCCTCCTGCAGAGGCGCCTTCATACGTTCGCGCTCGAACTCCGGCACCAGCCCGGCGAGGACGAGGCGCTCTGTCCCCCGGCTGACGCCGCTGAAGCTGGCGCGAATCTGCACCATTCCGGGTTCGAGCGGGGGGAGGGGGGCGTGGCGCAACTCGACCACGCCGGGTTTCACATACCAGAGGCCTCTGGCGACATGGATACGGCCGGCGGAACGTCTGGTCATCTTGCGTTCAGGCTCACTCATGCATTTCGGCGCGCAATTTGCTATTCCCCGAGGGCAATCGCTATCCCATGACCCAGATCATCGACAGTCCGACCTTTCAGGCCAATCGCATGAGCCTTACGACACCGACCGGCTTGCAGGCAAACGCCGAGCTGAGCCGTCGACGCCGCCTCGTCATCGCCCTCAACGTCGTCACCTACGTGGCGATGATGTGGGCCGCCTACGCCGTGATGGATGCCGGCGGTTGGACACTCGTCGACGGCATCATGTTCGTGTGTTTCGCGTTGGGCCTGCCTTGGACGGTGCTGGGCTTCTGGAATTCGGTGATCGGCCTGTGGTTGCTGCATTGGGCGGACAAGCCGATGGAGCAGGTCGCGCCCTATGCGGCCGCCGGTGACGAGCCCACGTCTGTTACGATCAAGACCGCCATCCTGATGACGCTGCGCAACGAGGATCCCGCGCGCGCCTTCCGCCGTCTGCGCACGGTGAAGGAGAGCGTCGACGCGACCGGCTTCGGCGACAAGTACAGCTATTTCATCCTGTCCGACACCAACAAGCCCGACGTCGGCGCTGCCGAGGAAGCCGCCGCGGAAGCCTGGAAGCGCGAGGTCGGGCCGGAAGCGGCAGAACGCATCGTCTATCGCCGCCGCACCGACAACACCGGCTTCAAGGCCGGTAACGTCCGCGATTTCTGCGACCGCTGGGGCAACGACTACGAATTGATGCTGCCGCTCGACGCGGACAGCCTGATGTCGGGCGAAGCCATCGTCCGGCTGACGCGGATGATGCAGGCGCACCCGAAGCTCGGCATCCTTCAGAGCCTTGTCGTGGGTATGCCGTCTTCGTCCGCCTTCGCGCGCATCTTCCAGTTCGGCATGCGCCACGGCATGCGCACCTACACGATGGGCCAGAGCTGGTGGACGGCGGACTGCGGTCCGTTCTGGGGCCACAACGCGATGGTGCGCATCAAGCCTTTCAAGGAAGAGTGCCACCTGCCGATCCTGCCGGGCGCGCCGCCGCTCGGAGGCCACGTGCTCAGCCACGATCAGGTCGAGGCGACGCTGATGCGCCGCGCGGGCTTCGAGGTTCGCGTGCTTCCCGAGGAGCGCGGGAGCTGGGAAGAGAACCCGCCGACGATGCTCGACTTCGCGCAGCGCGACGTGCGCTGGTGCCAAGGCAACATGCAGTACGTGAAGCTGCTCGGGCTTCCCGGAACGAAGGACCTTGTCCCGGGCCTGTTGCCGATGAGCCGGTTCCAGCTCGTCTGGGCAATCCTGATGTTCATCGGCATTCCCGCGTGGACGCTGATGATCGCGCTGACGCCGATTGCCGCGTGGCAGGTGCAGGGCCTCGACGTTTTCCCGGCGACGCTGGCCGCCAGCCTCTACGTGATCTTCTTCCTGATGTACCTCTCGCCGAAGATCGCCGGCCTGATCGATGCGCTGCTGACGCACGGCGGCGTGGCGCGCTACGGCGGCTATGTCCGCTTCTTCGCTTCGGCGGCGATCGAGCTGGTGTTCTCGTTCCTGCAGGGCGCCGTCTCTACCATACGCACGTCGATCTTCATGATTGGTCTGGCGTTCGGCCAGTCGGTCGTGTGGGGCGGCCAGTCGCGTGACGCCTACGGCATCTCGTGGCGCACCGCGTGGGAAAATCTGTGGCCGCAGACGCTGTTCGGCGTCGTCGTGTGCGGACTGATGTACCTGGTCGAGCCGGCCGTGTTCTGGTGGAGCGTGCCGCTGACGCTGGGCTATCTCGTGGCGATGCCGTTCGCCGTGGTCACCGCCTCGCCGGCCATCGGCCGCCTGTTCAAGCAACTCGGCTTGTGCGGCATTCCCGAAGACTTCGACGCGCCCAAGGAGGTCGTCTCGGTGCTGAAGGCGGAGTGAGGCGATTGATCGGCAATCATGGCGGCGTCGCCGACTATGCGGCGGCCACGGCAGCGCTCAGCCGGTCGTCGAGGGTAAGCAATGTCAAGCCATGCGCGACAGCGGTCGCCGCGATGATCGCATCCGGCAACTTGAGCCGCGTGCGCCGCCTGAGCGCGATCGCTTCCCGTTCGATTGCCTCGTCGATGAGGATAACCGTCACCGTGGACAGCAGCGAGTTGATCCGGGCTTCCTCGTCTGGCGTGATGGCCGGAAAACTCAGCAGTTCGATACGCGTGATCTGGCTAACCGCGGAATTTCCAGGAGCAGCGCCATGCCGCTCGATCAGTTCACGCACTTGCTCTCTGCCATCGAGATAGCCGATCGCGACATTGGTATCGATCAGAAAGCCGCGCTCCCTCATCGATCCCACTCGGCGCGCAGTCTACGCTGGATCTCGACTGGGTCACCCTCGAACAGCTTCGAGTCCTTCAGGATGCCGTAGAAGGGCTCGAACGAGTTCGGCGGCTTACCAGAACTCTGTTTAGCCTTCGACTCCAGGAACTCCAGGAAATCGAGCACCTCGCGCGCGATCTCGGGCGGTGCTGCTTTCAGTTTCTCATAGATGGTTTCGGCGATGGTCATGGGACACTTGCTCCTCGGCACTCTTTAGCACGAAGCTGCGGACGGCGCACTTGCGATGTCCTCTTGTGCCGTTGGCGCGAGGGCTCGATGAGGGCGCTGGGCCGGCTGTTCAAGCAACTCGGCCTGTGCGGCATCCCCGAAGCCTTCGATCCCCCCAAGTAGGTCGTCGCCGTCATGAAGGCGGAGCGAGCCGGGACGAAACGCATGAAGTCCGCGGTTTCCCATCGAGGCCGCGGGCTTTTCGTGCGCGGGTCATTCAATTCCCGAAGCCGGGGAGGTGCTCGATCGAGGAGGGGGGCGGAGTGGCAGGGCTTTGGACGGCCCGTCGTGGCGCAACGGGTTTTGGAGGCGCCAGCTTGCCGGACGAGACCGTCGTGCGGTAAACGGGTTGCATAGTGGGCGCTGTGCCCGGGTGCGGCGCGGGCTTGGCCGGTGGTGCGAGCGAGGCCACCGGCAGGGCCGCCAGGTACTGCTCGCCGTTGATGAAATCAGTGGCGAGGCCGGTCGCCTTCAATTCCGCAACTTTGAGCCAGTGGATGGTCGAGTTGGGGGCTGCCCGCATGATCGGCATGATGGCCGGCGCAATTCCCATGTCCGCGAAGTAGCGAGCGACCTTGATGTAGGTGCGTTCCTCGGCTGGCCCCTCGCGGGTCTCGACCTTCAGAAGCTCTTCCTTGATGATCCGCTTGTGCGGCGCCGATTGCGCGCTCGATGCAGTGGGTTGCTCCAGCCGGTAGTGCTGGCGAACGAGGCGGAGCGTCGAAATCGCCTTGATCTCGTGGAGACCGACGAGCGTCCAGCCACCGACGAAGCGGCGCACCCCGCCAGCGAGCACGAACGCGCATGCCGAGGCGCATTTGGAGATCCGGGCTTCCGGGCGGCCCGTCTCGAAGCCGCGGGCCTTCAGCGACTGGCAGATGGCCGTATCGGCCGCGCAAGGTTCGATGACCGTTTTGGTGACGACGACGTCGAGCCCCTTCGCCCGGATCATCCGGCCTATGGCGAGCGAGGCGTTGACCTCTCCGCCGATGGAATCGATCAGGACGGGCAGCTTGCGGGTGCCGATCCGGGCGAGCACGCGGCGGAATTTCTCCGGGGTCTTCTCGTCGATCTGGCCTTGGGCAGTGATCCATTCCGCGCAAGTCGGCTCGCACCCCACAGCACTGCTGCGGACGAGCACGACGTTCATCGGTCCGGGCTTCGCCGGGGTGTGCCTCGGGGCCGCACCGGGTATCGCCCGGTGATCCGCCTTCGGAGGCGTATCGGGAGCTTGCCTGGCGGGCGCTGCCGCCTCCTGCAGATCACGCACGGCTTGCTGCTGCGCGCGCGCGGTCAGTGCGGTCGTGCCGACGGCGCCGATAGCGCCGAGCGCCACGATCAGGCAGGGAAGCAATCGCATGCAGCTTTCCGTGGATAGAGCGGCGGTCCGTCCTGCAGGACCGAGTTGAGTCGGCCGATTATGGCGAGGCTACGGAGGGCGTGGCCCGAACGCAAGCCAAAGTGTTTTCGAGGTTCCAGGTTGTGCCCGGGGCTGTTTCCTGGGCTTCCCCTGCCTGTTTGTGCTGCAATCCGGCCGCTTGACGCGGGAAACAGGAGGCGGACACTGCCGCTCTGAGCTTTCATCCCACCTGCCGCGAGAAGATTCCGATGTTTCCGAGACAATATGCACCTTTCATATTCGGCGTGATCCAGTCGGGGCTGACGACTGCCGTGGCGACGGGTATCGCGACGTTCGGGGCGTTGGGGTTGAACAGGCTGGCGCTGGGGGCGTGGCTCGTCACGTGGCTGCTCGCCTGGGTCACGATGCTGCCGATCGTGGTCGCCGCCGCGCCGTTCATCCAGCGGGCCGTGGCGAAGTTGACGACGCCGACTTAAGGGGGATGTCGTGTTGGTGTATATCGTGGGAAAAGCCGCCTCAGAGACCTTCGTGTCGTTCGCCAAGTTGGAACAACCCAATCTATCGATCGCAAATTATGTGACCGAGTTCTGATCGAGGGAGCCGATTCAAGAATAGCCTCGATCATACATGCGTCTGGCCGTCATGCGGCTTCTCTTTGCATTCCATGGTGGTGTTCTCTATCATCCGAAAGATATTTCAGGTGGGGGCGAGTTATGGTGGGCAAGGTTTTTGTTAACTACAGGCGTGAGGACACCAAGGGCGAGGCGCAAGCGCTGCGCACTTACCTGGAGCCGCGGCTGTCGCGCTGCGAGATTCTGATGGACGTGGATGGCGGAATTCGTCCGGGCACCAATTTCGTGCGGGTTATCGAGGAGAGGATTAAAGACGCAGACATCGTTGTTTGCATCATCGGACCAAAGTGGCTCAGCGTAACTGATGCCAACGGTGGACGACGGCTCGACGGACCAGAAGATTTCGTCAAGATCGAGATCGCTGCCGCGTTGAAGCGCGACATTCCGATCATTCCCATACTCATCGATGATGCTCGGATGCCGGCCGAAGCCGACCTGCCTGATGAAATCAGAATGATCGCTTTCAAGCAAGCGACTCGACTTCGCGATGATCGGTTCAAAGCAGACGCCGACATCATTGCGCAAAGACTCAAGGAATTGTTGGGAGAAAAGATTGCGGCGCGCGCACCACGTTGGCTGGTGGCGGCAAGCCTGGTGGCTGCTTTGGGGATCGGTACGACGGCAGGACCGGCGGGCGTTAGGCTTGCTGGCATGGACGGCTATCTGCCGTTCGCCGGTGACAGTGGGCAGGGGAGGAACCGCGCTCAAGCCCTCGAAGCCGAAATCAAGAAGCTTGAAGTTGCGCTGGGCACGGCAATGACAAGGCAGCAAGCGCTTATAGTCGAGGTCAAAGACAAGGACAGCACGCTGGCGTCCATGAGTTCCAGTTTCAGTGGCGAGCAAACCAAAACGAAGCGCCTAGAAGGTGAACTCGTGGTCTCAACTTCGAATGTCAAGAAGCTTGAGGAACAGATTGCGACGTTGGAGGCCGAGAAGAGCTCCGCTTTTGACAAAGGGGTGAGCCGTGCGCAGACAGCAGCGAGTCGGAAGTATGCACGGGAGCTGAAGATAGAGCTGAAGAAGGTAAAGGATAGTGCCGAGAAGGAGCTGAACAAGCAGAAGGCGACGGCGAACGAAGCATTGGCCCGTGCAAATGATGAGAACGCACGGCGCCAGAAGGATATCGATGGGCTCAAATCGGAGCTGCAAAAGAGATCCGTCGAGGCCAGGGAACTGAGAAGGGAGCTGGACACGCTGAAGCTGAAGAAGAATACGAAAGCTCCGAACAAGGAGAACAACAAGTCCAAGGCGCCGTCCATAGGGGATGACGCTGTGGCAGAGGCGAAGAAGGCATCAACGATGGCAACCGGGAGCCTTCCCGTCCAAAGCTCTCAGCCGAGTGCGCCCGTGAATAGGGCCAACAAGTAACGATCGTTGAAGATTCGGAACGCAGCTCTCCACGAAATCGGGTCGAGAAGCTTGAGGAACAGATTGCGACGTTGGAGGCCGAGAAGAGCTCCGCTTTTGACAAAGGGGTGAGCCGTGCGCAGACAGCAGCGAGTCGGAAGTATGCACGGGAGCTGAAGATAGAGCTGAAGAAGGTAAAGGATAGTGCCGAGAAGGAGCTGAACAAGCAGAAGGCGACGGCGAACGAAGCATTGGCCCGTGCAAATGATGAGAACGCACGGCGCCAGAAGGATATCGATGGGCTCAAATCGGAGCTGCAAAAGAGATCCGTCGAGGCCAGGGAACTGAGAAGGGAGCTGGACACGCTGAAGCTGAAGCCGTCCAAAGGGGACGATGACGCTGTGGCAGAGGCGAAGAAGGCATCAACGATGGAGCGCAAGGCCGCGCGGAACCAATCGTTCAGGGCCGTCAACACGGTGCTCGGTAACATCAAGACCTCGATCGCCGCGACGTTCCACGCCGGCGCCCGGAAACACGCAGCGCGCCGTCTTGCCGAGTTCGCCTGGCGCGTCAACCGCCGCTACGATCTTCCCGCAATGATCCCGCGCCTCGGCTGGATCTGCGCGCGAACGCCGCCGATGCCGTATCGCCTGTTGAAGCTGGCTGAGCCTCATGGTTGATCAGGAACCGTAATTGAGAGCACCGAAACGGCGGCACTGAGTAGAAAGCTCGTTGCGAGGGTCGAGCGGAGGAACGGGTCGGTTCCGGCAGCGAGATAGTTGGCGGCTGCTGTTGAACGGGCCGCCGTCGGCGGGAAACAAGAACATATCACTTTCGTGTCGTCAGCTCGGTCAGCCACATCGGGACCGGTCATCGAGCTTGGCCTCGATCGTCTTGTCGATGCCGTGCTCAGCAAGTGCACACGCAGCCGCAACATCGCCTCCCCCCGTGACCTGACCGAGATCCTTGCATAGTGCGGCAAGCAGCGAAGCCGCGCCGAGTGTCGGATGCTCCGGGCAGAGCCACGCGCAGTCGATGATGTGCAGGTGCGGAATCTCGGGTGATGTGTCGGTCGGCGGAGGGCACGAACGTCCTCGGCTGGTGACTGACCGCGACACGCGGTATACCGAATGAAACAGCCCTTCAAGGAGCGCCGGTGCGATGGAACCCGATCTCGTCTTCTATACCAACCCGATGTCGCGCGGCCGCATCGTCCGATGGATGCTCGAGGAGATCGGCCAGCCCTACACGACCAGGGTGCTGGATTATGCCGGAACGATGAAGGCCCCGGAGTATCTGGCTGTAAATCCGATGGGCAAGGTGCCGGCCATCGTGCACGGCGGCACCGTGGTGACGGAGTGTGCCGCGATCTGCGCCTACCTCGCCGACGCGTTCCCCGCGGCAGGTCTGGCGCCGGCTCCGGCGGACCGGATGCGCGGTCCCTACTACCGCTGGATGTTCTTCGCGGCCGGCCCGCTCGAAGCAGCGGCGTCCAACAAGGCGATGGGCTTCGTCGTCCCGCCGGATCGCAAGGCGATGATGGGATACGGCAGCATGGACGACGTCGTGGCTGCTCTCGAAGCCGCTATCGGCGACAGGCAATATCTCGTGGGGGAGAAGTTCTCTGCTGCCGATGTCTATGTCGGCTCGCACCTGACGTGGGGGATGCAGTTCGGCACCATCGAGAAGCGCCCGGCTTTCGAGAAATACGTCGCCGGGCTCCACCAGCGCCCCGCCGCCAGACGAGCCGCCGAACTCGATGACGCGCTCATGCCCAAGCCGGGGTGAGGCGAGACGTCGTCGATACTGTTCAGCAGTTCTAATGCAGGGCTCGAAACGCGCGGCCCGCTCATTTGCCCACACGTCGGTTGTCGGCGCTGCCGGGGGCGTTTAGGTTGGATTGATAATTCATTCCGTTTGACGATCCTTTGGAGCATTTCATGTCCGGCGGGATCTTCGTGTCTTATCGTCGGGACGACAGCCGGCACGCTGCAGGGCGCCTCGTCGACAGACTCGGTCGCGTCTACGGTCGCGACGGGCTGTTCATGGACATCGACGGTATCGAACCGGGCGGTGATTTCCTGAAGGTCATCAACGATCGACTGAGTGAATGCGCCATAGTCCTTGCGGTCATTGGACCAGATTGGATCGACGCGCGGGATCGGCGCGGGAGGCGGCGGCTCGAAAATCCTGGCGATTTCGTGCGAATGGAACTCGAGACGGCGCTGCGGCGTGGCGTCAAGGTCATTCCGGTGCTCGTGGACGGCGCGTCGATGCCGCGTGACGACGAGCTTCCGGAGCCGCTGAAGGCGCTGGCTTTCAGGAATGCTGTTCGCTTGCATCACGAGAGTTTTGCCGCTGATTCCGACAAGCTCGCTGCAACTTTGGGCGTGAAGAAGTCGCCTTCAGTGATGGTAGGGGCCGAGGTCCAGAGAACGTCCATGCTGACACCGGTGGACGGACAATTCGACCGAGAACGGCTGCGCAGTCGAGCGATGGTTATCAGGGTCATCCTTCTGGGTATTCAGATTTCGGCAGCGTTGCTGCTGGTTCCAATGCTCAAGACCGCGCTTCCGAATTGGCGGACATACGACATCTTCCAGTACGCGCTGCTGCATGCCGTAATCGTGGGCTTGATAGGCATGCTGGCGACGGTGTCGTCGCGCTGGGCGCCGGTTGCGGCGAGCGGAGCGATGATCGTGACGATATTTTTCGCCCTCGGGTTTGCCGCAATTACGATGGTGCCACAGGCGATGCAGATGTTCGAAGGGGCTTTACCTGCGCTTCGAGGCAATCGCTGGCTGTATCCATTGTTCGGTGCGCTGATCGGACATCTGCTGATGACGTCGAGCCGCTCGACCCAATAGGAAAAGAAATGGGACCGGTCTGGCAACCTGCCCCATGGATTTTGTACCGGCGACGTGCCTCAAGCGATCGCCGCGACGCCGCGCTTGGCCATCACGACGACGGCGTTGGCGCGGTACTCGGCGGAGAAGTGGATGTCGGTCATCAGGTCGCCGTCCGGGATCGTGATGCCGTCGAGGGCCTTGGCCGAGAAGTTGGCCGACAGTGCTTTCTCGAGTGCCGTTGCGCGGAACACGGACGGTCCTGCGCCCGTCACGGCGACGCGCACGTTCGAGCCGTACTTCGCCACCATCACGCCGACGACGGCGAAGCCGGATGCGGGATGGCGCAGTTTCATGTATTTCGCCTTGTCCGGCGCCTTGAAGCGAACGCCCGTCACGATCTCGCCCGGCTCCAGCGCGGTGGTGAACAAGCCGACGAAGAACTGGTCGGCGGGGATCTTGCGTTTGTTGGTCTCGACGGTGGCATCGAGGCCGACCACGGCTGCCGGATAGCAAGCGGCCGGGTCGGCGTTGGCGATCGATCCGCCGATCGTGCCGCGATAGCGCACGGCGGGGTCGCCGATGCCGTCGGCGAGTTCGGCGAGCGCCGGCAGCACGCGTCGAACGTCGGCGTTGGCTGCGACATCGGCATGGCACGTCATCGCGCCGACGAAAACTTCCTTGCCCTCGACCTTGATGCCCTTGAGTGCGGCGATGTCGCCGAGGTCGACGATGTCGGTCGGCGCGACGAGCCGCAGCTTCATGCTCGGCAGCAGCGACATGCCGCCGGCCAGCAGGCGCGGCTCTTTCGACTTGGTGACGAGGGAACTGGCCGCGCTGGCGTCGGCCGGACGATGGTAGTTGAAATTGCGCATTGGGGTTCGACTTTCAGTGTTGAGCGAAGTGGAACCGGCAGTCGGCAGTCGGCAATCGGGGGGCAGGTAGCTTCGAATAGTCCGATCGAGCGGAGCGTGTCCTGCCAATTCCCGACTGCCGAATGCCGACCGCCGCCTGATCAAGCCTTGGCTTTGGCAGCCGCCATCTTCGGAGCGGCGTCCAGGATCGCTTCGACGATGCCCTGGTAGCCCGTGCAGCGGCAGATGTTGCCTTCGAGCTGGCGGCGAACCGTCGCCTCGTCGGCATCGGGGATGCGGTTGGCGATGTCGACGCCCATCATCACCATGCCCGGCGTGCAGAACCCGCACTGCAGGCCATGATGCTCCTGGAACGCGGCCTGCATCGGATGCAGTGTGCCGTCGGCAGCGGCCAGGCCCTCGATCGTGGTGACCGTGCGGCCGCTCGCCTGCACCGCCAGCATCGTGCACGATTTCATCGCCTTGCCGTCGACATGGACGACGCAGCAGCCGCATTGTGTGGTGTCGCAACCGACGTGGGTGCCGGTCAGCTTCAGGTGCTCGCGGATGAACTGGACGAGCAGGGTGCGCGGCTCGACGCTCCCCGTCACCGCCTTGCCGTTCACCGTCATCTTGATTTCGTGCCGCAACTTGACCTCTCCCGAGCTTGGCGTCCGAATGATCTCGCGGGCAGTTCTGCACCATCGGCCGCGCCTTGCCAAGCGGCTCGGGGGCCACGAAGGAGGAACGCCACCCCACGCGAAGTTGATCGGCCGGGGGACAGCGGACCTCTTTCCCGAGCCGCCTTTACCGGACTAGCGTTCCCCCGACAGTTCCATCCAGGGAGGTTCCGATGCACCTGACCGATGTCTACCGCTCGTTTGCCGCGACCGTGTTGGGCGCGTCGCTGGTGGCAGCAGCGTCGTATCCTGGCAGCGCCCAGACCTCCCGCATCACAGCCTATGAAGGTGCACGCCTCATCGACGGCAGAGGCGGCGCTCCGCTCGACAACGCGACCGTGGTGGTCGATGGCGCGAAGATCGTCGCCGTCGGCAGGACGGGCGAGGTCACCGTGCCGGCTGGCGCTACCCGCGTCAGCCTCGCGGGCAAGACCGTGATGCCGATGATGATCGATGCCCACGTTCATTTGAGCCAGAGCCGTGATGGCATCGCGCGCGATCTGAAGCGTCGCGCCTGGTACGGCGTCTCGACGGTGTTCAGCGCCGGAACCGACAAGTACGAGAACCTCGATCTGCGCGCCAAGGTCGAGCCCGGGTCCGCGACGTTCCAGAGCGCTGGGCGCGGCATCACCATGCCCGAGCCGGGCCGGATCAACGTGCCTCACTGGATCAA
The DNA here is from genome assembly GCA_964574325.1 of uncultured Devosia sp. Lineage (GTDB taxonomy): Bacteria > Pseudomonadota > Alphaproteobacteria > Rhizobiales > Hyphomicrobiaceae > CAMDPA01. The sequence goes on along the minus strand of CAZNMY010000106.1, from coordinate 10,145 downwards.
CGACGAGGCGGAGGGCCGCAAGGTCGTCCAGGAGCTGGCGGCGCAGAAGGTCGACATGGTCAAGGTGTGGGTCGATACCCGCGAAGGCAAGTTCAAGAAGGTCTCGCCCGAGATCTATGCCGCGATCATCGACGAGGCCCACAAGCGCAATTTGCGCGTCGTCGCACACATCTTCGAGATGGAGGACGCAAAGGGCCTCATCAAGGCCGGCGTCGACGTGTTCGCCCACGGCATCCGCGACCGCGAGATCGACGACGAGGTGGTGGCGCTGTTCAAGTCGAAACCCGGCATCGTCCTGACGCCGAACCTGCCCGACCGCGGCGTCAAAGTCGACATGAGCTGGATGAAGGCGGGCCTTCCCGCCGACGAGTACGCCAAGCTCGAGGCGCTGAACGTCGACAATCCCAGGCTGCAGGCATTTCATGCGATCCAGTCGCGCAACCTCGCCAAGCTAAACGCTGCCGGCGTCAGGATCGCGCTGGCGACCGATGGTAACCGTCCCTGGGGCACGCACGTCGAGATGGAGGACATGGTGCTGGCCGGCCTGACGCCGATGCAGTCGATCCTCTCCGCGACCCGCAACTCGGCCGAAGTGCTGCGCCTCGCAGATCAAGGCACGATCGAAGCCGGTAAGAGCGCCGATCTCCTCGTGCTCGACGCCAACCCGCTCGACGACATCAAGAACACGCGTAAAATCTCGGCTGTGGTGCTACGCGGCGAGTCGGTCGATCGTTCTAAGGCGCAGTGAGCGAACTACGAATGCACTTCATCGCTACTCGGCAGAATTAGGGAGACGCTCGAGATTCTCCTCCCCCCTTGCGGGGGAGGTGGCGCGTAGCGCCGGAGGGGGTAGCGCCAGCCTGGAAATGGCAATTCGTAGTTTGCGTCTGCAGCCCCCTTCGCCCCTTCGGGGCACCTCCCCCGCAAGGGCGGAGGAGAAGGGCGGTGGACGGAATACTATTCAATTTTTGGTGCACACAACGCCAGCAGTAAAGGTGGGCCGTGAACGTTGGGCTTCGCGCCAAAGGCGCTCAGCGCCAACCTACACGCGAGCGCCTTCTGCAAGCCGCATCCTCGGGCTGGTTGAAGACGTGAGTGAAGCAACGCATGACCTACGACGACTACAACGCCTTCTGCGGTGGCCTTCCTGCGACGAGCTACGTCGTGCAGTGGGGCGGCTCGCACGTCTGGAAGGTCGGGGGCAAAGTGTTCGCCATCGCGGGATGGGCGAATGAAGCGCCGGCGTTCACCTTCAAGACCAGCGACATCGCCTTCGAAATGCTGTCTCACGCGCCCGGTCTGCGCCCCGCCCCCTATCTCGCCTCGCGCGGCCTCAAGTGGATCCAGCACTATGCCGAGCCCGGCCTGTCCGACGCGGACCTGAAAGCCTACCTGCGACAGTCCCATCGCCTCGTCGCGCTGGGACTGTCGAAGCGAGCACGCCAGAAGCTCGGCATCGACGTCGGCTGAACGGTCGGGCCGTGGACGCCCCGGGAATGCCCTGCTAGGTAAGTGGCGCTGTATTCAAATCCGCCACCGGTGGCTCTGTCCGCCGCCGCACCATTCCGCTGATGCCAAATCTGAACGAGGGACGAGACCGCCATGGGTGAATTCGCGATTGGCCAGGGTGTGAAGCGTACCGAGGATCCGCGTCTGTTGCGCGGTGGCGGTCGCTATGTCGACGATATGACCCTGCCCAACACGGCCTACGGCTCCGTGCTCCGTGCGGCGCACGCCCACGCCCGTGTCAAGTCGATCGACACATCGGCCGCGCTGAAAGCGCCCGGCGTCATCGCCGTATTGACCGATGAAGATTGGCGCGCGCAGGGGTGGGCCGATCTCCCCGGCTCCGAGATGCCCCTCAAGCGCCGTGACGGCTCGCCGATCTACAAGCCCGAATATCCGCCGATGGCACGCGGTGCGGTCCGCTGGGTCGGTGATCCCGTGGCATTCGTCGTCGCCGAGACTGCCGCAGAAGCCGCCGACGCGGCCGAGTTGATCGAGGTCGACTACGAGCCGCTGCCGACCGTGACCGGCACCGAGGAGGCGATCGCTCCTGGTGCGCCGCTCGTCTGGCCGAATGCCGCCAACAACATCTGCTACGTCTGGCAGGGCGGCGACAAAGCCGCGGCGGACGCTGCTTTCGCGAAGGCCGATCGCGTCATCAAGTACAAGGCGGTGATCAATCGCGTCACCGCCGCGACCATGGAGCCGCGCGCTTCGCTCGCCCATTTCGATGTCGCCGCGAACCGCTACACCGTCTACACGACGCTGCAGCGTGCCTTCGTCTACCGCGCCCAGATCGCCGATATGATCAAGGTGCCCGAGAGCATGATCCGCGTCGTCGCGACCGACATCGGCGGCTCGTTCGGCATGAAATCGGCGCTGTTCAACGAGACCGCGCTGACGATCCTGGCGACCAAGGTCACCGGCCGCCCCGTCAAGTGGACCGCCACACGCTCTGAATCGTTCCTGGGCGATGCCATGGCGCGCGATCACGTCTACGAACTCGAACTCGCCATCGCCAACGACGGCAAGTTCCAGGGGCTGCGCGGCAAGAGCACCGTGAACGTCGGCGCCTATGTGCAGACCGGTGGCGAGAGTTCGGCGATCGGCAACATCGGCACGCTCGCCGGTGTCTACGTCTTCCCCGCGATCCACATCGACGTGACCACGGTGTTCTCGCACACCAACCCGATGCGCCCTTACCGCGGCAACGGCCGTGGCGAAGCGGCCTACGCGATCGAGCGCCTCGTCGATTTTGCGGCCGACGAGCTGAAGATGGACCCGGCCGACTTGCGCCGTATCAACATGATCCCGCCGGACAAGATCCCCTACAAGACCGGCCTCGTCTTCACCTACGACAGCGGCGACTTCGCGACAGCGATGGATACCTGCCTCGAGATGGCGGATTACGCCGGCTTCGAGAGCCGTCGTGCCGAAGCCAGGAAGCGCGGCAAGCTCGCGGGCATCGGCATCTCCTTCTCGATCGAACGCTCGGCCGCCGCTGGTGTGGAAGGCGCCGAGGTCCGCTTCGACCGCTCCGGCACGGTCACGCTGCTGACCGGTGCCATCAACCAGGGCCAGGGCCACGCGACGACGTTCACCCAGGTGCTGTGTGACCGTCTGGGCGTCGATCCCAAGGATGTGCACTACATCTCGGGCGATACCGACATGGTCAACTACGGCGAAGGTACGGGCGGCTCGCGCTCGGCCGCTCTCGCCGGCTCGGCTGTACATCTGGCGTCCGTAAAAATCATCGACAAGGCGAAGAAGATCGCCTCCCACCTGCTCGAGGTCGACGACGTCGAGTTGGAGGACGGCGTGTTCAAGAGCCGCAAGACCAACCGCACCATGACCATGAAGGAAGTCGCGAAGGCGGCATCCGTGCCAGCGAAGTTGCCCAAGGACATGGAGCCCGGCCTCTACGCCAGCGCCGTCTACAACAACCCGAAGGAGAACTTCCCCAACGGGTGCCATGTCTGCGAGCTGGAGATCGACGAGGAACTCGGCAGCGTCGAGGTCACCCGCTACACGGTGGTGGATGACGTCGGGACGGTGCTCAATCCACTGCTGCTGAAGGGGCAGATCAAGGGCGGCGTCGCGCAGGGCCTCGGCCAGATCCTGCTCGAGGACATCAAGTTCGATCCGGAGAACGGCCAGCTGCTGACCGGCTCGTTCATGGACTACGCGATGCCCCGCGCGCATCACTTCCCGCACATGGAGATCAAGAGCCAGCCGACGCCGACCAAGACCAATCCGCTCGGCGTCAAGGGCGCGGGCGAGGCGGGCTGCGTCGGCGCGATGCCGGCCGTCGGCAACGCCGTGGTCGATGCGCTGTCGCACCTGGGCGTGAAGGACATACCCATGCCCGCCACCGCCGAGCGCATCTGGCAAATCCTGAAGTCGGTCAAGAAAGCGTGATCGCATCGGCCAAGATGCGGTTGCCGGGAGCGTGAACTCCTGGGCAGAATAGCGAGCGGGCCAGCCAGGGTCCGCTCGTCGCATTTTGGTGGAGCACACATGATCGATCGAAACCGCATTTCATTCGACCGCCGCCAGATCCTGGGCGGCGCAGCTACGCTCGCCGCAGGCAGCATGATCGGCAGCGCGGCGGGCTTCGCCAAGGCGCCGATGATCGGCACGCTCGCGCCCGCGTTCTACCGCTTCAAGCTCGGCACGATGGAAGCGACGGTGATCTCCGACGGCCCGCTCAATTTCCCCGATGCCGGGAAGATCTTCCAACGCGCTCCCGATGCAGAGATACGCAAGCTGCTCGCCGAGGAGTTCCTGCCGACCGACGCCGTCCGCATGGAGCAGAACATCCTCGTCCTCAACACGGGCGACAAGCTCGTGATGTTCGACACCGGCCTCTACTCGATGAAGCCCAATCCGTCGCTGCCGTCGGGGCGCATCCTCAAGAGCCTGGGCGAAGCCGGGATCAAGCCCGAGGACATCGACGCGATCGTGCTCACGCACCCGCACATCGATCATGCCGGCGGCATCATGAGCGCGGACGGCAAGACGCGGCTGTTTCCCAATGCGCAGATCTACACGACCGAGGCCGACTTCAAGTTCTGGACCGACGAGAAGCGGATCGGCACGCCGGCCGAAAGCTCGCGCAACACGGTTCTGAAGAACCTCGTGCCGAACAAGGACCGGTTGGTGATGGTGAAGGATGGCCAGGAGATCCTGCCGGGCATTCAGGCCATTGCTTCCCATGGGCATACCGTCGGGCACATGTCCTACATGATCAGCTCCGGCGGCAAGTCGCTGTGCTTCACGGGCGACATCGCGCATCATTCGATCCTGCTGCGCCGGCCGAAGATGTCGATAACATTCGATACCAACGCAGAAGCGGCCTCAGCCAGCCGCATCCGCATGTGCGATATGCTGTCCTCACAGAAGATCCCGGGTCTGATCTTCCACCTGCCGTGGCCTGGCATCGGCAACATCGTCAAGGACGGCGAAGGCTTCCGCTTCATGCCTGTCGCGATGCACCCGGTTTGATACGCACGATCCGTTCTTCAAAAAAGATCCGTCATGGCCGCGCAGGCGGCCATCCACGGCTCTCCTCCGGTCAGCGGCAACGACCTGAGGACAAAGTCGAAGCCCGGTCCACCTCCAACCCCAAGAAAAAATCGGAGCACGCACATGGCCAACAACGCCGCGAGGGATTTCGAGGATCATTGCTGGAAGGACGTCATCCCCAAGGCGATGCTCGACATCTACGCGCACTACAAGCGCGACATCTACGTCGGACCGCGCCCTGCCCTACTGGCGATAGATCTCTATGAGCTCGTCTATCAGGGCGGCGCAAAGCCGGTCGAGGAGGTGACGAAGGAATTCCCGTCCGCGTGCGGCATCCACGGCTACAACGCGATCCCGCCGACGCAATCGGTGTTCGCCGCGGCGCGCAAGGCCGGCTTGCCCATCATCTACACCACGTCGGATTCGCGAGCGAACTCCAAGCCCGGCCGCGTCAGCGCCACCAACCGCCGCAACGTGCCGCAGGACGCCTCGCTCTACGAGATCAAATCGGAATTCGCGCCACAGCCCGGCGACACCGTCATCACCAAGCAGCGCGCCAGCGCCTTCTTCGGCACGCCTCTGATCGCGCACCTGACGATGCTCGGCGTGCAGTCGGTGATCATCGTCGGCGACAGCACCTCGGGCTGCGTCCGCGCGAGTGCCGTCGATGCCTACAGCCACGGCTTCCACGTGGTGCTCGTCGAGGAGTGCTGCTTCGATCGCTGCGAGCTGTCTCATAAGGTGAACCTGTTCGACATGCATCACAAGTATTGCGACGTCATGCATGTCGACGAGGTGCTGGCCGACCTCGCCAAGCGCGTCGAGACCCGCGCTGCGGCGGAGTAACGCCACACGCGCTGCAGTTCCCGGAGTTGATGCGAGCGGTTGATGCGAGCGGAGAGCGGTATGCGGAACCACACGGCACGCTGGCGCAGGTTCGGTCTCCTCGCCCAGGTGCTCGTTTCGGCGATCGTCGTACCCGCCATGCTGGCGCTCGCCGTGGTCGGCCAGGCATCCGCCGTGAAGTTGCGACTGGCGCAAGCCGGCGGTAGCGGTGGCGGCAGTACCCCTATCGCCGTCGATGTCGAGCTGGTGCTGGCGGTCGATATCTCGCTGTCGATGGACCCGGAGGAGCAGCGCCTTCAGCGCGACGGCTACATCGCCGCCCTCCGTGATCCCGAGATCATCAAGGCGATACGTGCAGGCCAGTATGGCCGTATCGCCGTGACATACATGGAATGGGCGGGCGCCGACGTTCAGATTCACCTCGTGCCCTGGCGGGTGATCGATGGCCGCGAGAGCGCCGAAGCGTTCATCGCCGAACTCGCGGGCAAGGAATACAGCCGCTACCGTCGCACGTCGATCTCGGCGGCGCTCGATTACTCCATGCGCCTGTTCGACGACACGGCCTTTCGGTCGGCCCGCCGGGTCATCGACGTCTCCGGCGACGGCGCCAACAACTCCGGCCCGCCGTTGACGCAGATCCGCGACCGCATCGTCGAAGCCGGCGTCGTCATCAACGGCTTGCCGATCATCCTTCGTCCGACGATGGGCTATTCGTCGTGGGATCTGCCGAATCTCGATCAGTACTATGCAAATTGCGTCATCGGTGGCGCCGGCTCGTTCATGATACCGATCACCAAGCCCGAGGAGTTCTCGACCGCGACACGGCAGAAGCTGTTGCTCGAAATCTCCGGCCTCACCCCAGCGCCGCGCATCATGCGCACGCAACTGGGGCCGCCGCCTTACGGCATACCCTCACCGGGTTCGCCGCAATTCGGCAATCCGGGCGGCGGAGGCGGCTACGATTGCGCGCTGCTGGAGCGGGGAATGCGGCGCTGGTGAGTGGAGCATGCAGGTGAATGGAGATGTGCCGGGCGGACAAGCTGCGGTCGCGCCCGCCGGTTTCGCCGATGTCTGGCGTGCGCTCGACGGCGCGACGATCTCGAACGGAGTGGTCGCCTTCCTCTTCGCCGCAACCGGTCCCGTGGCTCTCGTGTTCGCCGCTGCGATAAAGGGTGGTTTGGGAGAAGCCGGTCTTGCCGCGTGGCTGTTCGGCGGGTTCCTGATCAACGGCCTGCTGTCGATCGGTTTCAGTCTGTACTACCGCCAGCCGCTGGTGTTGCTCTGGACCATCCCGGGAATCGTGCTGGTCGGCCAGGCGCTCACGCACCTGACGCTGCCCGAGATCGTCGGCGCCTACATTGCGACGGGCTTGCTCATGCTGATGCTGGGCGCCACCGGCCTCGTCGGCCGCATCATGCGCGCGATCCCCATGCCGATCGTGATGGGGATGGTCGCCGGCGTGTTCCTGCAGTTCGGCATCGACTGGCTGAAGGCGTTCAATGAGGCGTTCTGGATCGCGCTGCCGATGACGGCGGTTTTCCTGACGCTGCTGGCGATGCCGCGCGTGTCGCGCATCGTGCCGCCGATGATCGCGGCACTCGTAGTCGGGGTCGCCGCGGCGTTCGCAACCGACGCCATTACAGCGACATCAGGCACGCCGTTGTCGCTCGCCCCACCGCGGCTCGCCGCCCCCGTGTTCTCCTGGGCGGCAATTGCCGAGCTGATGGTGCCTCTGGCCGTGACGGTGCTGGCCGCACAGAACGGCCAGGGTTTCGCGATCCTCACGGCCGCAGGTCACAAGCCCCCGGTCGACGCGGTGACGATGGGCTGCGGCGTGGGATCTCTGCTCGTGGCGCCGTTCGGCACGGCGCCGACGTGCCTTACGGGCCCCGTCAGTGCGCTTCTGGTCGCGGGCACGCCCCGCGAGAAGCACTTCGCGAGCGCCGTCGTGCTGGGCTTGCTCGCCGTGGCATTCGGGCTTTGTGCGCCGATCCTCGCCCGGCTCTCGATGGCGGCACCGCGCGCCCTCATCGCAAGCCTCGCCGGCCTCGCGATGCTCCGCATCCTCCAGTCCGCGTTCGATGCGGCCTTCAAGGGGCCGTTCCAGTTCGGGGCGCTGATCGCCTTCCTCGTCACGGTCGCAGGCATACCGATCCTGAATATCGGTGCGCCATTCTGGGGACTTGTGTTCGGCTACCTCGCGGCACGAGTGTTCGATCAGTGGCCCGACGCAACGCCCGCAGAGGCCCCGCCGAGTTAGGATAGGAGGACGTGGCATGCAGGTCATCGACCACAACACGCAAGGCAAGGAGGACTGGCGCCCCGGCGTCACGACGCAGATGCGCGTGTCCTCGCTGACCGGCTCCATGCAGCTGTGCATCTTCGACCAGTGGTGCACGCCGGGTCTGGGGGCGCCCACGCACCTGCACGCCGTCGAAGAGGTGCTGATGGTCATATCCGGCCGCGCCGAGATCTGGCTCGGCGACGAGAAGAGCGTCGTGCTTCCCGGACAGTCCGTGCTCATTCCGGCAGGCCGCAAGCACGGCTTCCGCAACATTGCGGCGGAGGGCATTCTGCACGTGCAGGCGACACTTGCTGCTCCGATCTTCGAAGCGAGCTACGAAGACCGCGCCGAGCTGTCGCGCCGCTACGTGCCGTAGGCGGCGGCGACCACGACGGTGCTATTCCCGCCGCTCCATCGCGTCGTCGATCTCCCGGTGGCGCGGTGCGATGACGACCCATGCGATCAGCGTCGCGAGTGCTGCGAAAGCGAACGTGGAGCGTATCCCGATGTGCTCCGCGATGAGCCCGATCGCCAGCGCGCCGACTGCGGGCAAGCCCCGATAGATGATGGCGTAGATCATCATGACGCGGCCACGCATCCGGTCGGCGACGGCGAGCTGCGTCTGCGCCTGGATGCCCACGCCCATCAGCGTCAACGCAAACCCCCAGGCAACCGCGAAAGCGATCGCGAAACCGATCTTCGGCGTCGCCACGAATCCGAACGTCGTCAGCGCCAGCGCGCAGGTCGATGCGATCGAAGCCGTCGCGAGCCCGCGCACGTGCCCGCGTGTCGCCAGGAAGACTGCGGCTCCCAGTGATCCCACGCCCATGCTCGACGTGAGCCATGCGAGCCCAGCCGGCCCCGCGTCGAAAACGCCGCCCGCAAACCCCGGCAGCAGTTCCTGGAGTGGCCGCGCGAACAGCGAAGCCGCCGCCAGCATCGCGAACAGCGGCCAGATACCCCGGTGTCGGCGCGCGTAGGACATGCCTTCGCCGATCGATCTGAGAATGCCGACGTCGGCGGATTGATCGCGCGGTGGCACCACGAGGTCCATCCGCGCGACCTGCACATAGAACACGATGCAGCCGGCGATGTGCACCACGAACGCCGCGACGACGCCCATCGACGCGATCGCCGCCGCCGCCATGACGGGGCCGATGAACCGCGAGCCGTGGAACAGCGTCGAGTCGAGCGTGATCGCGCTGGGATAGTCGCTGCGCGGCACGGTCGCCGGGACGATCATCTGCCGCGCCGCCGTGTAACTCGGATGAATGAGGCCGGAGGCCAGCGACAGCAACAGCAGGATCTCGATCGTCATCGCGCCGGTGATCGTCACGGTCGTCAGCGCGACGGCCTGCGCGATCATCGCGATCTGCGACCAGCGCATCTGCCGCACGGGATCGGAACGGTCGGCAGCCGCCCCCGCGAATGGGCCGAGGAGGACCAGCGGCACGAGATCGGCGGCCGCGATCGCTCCGACCCAGGCATGGCTGTGCGACAGCTCCCACGCCAGCCAGCCCACGCCGACGCGCTGTATCCAGGTCGTCACGTAGTAGCAGCCGAGCCCCGACATGAAGAGCCGGTAGTTGCGGAAGCGCCAGACGCGCACGGCCGGGCTCTCGCGGATGGCCGCGGCGCTGTGGGCGATAAATGTCATGAGAAATCGCGAGGTGAGGGGCGGTGCACTGTCGGATGATCGGAGGGGAGGTTCCACCCTTCGGGGCGTGGGATCAAGACGTCTCTCACCGCACCTTCCCACATGGTTTCCCGCAGGCCCACGTTCACGGAACGGTCCGGCGCCACTGAAGCACATTCCATTCGATTCAGGTCGCAAGTTCGCAGGTTGGGTCGAGCCCTGCGAGGCCCAACATCCTTGACGCTTGCGGCGAATTGTTGGGCCGCGGCCCGCAGAAGATTGCGGGCCTTGACCCAACCTACTTGCACTGAGTCACTTTGACATGGGCCATTCCCGCTGGGAATCAGC
>CAZNMY010000105.1:0-22618 GCA_964574325.1 uncultured Devosia sp. | reverse complement strand
ATTTTTTGGGTGAATTTATCGGCAATCAGAATCGTGCAAAGCTCCTCCGTGTCTTCTGGAGTACCCGATCGACCTCGTCGCCCTCCTCGAACCAGCTCTCGAACAATCCGTACTCGAACGGCCAGACCGCACTGCCGGCGACCGCTTGCCTGACGGCATCGGGCGTCAACCGCGCAGGCTCGATCTCGGACACCAGCCGCTCGACCAGGTCCCGTGCCGCGATCGCTTCCGGATTCAGACTGGATACCCCCGCCGCCTCGGCGAACGCCAGCAGGCCGAACGGCGGCATCAGACCGCTGTCCACGTTCGCCGCCAGGAACCCGCGCATCGCCAGTTCCACATAGTCGAGACCGACCGGCGCCATCCCGATCTGGCCATCGGTCGCGCCGACCAACGACTTGATCTCGCGCTTGCTGAGCCCGGGGCGCACCCAGGCGTCGCGCACACCCATGCCGAGCCGCCCGATCATCGCGGCGAGCGCACTCTTCTTGCCGTCGGGTACGACGACGAAGATGCCTTGCATGCCGGAGCCGTCGAAACCGGACACATACGCCTCGACTTTCGCCGGCGCGGACCACGGCGCGCATTCGACGCCGTTCTGGCGCAGCGCCTTGACGACCCCATCGAGACCGGAGCGATCGGCGGCCGGTAGCCAGTTCCGCATCGCGATCATACGTCGCAATCCGACCGGACAAGCCGCACCATCGCCCGGGCGGAGCAGAGCCAGATCGCGGATGACATGCTGGCGAACCACAGCCGACGAGCCGAGCAGGAAGCCCAGCGCGGCGCAGCCCACCGTCTCGCTCTTGTCGAACAGCAGCGACGCCGCCAGTTTCGCTTGCACCGCTTCCGGCATCACGTCGGCCGTCTCGGCGATTATTGCATGCGCGGAGAACGGATCGTCGCCGGCCGCCGCCAGCAGATCGCGCAGCGCTTCCGCGCCTTCCTCGCCGGTTGGGTCCGACAATGCGGCATTGGCCTCAATCGCACGCTGCATCGTCCTGCGAAGGGCGTCTCCCACGTCGAGCTTGGCCGCCCCGAACAGGTTGAGGATCAACAGCAGCAGCCCCGCATCGATCCGGCCCTCGGCTTCCGCCGTGCTGATCTGTGCCCGAACGCGGTCCGCCAACGCCAACTCCTCCGCACGTCCGGCCTCCACGCCATAGCGGATGACCTCCAGCACGCGGCCGAGCATCAAAACGCCGCCTGCGATCTTGTCGTCGTCGGGCTCGCGCTCGGCGCCCTCGGCGATCAGACTTTCGATGAGGTCGACGGCGACGGCTGGCTGCCGCTCCAACGTGCTCAGGACGAGACGGGACATCTCGCCCATTCTTCCCGTCGCTACATCAGCGGCGACGATCTTGCCCATTTCGGCCAAGGGAAACGCGCTCATCGGCTGCTCCGGAAGAATAATGACCTTGACCATTGTAAGCCGAATCCGAAGTGGGAGCGGGAACTCATGCTCGGCTTTCCCCACAAGTCTTGCGTGTAGAAGCCGAACGGCACGAGCGTTGCGCTCCAGCAGCGGTGAGATTCAATTCCCGACCCACAGCCTGATCTGCGGCTTGATCCATCGCAAGACACGCCGGCCGGGCGCCTGCGATGTAGCCCAGGCCACAGCCGATCTCGGTCTTTTCCTCGTCGCGACCTGGAAAGCGCACCGAACCGCTCGGCAAACCCTGCTCGGCGGCAGTCCAGCGTCAGTCCACGAGCATTCGAGGGAGAACGATCCCGATGCCCGCCTGTGAGGCAACGACCAGACGACATGCCCCCACTCGGCAAGCCGATCGAAGCAGGTCTCGCCTCGCGCGCCTCGGTATCTGCTCAGACGACCGCGGTTCCCGCACGAGGCAGGCGCCGCCCGAGCCCCCCTTCCCCCAACCTGCCGGGAGGATGACGTGATCGACCTCGAAGCCATCGCCAACGCACCGGTTGCAAACGAGCCGTTTCAGTTCCTGGCGTCCGGCCCCGTCCTCAGCGACAGTGATTTGCGGGACATCCAGACCGACTTCCCGAAAATATCGAAGCCGGGCATCTACCCGCTTTCGGAACTGGAATACGGGCCGGCGTTCGCGCGACTTGTCGATGACATCCGCTCGAGCCGCATGGCGACAGTCATGGGCGAGAAGTTCGGCGTCGACCTCGACGGACTGCCTATCATGATCACCGTGCGCGGCCATGCGCAGTCCAAGGACGGGCGAATTCATACCGACACCAGCGAAAAAGTGGTGACGTGCCTGCTCTATCTCAACGACAGGTGGGACGCGAGCGGCGGCCGCCTCAGAATGCTGCGAACCGGCGACGACCTCGAAAGTTATGCCGCCGAAATCGACCCCAGCGGCGGCATGCTCGCGGCCTTCAAGGTGTCCGCGAATTCCTGGCACGGCCATCATCCCTACGTCGGGCAACGCCGTTACGTGATGTTCAACTGGGTCAGCTCGGAAGCTGCCCTGTCGCGCCAGATCGGCCGGCACAAGCTCTCCGCGAAGATCAAGAAGTTCATTCCGTCATTCTACAGGGGGAACTGACATGGCACAGGCTGCACGCGCGCCGGAACCCAGCACGACCGTTGCCGACGCGTTCCTCGATTGCCTCACCCGCGCTCGCCATGAGACGACCCCATACGATCACTGGCTGCTCACGCAAGCACTGCCTTCCGGTGACGTCGATGCGATCGGACTTCTTCCGTTGCCCCCGCCGAGCGAGCCGGTCTTCAACGGCAAACGCGAGACGAACAATTCCACGCGCATCTATTTCACGCCGGAGAACCAGGCGAAATTCCCGGTCGTGAGGCGCGTGGTCGAAGGCTTCCAGGACCGGCGCGTGCGCGAGACCATCGAACGGACGACCGGCGCCGATCTGTCGGACGGCAATCTCCGGATCGAATACTGCCAGGATATGCCCGGCTTCTGGCTCGAGCCGCACACGGACATCTTCGTCAAGAAATTCACCATGCTCGTCTACCTGCTCGACGATCCCGAACTGGAGAATGCAGGCACCGACGTGCTCGAAGGACCGCCGGACTATCGATATGTTCACTCCGCCCCGTATGGCCGCAACCGCGGCGTCATCTTCATTCCCGGCCCGAACACATGGCACGGGGTCGGGCACCATCCTCTGACGAAGCTCCGCAAATCTATCATCATCAATTACGTCACCTCGCAGTGGCGGGACAAATGGGAGCTGGCCTGAACCGGCCGAGGTTACCCATGACGCGAGCGTGCGCCGATGACGCCGTCGCAACGCGCCCGCGATGCCCAAGCCGGCAAGCTCAACCAATGACACCGCCATCGGTCGCGCACGTTGTGCTCTGCGATGATAGAGAAACCGGCTTCGAGGACGCTGGTCCTCACGACGGGATTGCATTGTGGTCTACAGAGGGGCAAATGGGACGTAGATCGGCCGCATTATTCTATCGAAGGATGCAGCACCGGGCCGCCCGTGGCGGCTACATGGACCCTCTATGCAAACGATTTTCGCCCGGATCACGCAACGAAGTGCCGCTCCGCTCACGGTCGCCGCGCTGCTCGTACCATTCACCTTGTGGGGCGGCCTCGGAGCGACGTGGGCGCTGGCTGGACTGGCCGCAGTCGTGGCGTGGGCTGGATGGTGGCCGCAAGCCAGCCCCGCGAGTGAGCCATCGACGCCCCGCTCTGCGGTCCGTCCGGCAGGCAGTGCGTTGTCGGCAGCAACGGCGACGAGCGACGCAGGCGCCGACAACGGCTTGCCCTGGTCACTGCTCGAAGCGCTCCCCGACGCCGCGGTCCTGCTCGACAGCCGCGGCGTCATCGTCGCCAGCAACGCGGCGGCGCAGTCGATTGCGGCGGTCCTCATCGGCCGGCCATATTCGCATTGGGTGCGTGCGCCCGAACTGCTGGCTGCGATCGAGACGACCAGAAAGACGGGAGAGCAACAGCGCTGCCAGGTCCGGTTGTTCACGCCCGTCGAGCGGTCCCTGGCGGCTATCGTCACCTCGATCGCCGACGACAACCCCACCGTCCGGACCGCGACACGGCAGCTTCTCATCATCCTGCGCGATCTCACGGACCAGGAGCAACTGTCCCGGATGCACGCGGACTTCGTCGCAAATGCCAGCCACGAGTTGCGCACGCCGCTGGCTTCGATCCGGGGGTTCGTCGAAACGCTGCAGGGCGCAGCCAAGGATGATCCGGCCGCGCAGGCGCGCTTTCTCGGGATCATGCAGGCCCAGGCCGAGCGTATGTCGCGGCTGATCGAGGATCTGCTGTCGCTGAGCCGCATCGAGATGCGCGAGCACGTACCGCCGACCACCTCCGTCGACGTCAACGGCGTCGTGGAGGACGCGCTCTCCTCTCTCAGGCAGAATGCCGACAAGAACGCCATCACGTTGAGAGCACACATCCCCGCCGAGCCGACACTGGTGATCGGCGATCGCGACGAGCTTGCCCAGGTCGCGCAGAATCTCGTCCAGAACGCGATCAAGTACGGCCGTCGTGGGGGATACGTCGACGTCACCGTCAGCCGGGAAGACGGCCGGGTCGAGGTCGCGGTGGCGGACGACGGGATCGGCATCGCGCCCGAGCATCTGCCGCGGTTGACGGAGAGATTTTACCGGGTCAGCGCGCAAGACAGCAAAGAACGCGGGGGCACCGGACTGGGGCTCGCCATCGTCAAGCACATCGTAAACCGCCACCGCGGCGAGTTGCAGGTCACATCGGTGCTCGGCGAGGGCTCGACGTTCACCGCAGTCATGCCGGCAGCGCCAGCGCGCAGTTGAGCCTGCAACCTGCGGCATTGCTATTGTACGTAGGATGTCACGAAGCTGTAGCGTCCCGGGGCTAGATGCTCGGTCGGGGCTTCGGCCCGACCAGCCCATTCGGCTGTGTGCTGATCCGAAATGATACCCACGCAACCCAGTCGACGAAGTGCCCATGCCAGCTAAAATTCTCGTGATCGAGGACGACCCATCACTGAGCGAGCTGCTCTCATACAATCTCGGGGCGGCAGGTTACGTCGTGGTGACGGCAGCGTCGGCCGAGGAAGGCCAGCTCCTGCTGGCGGAGCAGACCTTCGATCTTCTGCTCCTCGACTGGATGCTGCCGGAAATGACGGGCATCGAATTGTGCGGTGCCGTCCGGCGTGCCGGCAAGCACGCGTCCATGCCGATCCTCATGCTGACCGCGCGCAGCGACGAGCCCGACCGCATCCGCGGGCTGACGACCGGCGCCGACGACTACGTGGTGAAACCCTTCTCGGTGCCCGAGGTGCTCGCACGGATCAAAGCGTTGCTTCGCCGCGCCGCGCCGGAGCGGATCAACAACATCCTGACCCACGGCGCGATCATGCTCGACCGTGACGCACATCGCGTGACGCGCGCCGGCCGCGAGATCAATCTGGGACCGACCGAGTACAAGCTGCTCGAGACGCTGATGGAAACGACGGGCCGGGTTCTGTCGCGCGCGCAGCTCATCGACCGGGTCTGGGGCAACACCGCCGAGATCGACGAGCGCACCATCGACGTGCACATCGGCCGGTTGCGCAAGGCACTCATCCGCGGCGACGAGAACGATCCGGTGCGCACTGTACGTGGCGCAGGATATGTTCTGAGCACGCAGTGAATGCGGCCGCTTCAACCCATCAGCGCCGCGTAGCGCGCGCGATGATGCGCCTCGTTGCCCAGCCACACCGACAGCCACATCGCGCGCTTCAGATAGAGGCCGATGTCGCATTCCTCGGTGAAGCCGATGCCACCGTGCATCTGGATCGCCGACTTGCAGACGTCGAGCGCTTCGGCAGCCGCGTGCGCCTTCAGCGCCGACGCCATCGACGATGACAAGTCGAGGCCCTGTGCGGCGACCTGGAACAGGAAAGACCGCGCGCTCACGATCTTGGCGAAATCGTCGACCGCGCGGTGCTGCAGCGCCTGGAAGCTGCCGATCGGCTTGCCGAACTGCTTGCGCGTCTTGAGATACTCAACTGACATGTCGAGTGCCGCGCTCATCACGCCGACGAGCTCGGCGGCTTCACCGAACAGCAACAGATCACGCAAACGGCGCTGCGCCTCGACACCGGGTTCGGGATCTGTGACGAGCACGCAGTCCGTGACGTTCTCGAACGTGAGGCGGCCGAACGGGCGGCCATCGACGGTCTCGCGCGAAGCGATCGCGAGACCCGTGGCCGTGCTGGCGACATAGACCAGCGGCGTACCCCCGCCGCCTTCCGCCGCGACGAGGAAGCCGTCGCATCGGCCGGCCACGGGTACGCCGTCGCAGACGCCATCGAGCCGCCACGCCTTGCCACCGTCGGCGGTGCTCGCTTTCACGCCGCCGACGCGGTCTTTGTCTTCGACGCCGAGCGCCGGCATCACCAGCGTGCGGCCCTCCACGATCCCAGAGACGATTTCGGCGATGGGGGAGGTGCCAGGCGCGTTCGACATCGCGTAGGCCCCGATTGCCGCCGCCGCGATCGGCTCGGGCGCCAGCACGCGGCCAGCCTCCATCAGCACAAGGCCCAACTCGGTCAGGCCGAGCCCCGCGCCGCCGAGTTCCTCCGGCACGAGCAACCCGAGCCAGCCTTCCTGGCCCATCCGCGCGTGCATGGCGCGATCGAAGCCGCCGTCCATTCCGCGCAAGG
The DNA here is from genome assembly GCA_964574325.1 of uncultured Devosia sp. Classification (GTDB taxonomy): domain Bacteria; phylum Pseudomonadota; class Alphaproteobacteria; order Rhizobiales; family Hyphomicrobiaceae; genus CAMDPA01. The sequence goes on along the minus strand of CAZNMY010000105.1, from coordinate 16,006 downwards.
CGCGCGTTCGCTTCACGCCGCCGGCCTGCGCCAGCATCCGGGCCACGCTGTCCTGCAGCAGGCGCTGCTCGTCAGTCAGTAGAAGATCCATCTCGCCCGCTCCTCAGCCCGGTAACCCGAGAACGCGTTTGGCCAACACGTTGCGTTGTATCTCGCTCGATCCGCCGTAGATCGTTGCGCGCCGCGACTGCAGGAATATCTGTGTCACGTCGGTGGGCTCGCTGCCGGTTTCCAGCCGCTCAGCGTCGGCGCCATGCACGCCCGCCACCTCGATCAGCAGATCGGTGGCGGCCTGGAGATTGTCTGTCGCGACGAGCTTCATGGTCGACGAGGATGGCCCCAAGGGCTGGCCCGTCGCGATGATGTCGACCGCGTGCCAGAACATCGCGGCCTGCGCGGTCACCTTGATGCGGAGCGCGGCCAGCTTGTCGCGAAACACCGGATCGGCGGCCTTGCCGTTCGCTCTCGACACGCGCTCGATGCGGGCCAGAACCTCCATCGAGTGCTGCGGGCTCGAAGTGCCCAGACGCTCGTGCGCGAGCAGATCGTTGGCGACCTTCCATCCGCCGTTGAGCGGACCGACGAGGTTCTCTTTCGGCACGACCACGTCGTCGAGGAACATCTGCGCGAACTCGTCGTCGTCGGCGATGTTCATGATCGGCCGCGCCTTGATGCCCGGCGTCTTCAGGTCGACGAGCATGAAACTGATACCGGCGTGCTTCGGCGTGGCGTTCGCATCCGTGCGCACCAGCATGAACATCCAGTCGGCGTAGTGGCCCCACGTCTGCCAGATCTTCTGGCCGTTGACGACGAAGTGGTCGCCCTTGTCTTCGGCGCGCGTCGTCAGACTTGCGAGGTCCGAACCCGCGCCCGGCTCCGAGTAGCCCTGCGCCCAGATCACCTCGCCGGAAATGATCTTGGGCAGATGCTGCGCCTTCTGCTCGGGCGTGCCGTACTTCATCATGATCGGACCGAGGTGGTTGATCCCCTGCACCGGCAGGTGCGGCGCGGACAGACGCGCCAGCTCCTCGGAAATGATGATCTGCTGCGCGAGCGTGGCCCCCATGCCGCCGTACTCCCTGGGCCAGTGCGGCGCGATCCAGCCGCGCTTCGACAGCGCCTTGTACCAGGGCATGATCTCGGGGGGATGGGGACGCGCCGTCTTGCCTCTCAACTCGTGCGGCAGATTGGCCTCGAGCCACCCGCGCACCTGCGCGCGGAACTCGGCGTCGGCCGGGGTGTCTTTCCGAAACATCGTTTCATTCTCTCCGCATGCTCTCGTCCGGCGCAATCGGGCGACGTCTTTCGACTCCCGTCGATTGCAGATGGCGCTGCCCCTCGTCCCATGGAACACTGTCATGCAGTGTGACCGTAGGCCAACTCAGTTGACTACAAAGCTCAGGGGCGCACAATCTGCTCCGAGCAGAACACGAAAAGCTTCCGGGAGAACGCAGATGAGAGCCGCGGCAACAACACTTGCTCTGGGAATCCTTACCGCAGCGCAGCCTGCCGCCGCACAAGGCGATTCATCGAAGGGCTATCCCAACCGACAGATCACGCTGATCACCCTCACCGCCGCAGGCGGCGCGCTCGACACGGTCGCCCGCGCCATCGGCAGCGGCCTGCAGGAGCAGATGGGGCAGCCGGTCGTGGTCGTGAACCGGCTCGGCGCTGGCGGCAACATCGGCGCCGGTGAACTCGCGCGCTCCGCGCCGGACGGCTACACCATCGGCATGATCACCGTGGGTACGCACGGCACCAATCCCACGTTCGTCGACAAGCTGCCGTTCGATCCGATCAAGGACTTCACGCCGATCTCGCACGCGGCAGACCTCAACGTGATGTTGACGGTACAGGAGAGTTTTCCGGCCAAATCGCTGGCCGAGTTCATCGCCTACTCGAAGAAGAATCCGGGCAAGCTGACGTTCGGCTCCGCCGGTGTCGGGACGGGGCTGCATCTGACCGGCGAAATGGTCAAGCGCGAGACCGGTCTCGACATGACCCACGTGCCCTACCAGGGCGTCGCCAGAGCGCTTCCCGATCTCCTCGGTGGTCAGATCCAGGCCGTGATGGGCAACCCCGCAGACGTCGGCGTGCACATCGAGGCCGGCAAGCTCAAGGCGCTCGGCGTCGCCGCGACGAAGCGCGATGTCACGCTTCCCAAGGTGCCGACGTTCGCCGAGCAGGGCTTCCCCGCCATCATCGCCTCGACCTGGTTCGGTGTCGCCGGTCCCGCCGGCCTGCCTCGCCCCATCGTCGACAGGCTCAACATGGAAATCGGCGCCGCCCTGCGCAAACCCGAGACGACCGCTCGCCTCAACAAGCTCGGGATCAACGTCATCCCCGGTACGCCCGAGCAGTTCGCCGCGTACATCCAGAGCGAGATCAAGCGATGGGCGCCGACCGTGACGGCAACCAAGGCCGCTATAGCCGTCAAGCAGAAGTAGCGCAGAGCCAGGTGGAATCCAGCCGTGTCCAACCAATTTCAGCCTGGTTCAGCCAGATCCGCCAGCAGGAGGTAGCCATGTCTGGACGCCACACGCGACGTACGTTCGTACAAGTTGCAGGGGCCGGCGCGATTGCCGCCGGCGTCTGTTCGCCATGGGTCGCGCGCGCGCAGGGTCTCGTGCCGATCAAGACGGGCACGCTGTTCGGCGGCTGGGCGCACATGGGCAACGATGCGTTGCTGGATCTCGGTCTCGACAAGAAGCACGGCTTCCAGATGACCGTGAATCAAACCTACAACGTGCTCGCGACGTATTACGCCGACTTCGCCAAAGGCTCGTTCGACATCGGCGTGGGCACATGGGACTTCTTCTCGCGCGCCTACATGCAAGGAGCCCCGCTGCGCATCCTCGGACTGATATCGGAAGGAACACAAGCCGGCTTCCTCGGTCGTGCCGATGGCCCGTCGAGCGTGAAGGACCTCAAGGGCAAGACGCTCGCGGCGATGCAGGCGTCCGGCACCTTCCAGATGGCCAAGATCTTCGCCAAGACGTTCGACGGCATCGAATTCGACAAGGACGTCACGATCCAGAACGCGCCGAACCCGCCGGGCACGGTGGCCCTCGTTGCCGGCAATCGCGCCGATGCCGCCCTGACCTGGGAGCAGAGCCTGTCGCTCGGCCTCGACATGGTGAAGGGATCGCGCGTGTTCGCCAACCTCGGCGACTACTACACACAGCATACCAAGCGCTCGATGCCCTACTTCGCGATCGCGATGCACCAGAACGCGATCGACCGGCTGCCGAAGGGCTCCACCGCCAAGCTCGTCGCGCTGTTCGACGATCTGGCGAAATGGATGCACGCCAACGTCGACACCTATGCGGAACGAGCCGCAAAAATCAATGTCCAGCCGCGGGTCATCAAGACTGCGATCGAATCCGGCCGTCTGAAATTCCAGATGCGGCCCACCTCGAATCCCGAGCATCGCAAAGACATCCTGTTCGCAGCCGAGCTGCTCGCCAAAGGCGGGATGTTCACCAAGACGCTCGACGAAGGGATCTTCGCCACCTGACACCGGAGCCGAGCGAGCGGCATTCCTGGAGACGTGATGGAGCCGACTGTAGTCAGTACCAAGACGCCGGGCGCGCCGGTCGCGACGACACCCGCCTCTTCGGGAAAAGGCGGAAACGGGCAGTTCTGGGCGCGTGAGCTGCTGGCCAATGCCGTGGTCATCGTCGCCCTCGTCATCGCCATGGAAGTATGGAGCCGCCACGTCCCGCCGTTCATCATGCCGCCGCCTCAGCGCACGTTCGAGGCGATCGTCTCGGCCATTCAGAACGACTACCTGCACATCGGATTGACGATCGCGCGTTTGCTGGTCGCGGTTGCCGCCGCTCTCGTCATCGGCACGCTGATCGGTGCTGCAATGGCGCTGATCCGGCCGCTGGAGCCCTATCTGCGATCGATCGTGGTCATCGATACGGGCGTGCCGGCGCTGTCGTGGATGTTGTTTGCGATCTTCTGGTTCGAGCAGGCTGAAGCCCGCGTGTTCTTCATCCTGCTGATGATCCTCGTCCCGTTCTATGCCCTCAACGTGTTCGACGGCATCCGCGCGCTGTCCCGCGACCTCGTCGAGATGGTCGAGACGTTCCGCCCCAGCCGTATCCAGGTGCTGCGCTTGCTGGTCGGGCCGCACATCGTGCCCTATCTGCTGATGACGACGAAGGCGATCATCGGATATGCGACGCGCATGACGGTGTTCGCCGAGCTCGTCAGCGTCTCGAGCGGCATGGGCGCGCGCATGGGCGCGGCGCAATCGACGTTCGCGATGGACGGCGTGCTCGCCTGGACGATCATTCTGGTGGTGGCGAACCTGCTGATCCAGGGTATCGTGCAGGGGCTGGAATCCCTCCTGCTGCGCTATCGGCCCGAGGTCGAGGTGCGATGAACGAGCCCGCTGCCTCCGACATCATCGTGCTCGACAAGGTCGACAAGCGATTCGGCGCGAACTACGCGGTGCAGGATCTGTCCTTCGGCGTGAAGCGCGGGCAGATCGTGGCGCTGCTGGGCCGGACGGGGGCGGGCAAATCGACGGCGCTGCATCTCATCATGGGCGTGATGGCGCCGACCTCCGGGCGCGTCATCGTCGATGGTCTCGATCCCTATCGCCAGTTCAAGCAACTCCGCGGCAAGCTCGCCGTCAGCTTCCAGACCGACCGGCTGCTGCCGTGGCGCTCGGCACTCGACAACGTCGCACTCGGATTGCAGATCCTCGGGTTCGGCGCGGCCGAGCGGCGTCGGCGAGCGGAGGAGTGGCTCGCCAACGTCAAGATCACCGGAGCTGCCAACCTCGCGAAGTTCCCGCACGAGCTTTCCGGCGGCATGCGGCAACGCACGTCGCTCGCCCGCGCGCTCGCCGTCGACCCGAACCTGCTGCTGCTCGACGAGAGCTTCAGTCAACTCGACCATGTCACGTCGGCAGCGCTCAGGAGCGATGTCGCCGAGCTCGTGCGGCGGCTGTCGAAAACGTGCGTGCTGATCACCCATCGCATCGACGACGCGCTCGAAATGGCCGACCGCGTGCTGGTTCTGACGGCGCCGGCCCGGGTTGCCTACGACCTCGAAATCCCACCGGGCCTGCGGCACGACAAGGCCTGGCTCGCCGAGCAGGAACGGGTGATTGCGGCCGCCATGTCCGAGCCGGCGGACAGCTCGCCGAAAGAACCGGTGCAAAGCGCGGCAGAGCAGCCCCGCGTCACATGAGGTTGACGAGAGTGGACTTAACGGCTGACATTCCCGGCCAAGAACACGGAACGGAGACCCAGACAATGTCCAAGGAAACGCCACCCGAGCCGTCCGCCGCCAAAAGCGAAGGCCCCCTCATCCTGAGCGAGAAACAGGGTAGCGCGCAGGTCATCACGCTGAACCGGCCCGACAAGCTCAACGCGATCAACGAGCAGATGGCCGCTGAATTGAGCGCGGCGCTCGACGCCGCTGAAACCGACCGCGAGGTGATCGCCGTCATTCTGCAGGGCAACGAGCGCGCGTTCTGTGCCGGCGCCGACCTGTCGGGCTTCTCCGATGCTCCCGCTGACCGCTACGACAACTATCGGGCCCGCTACAATCTGCGAAAGACGCGCGCCGTCTACCGGCACGTGCACAACTTCACCAAACCCGTGATCTCGGCGGTCGAAGGCTTCTGCCTCGGCGGCGGCCTGGAGCTAGCCCTGTTCGGCGACTTCATCGTCGCGGGCGAGGCCGCGCAGTTCGCGTTGCCGGAAGCACGGCACAGCCTGATCCCCGGCGCGGGCGGCACGCAGAACCTGCCGCGCCGCATCGGCCCCGCGCTCGCCAAGGAGCTGATGTGGACCGCGCGGCGACTTTCAGCGGCCGACGCCAAGGAGATCCGCCTCGTCAATCACGTCGTGGCGAAAGGGGCGGCCCTCGAGAAGGCGAAGTCGATCGTCGGCGAGATGGAGGCCTCGGGGCCGCTCGCCATCATGATGATCAAGCAGGCGGTCAATCGCGGCACCGAAATGCCGGTCGCGCTCGGCTTCTATCAGGAATCGGATCTGGCCCAGTTGCTGGCCTTCTCGGAGGACCGGCAGGAGGGCGTGAAGGCGTTCGCCGAAAAGCGTAAGCCGAAGTTCAAGGGACAATAGCTCGTGACGTAGGTTGGGTCGAGCGACGCGAGGCCCAACTTTCCCCCGCAATCCGGTTGCGTTGGGCCTCGGCCCGAATTGGCCTCGACCCAACCTACGACATTCATTCGAACGAGGACACCATGGCCAAGAAGAACTTCCTGGAAAAGAAAGACGTCTGCATCGTCGCCTATGGCGAGACGAAAATCGACCGCACGACGGGCAAGACCGCCTATGAGCTCGCAGCAGAGGTCGCCGAGGAATTGTTCGCCAAGACGAAGATGAAGCCCGCCGACATCGACGGCGTCGGCTTCAGCGTGCCGATCAGCGAGTGCTCCAATCCGTTCTGGTCGAACTACGCGACCGACTATCTCGGCATCTCGCCGCGCTGGCTGCAGACCTCGGATCTGGGCGGCGCTTCCTGCATCGCCAACGTCGCGCGCGGTGCGATGGCGCTGCAGAACGACATCTGCGAGACGGTCATGCTGATCGGCGCCGATGCCCCCTCGACGAAGTGGAGCGCGACCTACGGCGCCTACCGCAACGAGTTCTGGGAGCCGACCGGCATCAACGGCCCCCCGGGCGCGTTCGGCCTGCTCTATCAGCGTTACATGGCGCAGCACGATCTCGACTTCCGCGGCCTCGGCGCGCTCGCCGTAGCCCAACGCAACGGCGCGGTGGTCAATGATCTCGCCTACGACAAATTCCGGCAGAAGATCACGATCGAGGACTACCTCAACTCGCGTCAGATCTCGTCGCCGCTGCGACTGCTGGACTCGGTGATGTTCTGCGACGGCGGCAACGGCGTCATCATGATGAAGACCGAGCGCGCCAAGAAGCTCGGCTTCACGAACCTCGTCTATCCCATCTCCTACTCGGAAATGACGAACTTCAAGTGCGCCGAGCAGACGCCGGACATCACGGAATCAGCGCATTCCGTCAGCGGCCCCGACGCTTTGCAACTGGCAGGACTGAAGGCGTCTGATATCTCGATGTTCCACCCCTACGACGACTTCCTCATCGCAGTCATGCTGAAGCTGGAACAGATCGGCTTCTGCAAGCGCGGCGAGGGTTCGCAGTTTCTCCGCGATACGGACCTGTCTCCGACCGGCGCGTTGCCGATCAACACCGGAGGCGGACAGATCGGCGCAGGCCAGCCCGGCCTCGCGGGCGGCGGTCTCAACCTCGTCGAGTGCGTGCGCCAGCTGATGGGCGAGGCCAAGGGCCGTCAGGTGCCCAACCCCAAGAACGGCATGGTGACCGGCATCGGCGTCATTCCCTACGGCCGCAACTGGGGCACCGGCAACGTGATGATCCTGTCGAAATAGGGCCAGTGGTGAGTGGCCAGTGGTGAGTGGTTGAAGCGCAAGTCGCTCGCCCCTCGCCTCTACCCACCCCTCACCATCTCACTACTCACCATCTCACCAGTTCCGGAGGAACTCCATGTCTACACCTGCCCCCAAGCAAGCCGCCAACAAGCCGACGCCGAAGCCGCGTCCGGTGCCGAAGCCGACTGCCGGCACGAAGTATTTCTGGGACGCCGCCAAGCGCGGCAAGCTCGCCCTGCAGTACGATCCCGACAGCAAGTCCTACCAGTTCTGGCCGCGCACGATTTCCGTCAAGACCGGCAAGCGCAACCTCGAATGGCGCGACACCAGCGGCAAGGGCCACGTCTACTCGTTCACCGTCACGCACGTGCCCGCGACCGGCTTCGACGGCAAGACGCCCTATATCGTCGGCCTGATCGAACTCGACGAGAAGGTGCGCATCATCGGCAACGTGCTCAACTGCAAGCCGGAAGACGTGAAGGTCGGCATGCGCGTGAAGGTGATGTTCGAGAAGCTCAGCGACGACATCTCCTACTTCGCGTTCGAACCGGACAAGTGAGCCTCGTTCAGGGTCAGACCCTGCGGGTCTGACCCTGTGCGGCCAAGCACACGCGCCGCCGTTCTACTCATCGCCCTAGGGGTCAGACCCGCAGGGTCTGACCCCGGTGCTGGCAACTCCCCAAGACCAACATGAAACTCGGTACGCTCCTCTCGGCCAACGCCACGCGCTATCCCGACAAGGTCGCGGTTTCCTGCGACGGTCACGGGCTGACGTTCGCTGAGCTCGAAACGCGCGCCAACCAGCTCGCGAATGCGCTGCTGCGGGAAGGCGTGCGATCCGGCGATCGCGTCATCGTCTATCTCGCCAACGGCATCGAGCTGGTCGAGGCGATGGCCGGCATTCTCAAGATGGGCGCGCTGATCGTACCGCTCTCGACCCGGCTCACGGCCGGCGAGGTCGCGCACATCGTCGGGGACTGCGAGCCCAAAGCCGCCGTCTACAGTGACGACCTGAGACCACAGGCGGCCGCAGCCTTGGCGAGCGCGCCGGACGCCCTGCGCCTGGTCGTCGGCAAGGCCGCTGAGGACGAGAAGCCGTTCACGGCGTTCCTCGAGAGCGGCGCGAAGGCCGAGCCGCCGCGGTTGTCGTCGCTCAGCGACGACCTGCTGATCGGCTATACCTCGGGCACGACAGGCCGGCCCAAGGGTGCGGTCATCACGCACTCCAACATCATTCTCGCCAACGGGTTCATGAATGCGCTCGAATGGGAGCTGTCCCCACGCGACGTGATCCTGGCGACCACCGCGATGGCGCATCGCACCGGCCTCGGCCGGCTCGCCAATACGTTCTATCTCGGCTGCACTCTGCTGATGCAGGCGAAGTTCGATGCAGCCGCCGCCGTATCGCTGATCGAGAAGGAGAAGGTCACCATTCTCGGCGGCGTTCCGACCGTCTATCGCATGATGGCGCCGGAACTCGAGAAGCGGCCCACCGCCGCGAAGTCGCTTCGCCTGATGGTCGCCACCGGCGAGGTCTTCCCGGTGCCGCTCAAGGAACGACTGTGGAAGATCCTGCCGCACGTCGGGATCTACAGCTTCCTCGCCCAGACCGAGTCGGGGTTCATCGCAGGGCTCAGGCCGGAAGAGCAGATGGCCAAGCCCGGCGCGCTCGGACGGCCGGTTCCCGGCGTCGAAGTGCGGATCGTGACGCCGGAAGGAAAGGACGTTCCGGTCGGCAAACCGGGCGAGATCGTCCTGCGCTGCGGAACGCGTGGCGTCGGCCTCATCCTGCGCGAGTATTTCCGCAACCCGAAGGCCACCGAGGACGCGTTCTTCGGCGAATGGTTCCGCACCGGCGACGTCGGCTATTTCGACGAGGACGGATTCCTCTATTTCGCCGACCGCGCCAAGGACATGATCGTCTCCGGCGGCCTCAACATCTATTCCAAGGAAGTCGAGCTGACCTTGCAGGAGCACCCCGCCGTCGAGGAAGCCGCCGTGTTCGGCGTGCCCGATGCCGAGTTCGGCGAGTCGGTCGCGGCGTGCGTGCAATTGCGGGCGGGCAAATCGACCACGCAGGAAGAGTTGATCGAGCACTGCCGCGAGCGGATCGCCAGCTACAAGAAGCCACGGCACGTCCATTTCATCGCGGAGCTGCCCAAGACCGGCACCGGCAAGATCATCAAGGGCGACCTGAAGAAGAAGTATTCGCCGACGTAAAGCGCGTGCGCCGGAGAAGGATAGCGCCGTCGTGGAATGTTCGCGGCGATGCCGCGACGAGGGCCGGCCCTCGCGCTCCCGTTGGGGGAAGCATCCCCCAAACCCCCTCTATTTTTACGACTTGGTTCTTCACATCGACGTCGGCGCGCCCGGTTGCTTCAGCGGAAGCGCGGCGGCGATGCGCGGGTCGGCCAATGCGTGCTCGACGATGCGCTTGACGGTCGGGTGCTTGTCGATCGTCCCATTGAAGAAGCGCACGCCCGCCGCATGGCTGACGAGACACACGTCGGCGAGGCCGATGCGGTCGCCGTGGCAGAACGCGCCGGTCGTAGCCTTGTCGCGCGCCAGTGTCTGCTCGTAGGCATCGAGGCCGCTCATCATCCAATGCAGCGCCCACCCATTCACCTGATCCGGCGTCGCGCCGAAGCGGCTCGCGAGATCGGCACGGACGCGCGGCACCACGAGCGGATGACCGTCGGCAACCGTGATCTGTGCAAGCGCACGGACGCGCGCTCGGCCTGCGGCATCGGCCGGCATCAGCGGCGGATCGGGATAGCGCTCGTCGAGATACTCCATGATCGGCAGCGATTGGTGCAGCGTCGTGCCGTCGTCGTCGATCAGAACCGGAATCGCGCGCATCGGGTTGATCGCGGCGAACTCCGGCTTCAACTGCGCGCCGGCATGAAGATCGACCTCGATACCTTCCGGCGCGAGCCCCTTGAGGTTCAGCACCATGCGCACGCGAAATGTCGCCAGAGAACGCCAATACGTGAAGATCTTCATCGGTTGCCTCGGCAGTTTGACGCGAAAGTGGGACGCTGAAGAAAAGCAGTTCGGGATCGTCAGGGTCTGGCCCCCTCAACCGCTGTCCGCGTCGATCACGTTGTCGCGGTGGGTATTCTGCGGGGTCAGCGGGCGCACGCGCAGTGCGGTGATGCGATTGCGGGTCTTGCGCAGCACCTCGAAGCGGAAGCCGTGGAAATTGAAAGTCTGGCCCGCTTCGGGGATCGCCTGCGCTTCGTGGATCACGACGCCCGCAACCGTGGTCGCCTCCTCGCCGGGAATTTCCCAATCCATGTGGCGATTGAGGTCGCGGACCGGTGCTGAACCGTCGACCAGCACCGAGCCGTCCGGCTGCGGGCGGATCGCGGCGTCGGGCACGTCGTGCTCGTCGGCGATCTGCCCGACGATCTCTTCCAGAATGTCCTCGAGCGTCAGCAGGCCCTGCACCTCGCCGTACTCGTCGACGACCATCGCGAGCTGCGCCTTGCGCTTCAAGAACGCGTTGAGCTGAGCCTTCAGGCTCGTCTGCTCGGGCACGAACCACGGCGGCGTCACGAAGCTCATGATATCGAGCTTCGATACGTCCCAGCCCACCTTCACCAGAGCGCCGAGCATATCCTTCGTATGCAGGATGCCGACGATGTTCTCGGGCTTGTCCCGCCATACGGGCACGCGGGTGTACTGTGAGGCGACGACCGTTTCGACGATCCGCTGCGGTGTTTCCGCGGCGTCCACCATCTCCATCTTGGTGCGGTGGATCATGATGTCACCGACCTGGAGCTGACCGAGGTCGAGCACGCCGCCGAGCATGTTGGCATCGCCCTTCCCCACCGCGCCGTCCCGTTGCGACAACTCGATCGTGCCGCGCAGTTCCTCGTGCCGGGCAAGAATGTTGGCGTCGTCGTCCATCTTACCGGGCGTCAAGCGGAGCAGTTGGCGCACGATGAAGGCGATCGCGATCGTGAACGGGGTCAGCGCCGCGATGATGAGCCGCATCGGAAATGCCAGCAGCAGCGCCGCGCGGTCTGGGCCGGCCATGGCGTAGGTCTTGGGCAGCACCGCCGAGAAGATCACGATCAGCACGGTCATGACCGCCGTCGCATAGGCCACGCCCACCTCGCCGACGAGCGTGACCGCGAGCGAGGCTGCCAGTGCCGATGCCATCACGTCGACGAGCGTATTGCCCAGCAGCACCGTGCCGATCATTTTCTCCGGCTTGTCCAGCAACCGGTTGACCAGGGCCGCACGGCGGTTGCCGTCCTGTTCCAGGGAAAGCATTCGGGCGCGGGATGCGGCGGTCAGCGCGGTCTCGGTCCCGTTGAAGAATGCGGACAGGACCAACAGAACGAATATGGCGACGACGTAGATGACGATTTCGGGTGACATGGTCTCATGAAAGGTGGCGCGGCTGGCCCAGTTCCGGCAGCACGCCCCCTATAGCACGCATTGCGGGGAATGGGGGCGGGAGAGATTCGCCTTGGCGAAAAACGGGGGGAGGGGGGATGGATGTGACGACACGGCACCTCCAGTCCTCCCGCCTCTTCACTCACAGATTCACCCGATCGTCCTGTCCGGCATCCCTCCCAGCTTGACACCCTCCCCCGCCCGCGCCAAAAGCCGCCCCGCTACAACTTTTCTGATAGGGACGCGGGAAACGGCCATGAGCCTCGCATTCATCTTCCCCGGGCAAGGCAGCCAGGATGTCGGCATGGGCGCCGAACTCGCCAAGGCGTTTCCCGTCGCCAAGGCCGTTTTCGACGAGGTCGACGACGCGCTCGGGCAAAAGCTGTCGCAGGTCATGTGGGAAGGCCCGAAGGACACCCTCACGCTCACCGCCAACGCCCAGCCCGCCCTGATGGCCGTCTCGATGGCCGTGATGCGCGTCCTGGAATCCGAATGCGGCCTCGATCTCGCAGCCAAGGTCAAATACGTCGCCGGCCATTCGCTCGGCGAATACTCGGCCCTAGCCGCCGCCGGAACCTTCTCGGTCGGTGACGCCGCCCGCCTGCTTCGTATTCGTGGCGATGCCATGCAGAAGGCCGTGCCCGTCGGCGTCGGCGCGATGGCGGCGCTCCTCGGCGTCGGCCTCGATGTCGCCCGCAAGGTCGCTGAAGAAGCAGCCCAGGGCGATTGCTGCGACATCGCCAACGACAACGAGCCGACCCAGGTCGTGCTGTCGGGCCACAAAACCGCGCTCGACCGTGTTCCCGAGATCGGCAAGAAGCACGGCGTCCGCCGCGCGCTGCCGCTGCCGGTGAGCGCGCCGTTCCATTGCTCCCTGATGAAGCCCGCCGCCGACGCGATGGCCGAGGCGCTTGCAAACGTCGCGATGAAAGCGCCCGTCGTGCCCGTCGTCGCCAACGTGCTGGCGGCCCCGATTTCCGATCCGGCCGAGATCCGCCGCCGCCTGATCGAGCAGGTCACGGGCACCGTGCGCTGGCGGGAATGCGTGGAGCGGATGACGGCCGACGGCGTTACGTCTTTCTGTGAGATCGGCACCGGCAAGGTGCTGGCCGGCCTCGTCAAACGCATCGCCAAGGACGCCACCGCCATCTCGATCGGCGCTCCTGCTGACCTCGATGCCGCGAAGGCGTTGCTGGAATAATGAGGGAGTAGGGAATTGGGAATTGGGAGTAGGGATGTCCCGTCTCCCGACTTGTTCTCAGCTCCCAACTCCCCAATCCCTACTCTCTTTCTAGAGGTTTCCCATGTTCGACTTGACCGGCAAAACTGCCCTCGTCACCGGCGCGGCCGGCGGCATCGGTGCGTCGATCGCGAAGACGCTGCATGGCGCGGGGGCTACCGTGGCGCTGTCCGGCCGACAGGTCGATAAGCTCAATGCGCTGGCCGCCGAACTCGGTTCGCGCGCCGTCGTGGTGCCCTGCGATCTCGCCGACCGCGCCCAGGTCGGCAAGCTGATCGAGGAAGCGATCAAGGCGCTGGGCGGCCGTCTCGACATCCTCGTCAACAATGCCGGGCTCACCCGTGACAACCTCTTCATGGTGATGAAGGACGAGCAGTGGGACGAGGTGATCGCGGTCAACCTGACCTCGACCTTCATGCTCTGCCGTGCCGCCACCCGCGCGATGCTGCGCAACAAGTCGGGCTACGGCCGGATCATCAACATCTCCTCGGTGTCGGGCATCTTCGGCAACCCCGGCCAGGGCAATTACGCCGCCTCCAAGGCCGGCATGGTCGGCATGACCAAGAGCCTCGCCCGTGAGGTTGCCAACCGCGGCATCACCGCGAACTGCATCGCGCCGGGCTTCATCAAGACGCCGATGACCGATGTGCTGAACGAGAAGCAGACCGAGGAAATCACCAGGATGATCCCTGCGCAGCGCTACGGAATGCCCGAGGAAATCGGCGCGGCCGCCCTTTATCTGGCGAGCGTCGAGGCGGGCTACATCACCGGCCAGACCCTCCACGTCAACGGCGGGATGGCGATGGTCTGACACAGCCGGGTCCGGCGTCTCGGAGAAGGCCCGGCGAACGGGCCGAATCAGCGACGTCCGGCTGCGACCAAACGACGGTAAGTCGGGCCGTCCCGATCCTCGGGCCGACGCTGGCCAAGCCTGGGGAAGTATGTTACCAGCCCCGGGATTTCGGTAAGGGTCTTGGGGATAAGTCCCGGGTCTGGCCGCGAATTGGGGTAGGTGGCCACCCGGACTCAGTCTAACGGCCCGAGCTGTCGTCGGCGACGCTGAACAGGCGATGCCGTCGCGGCAGAGGTTCTTGTCCGCCGGACTAATCGTCCGCAGGGTGGGGCGGACACAATGCACTCACCAGATCTTTCCATGAAGAACGAGGCAATTCGATGAGCGATATCGCAGACCGCGTGAAGAAAATCGTCGTGACGCATCTTGGCGTCGAGGCCGAGAAGGTCACCGAGAACGCGTCGTTCATCGACGACCTCGGCGCGGACAGCCTCGACACCGTCGAGCTGGTCATGGCCTTCGAGGAAGAGTTCAAGTGCGAAATCCCCGATGACGCCGCCGAGCACATCCTGACGGTCGGCAACGCGATCGACTTCCTCGAGAAGAATGCCGGCAACTCGGCTGGCAAGCCCGCCGCCTGAATTGGGCCGTGCTCGCTTGTGCCGAGGGTGGCGTAGCTGCAACCTGAGGAAGCCGGGCGAGCACAGACCTGGGTGGGGACGCGTGCGGGGGAAGGCGGTCGCCGACGGTATCGGCGAGCCGCCTGCCTTGCGTGTGAGGACTTAAATCGCCGAGGGTTCGCCGTCGACGATTGATCTGCAAGCAGGTTGGCTACATGCGACGTGTCGTTGTCACCGGAATTGGTCTCGTCACTCCGCTCGGCTGTGGGGTGGAGGCTTCGTGGTCCCGGCTCCTCGCCGGCCAGAGCGGGGCGCGCCGCGTCACCGAGTTCGAGGTCGCCGACCTCGGCTGCCAGATCGCATCGTTCATTCCACGCGGGCCGAAGTCCGAAGGTCTCTTCGAGGCGACCGAGTGGATGGAAGCCAAGGAAGTCCGCAAGGTCGACGAGTTCATCGTCTATGCGATGGCCGCCGCCGAGCAGGCGATCGAGGATAGCGGCTTCAAGGCGAAGACGACCGAGGAGCAGGAGAGCACGGGCGTCCTCATCGGCTCCGGCATCGGTGGTCTCAACGGCATCGCCAACACGTCCATTCTACTGAAAGAGCAGGGGCCGCGCCGTGTCAGCCCGTTCTTCATTCCGGGCCGCTTGATCAATCTGGCATCGGGCTACGTCTCGATCCGCCACCAGTTCAAAGGCCCCAACCACGCCGTCGTCACCGCATGCTCGACCGGCGCGCACGCGATCGGCGACGCGGCCCGCCTCGTTGCACTGGGCGATGCCGAAGTGATGGTGGCCGGCGGCGCGGAAAGCCCGATCGGCCGCATCGCACTCGCTGGCTTCGGCGCCTGCCGCGCTCTGTCGACCGGCTTCAACGACCGCCCGACCGCGGCGTCACGCCCCTACGACAAGGACCGTGACGGCTTCGTGATGGGCGAGGGCGCCGGCATCGTCGTTCTCGAGACGCTGGAGCACGCCAAGGCGCGCGGCGCAAAGATCTATGCCGAGATCGTCGGGTACGGCATGTCCGGCGACGCGTTCCACATCACCGCACCTGCGGCCGACGGCGACGGCGCCTATCGCTGCATGCGCATGGCCGTGAAACGCGCGGGCATCGACCCCAGCGAGATCGACTACGTCAACGCGCACGGCACCTCGACGCCGATGGGCGACGAGATCGAGCTCAAGGCCGTCGAACGCTTGTTCGGCAACACGGCGGGCAAGCTCGCGATGTCGTCGACGAAGTCGGCGATCGGCCATCTGCTCGGCGCCGCTGGTGCGGTCGAGGCGATTTTCTCGACCCTCGCGATCCGAGATAACATTGCGCCGCCGACGCTCAACCTCGATACGCCGTCGGTCGAAACCGCGATCGATCTCGTGCCACACACGCCCAAAAAGCGTGACATCAATATCGCGCTATCGAACTCGTTCGGCTTTGGCGGCACCAATGCCTGCCTGGTGCTGCGAAGAGCAGCTTAAACACCGGCCGACTTCGCCGTTTTGCCACAATTTCCGTTGAGCGTCCGATCGAGG
>CAZNMY010000104.1:0-22774 GCA_964574325.1 uncultured Devosia sp. | reverse complement strand
CGACGGTTCGGATCAAATCCGGTCGTGGCGGCCTGAGCTAAAGGGATAGGCCTGCTGCCAAGTTGGCGGTAAGTCCTTAGTTAGGGTGTTGACATCTGCGTCGAAATGGTCGTGAGTGATCCGAAAAGCATTACGCCTCGTCAATGGTCGAAGAGGGGCGGGCAAATCTGCTGGGGTGGGCATCGTTGCCCCATCAATGAGAAGCGGGATAACCTGAACGCCCGCCCGCAGTGCGTTTTCGACTTCTATGCGAACTAGGTCTTTCGGATCATCAAGTCGGCGCTGTCCTTTGCCATCCTTAACTTCGAGCCATTTGGGTCCGATCAACACCAGGCAAATGCTGCAAGTAGACAAGACTTCCAAGATGGCGGTTCGAAAATCTTGACCTGGTTGAATATCTCCGACGTCGATGAAAACCCTTTTGCGTCCGTAGAATTCCACCAAACGGTCGTAGATACGCCCGGCCCACGCTTTCGAATCTTCTCGTCGGTAGCTGATGAATACTGATCGGGTCATTCAGGTAACACTTCACTCAAGTGCAGGCCCCATTTCAATTGGCACACCAGCGCACCGTCAAGGACCACGTCTAGTCAATGCCTTGCTTGCATCACGATCGCCTCTTACTACCTACCAATGCACTGCCGAGCCCGCAAGCTTCAGCTCAAGGCTTCATGCGCCTTACAAAATTATCGCTATTCTGTGGCAACCCAGCAACACGGCAGCTCAGGGTCACTTGCGTGGGTCGTTCCGCCGCTCGGATCACGGTCGGTCGTCCCCCAGCTACGGACATCGACAGATCACACCTCCTACTGGTGCGTCAATCGCTACGACTTTTCGCGAGGCACCCCGTTGTCGTGCCTCGGCCGCCCGCTGTAAGCTGCCGGCATGACATCAAAGAACACCCGTTCCGGCTTTTATTCCGGCTCCTTCGATCCGGTCACGCTCGGCCATGCCGACGTGATCGCGCGCGCCATGCAGCTCGTCGACCGGCTGGTGATCGGCATCGGCGTGCATCCCGGCAAGACGCCGCTGTTCACGGTCGACGAGCGCATCGACATGCTGAAGAGCGAAGCGGCCCGCGTCGCGCCCAAAGGCGTCACGGTCGACGTCGTGACGTTCGCCGGCTTGACGGTCGATGCGGCGCGCGATGCCGGCTGCTCCGCCATCTTCCGGGGCCTGCGCGACGGCACGGATCTCGACTACGAAATGCAGATGTGCGGCATGAACGGTGCGATGGCGTCCGATATCGGGACCGTGTTCCTGCCGGCGAGCCCCGGCGTGCGTCACATCACGGCGACGCTGGTGCGCCAGATCGCGCAGATGGGCGGGAACGTGACATCTTTCGTCTCGGCGGACGTTGCAAGGCGGCTTGCAGCGAAGTTGAAGAAGTAGGCCGGTAAACGGTCCGTTGGGAGGGGAAATGTCGGCTGCCCGGTGTGGCATTCTGCGATCCGTGCTCGGTTCGCTGGTAATTCTGTCGGGATTGGCCGCGACCCGTGCTCGCGCAGACGAGGTCGCGCAGTTCTACGCCGGCAAGACGGTCAGCATCGTGGTCAGCGTCGAGGTCGGCGGTCTCTATTCGACGTTCGCCACGATCCTCGCGCGGCACCTGCCGCCGTTCATTCCCGGCCGCCCCAACGTCATCGTCCAGCACATGCCGGGGGCTGGCGGCTCGATTGCCGTCAACTGGGGCTACAACGTCGCGCCCAAGGACGGCACGGTGATCATATCGCCGAACACTGGCCTCGCGCTGCGGGTTCCCCTGGGTCTCGACAAGCCGACCTACGATGCGGCGAAGATGCAGTGGCTCGGCGGCTGGAACGAGGGGATCAACACGGTCACGCTGCGGCGTGATCTGGCGCCGGCGACGACGATCGAGAGCGCGCGGGAACGCGAGGTGATCCTGGGCGCGATCGGCAAGTCGTCGAACACCTATACGGTGCCCGCGCTGATGAACAACATGCTCGGCACGCGGTTCAAGCTGATCACCGGCTATCGCGGCGGCTCACCGATCCGGCTCGCGATGGAAAAGGGCGAAGTGCACGGCTGGGCTGGCCAGTACGACGGGTGGAAGCTGATCGACCATCCGTGGGTGAGGAACGGCAACCTCGTGCATCTGGTGCAACTTGCCAGTAAGCCGTCGCCGGAGTTGAAGGGCGTGCCGCTGCTGTCTTCGCTGTCACGCAATGAAGAGGAGCGCGTGATCTTGAAGGCGATCGAAAGCGGCGTCGCCGACCGCGCACTGGCCGTAGCACCCGGCGTGCCCGATGCGCGCGTGAAGGCGCTCGCGAAAGCCTACGCGGAAGTCCTTCGTGATCGCCAGTTCCTGAAAGATGCGGCGGTGGCGAAGTTCGAGATCGAGCCCATTTCTGGCGAAGCCATCGGAGCCTACGTGAGTTCCATCGCCTCCCTGCCGAAGGCCACGATCGCCAGAATGAAGCGCGCCATGGAGATCGAGTAGGCCTGGGCGGACATGCGACCATCGGATGCAATCGCTTTTGCGCCGGCGTCGATAGGGAGTATACGTTCGAGAGCGGTAGCCATCGAAGCGTGGGGGAGCCCCGCTGCGATCGTCGCGTTCGTCGTCGAGGGATCAGAGCATGATTGCGAATTCAGCCGCTGCGAAGTTCACCGTTGCAGCGTCCGCGGCGCTCCTCGCGACCCAGCCCGCTCGTGCCGACGACGTCGAGACCTTCTATGCCGGCAAGACGGTCAACGTCGTGGTCGGCTTCGAGCCCGGCGGCCTCTACTCGACATTCTCGGCGATCCTCGCGCGGCATTTCGGCCGGCACATTCCCGGCCGGCCGAACGTGATCGTGCAGCACATGCCGGGGGCCGGCGGCATGATCGCGATCAACTGGGGCTACAATGTCGGCCCCAAAGACGGGACGGCGATCCTATCGGCCATTCCGGGGCTGGCCTTGCGGCTGCCGCTGGGTCTCGACAAGCCGACCTACGACGCCGGTAGATTTCAGTGGATCGGCGGCTGGGGCGAAGGCATCAATGCGGTCACCCTGCGGCGCGACACGACGCCTGCCGCGACCATGGAAGCAGCCCGGAAGACCGAGGTCGTTCTCGGCGCGATCAGTAAGTCGTCGAACACCTATACGGTGCCCGCGCTGATGAACAACCTGCTCGGCACGAGGTTCAAGATCATCACCGGCTATCGCGGCGGCGCACCGATCCGGCTCGCCATGGAGAAGGGCGAAATCCACGGCTGGTCGGGCCAGGCCGACGGCTGGCGGATGATCGATCATCCCTGGCTGAAGCAGGGCAATCTGGTGCATCTGGCGCAGCTCGCCAGCAAGCCCGCGGCCGAGCTGCCCGGCGTTCCCATGCTGTCGTCGTTCGCGCGCGGCGCGGAGGAGTTGGCGATCCTCAAAGCGATCGAAAGCGGCGTCGCGGATCGGGCCCTGTTCGTGGCACCGGATGTGCCGGAGGCACGCGCGAAGGCACTCGCCAAGGCTTTTGGGGGCACGTTGCGCGATCCGCAGTTCATCAAGGATGCGACAGCCGCGAAGTTCGAAATCGACCCGATCGCCCCCGAGCCGATCAAACGGTTCGTCGCCAGCATTGCCGCGCTGCCGCCGACGACGATCGCCAAGATGAAGAAGGCGATGGAGATCGATTGAGGGGGGGGGCTCGCCACGGATCACTCGAATGAAGCGACCGCATCAGACCATGCTCAGGTACTCCTGAAGCAGTGAAATATACGATCGATACTCGGTAAATGGATCGATTTCTCCGGGTTCGATCATCAATGCGGCTGCGAGTTCCGGCAATCGAGCTTTGAAGTGCTTGAATTCAGATACGATCGTCCTTGCTCCTGGGAGCTGAATGCCCTCCGGCCCCTCGTGCAGATACCGCCGCACCGCCTTTATCACTTCTTCTGGGTCACCTCCGTGAGGTTCAGGGTCGTTTCCTCCCAGATCCGATAGATAAATCGACATTGCATATGGCGTAGTCACCAGGATCAGAGCCGTCTTGCGGCGTTGCCGTCGACCACCGAACCTCTGTGCACCGAGAAATACGCCCAGCTCGAAAGGCATATTGAACCTCGGCAGCATGCGGTCATTGAGTTCGGTCCTGGACAAGTCGTGGACCGAGCGGTCGCTGCTTTCTATCAGCCGACACAGCTTGTCGAAGCGTATGTCGCCGGACGAATTCTCCTCGAGAGCGCATCGCACCCGATATCCACTTGCCATCACGGTAAAGATGATGGCCTCGAACAGTGGTTTGTACGGCTCGTCGAAGGGACAATTGATGAATACGCTATCGCTCATCCGCGCCGCTTTGCCTTGTCCTCGTTCACAACCTTACGCACGGCATCGCGAATCTCGCGTTCGGTGAACTTGCTGGACTTCACGGCTTGCTTTGCGACTGTAAACTTGCCGGAGCAGGCATCGCGCAGGACCGTTCCGGAACTCGTCTTGGCTGCCTTGGGCATGAGTCACCCCCTTGCATCGTGAACAGGCGAACTGCCGACAGAGTGGAATTTATGGGATCAACAAAGGTGGCGATTTGTCAATTGCATGCTAGTGAAGCGTGCAGATTCTCCACCAACTTCGATACGGTACTCCTTCATGACGAAAATCTATGAAGCCCTCGCCGAAGCGTTCGTCGCGGAGGGGGTCGATACCCAGTTCGCTCTGATGGGCGACGGCAACATGCACTGGTCGACGGCGATGGCCGCGCTGCCGGGTATCCAGACGATCCATGTGCGGCACGAGCACTGCACCGTTGCCGCCGCCACCGCCTACAACGCTGCAACCGGCAAGATCGCGACTGCTTCCGTCACGTGCGGGCCGGGCCTGACGCAGCTCATGACGGCGCTGCCGGCCGCCGTGCGCGCCCGCTTGCCGATGGTGGTGTTCGCCGGTGAGGCGCCGATCAGCGCCAAATACTACAACCAGCATATCGATCAGGCGCCGCTGGTGACGGGGACCGGCGCGCACTACATCGCGGCCCACAGCGTTCCGCGCATGATGGACTATGTGCGCGAGGCGTTCCACGTCGCGAAGTACGAGCGCCGCCCCGTCGTGCTCGGTATCCCCTACGACCTGCAGAAGGTCGATTACACCTCGAACGAGCCCTATCAGACGTCGGCGATGTACTACCCGAAGTCCGGACGGGCGTATCCCGATCCCGCCATGGTGGCCGAGGTCGTCGAGCGGCTCGCCAGCGCCAAGCGTCCGATCATCATCGGCGGCCGCGGCGTCGTCTATGCCGGCGCGCGCGAGGCCGTGATGAAGCTCGCCGACCGCTGCGGCGCGCTGCTCTCGAATACGTTGCCGATGCGCGGCCTGTTCTACGATCACGAATTTTCAGTGGGCATTCCCGGCAGCTACTTCACCGCGCTCGGTAAAGAGATGTTCGAGTCGGCCGACGTCGTGCTCGCCGTCGGCACGAGCCTCTCCTACTACGTCGGCGGAGGCCACTATTTCACGAAGGCCTGCACGATCCAGATGGACGATGCTCCCCGGGGCCTGCGCGATGGGCAGAAGGCTGCGGACCTCTACCTCAAGTGCGACGCTCTGGTCGGCGTCGAAGCGCTGATCGCTGGCCTCGACAAGAAGCTGGGCGCGGGCAAGCCGACGGCGGCGGCGATCCGCTCGAAGGATCTCGCGCATCGCATCGCGACCGAGCCAGCGGACTCCATGCCGTTCGAAATCGAGCCCGGCCTGCTCGACCCGCGCGATGCGATCAGCGCACTCGACGCGGCGATCCCGAAGGATTGGGACATCGTCGGCGGTACGGGCCACCAGGCATTCTGGCTGGCGCAGATGCGCGGCCGGCCCGCGGACCGTTTCACGACGATCCGCGAGTTCGGCGCAGTCGGCAACGGGCTCTCGTATGCCATGGGTGTCGCGGCAGCACGCCGTCAGGGGCGCGACGGCAAGCTCGTGCTGATCGAGGGCGACGGCGGCTTCCTGTTCCACATCCAGGAGCTCGAGACGATCAAGCGGCACGGAATGCGCATGCTGATCTGCGTGATGAACGATGCCGGCTACGGTTCCGAGTTTCACAAGCTGCGCGCCGATAATGTCGACGACAGCCAGGCCATCTTCGGCCGGCCGAAGTTCGAGGAGATCGCGAAGGGATTCGGCCTGCGCGGTCACGAAATCCGCGAGGGCGACCTTGGCAAAATTCCAAAGCTGTTCGCCGATTTCTGCGCGCAGGGCGAAAGCGAGATCTGGAACATCCAGATCTCCGACAAGGTAACCGCGCCGATCATCCGCCAGACCATCAAGCGCGGACACGGCAAGATGTGAGAAATAGACGTTCACGGCATGATCAACATGGGGTAGCCTGAAACTGCCCTGTGCTGAAACTGTCTTTCAAGTCGGTGAGGGCTTTGCATCGAGTAATTTGCCTCGCGTCGATTTGGAGGCCGCCTCATGGCAACGATTTTGAAGGTTCACGGCACGTTCGCGTCCGGCCCCGAGGAGGGCGACAAGTGGTGGCAGCGCGGCAGCGAGTGCTGCAGCCACGTCGGCGAACTGGTCGAGGCCGAGGATGGCCACCTCAAGATCGAGCAGGTCGTCTGGGACGGCCTCAACTCCGAGCGCTCGCGGCAGGCAGCAGCGGCAAAACTTCTCGACCGCATGGGTGAGTTGGAGAAGGCAGGCGAGCCCTATTGCGTCGTCGGGCACAGTCACGGCGGCTCGGTGATTTCGGCGGCGCTGCTCAGGGCAGCCTTCTACAAGAAACCCATGGTCAAGCTGTCGCGATGGATCACGGTCGGCACGCCGTTCATCGATGCCAAGAGTGCAAGCTTGATGCTATTCAGGCTGGGAACGGTCGGCAAGACGCTAGCCTTATCAATCTGGACAGGTCTGCTCGGTCTATTCGCCTTTGTACTCCTGACTGATCCCGATACGGCAAGCTTTCGTTGGGTAACATTAGGAGTTATCGCGCTCTCAGTGGCCGCAATAAGCTATCCTATTCTGTGGCTTCTAGCCCGCAATCGGCTCTATTGGCACCATGCAAAAATTCAAGATCGCGCTCGCCAGGCATTCGCTGACCGATGGTTTTCATTGCGCCACGAGGATGATGAAGCCGTTCAGGGACTCGGAGCATTTCAATCCATAAAACACCCCATCTTCGCGCGTGACTTTGCAGTTGCGCCTCTCTCAAAATTATCGATCGTACTGGTGCCGCTGATCATTGCCGGGTTACTGTTGCTGATGTCGCAAACCAAGGAAGGAAAAGCGCGAATTGAGCAGATTGCCCCCCATCAGAGCGCAAGCCAGCCTGCGTCGCCTCCTGCAAAAGTCGAATCTGCCGGTCAAAAGCCGCAATCCAACCAAGACAATGCTCCGGCAAATTCGTCACCGGCAGACAGCAAGGATGAGGATACTGCTTTGCCGAGATGGGCGGCCACCCTCATAGGCGTTTTTGGCTTTGCTCTGATCTTAGGCGGCTTCATCGGTTTCACATTGGTCATCGTATACCTCTTGAATCTGACGGCCAGACCGACCAGCCGTGCCCTGAGCTATGGCCTCAATCGATTGACCTGGTCGCAGCTTCGCAGCTCAAGCCTCGGTAGCGACATCGATGGCGAAAGCGGGCGCTATGCCCGCGCCAGCCCGATCTGGCTCCATACGCAACGCCCTCCGCTGCCGCGCCCACTGGCGACCGAAATCTCAACCGTGAGCGATGCCGCTGCCGGCAACTCCATCGCCAAGTTCCGCGCCGCGCTGAGCGAACTCGGATTCTATCGTCTGGAACAGGGCGGCAAGGACGCGCTCAACGCCTTCCTGACGGGCGACGAGTTGATCCACACGACGTATTTCAAGATCCCGCGGTTCCGCAAGCTGCTGGCCTATTCGATCGCGCAATCGCCGGGGTTCCGGCCTTCTGCTGCGCTGCGCAACGACCCGGACTTCCCGTTGATCGAGCAGTGGTACAGGGAGCTGACTGCGCCACCGCAGGAAGCTGCTGTTCCATCCGTGGCAGCCCCGCAAGCAGCACCGGCATTGCCGATCTGAAGCCCGCGGTTGTCTGCAAGTCCAAATAAGGCCATAAGGCGCGCGCAATCAGACGCGTTGGTGTCAGGTTCCTCAGAGCCGGACACCGACGTACGATCGTCCCGACCGGCAGCGTTGACCCAGGTGTCAGACCCGGAGGGTCAGACACCTCTACTACTCTGGAGCTTTCCCTTGAACCGATCGACCATCGCCGCGGCGTTCGCTGCAACGCTGCTCGCCACGCCTGTCGCCTTCTCCCAGAAGGCCGATCCGGCCAATACGCTCGTGATCGAGCTGAAGTCGGGGCCGGTGCAGATCCAATTGATGCCAGACCTTGCGCCCAAGCACGTCGCGCGCGTGAAGCAGCTCGCCAACGAGGGCTTCTACAACGGCATCAAGTTCCATCGCGTGATCGACGGCTTCATGGCGCAGACCGGCGACCCGACCGGCACCGGCAGCGGCGGCTCCAAGTACGGCAGCGTTCCCGCGGAATTCTCGAAATACGTCTACAAGCGCGGCACTGTCGGCGCCGCGCGCACCAGCGATCCCAACAGCGCCAACAGCCAGTTCTACATCTGCTTCAACGACACCGGCTGCCAGGGACTGACCGGCCAGTACACCGTGTGGGGCCAGGTGATCTCCGGCATGGAGAACGTCGACAAGATCAAGCGCGGCGCGCCGGGCTCGGGCGCGGTGAGCGAACCAGACGTGATGCAGAAGGTCTATCTGCTGTCGAACAAGAAGTAGTCGCGAATGGTTCTTGGCGAATGGCGAATGGGGGGGATCTCAACTCTAGCCATTCGCCATTGGCCACTCGCCATTCGCCCATCCAATCGAAGGAGTGCCCCACATGGCCTACAAAGATCCCGAGAATACGATCGTGATGGAGACGACCAAGGGGAACGTCGTGATCCAGTTGCGCCCCGATCTCGCGCCCAAGCATGCCGAACGCATCAAACTGCTCGCGCGCGAAGGCTTCTACGACGGCATCGTTTTCCATCGCGTCATCGAAGGGTTCATGGCCCAGGTCGGCTGCCCGCACGGCACCGGCACCGGCGGCTCGAAGCATGGCAACCTGCAAGCCGAGTTCAACGCCGAGCCGCACGTGCGCGGCGTGTGCTCGATGGCGCGCTCGTCCAGCCCCAACAGCGCCAACAGCCAGTTCTTCATCTGCTTCGACAAGGCCAGCTTCCTCGACAAGCAGTACACCGTGTGGGGGCAGGTGATCGAAGGCATGGACAACGTCGACAAGATCAAGCGCGGCGAGCCCGTCCAGAACCCCGACAAGATCGTGTCGATGAAGGTCGCCGCGGATATCGAGTAATTGTTACGGACGGGTTGTTGCAACTGCCCATTATCGGGGTCGAACCAGGCGGTTCGGCCCCTTTCTTCACCTACTTGCTTGCGCCTAGTTTGTTGCAGAACTCCGCGAACTGCTCTGCGGTCCACCTCATGCCCGGCTGCCATCCCCGCTGACATTCTGCTTTCGTCGGGTTGATGACCATGGTCGCGCCGTCTTTCGACATCGGATTGGGCGGGATTGGATTGGTCGGTCCAGTGCTCGGGCCTTGCTGGGCGAATGCCGGCAAACCAAAGGCCAGCAGTACGATTCCGGCCAGCACACTCCTACGAGCTGTCGCCCTAAACGAATTCATTTCACACCTTTTCACGAAGCCTGCTTCGCGATTCAAACGCGGCTCGCGAAGCCGAGTTCCAGGTGTCAGTCATTTGCGACCGGTCGGAGCACAGCGAGCTGCAGTACTTTCCGACATACGTAATTTGCGTGTGTCGGCTTGACGCAGGCAGCCGCCCACCGGCATTGTCGCCACGATCCTCGATGGAGATACCGGCATGCTTACCCGCGCCCTTTCCCTGGCTGCACTTCTCGCTAGCACTTCGCTTGCCGCTCCCGCCTTCTCACAAGGCGCTCCGGCGACGGCCGTTCCGCTGCCGGCAGGTCAAGGCAAGGAACTCGTCGAAGGCGTGTGCACGGCCTGTCATCAGGTGCGGGAAATCCAGCGCAGCATGGGCTACTCGAAAGAGGGCTGGAAGGAGCTGGCGGCGACGATGATCGACCTGTCGAAGACTCCCGAACAGCAAGAGCAGATCATCTCCTATCTCGCCACGCATTTTCCCGAGGGCAAGAATCCGCGGCCGGCCAGGCAGGTCGGCGGCGAGCAGCAGATCGCCTTCAAGCAATGGACGATGCCGTCGCTCGGCCAGCGCTCGCGCGACCCCGTGCAGGGGAAAGACGGGCGGATCTGGTACGTCGGCCAGTTCGGCAACGTGATCGGCTGGATCAATCCCGACACAAATGAAATACGCGAATATCCGCTGCCGGCTGGCTCGTACCCGCACAACGTGACGCTCGACAAAGACGGTAATGCCTGGTGGACCGGCAACAAGAACGGGACAATCGGCAAGTTCGATCCGAAGACCGAGAAGAACACCGTCTACAAAATGCCCGACCCGAAAGTGAAGGACCCGCACACGGCGGAGTTCGACAAGAAGGGCATCCTGTGGTTCTCCGCGCAGCACAGCCAGCATGTCGGCCGTCTCGATCCCGCCACCGGCGATATCAAGGTTTGGCCGCTGCAAACCCCGAAAGCGCAGCCCTACAGCGTCAAGATCGACTCGAAAGGCAACGTCTGGGTGTCGTGCAACGGTGCGCCGTGCCTGATCAAGATCGATCCCGTCACGTTCGAGATCTCGGAGTTCTCGCTCCCGCTGCCCGGCACGACGGTACGCCGCATCGACATCGGTCCGGATGATCGCGTGTGGTACGTCAACTCGGGTCGCGGAAGGCTCGGCGTCTACGATCCAGCAACCGGGATCGCCAAGGAATGGGACAGCCCGAGCGGGCGCACCTCGCACCCTTACGGCATCGCCGTGATCGACGGCATCGTCTGGTACAACGAGTCCAACGTGCGGCCGGACATGCTGGTGCGGTTCGATCCCAAGACCGAGAAGTTCCAGAGCTGGCCGATCCCGTCGGGCGGCATTCATGCCGGCATCGTCCGCCACATGCGCCCGACGAAGGAAGGCAACCTGCTGATCCATCAGAGCAGCACCAACCGCATAACGCTGGTGACGCCACGGCCGCCGCTGACGCGATGAGCGCTCGTGCTCGAACGTAGCGCCGGGGTGTGAGAGGGTTGCGAACGGCGACATTCGGCCTTCACACGTTGCCGGCACAATCCTCTGAAAGACAATAAGACTTTAACCCGACACACCTGATCCTTCGCATGTGATTCGAAAAGGGGCGAGCGCCGTTCCGCGCTGCTGCAACCTCGCCATTTTCCGGCCAAGTCATGTTCGGAGCGACGTCGATGGACTTCCTTGCATTCATCGTCGTGTGCGCGCTGGCCTTCTGGCTGCGGACCGCCATTGCGGATCTGAAGCGCCGGGCGCTGTCGGCCGAGATGGGGCTCGCGGATCTGCGCAGCCAGATCGCTCAGGTGAATCGGCGGCTCGACGCGCCGCCTTCGGTTGGCCCGGAGGGAAGCGGGTCGAGATCGCCCGAGGTGCAGCCCGACGCGGCACCGCCGCCATCGCAAGAAACGGCTGAAACGTCGGAGCCGCCCGTCGATCGCCCTTGGCGGTCGCCAGGAATGTTCCCGCCGGCTTCGGTTCCTCCCGTAGCAGCCGCAGCGCCTTCGACGCCGCCTGAGAGCCCCGAATCTGCACCGCAAAGTGCCGGCCTCGAAGAGCGGATGGGGACGCGGTGGGCTGTGTGGGTGGGCGCGCTTGCGCTCGCGCTCGGCGGGCTCCTGCTCGTGCGCTATTCGATCGAGGCCGGCTTGATCGGGCCCGGCATGAGGATCGCGCTCGGGGCGCTCCTTGCCGCAGCACTCGCATTCGCAGGCGAGCACATGCGCCGCCGCGAGCGCCTGTTCGATCTTCCCGTGCTGCCGGCGGCTCACATTCCGAGTGCCTTGACGAGTGCTGCGACCGTCGTCGCGCTCGGCACGACCTATGCCGCGCATGCCCTGTACGGATTCCTCGATTCCGGGCCGGCTTTCGTTCTGCTCGGCGCAATCGCGTTGAGCGCGCTGGCGGCCGCCGCCGTGCACGGTCCGGCGCTCGCGGGCGTGGGGCTGCTGGGTGCATTCGCGGTGCCGGCATTGGTGTCGTCCAACGTGCCAAATCCGTGGCCGGTGGTCGTCTACCTGGGCGTGGTCGCTGCGGCGGCCTTTGGCCTCGCGCGGCTGCGGAACTGGCTGTGGCTCGCGGGCGGGGCGGTCGCCGGAGCGTTGCTGTGGACCGGGCTCCTGATGGCACTCGACGATCGTGTCGCGCAGGATCTGCTGACGGCTGTGATGGCGCACGTTCTCGTTCAATTGGGCTTGGCGGCCTACTTCATGGGTATCGAGCCGCACTCGGCGGCGCCGGATGCCGACGCCGCGCCGGATTGGATCGGACATGCAGCGCTACTGATCATGGTGCTCGTGGGGATCGTCGTCATGTTCTCGGACGGCGCAGATCCAGCACGCGCACAAGCCTTCGCGCTCGTCTCAATCCTGATCCTCGCAACCGCTGGTTTTGCTGCGGCACCGATCGCAGGTGCGATGCTGATGGCGGGGCTCGTCGCCGTCGCGCTGATGCTGCACTGGAAGGGCTTGAAGGTGCCGGCATCTGACATGCCGTACTATCTGCGGCAGTTCCAGCAGATGGTGCAGTTGCCCGAGCGCATCGAGGCGTTCCTCACGTTCGCGACATTCGTTCCGGCGGCGATTGCGGTTGCGGCAGCCCGGCGCCTCTTTCGAGGACCGGCGCTGCCAATCGCTTCGGCGTCGATGCTGGCGGCGGCCGCGACGTTGCCGCCTCTCGTGGCGCTCGTGATCGCCTATCTGCGCGTCACGCAGTTCGACCAATCGATCCGCTTCGCGGCGGCGGGCGTCGTGCTGTCGGCATTTTTTGCGATCGGCGCCGAAATGTTCATGCGTGCGGAAGCACGCGCGGCGACACCGGCCTTGCGGCTCGGCACGGGTGCGCTCGCTGCGGCCTCGATCGCGGCTTTCGCGCTGGCGATGACGTGCGGACTGGAGCGCGGCTATCTCACGGTGGCGTTCGCGCTTGCCGCACTCGGCACGGCGTTCGTTGCTGTGCGTCGTGACATCCCGGTGTTGCGGTATGCGGTCGTCGCGCTCGGGGTGATCGTGCTGGCGCGGGTCGCGTGGGATCCGCGGATCATGGGGGCATCGGCGGGTTCGATGCCGATCTTCAACTGGCTGCTCTTCGGCTACGGTGTACCGGCCGTCTCGTTCGCGCTCGCCGCGCGACTGCTCAGCACGCGCACCGACGACATTTCCGTCAGGCTCTGCGATGGCCTCGCCGTGCTGTTCTCGGGCTTGCTCGTGGGCTACGAAATCCGCCACCTGCTGCACGGCGGCGATCCACTGCACGCTGCCTCGAGCCACGTCGAGATGGGCTTGCAGACGACGGCGAGCCTCGGCCTCTCCTACGTGCTGGCGCGGCTCGATCTGGCGCGCGGCAATCCGGTGTTCCGGTTGGGGTCGATCGTGCTGGGCTGCATCGCGGCGGCGGTCGCGTTCGTCGGCCTGGGCTTCGATCAGAACCCGCTATTCTCCAGGCAGGCGATCCTGGGCGCGCCGTGGCTCAGCTCCCTGTCGCTCGCCTATCTGCTGCCCGGCGCGATGGCGGTGCTGGCCGCTCGGGCTGCACGCGGCGTGAGGCCCGCGTGGTACGTCAACATGATCGCGATGCTGGCCGTGGCTCTGCTGCTCGCCTTCGTGACGCTGGAAGTGCGCCACATGTTCCAAGGGCCCGTCATCCACTGGTGGCGGCGCACGGGTGGTGCCGAGCAGTGGGCTTACTCGGTCGCGTGGCTGACGCTCGGCCTCGCGTTCCTCGCCTATGGCGTCGTGTTCCGCTCGAAGCCGGCGCGGCTCGCGTCCGCGGGGCTCGTCGTGCTGTCGGTCCTGAAGGTGTTCCTGCTCGATCTGCAGGGGTTGACGGGTCTGTGGCGCGCGCTGTCGTTCATCTCGCTCGGCCTCGTGCTGATCGGCATCGGCCTCGTGTATCAGCGGCTGCTGTTCCAGAGGCCGGCGGCTCCGAGGACGCCGACGTCGTAGGTTGGGTCGAGGCTGGCCGCGCGATGAGCGCGAGCCGGGCGAGGCCCAACACTTCACGGCCCGCGACGACTTGTTGGCTCGAGGCCCGCAAGCAAGTGCGGGCCTCGAGCCAACCTACGGCGTGAAACTATCGAGATCCACGCCGCGATCTTTCAAAGCCTTCTCTGCGGTGCGAAATGCGTCGAGGCCGGCGGGCACGCCGCAATAGGTCGCTGCGTGCATCAGCACCTCCTGGACCTCGGAGACGGTGCAACCGTTGTCGAGGGCTGCGGCGACGTGCATGCCGAGTTCGTGCTGCCGATTGAGCGCGGTCAGAAGCGCGATACACAACATGCTGCGGGTTTTCATCGGCAGACCCGGACGCGACCACGCCGTGCCCCAGCAGGACTCCGTGGTGAACTCCTGCATCGGCATCATGAACTTGTTGGTGTTGGCCATCGAGCGTTCGACGTGCGCCTCGCCGAGCACCTGCTTGCGCAGCTCGAGGCCCTTCGGAAAGCGGTCGGTCATGGGGTTCTCCAACAAGATTGAGTGCCGATCGCGCGCCGGCCCACGAATGAAACGGATTGCCTTGGAGACGTCGGGTTACGCCGCGCCGGCGCGGCGTAACCCGACCTACGCAGCCTGATCCGCCATCCGCGCCAGTGCCTCGTCGCGACCCAGCGCGACCATCATGTCGCCGACGGGCGGGGAGACGGTCGAGCCGGTCAGTGCCGCGCGCAGGGGCTGGGCGATCTGGCCGAGCTTCTTGGCCGACTTCTCGGCGTGAGCGCGGATGATCCCGTCGAGCGTCGGGGCGTCCCAGGTCGCTGCGCCCGCGAATTCGGCGGCAAGTGCTTTCAACGTCGCCTTAGCGTCCGCGTCGAGGATCTTGGCGGCCTTGTCGTCTAGCTTCAAGGGCCGCGAAGCAAACAGGAAAGCCGCGCCGGCGGGAATGTCCTTCAGCGTCTTGGCGCGCTCCATGAGGGCCGGCAGGATCGCGTCGAGCCTGTCCCAGCCGACGCGGTCGAGCGCTGCCTTGGTGGCGGCGCCGTTCTCCATTTCGGGGAGTGCCTCCTGCAGGCGCGCCTTGATCTCGGCGGGCGAGGACTTGCGGATGTAGTGGCCGTTGAGGTCGGCCAGCTTTGCGAAGTCGAAGCGCGCGGCGCTCTTGCCGATGCCGTCCAGCTCGAACCACTCGATCATCTGCTCGGTCGACATGATCTCGTCGTTGCCGTGGCTCCAGCCGAGCCGCACGAGATAGTTGCGCAACGCGACCGGCAGGTAGCCCATCGCGCGATATTCGTCGGTGCCCTGCGCACCGTGGCGCTTCGACAGCTTGGCGCCGTCGGGGCCGTGGATCAGCGGAACGTGCGCCCACACCGGCACGTCCCAGCCGCAGGCGAGATAGACCTGTGTCTGGCGGCTCGCATTGTTCAAGTGGTCTGCGCCGCGGATGACATGCGTGACGCCCATATCGTGATCGTCGACGACCACCGCGAAGTTGTAGGTCGGCGCGCCGTCGCTGCGGACGATGATCATGTCGTCGAGTTGCGTGTTCTGGACGACGACCCGGCAGGCGACCTTGTCCTCGACGATCGTCTCGCCGTCACGTGGCGCGCGCAGGCGGATGGCGGGGGTGACGCCTGCCGGCGCCTCCTTCGGGTCGCGGTCACGCCAAGGACTCTGGATGGTCTGCGGACCGCGCGGGGGCCGCTTCTCCTCCTTCGCCAGCGCGCGCTCGGCGTCGATGGCGCCGCGCATCGCCTCGAGGTCCGCCGCCGTCAGGTAGCAGTTGTAGGCCTTGCCCTCGGCCAGAAGCTGGCGGGCAACCTCGCGGTGGCGGTCAGCGCGGGCGAACTGGAACAGCGGCTCGCCATGCCAGTCGAGTTCCAGCCACTTCAGCGAGTTCAGTATGGCGTCGACGTGCTCCTGCTTGGAGCGCTCGCGGTCGGTGTCTTCGATGCGCAGCAGGAACTTGCCGCCGGTGTGCCTGGCGTAGAGCCAATTGAACAGGGCCGTGCGGGCGCCGCCGATATGAAGCGTGCCGGTGGGCGAAGGCGCAAAGCGCGTGACGACGGGTTTTTGCATGTGATTTCAGTGGGGTCTGATGGTTGAGGCGGGGGTGGCGGGGGTGTAGCACGGTCGGGAGGGCGCGTCTTGTTCCGCCTTTTCGAGGCGGTTGCATCGGACCGGTTGCCCTCGGAATTGAAAAACGAGGGTAACTGCGGTAAGTTGCCCTCGGAAACTGAAAACGAGGGCAACGATGTGACCACCCTGGCCACCCAAACCATGTTCGCAGAATTGATGCAGCGCTGCCTCGACGCAGAATTCGACGAGACATTCCAAGAGCGAGGCAATTTCCGAAAGAGACTGAGAAAAGGCCGATATTACTGGTACTTCCAGTGGGACGAAGGAGGGAAGAAACGCGAGACCTACGCGGGGCCGGTGACCGATGCGAGCATCACGGATCGCGTCAATCGGTTCGCCACGATCAAATCCGACTTCACGCAACGCCGCGAAATGGTGCGAGCGCTCGTCGCTACCGGCATGCCGGTTCCGCTCTATCCATCAGGCGAGGTCATAGATGCGCTCTGGCGCGCGGGCTTCTTCCGATTGCGCGGCGTGCTGGTGGGAACGTTGGCGTATGCCTGCTACGGGCCGCTGCTGGGCGTGAAGCTGACTGCCGCGTCGCTGCGCACCGACGACGCCGATTTCGCTCAGTTCTGGGGCGTTTCGGAAAACATCGGTGAGAGCATGCGCCCGCCGTTGGAAATCCTGCGAGCGATCGATCCGACCTATCGCGATGTCCCGACGATCAACGATCCATTCGTGACGACGCGCTACGTGAACGCCAGCGGCTTCAAGGTCGAATTCCTGACGCCGAATCGGGGTAGCAGCGAGCACCAGGGAAAGCCTGCCCGGATGAAGGCGCTGGCGGGCTCCGGTGCACAGCCGTTGCGGCACCTCGACTACCTCATTCACCAGCCGGAACGGTCTGTCGTACTTTACGGTGGCGGCGTCCCAGTCACGGTTCCGCGCGCCGAACGCTATGCCGTCCACAAGCTGATCGTTGCCGTGGAGCGCCAGGATCAGATCAAGTCTGCGAAGGACATCGCCCAAGCCGGTGGTCTCATCGACACGCTCGCGATACGGCGCCCCTTGGAACTCGCCGAAGCCTGGACCGAAGCCTGGGAGGTCGGCGACAAGTGGAAAGAAAAGTTGACACGGGGTCGGGCGCGCCTGACCGAACAGCAACGCAAGGCGCTTGCCGATACGCTCGACCGGGCCGAACAAGCTCGGAAGCCCACCCGGAAGCGCTGAGGGTTGGCAAACCGACCCGTTTCCAGTACGGCGCGCAGTGAAGGCGCTTCACCAGGACAAGCGATCATGACGACCGAGAACGACACCCGCGAGCCCGGCTCCGATTTCATCCGGGACATCGTCCAGGATGATCTCGCGCAAGGCCGGCACAAGACGGTCGTGACGCGCTTTCCGCCGGAGCCGAACGGCTTCCTGCACATCGGGCACGCCAAGTCGATCTGTCTCAACTTCGGCATCGCGCAGGAGTTCGGCGGCCGCTGTCACCTGCGCATGGACGATACGAACCCGACCAAGGAAGAGCAGCTCTACATCGACGCGATCCAGAAGGATGTGCGCTGGCTCGGTTTCGACTGGGCCGAGCATTTCTACCACGCATCCGACTATTTCGAGCAGCTCTACGGCTGGGCCGAGGGCCTCATCAAGGCCGGCAAAGCGTACGTGGACGACCAGAGCCCGGACGACATGCGCGCGGCCCGCGGCACATTGACGGAACCCGGCCGGAACAGTCCATTCCGCGATCGCACGGTGGATGAGAACCTCGATCTCTTCCGGCGGATGCGCGCGGGCGAATTCCCGAATGGGGCACGCGTGCTTCGCGCGAAGATCGACATGGCCTCGGGCAACATCAACATGCGCGATCCCGTGCTCTATCGCATCCTCCACTCGACGCACCCGCGCACCGGCGACACGTGGAAGATCTATCCGAGCTACGATTACGCGCACGGGCAGTCCGACGCGATCGAGGGCATCACGCATTCGATCTGCACGCTGGAGTTCGCGGATCACAGGCCGCTGTACGAGTGGTTTCTCGACAATCTGCCGGTGCCCGCGCAGCCGCGGCAATACGAGTTCGCGCGGCTCAACATCAACGGCATGATCCTGTCGAAGCGTGTGCTGACGCAGCTCGTGCGCGACGGCCACGTGACCGCATGGGACGATCCGCGGATGCCGACGATCGCCGGATTGCGTCGGCGCGGCGTGCCGCCCGAAGCGCTGCGCGATTTCGTCAAGCGGATCGGTGTCGCGAAGGCGAACTCGATCGTCGATGCGGGCATGCTCGATTTCTCGATCCGAGAGGTGCTGAACGAAACCTCGCAGCGGCGCATGGCGGTGTTGCGGCCGTTGAAAGTCGTGATCGAGAACTATCCGGAAGGGCAGTCCGAGGAGATGGAGGCAGTGAACCATCCCGACGATGCGGCAGCGGGAAACCGCAAGGTGCGCTTCGGGCGGGAACTCTGGATCGAGCACGACGACTTCATGGAGAACCCGCCCAAGAAGTTCTTCCGGTTGTCGCCAGGCACCGAGGTTCGGCTGCGCTATGCGTACTTCGTGACGTGCAAAAGCGTCGTCAAGAACGACAAGGGCGACGTGGTCGAGCTGCGCTGCACCTACGATCCGCAGACGAAGGGCGGCAACACGCCGCCCGATGGCCGCAAGGTCAAGGCGACGCTGCACTGGGTGTCGGCGGCGGATGCGGTCAAGGCAGAGGTGCGCCTCTACGAGCCGCTATTCATGTCCGAGAGCCCGGATGCCGGCAATTTCGTGGCGGACCTCAACCCGAAGTCGCTGGAGGTTATCACCGACGCGCGGCTCGAGCCGGCATTGGCGGGCGACACCGCCGCGGTGCAGTTCGAGCGGCTGGGGTATTTCTGTCCGGATACGGACAGCAGGCCCGGCGCGCTGGTGTTCAACCGCACTGTCGGCCTGCGCGATACGTTCGCCAAGGAAGTAAAGGGCGGGGGGAAGAAGTGAAGCGGAGGGGAGCCGCATCAATCGTTTCTTGAATCCAGTCCGGCATAGTCGTCTTTGGCATAGTCGTTCGGGCCGTATCCGCGGCGACAGTGGTGCGTCATGCAACTGGATGAGACCCTGGCCTGCGCCATCGCGGAAAGCCATTCCCTCGACCGCGTCGCCTACCGCGGGCTCGGGGAGCGCGCGCGTGGGCTCGCGGACCGCTCGGCCAAGCTGCTGTTCCTCCTGCGGTTCGGCATAGCGAGGCTGTGGCACCAGGCGCTGCGCGGCAGCGAATATGTCCTGAGTGTCATTCTCGACTGGCTGTTGTGGCTCGGCGACAAGCTGCTGTTCGCCCCCTACCGTGCCCTCGTTCGTGGGCTCGTTGCACTCGGCCGAGCCGTTGCCGTATTGCTCAAACAGCTCGTAGCCGGCGCGCTCGGAGCGGCGGGCCTCGTGCTCGGCGCACTCGATGCCATTCTGGGCCTCGTCGGCCGAATTCTTCCGGCGCGGCCGGGCGGGGGACTGAAGGCGCTGATCGAAGGTTGGCGCGTGCGGCTCCGGCGGACGCGCCTGCTTCTGAAAGTGTTCAAGCGGATTGCGCAGCGGGCAATCGAGCGCGCTTGGCGATGGCTTGGCGTATCTATCCGCGCGGGGATCGCAGCACTCGGTCATGCCGTCGACTGGGTTTCGCGCAACCTGATGTTCCGGCCGCTGGTGTGGCTGTTCAATCCGCGACTGCCGGGCGGCGGGCCGCTGCTCTACAGCGAAGCGTTGACGCGGCTCGCGGGCTTCGTGCTGGCGGCGGTGGCGCTCTATATCGGCGTGCTCGTGCTGGCCTACATCAAGGCGAAAGCGCTGATGCTGCATGGGACGATCAACGTGAGTCTATGGAAGGTAGATGCGCCGCTGCTGTTGAACGTGCTCAAGATCGGGGCTGCACATGCGGCGATCTCGACCGGCGTCGCGGCGTCCAAGTTCGTGCTGCTGCCCGTGCTTGCGGCGGCAAGGCGGGGGATCAAGAACAACGCGATGACGCAGGCCATCGCATACCGATATGTGCGGCGCAAGTTGGCAGCGGACCGCCTCGTGGCGCGTGCGGCGACGAAGACGCGTGCCGGCCTCGGCCGCAGGCCGCGTGCATCGCTGCGCTTCGTCGAGAAGCTCGTCAATCACATCGTAGCCGGCACCGTGCCGGAAGCGTACGAAGTGAAGCCGCGTGCGTCTTCGCATCCCGCGACGCACGCGTGAGCGGATGCTTCAATAGTGGATCGAGCCTTTCGCGCCGCCGCCGACGGCGATGCTGTCGCCATTGATCGAGACGGAGCGCGGCGAGGCGAGGAACGCGATCACGTCGGCGACCTCCTCGGCGTCGACGATGCGGCCGAGCGTATTCTTGGAGCCCATCTGTTTCTCGATCTCCTGGATCGACAGCTTCTGGGCGGCGGCCGCGCGCTCGAACACGCCCGCTGACTTTTCGGTGCGCGTGGTCGCGGGATGCACGCAGGTGACGTTGATGCCGAACGGGCCCAGCTCGTCGGCGAGGTTCTTGCTCAGGGCCGCGACCGACACGTTGCGAACGCTGCCGACGATGTTGCCGGTGGTGCGCGCAGCGAGGCCGGATATGTTGATGATGCGGCCCCAGCCGTTCTTCTTCATGAACGGGGCGACTTCGCGGGCGGTGCGCAGATAGCCCATCACCTTGGTGTTCATCTCGGCCATCAACAGCTCGTAGGTGGTCTCGGCGAGGCCGGGTGGCTTGCCGGACTGGCCGCCGGGGTTGGCGGCGGCGTTCACGAGGATGTCGATGCGGCCGAACGTGTTGGCGGCGATCGCCACCATCTCGCGCACCTTGGCGTCGTCGGTCGTGTCGGTCTGCAGCGAGAGAACGCGACGGCCGGTCTCGTTGGCGATCTCGGTCGCGGCGGCGTTGAGGGCTGCCATGTTGCGCGCCGCGATCGCGACGTCGACGCCCTCGCGCGCCAACTGGCGGGCAACGGCCTTGCCGATCCCGATGCTGCCGCCCGAAACGATCGCGGTCTTGCCTTGCAGCCTCAGATCCATGTCCGTACTCCCTTGGAAAATTCTTGTTCTCGATATCTTTAGCGCGCGCGAACGCATACTGCCAGCAGCGCTATACGAGCTCATCTGGGTGCTGACGCAATCGCCGACGCGACCTTGCAACGTGGCGTCCAAAGTCCTAGGTTCCGGTCATTCCAATCACCCCCTTCAACCCTCTTGTGCCGGAGACAATCCCATGGCTTTCACCCTTCCCGCGCTGCCCTACGCCTACGATGCGCTCGCGCCCTATATGTCCAAGGAGACCCTCGAGTTCCACCACGACAAGCACCACAACGCCTACGTCGTGGCCGGCAACACGCTGGCTGGTGACGGCACGAAGTACGCCGGCAAGTCGATCGAGGACATCTGCAAGGAGGCGTTCGCGGCCAAGGATCAGCCGGTCGTCAACCAGATCGGCCAGCACTACAATCACATCCACTTCTGGCAGTGGATGAAGCCGAACGGCGGCGGCAAGAAGCTGCCCGGCAAGCTCGAGACGCTGGTCACCGCATATGGCGGCTACGACAAGCTGCGCACCGATTTCGTCCAGGCCGGCGTGACGCAGTTCGGCTCGGGCTGGTGCTGGCTCGTGATCGGCGCCGACGGCAAGCTCGCCACCGCCAAGACCCCGAACGGCGAGAACCCGCTGATGCACGGGCAGAAGCCGATCCTGGGCTGCGACGTGTGGGAGCACAGCTACTACATCGACTATCGCAACCTCAGGCCGAAGTATCTCGAGGCGTTCTTCGACAGCCTCGTGAACTGGGAGCATGTCGAGAAGATGATGGGCTGAGATCCATTCGTCTCGAAACCAGCTCGATGATGTCATGATGCGAAGATAGCGCTCCCACACAAGCCGGGAGCGCTATCTCACACGTGCTCGACAGCGCAGCCCGAATAAAAGACCCGCCCAGATGAGGCTCACGCTCTTCTACGCTCCGATGACCTGCGCGCTGGTGCCCTACGTTGCGCTGAAAGAAGCGGGCGCCGAGTTCGACGTCCGCAATTTCAACACGCGCGCGAACCAGCATCTGACTGCTGAATTCAACGCGATGAACCCGAAGCACAAGGTGCCGGTTCTGGTCATCGATGGCAAACCACTGACCGAGAACATCGCCATCCAACTCTGGATCGCCCGCAGCTTCCCAGCGGCACAGCTACTTCCTGCCGATCCGAGACGTGAAATCGAGGCCGTGTCGGCGATGGCCTGGATCGCCTCGACCATCCATCCGCATCTGACCCATTTTCCGCGGCCCGAGAACCACTGCGATCTGCAGGAAAGCGCTGACAGCGTCAGGCGCGTGGGCGAGCGGCACCTGAGAAAAGACTTCGCCATCGCGGAACAGATGCTCGAAGGCCGCGAGTGGCTTTTCGACCATTTCACGACGGTCGACACGTACCTCTATTGGGCTTTCCGGCGCGCCAAATCTTTCGGCCTCGATCTCTCATCATTCCAGAATTGCTCACGTCATCTCGCCCGCGTCGAGCAGCGCGCCAGCGTGCAGAGCCTGCTCGACCTTGAAAAACGCGTACAGCAGGGTTTCGGCTCAGTTGCTCGACTTAGGACATCCCGAACAATACGTGAATCGCAATCTGTGTGCGTCGGTGTGACTC
>CAZNMY010000103.1:0-22991 GCA_964574325.1 uncultured Devosia sp. | reverse complement strand
TTCCAATAGCCACGTCATGGCCCGGTTCAGCCGGGCCATCCACGGCTCCGTCGCCGTGTCGTGGATGGTCCGCCTGCGCGGACCAGGACGTTCGTGGGAAGGGCAAGGGTGGCCGGCAGCTACCTCAGATATTCCTTCGTCCACTGCGCGTAGTCGTCGGCGCGGGTGACGCGGTGCATGGTTTCGGCGGAAGGTAAGCCCGCCAAGGTCGTGGGATCGGCGCCTTCCCGCAGGGCTTTCATCGTTGCGTAGACGGCTTGCACCGCGGCCTGGATCGGTTGGTGGCCCTGCAGGCAGATGCGGACGCCATGCGCATCGAAGAATGCGTGATCCATCATCGCCTGGGGAACGCCGCCGAGGATGATCGGCAACGCGGTGACGGAGCGGATGCCTTCGACTTCGGCGCGCGACTTCGTGCCGGCGAGGAAGATCGCATCGACGCCGGTTTTCGAATAGGCGGCGACGCGCGCCATGGCATCGTCGAGCGAGGAGAGCGCGGTGGCGCTGGTGCGGGCGGCGATGACGAACAGGGGATCGCGCCGGGCGGCGACGGCTGCTTTCATCTTGCCGATGCCTTCCGCGATCGAGATCAGACCGCTCTTGCCGCCGCCGCCGAACGGCTCGGGCAACAACGTGTCCTCGACCGACATTCCCGCGATGCCCGCCGTCTCGAGCTCTTCGACCGTGCGCATCACGGAAAGCGCGTTGCCGTAGCCGTGGTCGGCGTCGACCATGACAGGCAACTCGCCGGCCCGGCAGATGCGCTGGGAGAGGCCCGCGAACTCCGACAGCGTCAGCGTGATGTTGTCGGGCGAGCCCAGCACGGCGAGCGAGGCGGTGGAGCCCGCGAGCATGCCGGCCTCGAAGCCGAGGTCCTCCGCGATCCGTGCCGACATCGGATCGAACACGGAGGCGGGATGGATGCAGCGGTTGCTGGCGATGATCGCGCGGAAGCGTTCACGGCGAGCGGTGAAGCGTGAGGTCATCGTGTTCTCCGTAGGCGGGCTGGACATCGGTCGGGTGAGCAGTCGGGCGGCGCGGTCGCAGCAACCTATGCAGCGGGCTTATGACTGTCACGCATCACGGTGGATTTACCCGGGTTGCGACATTTCGCATGAGGCTGCGGCTCGATCGATGCTCGCTCCCGATCGCGGGAGGGCCTAACGAGGCGTGAGTCAGGAGATTTCATGTTCTCGCTCTATATGCCGATCGCGGGCATTCCCCTCGATTTCTTCCTGCTGCTGGCGCTCGGCTACAGCGTCGGCGTGATGTCGGGC
The DNA here is from genome assembly GCA_964574325.1 of uncultured Devosia sp. Lineage (GTDB taxonomy): Bacteria > Pseudomonadota > Alphaproteobacteria > Rhizobiales > Hyphomicrobiaceae > CAMDPA01. Next base: position 21,714 of record CAZNMY010000103.1, on the reverse strand, counting down.
ATGTTCGGTGTCGGCGGCGGGTTCATCATGACACCGGCGCTGATGTTCCTCGGCGTGCCGTCGCTGGTCGCGGTCGGCACCGGCGCGCTGCAGGTGGTGGCGTCGTCGGTTTCGGGGACGCTGCGGCATTGGATGCAGGGCAATGTCGACACGCTGCTCGGCAAGCTGCTGATCCTGGGCGGTGTGTTCGGGGCGATTTCCGGCATCCAGTTGCAGCAGTTCCTGAAGGGGCTCGGCCAGCTCGATCTGTTCATTTCGCTCAACTACGTGTTCGTGCTCGGCATCATCGGCTCACTGATGCTGATCGAGAGCGTCCGGGCGATCCGCCAGACCGCGGCGAGCGGGGGCCAGTCGAGCCGGCAGCGCGCCGGCCAGCACACGCTGCTCCAGCGGATGCCGCTCAAGCTACGCTTCCGGCAATCCAAGCTCTATGCCAGCGCTATTCCGCCGGTTCTGGTCGGTGTGCTGGTCGGCTGGCTGACGGCCATCATGGGTGTCGGCGGCGGGTTCCTGCTGGTGCCGGCCTTGATCTACGTGATCCGGGTGCCGACGCGCATCGCGATCGGTACGAGCGCGTTCCAGATCATCTTCGTCACGTCGATCAACGTCGTCATGCAGTCGATGCAGAACTTCAACGTGGACGTGCTGCTGGGCCTGCCGATCATGCTCGGGGGCGTAATGGGCGCGCAGAAGGGCGTCACGATGGCCGGGCGCATCCGGCAGGAGGAACTGCGGGTGATGCTGGCGCTGCTCGTGCTGGGGATCTCGCTACGGATGGGTGTGGATCTCGTGCGCAAGCCGGGCGACGTCTATTCGGTCGAGACGCTCCAGGTGCTCGACAAGCCTTGATGGAGCGGGGGTCTTGCCCTCGGCGGCGGAGTGTGTGACTGGCTCGATCAGTCGCAGCCTGCTGCCTGTATTCCCGGCGCAATGGAGGATCCGAGCCATGACCACAGTCGAATTGATCGCGTTTCCCGGCGCCCAGAATTTGCCGATCTTCGCCGCCATCGAGCAGGGGTTGTTCGACAAGGCCGGCATCGCGTTCAACATGACCACGACGCCGAACTCGGCCTATCAGGCGGAAAACCTCGCGTCGGGCAAGTTCAACATCGCCGGCACCGCGTTCGACAACGTCGTCGCCTACGTCGAGGCGCAAGGCGCCGTGAAGCTCGATCCCGTGCCCGATTTCTTCGCCTTCATGGGCGCGACGCAGATCGAGCTCGCGTTCATCACGCAGGCCGACATCAAGAGCTACGCCGACGTGAAGGGCAAAGTGCTCGCGATGGACGCGCTCTACACGGGCTTTGCGTTCGTGCTCTACGAGATGCTGGCGAAGGCGGGTCTGTCGAAGACCGACTACACCATCGAGCCGGTCGGCGCGACGCCGGTGCGCTGGGAAGCCGTCAAGGCCGGCAAGTACACGGGCACCTTGACGATCGAGCCGTTCACGTCGATCGCGCGCGGTAACGGCTTCACCGTGCTCGACACCTCGACCAAGCACTACCCGGACTATCAGGGCCAGGCCTACGTCGCATCGCGCAAGTGGGCGGCGGCGAACCCGGAAGCGCTGAAGGGCTTCATCAAGGGCTATCTCGGCGGTCTTGCCTGGACGCTGGCGCCGGCCAACCGTCAGGCCGCGACCGATCTGCTGTTGTCGAAGATGCCGGAGATCCAACCGCGCGTCGCCGGCGCCGTCATGGACAGCCTGCTGTCGCCGAAATCGGGGCTTACACCGCAAGCAGCGCTTCTGCCGGCGGGGATCGACGTGGTGCTCGATCTGCGCTCGCGGTTCGGTGGCGGGACGAAGAAGCTGACGGATCCGGCGCGGTATGTGGATCTGCAGTATTACAACGCGGTCGTCGGCCGCTGACCATTCTGCCTTTCCTCCCCCCCTTGCGGGGGAGGTGCCCCGCAGGGGCGGTGGGGGGAGAACAAGCAAGGGCGAGTTCCAGATGAAAACCTTCAACTCCGACGGCGTCGAGATCGCCTATCTCGACGAAGGCAATGGCGAGCCGGTGCTGCTGATCCACGGTTTCGCGTCGAACACGCAGACCAATTGGGTGGATACGGCCTGGGTGCGTGAATTGACGCGCGCTGGCTATCGCGTGCTCTCCATGGACAACCGGGGACACGGCAAGAGCGCGAAGCCTCACGATCCCGCGCTCTACGGTGCGCCACTGATGGCGGAGGATGCGCGCCGGCTGCTCGACCATCTCGGCCTGCCGCGCGCCGACGTGATGGGATATTCGATGGGCGCGCGGATCACGGCGTTCCTGACGATGGCGCATCCCGATCGCGTCCGCAGCGCCGTGTTCGCTGGCCTCGGCATCAACATGGTGCGCGGCATGGCCGGCACCGGGCCGATCGCACACGCACTCGAAGCCGAGAGCATCGATCAGGTGACGAACGCGACGGCACGCACCTTCCGCGCCTTCGCCGAGCAGACGAAGAGCGACCTGAAGGCGCTGGCCGCGTGCATTCGTTCATCGCGCGATCCGATAACGGCCGAGGCCCTGGGCAAAGTGCGCGTGCCCGTGCTGGTGGCGGTGGGAACGCTCGATGTGATCGGCGGTTCGGCGCGCGATCTGGCCGCACTCATTCCAGGCGGCGAAGCGCTCGAAATTCCCGATCGCGATCACATGAAGGCTGTTGGCGATCGTGCGTACAAGGAAGGCGTGCTGGCCTTCCTGAAGCGGTAGTTCGCGCCTCACCCCTCCAGCACCCACACGCCATCCGTGCCGCGGCAGGCGATGCCTTCGGTGCGGCGGGCATGGGCGCCGAGCTGGACCTGCATCTCGATGTGCCGGCACATCCGTCGGTCGGCGTCGCGGAACGTCATGGTGGGGCGGACCGATCCGGTCAGCCTGCCATTGCCGCGCTGCCAAACGTAGGTCGCTCCGTCGCTGGCTTGGGTGAGAGCGATCTCGATGGCGTCGAGCGCAGCGGTGTCGTCGCCGGGCTCGATCCGGGGCGGGAAAGCAGGTAGTGCGCGGGGGGTCGGCTGGGGATGGGTCAGGCTGCCGAAGACGTCTGTTTGGGACGCTGGCGGTTGGGATGCAGTCGTAGCTGGTTCGGCACGGGTGGTGTCCGTCGCCAGGAGCGTCGAGAAGAACAGGAAGGTTGCCGCCGCCGTCGATGCGGCAAGCGACACGATGGAACGGTCGGACACGAACATGGCACACACTCGACGGGAAACGCGCCGGACAGCCCGGCAACAACTCGAACCTCCGTATCTTGAACCGCTTGGGTTAATTTGATCTCAACGAGCGTGCCGTTCGTAGACGGTGATAGGCTCGACGAGCGGCGACGGCAGACGTCAGGAAAGCGGTTACAGATGGCGGACCCCAAGGATACCCAACCAGCCGGTGCTCCAACGGCGGCTCCAGCGGCGGGTCGCAAGGACTACTATACGGGTCCACAGGCGGCCGACTTCATGGACGAGAGCGAGCCGTTCTCGCTGTTCGAGCGGTGGTTCGCCGACGCCAAGCGCAGCGAGATCAACGATCCCGAAGCGATGGCGGTCGCGAGCGCCGACGCTGATGGTATGCCGAACGTGCGCATGGTGCTGCTGAAGGCGCTCGATAGCGCGGAGCGGGCCGACCGTGGGTTCGTGTTCTATACCAACTTCAAGAGCGCCAAGGGCCGCGAGCTGCTGGGTGCGCACAAGGCGGCGCTTCTGTTCCACTGGAAAAGCCTGCGCCGGCAGGTGCGCGTGAGGGGCATCGTCACCGAGACCAGCCGGGAGGAGGCGGACGCCTACTTCAGCTCGCGGGCGCGAGGATCGCGGATCGGCGCATGGGCGTCGCAGCAGTCGGAGCCGATGAGCGGGCGCTATGATCTCGAGAAGGCGGCGGCCTGGTACGGCGTGAAGCATGCGATCGGCGAGATCCCGCGGCCGGAGCACTGGTCCGGGTTCCGGGTGACGCCGCTCGAGATCGAGTTCTGGCACGACCGGCCGTTCCGGCTGCACGATCGGGTCGTGTTCCGCAGGCCCGACCCGGCGACGCCGTGGAAACGTAACTGGCTGTTTCCATAGGGAGGAACCGGGACATGCCGATGACGGCCGAGCAGATCCGCGAGGTGTTGCGCAACAAGAGTGTCCTGGCGGCGTTGCCCGATGCCGCACTCGACGAGTTGGTGCGGCGCGGCCAGCCGGCCCGGTTCGCGAAGGGGGCGGCGATCTATCACCGCGGCGATGCCGGCGACAGCCTGATGATCATCCTGTCGGGGCGGGTGAAGATCGGCATCGTCACGACGGATGCGCGGGACGTTACGCTGAACTTCCTCGGGCCGGGCGATCTCAACGGCGAGCTGGCCGCCCTCGACGGCAAGCCGCGCTCGGCCGACGCGACGGCGCTCGAGGCGACGGAAGCGCTGGTGATCTGGCGGCGCGATCTCCTGCCGGTCATCGAGCAGCACCCCGAGGCGATGCTCGGCATCATCGAGGCGCTGGCGGGCAAGGTGCGGGCGATGTCTTCGGCGGTGGAGCACGCGGGGCTGCAGATGGCGGCTCGCGCGGCGAACGCCTTGTTGCGGCTGGCGGACCAGCACGGACGTCCGACCGCCGACGGCATCCTGATCGATCTCAAGCTGTCGCAACGCGATCTCGGCAGTTACGCCGGGCTGTCGCGCGAGAACATGAACCGGCAGCTCGGTGAACTGCGCGAGCAGGGCCTGATCCGGGCCGACGGCGCAGTCATCACGGTGCTCGATCGGGATGGTCTCGAGGCGTGTGCGACTGCGGAGGAGTGAACGCAGCGGCAATTCGGAGCGGTAGAACGCGGGGACCAGCTGCCGCGCTCGCTTGCCGCCGGGGCGGCTTCCCGATAAACACCGGGCGCGCGCAGGTGTTGGGGAACGCTTCGGCGATTCAACCGGTTGGCCGGATATCGCCGGGGAGGTTCGCGCGCCGAATTCCCGCATGAAAGGGGCTGTCATGGTTGCCACGTCTTTCAAGTTGCACAAGGGCGATCTGCCGGCGGGGCTGACGTTCTCGGGATCAGTGGCGATCGACACCGAGACGCTCGGCCTGAAACCGCATCGCGACCGGCTCTGCCTTGTCCAGTTGTCCGCTGGAGACGGCGTGGCGCATCTCGTCCAGGTCGCACCGCCATATGAGGCGCCGCGATTGAAGGCCCTGCTGGCCGACCCGTCCGTGACCAAGATTTTCCACTTCGCTCGGTTCGATGTCGCCGTGCTTCGCCAGTATCTCGGCGTCGACACCGCACCGGTCTACTGCACCAAGATCGCGTCCAAGCTGACCCGGACCTATACGGACCGTCATGGTCTCAAGGATCTCGTCGGGGAGCTGTTGCAGGTCGAGATCTCCAAGCAGCAGCAAAGCTCCGACTGGGGCGCTCAAAAGCTTTCCGATCAACAGCTTGCCTATGCGGCGAGCGATGTCTTCCACCTCCACGCGCTGAAGGCGCGGCTGGATATGATGCTGGAGCGCGAGGGGCGCACCGCGATGGCCGAAGCCGCGTTCGGGTTTCTTTCGACGCGAGCGGCGCTCGATCTCATGGGTTTCGAGGATCAGGATATCTTCGCGCATTGAGGCGTGGCTCTGGGGCCACGTTTGCCCGACGGCCGAACCGGTGGCTTGTCAGGCGGCCTCAAATTCATCCACTTTGGGCTGCTATGCGGAGCAATGGTGTCGCCGGTTCGATCTGCGTTGTATTGAGGACACTCTCGTTTCGCCCGAGTTGCCATACAGACGTTCCGCTCACAGGTTCCGCGCGGAGTGGCCCGAGCATTGGATCGGGGCCCGAGCATCAGATCAGGCTGCAGCCTAACCCATGCCACAGGACGCCATTCCCCAGCCGAACCACCGGCCAGACGCGGGCCGCCCCCGCACTCGGGCGGCGTTGGACTTCGGAACGGACCGCGCCTCGGCGTTCGCCAAGGCGAGGCGGCATACGATTCTGGTCAGAGCCCTACGATTTGCGCTGCCGGCATCGGGCTTGTTCATGATCGCGGCCTACGCGCTCTTCATGCAGCGTTCGATCTCGCTGACCTGGGCCGACAAGAAGGTGGAGGTCTCCGCCATCACGCTTTCGCAGGAAGCGCTCGTTGCCCACAATCCGCGGTATACGGGTTTCGACAAGCAGGGCGGTGAGTTCGAGGTGCGCGCGGCGACCGCGCAGCAGGACCACAAGATGAAGGGCATCGTCCGGCTCAACAGGATCGAGGGCAAGCTGATCGACGGCAGCCGCCAGACGACCACGCTGAAATCGCCCCGCGGCACGCTCGACAGCAACTCCAACGTGCTCGAACTCTACGAGCGCGTCGACGTCGCCTCGCAGAACGGTATGACCGCAGAGCTCACGCAGGCGACCATCTATACGAAGGAGAATCGCATCGTCTCGGACGAGCCGGTGACGGTGAGGATGCCGTCGGGCACCGTCCACGGCAAGGCGATGACCATCGAGCAGAAGCAGAAGAAAGTTCTGTTCACCGGGGGCGTGGTCGCACACCTGCAGGCGCCGCCGAAGCCGGGTGAAGCAGAGGCTGCCCCCGGGCAGGCCCTGCGTGGCAGTCAGGCGCAGCCCGCGGCCAAAGCTCCGGCTGCAAAACCGCCGGAAGCCAAAACGAATGCGCCCGTTGATGTCACGTCGCAGCGGCTGCTGATCGACGATGCCGGTAAGATCGCTACGTTCTTCGGCGACGTGGTGGCCAAGCAAGTCGATCAGGTGATGGAGACCGCGGAGCTGCAGGTCTTCTACGAGGGGCAGGCGGACGGCGGGGCAAAGCCGCAGTCCAGTCTCGCCGCCGGTGACGGCTCGGGCAAGCTGAAGCGGCTCGTCTCGCGTACCGACGTCGTGCTCACGCGCGGCGCGGAACGGGCAACCGGCAGTGCGATGGACTTCGACGCGATCAACGATCGCGCGGTGCTGGCGGGGCCGGTCGCGATTTCGGGTGGACCGGATCGCGGGGCGACGGCCGACCGGGCCGAGATCGACAACAAGACCGACATCATCCTTCTCACCGGGAATGTCGTGGTGACGCAGCAGAAGAACGTGCTCAAGGGCCGCCGGCTGCTTGCCGACCGCAAGCAAGGGACTTTGAATCTGACCTCGCCGGCAGGGGCGGGACAGGCCAAGGGGCAGATCAGCGCGCGGCTCCATCAGAACCAGGCCGAAGCAGATGGCCCGGCTGCGAAGAAGGCAGCGCCGAAGGCGGCGGCGGGTGGGTTCGGATTGGCGGCGCGCGGCGATCCCGGCCAGCCCATCGACATCGACGCCGATACGCTCGACGTGGACGACAAGAAGAAGGTCGCCGTCTTCAAGGGCAAAGTGAAGGCGGTGCAGGGCGAATACGTCATCAATACCGAAGAGATGACCGCGCATTATACGGGTGAGGGCGGGATGGCGCTGGCGGGTCCTGCGGCAGGCTCTGCGCCACCGGCAGGACAGCCCAGGCAAGGCGCGCAACTCACCCAGGTCGTGATGCCGCGGCGGGTGGATATCGTCGCGAAGGACGGCCAGCGCGCGCAAGGCAATTCGGCCGTGTTCAACCCGAAGACGAACTCCGCCAAGCTCACCGGCGATGTCGTTCTGTCGCACGGCACGAGCGTGACCAACGGCAACTGTGCCGAGCTCGACATGACCACCGGCCTGATGAAGATCATCGACGCCTGCGGTTTCAGCTCGGGCGCTTCCAAAGGGTCGGTTTCAGCGACCGGAAATGTGATCGTCAAAGGGCGGGCCCAGGCGGTATTCGTGCCGGGGATGCTGAAGGAAGAGCAGAAGAAGATGAAGGACGCCGTCGGCGCCGCGCAGCCGGCATCGGCCCCTGGCGCTCCCGCGGCCTCGCCCGCACCGCCCGCGGCGCCTGCGACCGCTCCGGTGCCGAGGCAACCCAGGCCGAGATCTTCGGGCAGCGACCTGCAGTCCGTATTCGGCAACAACAACTGAATTCGCGCGGAGACGTGGTGCCTTGAGAATATTCGGTTTCCGCAAGCCCGATCCCAGTCGCGTCGATCCCGACTTCGACCCCGACGAGGAGCAGGAGCACGCCCCCGCCGGATCGCCGCCACAGCAGGTCGGCGCCAGTGGCGGTTCCAAGTCGAGCGCGGTCATATCGGAAGGCTGGCTCTCGGCGCACGACGTGAAGAAGACCTACGGCAAGCGGATGGTCGTGAAGGGCGTCAGCGTCGCGGTCGGGCGGGGCGAGTCCGTCGGCATCCTCGGGCCGAACGGCGCCGGCAAGACGACCGTATTCTACATGATCACGGGTCTCGTTCCGGCCGATCACGGCGACATCTACATCGACGGACGAAAGGTCACGCGGCTCCCGATGTACCGGCGGGCGAGGCTGGGCATCGGATACCTGCCGCAGGAGGCGTCGATCTTCCGCGGCCTCACGGTCGAGCAGAACATCATGGCGGTGCTCGAGCTGGTCGAGCCCAACCGCAAGAAGCGGCGGGAGAAGCTCGATTCGCTGCTGGAAGAGTTCCGCATCACCCGGCTCAGGAAATCGCCCTCGATCGCGCTGTCGGGCGGTGAACGCAGGCGGTGCGAGATCGCCCGGGCGCTGGCGTCTGGGCCTTCGTTCATGCTGCTCGACGAGCCGTTCGCGGGCATCGATCCGATTGCCGTGGGAGATATCCAGGAGCTGGTCCGCCACCTGACCCAGCGCGGTATCGGTGTATTGATCACCGACCACAACGTCCGCGAGACTCTGAGCCTCATTCATCGCGCTTACATCATTTTCGATGGTCAGGTTCTGACACAAGGTAAGCCCGAGGAAATCATAGCCAACGAAGACGTCCGGCGGGTGTACCTCGGCGATATGTTCGGTTAAGTAGCCAAGCGTAAACCTTGATGCGGCTTTCCAGTCGCCTCCGGCGTTGCAGGACGCTGGGGGACAGCCTTAGGTTTCGAATTGACTTGCGATCCAGGGATCGGCGCTCGGCGTCGGCCGTTCGCAATGTCTGGGTAATGGGTCAGCGGCAGCATGGCGATCTCGCCAAAACTGGAGATGCGGCAGGGCCAGCAACTGGTGCTCACGCCCCAGTTGCAGCAGGCGATCAAGCTGTTGCAGCTCTCCAACATGGAGCTTTCGGCGTTCGTCGAAGCCGAACTCGAGCGCAATCCGCTGCTTGAACGCGACGACCGCGGCGAGATGCCGGACGTGCAGGCGCAACGCGAAGCGGCCGCCGAAGACTCCGTTCCGCGCATCGATCTCGACGAGGCGCGTTCAGACGTATGGCTCGACCTGTCGCAGCCCGGTGGCGGGGATGCCGCCGCGGTGCTCGATACCGCGCCGGAGAACGTCTATCCCGATGCCTCGCCGATGGACGTCGATCCCCAGCTCGGCGCTGCCGGCTGGACCGGCCTCAGGCAGCACTCCAACGGCTCGGGCGGTGGGGGAGGCGAGGATGTCAACCTGGAAGCCTTCGCCACCAGCGGCATTTCGCTCAAGGAGCATCTGGTCGAGCAACTCGCGGTCGCGATCGTCGATCCGATCGAGCGGCTGATCGGGCACTACCTGATCGATATGGTCGACGAGACCGGCTATCTGATGATCGATCTGCCGGCGGTGGCCGAGCGGATGGGATGTGCGGAAAGCCTGATCGGCAAGGTGTTGGGCGTTCTGCAGACATTCGATCCGCCCGGCGTGTGCGCGCGTGGATTGGCGGAATGCCTCGCGTTGCAGCTCAAGGACCGCAATCGGTACGATCCGCAGATTGCAGCGCTCCTCGACAATCTGGCTCTGCTCGCCAGCCACGATCTCCAGCGCCTGCGCAAGGCGGTCGGGGTGGACATGGATGAGCTGGCCGAAATGATCAACGAGATCAAGCAGCTCTCGCCAAAGCCCGGTCTCAGCTTCGGCGATGTCGAGATGCAGCCGGTGATCCCGGACGTCTCGGTGCGCGCAGCGTCGGATGGGAGCTGGATCGTCGAGCTGAATTCGGAAACACTGCCGCGGGTGCTCGTCGACCGGTCCTATTTCGCGCGCGTATCGAAAGGGGCGTCGCAATCCCGGGACAAGGAATATCTCGTCGATTGCCTGCAGACCGCGAACTGGCTGGTGAAGAGCCTCGACCAGCGGGCCCGCACGATCCTGCGGGTGTCGGAGGAGATCGTGCGCCAGCAGGACGCGTTCCTGACCCTCGGCGTGCGCTATCTCAGGCCGCTGAACCTGAAGACGGTCGCAGATGCGATCAAGATGCACGAATCGACGGTGTCCCGTGTCACGTCCAACAAGTACATCGCGACGCCGCGCGGGATCTTCGAGCTCAAGTATTTCTTCACGTCCGCGATCGCGTCGGCGGGCGAGGGCGAATCGCATTCGTCCGAATCGGTGCGCCATCGTATCCGCGAATTGATCGACAGCGAGATGCCCCAGGCCGTCCTGTCCGACGACACGATCGTGGAACGGCTGGCGGACGAGGGCATCGAGATCGCCCGGCGGACGGTAGCCAAGTACCGTGAGGCTATGCGTATCCCGTCTTCGGTCCAGCGGCGGCGCGAGAAGACCATGCTGAGCCGCGTGGCAAGAACCGCTTAATTCCTTTCCACGTGACCTCACTGCTTGATCCCGGCGGTGCCATTCCCGACATGATTAGCTGGCACCACACGTCGGTGGAGAGGGTAAATCCTGTTTCCGGACGTGATTTGACAGGCGCTCGGCCAGCCTTCTAGCGTCGTCGGATCAGGCCGGCGGCGAGCCTGCGTAGATCTCGAGATATGGAGCTGTCGATACCGCCATGCCACTGCAAGTCACGGGCAAGAACATCAATGTCGGCGAGGCTTTCCGGAGCTACGTCTCCGATAAGCTCGATGCGGCCATCGAGAAGTATCTCGGCAAGTTCCTCGCCGCGCACGTGCGGGTGGAGAAAGAGCGGGGCCGCTTCCTGACGAGCTGTTCGGTCCGGGTGCGCACGGGGCTCATGCTGGAAAGCTCCGGCGAAGGCACAGACGCCTATTCGAGCGCCGATGCCGCGTTCGAGCACCTCGAAAAGCGTCTGCGGCGCTACAAGCGCAGGTTGAAGAATCGCCACCACGGCGAAGGCGACAACAGCGTCGAGGCCCCGAGCATCGAGGTGAACGATTTCGTGGTCGAGTTGTCCGACAAGCACGAGGGGTCGATCAAGAACTCGAGAAAAGGTAGCGAGGACAGTCCTCTGATCATCGCTGAGAACGCCAGGACGCTGCTCAGCGTACCCGTCAGCGAGGCCGTGATGCGGTTGGACTTGACGGAGGAGCCCTTTTTGGTGTTTCGCAATGCTGGTAGCGGTGAGGTAAACGTCGTCTACCGGCGTGCCGATGGCAACATCGGTTGGATCGACGCGGCGAGTTCGGCGGTGCCGGAGGAGCGCCGCGGAAAATCGGCCGGGTCTAAATCAGGATTTGCGATGGCGGGGCTCGCAGCTGCGCCGAAGCAGTCGACGGGTGGTCGTTCCAAACGGAGTTCCTGAACCGCAGGCAAATCGATGCCGGTGGGCGTGCTGATGACCGTTTGGTCCTTTGGGGCAGATCGCTAGCCATGGAACTATCAGACCTCCTCATACAGCGCGGGATCATTCCCACGCTGAAGGCCAAGTCGAAGAAGCAGGCGCTTCAGGATCTGGCCGAGCTGGGAACCACCGTCACAGGCGTTCCCACGCGCGATCTCTTCGAGGGGCTGATGCAGCGCGAGCGGCTGGGCTCCACGGGCCTGGGCGGCGGCATCGCCATCCCACATGCGAAGTTCAAGGGGCTGGACCGTATTCACTGCCTGTTCGCCCGGCTCGACCAGCCGATCGAGTTCGAAGCGCTCGACAACGAGCCGGTCGACCTGATCTTCGTCCTCCTCGCGCCGGAGCACGCCAGCGGCGATCATCTGAAGGCGCTGGCGCGGATATCGCGCCTTCTGCGGGAGCCGAGTTCTCGCGACCGGCTGAGAGCCGCACGCGACAGCACCAGCCTCTACGCGATCCTGACCCAGCCCGTTACCTCGCACGCGGCCTGACCACGACATCGAAAGTCGTTGATCCGCCGCCCTGCTTGTAGGGTGGCGTTGATCCATTGCGAGCGTGCGCGCGCCGTGTTGAAATCGGGCGCCGAGGCTCACCGGCTGAGTGCGCCAAATTCGGATTCGAGTCTTCGAGGGAAACTGGTTCATGCCATCACCGATTTCGCGCCGCGGCCTGAGCGAAGATCAGGAGATGATGCGCGAGAGTTGCGCGCGGTTCGTCGACAATGTCGTGCTGCCGTACATGCGCACGAACTGGAAGAAGGAATGGTCGATGGAGCCGGAAGGCCGGCTTCCCGACGAGATCCTGATCGAGGCCGACAAGATCGGCATCCGCACGCTCGGCGTTCCCGTCGAGTACGGCGGCGTCGAGCTCGACAAGAAAACCGAGATCGCGACGTTCGCGCTGATTTCCGAGGAGATCGCGCGCGGTGACTCAGGCCTCGCCGACAAGCTCGTGCAGAACTGGAAGGTGTCGGTGCTGCTGCGCAATCTCGCGCCCAGGCACCTGCAGGAGAAGTGGTTCAAGCGGCTCGTCGAGGATCCGAAGTTCCTGCTCGCGCACTGCCTCACCGAGCCGTCCGGCGCGTCCGACCGCTGGCTGCCCTACGACGTGCCGGAAGCCGCGATGCGGACGCGCGCCGTGCGCACCAAGGGCGGCTGGGTCATCAACGGCCGCAAACAGTTCATTTCCAACGGCTACGACGCCGGCCTCTACGTCGTCTACGCGACGAGCGAGCCGGGCGTCGGCATGACCAAGGGCACGTCGAGCTTCCTCGTGCCGCGCGATACCAAGGGCCTCGTCGTCGCGCGCTGCAACGAGACACTCGGCTGCCGCTTCATGAACAACGGCGAGCTGGTGTTCGAGGATATGTTCGTGCCCGACGACCACCTGCTGGTCGAGGGCAACTCGCTCGCCAAGGCCGGCGTCTACTTCCGGCCCGGCAAGATCATCCAGGCGTCGAAGAACCTCGGCGTCGGCGTGCGCTGCATCGAGGTGGCGCAGGATTACGTGCAGAACTACGTGCAGGGCGGCAAGATCCTGATCAAGCATCAGGCGGTCGCCGTGCGTCTCGCCGACATGATCGTGCGTGTCGAGGCCGTGCGCGCGCTGCTCTATCGCGCGAGTGCAGCCGTGGACGACAACGCGCCGGACGCCGACGCGCTGTGCAACATGGCGAAGGTCTATGCCTCGGAAGAGATCATGAAGGTCGCCACGCACTGCATCGAGCTGCACGGCGGCAACGGCATCATGCTCGACTTCGGCGTCGAGAAGCTGTTCCGCGACGCCGCGATCTTCCTGCACATGGACGCGACGACCGATATCTCGAAGTTCAAGATCATAAAGTCGCTCTATCCGCAGACCGCCGGCAAGTACGCGGGCAAGGAAGATTGAGCGGACACGTCGCCTTCCGTCAGGCGTGTGCCTTGCGGCCGCGGTGACGCATCGCCGCGAGAATGCCGAGAACGATCAGCACCGGCACGAACGTGATGGGGCTGCCGATCAGGGCCATGACGACGGCGAGGGCCCAGAGGAGCGCGATGCCGTGCTCGAGGAGCGCGACGATCTTCGATTGCGAGTGACGGCGCAACATGCCGCGACGGTTGCCCGGCATGGGGTGCCACAGGTTCAACATCGCCGTCGAGGTGCCCGCTGCGATCGCGGTGAGCACGGTGATGAGCGCGCCGACCCAGGAGACGAAGGCGAGAGCCGCGATCGGTAGCGCCAGGACGATCAGAACCGGAAGCGCGACGGAGTGCAGTTTCGCTCGATTGACGGCGTCGATGGTGACGGGCGCGGTCGCGATCAGCTCGGGCGCGTCCTCGCCCGAAACCGTAAGCCAAGCGAGCGAGGCTGCAACCTGGGCTGCGATCACGACGATGGTCGGCGCGAGGGCGAACACCGGCGGCAGTGTCTCGTTGCGCAAGAGCACGACGGCGACCGGCACGGTGTAGATGATCTGCAGCGCGAGCTGCGCGAACATGCCGGGATCGCGCGCGAGCAGGCGCCATTCCTTGCGCCACATGTTCGGTGCGAGCCCGGAGCGAAATCGTATTTTTTTCGCCTCACCAGTGGTCGCTTCGGTCGTGGACGCCGCACCGCTGGCGACGATGCTCATGGCGGCGAAGCGATTTCCCAGAAGGCTCGTCGCGGCCACGAATGCGACGGAGGCGACGATGAGCAGGTGGAGTGCGGCGATGGGGTCGCCGCTGAACGAGTCCATCGGCAGCCGCAGCAGCGCGAGCGGGCCGCTGGCGTCGGGAGTGACCTGGCTTTCGAGCCAGGCCTTGGTCGCCCGGCGCGTCGGCGCAGGAAGCATCGCGACGATCTGCGCGCCGAGCACGAAGGCGCCGGCGATCAAGGCGCCGATCATCTGGGTCCACAGGCGGGCTCTGCCGGCGCCGAATATCTGAAACAGTATGATCGACAGCGTGAGCCCGAGCGCGCTCGCGATCAGTGCCAGCGAGATGAGTGTTGGGTAGACGCCGAGCCAGCCGATGCCGTCGACGATCGCGCCGGCGTTGGCGAGCGGGATGGCGAGCAGCGCGAGCGAGCCCAGGCAATTCGCAGCCAGGCCCGCAGCCTTTGCCGCAACGATGGCCCGCGCGGGCATCGGCGAGCCCAGCAGCAGGTCGAGGTCGCCGCAAACGTAGAGTGTGCGCGCCGTGCCGAACAGGCTTTGCGCGAGCATCCAGGTGAACGTGCAGGTGAGAACGGTCGCGAGCAGGGAGCGATCGGCGTCGGGCCCGATGAGATGGGGCGACAGCCAGCTCACCAGAGGGAATGCAATCGCATGCAGCACGATGACGGCGGCTGCGACGAGCAACAACGGCAAGCGCCCGCCGACAGCGCTCAGCGTCGCCGAGAAATTGCGCCACGAAAGCTTGATGTCGTGCGCGACGAGCCAGGGAAAGGTGCCCGGGCTCAGGGTCAGGTGTGCGAGGGTCATGACGCCAACTGTTCCCGCCCCGTCAGCGTGAGGAAGACGTCCTCCAGCGTGGAGTTGTGTCGCCCTGCCGACGACTTCAGCTCGCCGAAGGTTCCTTCTGCGACGAGGCGGCCGCGGTCGACGATGCCGATGCGATCCGCGAGGCGCTCGGCGACTTCGAGGATGTGCGTCGTAAGGATGATCGTCGCGCCGGCTTTCATGCGTGCGGTCAGCAGGTCCTTCACCTGACGCGCGATGGCGGCGTCGATGCCGGTCAGCGGCTCGTCGAGCATGATCAGACGGGGATCGTGAACCAATGCGCCGGCGAGCGCGACTTTCTGCTTCATGCCGCGGGAGAAGCCTTCGCAGCGTTTGTCGCGGTGCGGGCCGAGATCGAGAACCTCGATCAGCTCCTCGGTTCGGCGCTCCGCGTCGCGCGGCGGCACGCCCCACAGGCCCGCGACGAATTCGAGGTACTCGACGGGCGTGAGCTTGTCGTAGAGCATGGGCTCGTCGGGCAGCCAGGCGGTGATGCGGCGCGCCTCCAGCGGCTGTGCCAGCGCATCGATGCCGAAGATGCGGATGCTCCCGGCGTCCGGTCTGGTGAGGCCGGCGATCATGCGAAGCGTGGTGGTCTTGCCGGCGCCGTTCGCACCGAGAAGCGCATAGAGCTCGCCGGTCCGCAGGGTCAGATCGATGCCGTCGACCGCCACGGCCGAACCGAAGGCCTTGCGGATGCCACGGATCTCTACCGAGGCCGATGAGCCCGCGCGCGCGCTTGGGCTCGTCTCGCCGAAAGACGGCGCTTCGGCCAGAATTGCTGGCATTTTATGCTCCCACGCACGCGACGCGACGACCCACGAAAGCGCGCAGCGTAGCCGAGCTTGGTTTCCGGGCCGTTAAGCAGTTGGGAACCGGTGGCCTCAGCGTCGTGCGCGCAGGCCCCGGCTGTTGCCGGCGCCGGCACTCTGGGATGCGCGCTGCAACTCGGCGCGGACGATGTCACGGTGCTCGTGAATAGAGGCGATGGCCGCGCCCGTCGGCACGCCGAGGCCGACGAGGGCTGCCTCCGACAGTTGCAGGCTCGCCTCCACGGTTTCGGGAACGGCATCGGTGACGCCGATATCGTAGAGATGGCGCGCGTGCTCGGCGTCGCGGGCGCGCGAGACGATCATCACATCGGGGTTGATCAGACGGACCTGCTTGACGATTTCGTCGATCACCCGGGAGGTGTGGATCGTGACGATGACGGCGGCGGCGTCCTTCACGCCGCAAGCGCGGAGGAACGCGGGATCAGTGGCGTTGCCGTAGTAGATCTCCCGGCCGGCGTGGCGCAGCTCGGCGACCGTGTGAGCGTCGTTGTCCGTGCACGTCTGTGGCACGCCGTGCTCGCTCAACAGCGCCGAGACGACCTTGCCGACACGTCCGTATCCGACGACGATCGCGTGCTTCTGTTGCGGCGTCGGTGCGACGAGCAACGCGGGGTCGGTGGCACGCGGCGGACGCAGATGCCGCGCCATCCGGTAGGCGATGACCGAGAGGACCGGCAACAGCGCCATGGTCAGTGAGGTGACCGCGAGCACGAAGGCGGCGAGGTCGGCCTTCATTACTCCGATTGCGGTGGCGAGCCCGATGCCGACGAACGCGAATTCACCGCCCGGCCCGAGCAGCAGCGCCGTCTCGACGGCAATCGGTTTGCCGAGGCGGAAGCGCAGGCACAGGGCATAGAGTATCGTGGACTTCAGAACGATCAGGCCGGCCGCGCAAGCGAGGATCCAGAAGGGATCGGCGAGGAGGACGCGGATGTCGAGCCCCATGCCCACCGTGAAGAAGAAGATGCCGAGCAACAGCCCTTTGAACGGCTCGATCGTGGCTTCGATGGCTTTGCGGTATTCGGTTTCGGCGAGCAGCAGTCCAGCGACGAAAGCGCCCAGAGCCATCGACAATCCCGCCAGGGCCGCGATCACGCCGGTGGCGCAGATGACGAACAGCGTCGCAGCGATGAACAGCTCGCTCGATCGTGTGGCTGCCACTTGACGGAACAGCGGCCGAAGTAATGCACGGCCGACCACGACGATCGCGATCAGGGCAAGGGCTGCCTGGGACAAGGCTGTGGCGATGCTCGTGAAGACCGAGCCGTGCGCATCTGCGCCGAGCACCGATATCAACATGAGGATGGGAACGACGGCGATATCCTGCGCCAGCAGGACCGAAAAGCTTGCCCGGCCCGTACTGCTCGTGAGCCGCGACTGGCGCGAGAGAATGTCGAGGACGATCGCGGTGGAAGAAAGCGCGAGGCACGTCCCCAGCACGATCGCGACGGAAGCGCTGTGACCGGCGGCGGCAACGATCGTGCCGATGGCGATCGCAGTCAGCGAGACCTGCAGGCCGCCGAGCCCGAGGATCTGTTTTCGCATCGTGACGAGCCGCTCCCAGGACAGCTCGAGGCCGATCAGGAAGAGCAGGAACACGACACCGAGCTCGGCGATCACCGAGACGTTCTTGGCATCGACGACGGTGAACCAGTAGAGCGGCGGGACCTGGTCGACGAACGTGCCCAGACCCAGCGGCCCGAGTAGCGCGCCGGCGCCCAGATAGCCCAGCACGGGATTGAGGCCCCACCGCTGCACCATCGGCACGACGACGCCGGCCGTGCCGAGCACGACGAGCGCGTCACTGTAGGCGGCGATGTTGATCGTGGCTGCCACGCAGGATCTCCCTCGCCCTCCTTATCGGGGGCGAGGTGCATCGCGACAACGACAATTATCGTGCAGGTGCTCAGCAGTGGCCGGTGGCGTGCGAGGGGACGCCGGTTCGGCCTTTGCCGACACTACGCATCGAAGTGGAAAACGCCCTGGATCGCTTCGAATTCTGCGGCGCCGTACTTCTTGAGCTGCTCGGCGATGACAGGGGGCATCGACACGTCGTCGCGGGCATCGGCGGGGCCGCTGATGACGGTGAGCAGCGCGCTGTCGCGATCCCAGACGTTGCGGAATCCGCGGTAGACGCGCGGCGGGCAGGAGAACGTGTCCCATTTTTCGAGGACCACTTTCTCCTGGCCCTTGTCGCCGACGGAAAACTCCCACCGGCCTTCGAGACAGATGAAGGTCTCGTAGGTTGAATTGTGCGAGTGCAGGCAGGGGCCCTGTCCCGGCGGGCAGATCGACAGATGCAGGCTCATGCCGCCTGCGCCGAAGATCGGGGCGTCGTTGCCGAACGGGTTCGTCGTGTCCTCGAGCACGATCGGCATCAGCCGGCGGGCGAAGATCACGTCGACGGCGTCGAGCGGTACGCCCTTGTCGGCGAGCGACTTGGCGGTCGACATCGGGGTCAGGCGGGAGAAGCGGCCGGTCCGGCCTTTGATCTCGTCGGCGGTCATGTTGCGGATGACGGTCATGGCGTTCCTCCTGTGCGGGCAGGGTCCACGTGGACAGGGCCGGGACTCTGGCGGGCGGATGTGTTGCTCGCCCCGCAATCAGTCTAAGCGCGCCTTGCCCGCGGTGTCATCGGTTGCGTATGCGATGTCTTGCCGACGCGGGATGGTCACGATGCGGGGGCGGCTGTATGTTCGCCGATCTCCTCCCCTTGTCCAGCCACCGGAACGCTCCATCATGACTGTCGCACCCCGCGTGCCCGTGCCTGCCGTCGTCGACTTCGCCGCACGCGCGTTCGCCAAGGCCGGCGTTCCGGACGACGATGCGAATAAAGCTGCGCGACTGCTGATCGAATCCGATCTCAATGGCTCGGATGGTCACGGCATCTTCCGCCTGGTGCAGTACATCGGCGGCCTGCGCAACGGGAAGGTCGATCCGAAGGGTGCCATCAAAGTCGACATGGACGGGCCGGCGACCGCGCACATCGACGGCGGCAATGCGCTCGGCCATCTGGTGATGGCGCGGGCGACCGAAGTCGCGATCGACAAAGCCCGGACGCAGGGTGCGGCCTGGGTCGGCGTGCGCGGCTCCAATCACGCGGGTGCGGCTTCGATCTGGGCGTCGCAGATGCTGCCGCACGACATGATCGGCATTTACCTCGCGGTCGGCTCCAACAATTTCATGGCGCCCTGGGGCGGCTTCGAGCGCCTGCTCGGCACGAATCCGATCGCATTCGCGGTGCCCGGTCTCGAAGAGCCGCCGATCCTTTTCGACATGGCGACGTCGATCGCGGCGAACGGCAAGGTGCAGGTGGCGCAGTCCAAGGGTGAGCCACTGCCGGAAGGCTGGGTGATCGACAAGCAGGGCCGCCCGATCACCGATGCCGGCAAGGTCGACGAGGGCGTGCTGCTGCCGATCGGCGACTACAAGGGCTACGGGCTGTCGCTGATGATCGGTCTCATCGGCGCAACACTGAACGGCGGACAGTTCGGCCGCGAGCCGACGGATGCGAAAGCGAGCAACACGGGGCAAGCCGTGCTGGCGCTGCAGATCGCACGGTTCGGCGACGTAACCGCCTTCAAGCGACAGGTCGACCGTGTGGCGCGTGATATCCGCAGTTCCGGCAAGCTGCCGGGCGTCAGCGAGATCCGACTGCCGGGCGATCGCGCGTATGCCGTGCGGGCCGAGCGGACGCGGGATGGTATCCCCGTACCGCCGTCGCTGCGGGCAGCGCTCGACAAGCTGGCGGATGGTCTCGGCGTGGCGAGTTTGGTCGGGTAGACCGGCACAGAAACCATGCCGGGCTTCCATTGACGCTTTCTGTCGGCTATCCGATAGTCCACGCCAGGAAACCCCGAGGTATAGAGCATGAAGTTCTCGTCTGGAATGGCCGCCCTGCTGTTGAGCGGCGCAATGCTCGCGGCCGGCTCGCACGCGTCGAATGCGGCCGACTTTGCCGGCAAGAACGTCGACATGGTGATCCCGTTCGCAGTCGGTGGCGGCTCCGACGTATGGGGTCGATACAATGCCCAGTTCCTCGGTAAGTACCTTCCCGGTAAGCCCGCGATGGTCGTCAAGAACCAGCCGGGCGGCGGCTCGATCAGCGGCGCCAACTATTTCGCAGCGACTGCCAAACCCGATGGCCTGACCCTCCTTGGTACGTCCGGCTCGACCCAGTTCCCCTATCTGCTGGGGGAGCCGCGCGCCAAGTACGAGTACAAGGATTGGAAGCTCGTGCTCGCCTCGCCGACGGGAGGCGTCGCTTACATCTCGTCCAAACTGGGGGTGAAGTCGCTCGGTGAGCTCGGCAAGCTCAAGGGCAAGAAGTTGCACTACGCCAGTCAGGGCCTCACGTCGCTCGACCTCGTCCCGCTGCTGGGCTTCCGCCTGCTGGGGCTGGACGTCCAGCATGTGACCGGTTTCCGTGGCCGCGGCGAGGGCCGGCTTGCATTCGAGCGCGGTGAGACCACCATCGACTACCAGACATCGTCCGCCTACATCCGCAGCTCAGCCCCCCTCGTCGAAAAGGGTGAGGCGATCGCGTTGTTCAGCTGGGGCGTGCTCGACGAGAACGGCAAACTCGCCCGCGATCCCAACTTCAAGGACATGCCGCACTTCGAAGAAGCCTATGAGATCGTGCACGGCAAGAAGCCGAGCGGGATCGAGTGGGAGGCGACGAAGGCGTTTCTGATTTCGGGTTTCCCTGCCCAGAAACTCCTGGTGCTGCCGAAGGGCACACCGGCCGACATCGTGGAGGCCTATCGCGCAGCCACCCGTGCGATGCTCAAAGACCCCGAATACCAGTCGAAGCGGATCGCAGCGATCGGCGACTACGAGCAGGTCACCGACAAGGCGGGCGAGCTGCTGATGCAGAGCGCGACCACGATTTCGCCGGAAGCCCGCAGCTGGGTCCGCGACTTCCTCGCCAAGGAATACAAGGTGGAGTTCAAATAGCCGATGCCTGTTCCGGGAGCGGCAGCGCCGCAGGAAGCTCTGTTTCCCGGGTTTCGGACGTTCGACATCGCCACGTCCGGCACGACCATCCACGGCGTGACCGGTGGCGCTGGCCCGCCTCTTTTGTTGTTGCACGGCTATCCGCAGACGCACGCGCTTTGGCACGAGGTCGCAGCGCGGCTCTGCGATCGCTACACGATTGTCGCGTGCGATCTGCGCGGGTACGGCGACAGCGGCAAGCCCGCGACCACGGCGGACCATGCGCCGTATTCCAAGCGCGCGATGGCGCTCGACATGGCCGAGGTGATGACGGCGCTGGGGCACGAGCGCTTCCATGTCTGCGGGCACGATCGCGGTGGACGCGTTGCGCATCGGCTGGCGGTCGATCATGGCGGCCGTGTCGAGCGTATCGCCGTGCTCGACATCGCACCGACCCGCGAGATGTATCGCGGCACGACGGACGCCTTCGCGCGGGCGTACGCGCACTGGTTCTATCTGATCGAGCCCGCACCGTTTCCCGAGCGGATGATCGGGGCGGGCGCTCAAGCGGAAGAATACTGGCGCAAGAAATGCGGTTCCGGGGCGGCGGGAATGAAGCCGTTCGCGGCGGCAGCCCTTGCAGAATATCTGCGCTGCTTCGCCAGGCCCGAAACGGTGCATGCGACATGCGAGGACTATCGCGCGGCGGCGAGCATCGACATCCGTCACGACGACGAAGACGGCGGCAAAAAGATTACGGCGCCGCTGCTGGCGCTGTGGGGTAAGCACGGCGTCATCGAGCGTTGCTTCGATTGTCTCTCGCTATGGCGAGAACGCGCCGCCGACGTGCGCGGCGAGGCGCTGCCGGGCGGGCACTACCTCGCGGAGGAACTGCCCGACGAGGTGGCGGAGAGACTCGCCGCGTTCATGGTTGGACTGTAGCCCGACTGTCGCCTTTTTTGTTTTGGCGCTGTTCGGCGTTCATGTTGGTGATCCCCAGCGCACCGGATTGCGCAAAC
>CAZNMY010000102.1:0-23097 GCA_964574325.1 uncultured Devosia sp. | reverse complement strand
TTGGCCAAGGCCGCAGCCTTCAACTCGGCCACCGATGAGACGCCGGAACCGTTGGAAACCGCGAGCCCTTCGATCAGGAAGAACAGGCGCGCAATGGGTTCGAAGCTCTTATCGGCGTCATACGGCAGCTTGTTGAACAGATACGGGTTGTGGGACGTGATCGAGTGCATCAACGTGCAGATCGTGTATCCGTCGGGCGTTGCGCTTGCACACTGTTGGGCTGCCAGGATGCCGCTGGCGCCGCCGATGTTCTCGATGATGAGCGGCTGGCCCAGACGGGACGCCAATTCGTTGGCGGCCGCGCGCATGATGACGTCGGTGACGCTGCCCGGCGCGATCGCCACGATCGTGCGGATGGGCTTCGTCGGGTAGGTCTGCGCGGCGGCGGGGGCTGCGAGGGCAAGTGCTGCGATGGCCGAAGCCAGGCGAGTGAAGCGCATGTCGTGTTCCTCCGGAGAATGAAGTCGTCGGTGCTTTGCGCACTCTATGAGCCGTGGATGGCCGCCTGCGCGGCCATGACGATGTAACGAGGAGATGATGAAGCAATGCGATGGATGGGGTGTCGGTCTCTCGTGGTATCGATCGGAAATCAAAGCAATCCGGCAAACGCGTCGTCGATGTAGCGGCCGATCATGGCATAGCTCTGGCGGGCTGCCGCGGCGTCGAACTCGGCGATGCCGGGAACCGGGTTCTCCTCCTCGCAGAACGAATGCACGAGGCCGCCGAACGTGAGCATCTGCCACTTCGCGCCGACGGCCTCCATCTCCGCTTCGACGGCATCGCGGTCGGCCTTGGGCACCACCGGGTCCTTGGAACCGTGCACGATCAGCACCGGGCACTTGATCTGGCCCTTCGTCGTGGCGGGCATCGGCGTGACGAGATCGGAGTGCAGCGCGATGACGGCGGCGACATCGGTGCCGCTGCGTGCGAGCTCCAGCACGTTGCCGCCGCCGAAGCAGAAGCCGACCGCGGCTCGTTTCGTCGCGTCGCCGATGCCGCGCTTCGTCGCCTCGGCGGTGAGCGTGTCGAGGGCTGCGTTGATGCGGGCGCGGCGTTCGAGCGGATCGTTGCGGACGGCATCGGCGAGTTGCATGGATTCAGGCGGCCCCGCGACGGTCTTGCCGTCGCCGTACATGTCCGCGACGAAGCCGACGAACTTGTCGCCGGTCATGCGCTCGGTGCGCTGGATCGCTTCGGGCGTGACGCCGAGCCAGTTCGGCGACATCAGCATGAGCGGACGTTTGCCCGTGATCTTGTCGTTCCAGACGAGCGCGCCGATGAAGCTGCGACCGTTGCAGGTGTAGGTGATGCGTTCGGTTGCCATTTGGGGGGCTTTCGGGAGAATGGGAGGTCGGGAATTGGGGAGGTCGGGAAATCGGGAGGGCTACGACTTGGCCTGGAGCGCTCGGATCAAATTGCGAAGCATGCGGCCTACCCGATCGCATTCTGCGAGCACGCCCGAAGATCGAGGGACCGAAGCAATGCCAACACGTTCCGCAATAATGAGGTGAGTTTCGAGTTCCTTGAGCGAGCCCTGCGCGATCCTGGCGAATTGAATATATGAGCCCGTGGTTTCACGCCCATGGCCTTCCGCCAGGTTTGCAGGAACAGCGGCGGCGGCTCGACGAATCTGCGATGTCAGTCCGAACTGCTCCTCGTTGGGAAACGACTTCGTGAGTTCGTAACACGAGACAGTCAGCTCTAGACTGACCTTCCAAACGTCGAGGTCCTTGTACGACCTGACACGTTCCACCTCAGACATGACGCGATCTCCCCGACTTCCCGATTTCGCGACGTCCCCACTTCCCGACTACCTCAACACTTCACCAATTATTCCGGCGTCGTGGCCGGTGAAGAACATGCGGCCGCCCGAGGTCACGCCGATGCAGCGCGCACCGGAATTGGGCGTGGGGATGTCGTACTCCGCGATCATGCGGCCCGTCGCATCCATGCGGCCGATCTTGTTGGCGAAGTTTTCGGTGAACCAGAGATCGCCGTCGGGCGTCGCGCAGACGCCGCGCAGGCTGGCGTCGGGCGTGGTCGCCTTGAACTCGGTGATGCGGCCGTCGCGGTCGATGCGGCCGAGGCCGTTGTTGCTCGTCTGGACGAACCAGATCGAGCCGTCGGGGTGGGTGATCATCGCGCGGGGCTGGCTGCCCTTGGTCGGGATCGGGAAGTTCGTGACCTTGCCGTCCGGCTTGATGCGGCCGACGTGATCGCCGTTGGCTTGAGAGAACCACAACGCGCCATCGCGAACCATAATCGAGAGCGGCTTGGAGCCCGGCGGAATGCCGTCGGAGAACTCGGTGATCTCACCTTTCGGCGTGATGCGGCCGATGCGGCTCGTCTCGGTCATCGAGAACCAGACGTTGCCATCGGGGCCGAGCATCATGCCATCCGGGCCGGATTTCGGCGTGGGAAGTGCGAACTCGGTGACCTCGCCGGTCAGCGAGATGCGGCCGATCTGATTGGCCTGCTTTTCTGCAAACCACAGCGCACCGTCCGCGCCGGGGATGATGCCGATGGGCATGGCGTTCTGAGTGGGAAGTGCAAATTCGCTGAAGCTGTCGTCGGCGATATTCAGCCGGCCGATCTTCGATGAACCGCTTTCGCAGAACCACAGGTTCCCGTCCGGACCTTCGACGCAGATGTAAGGACGCGCTTCGGGCGTCGGGATCATGTGGGCGCCGAACGTGACCATGCGATTGCCTCACTTCGGCGGGCCTCGATGCAACAGGTCCGGCTACGCAGCACAACGCCCTGCCAGCCCGACCTACGAAGGCTTACCTTCCCTGATCCGCCTGGCGCCGTCCATCATCGCGTCGATCAGGCCCTGATAGCCGGTGCAGCGGCAGATGTGGCCTCCCAGCACGTCCTTGACCTGCTCGACGGTGGGGTCGGGCACGCGCTTCAGGAAGTCGGTGAACGACATCAGGATGCCCGGCGTGCAGAAGCCGCACTGCAGCGCGTGGTGATCGCGCAGCGCCTCCTGCAAGGGATTGAGTTTGCCATCGAGCCCGGTGAGGCTTTCGACGGTTTCGATCGAGCGGCCGTCGGCGGCCTGCGCGAGCGTGAGGCAGGCGCGTGCGGCGACGCCGTCGATCAGCACGGTGCAGCAGCCGCAGACACCGTGCTCGCAGCCGACGTGGGTTCCGGTCATGCCGATCTCGTGGCGCAGGAAGTCGGTCAGCAGCGTGCGTGCTTCCGCCTCGCCGGTGGTCTTCTTCCCGTTCAGCGTGAGCGTCACGCGGGCCTTGGTGTCTTTGCTCACGCGGCGCATGCAATGGCCTCCTCGATCACGATGGGTCCCAACCTCCGCAACAGATCGCGGCGATAGCGCGCGGTGGCGTGGATGTCGTCGGAGCCTTCCAGCTCCCAGGCGAGCGTGCCGAGCGCTTCCGTGATGGCGCTCTTGCTCGATGCGTCGATGCGTGTGGCAACGGGGCGATCGGCGAGACCGCCGATGCCGAGCCGAACGCTGGTATCGGTTTCGGCGACGGCGGCGAGCGCCAGGATCGCGAAGTCACCGTGCCGGCGGGCGACCTCGCGGAACGCGGCGCGCTTCAGGTTGGCGACGACGGGGAAGCGGGCCGCCACCATCATTTCGTCGGGCTCGCGCGATGTGGAAAGCATGCCGGTCTGGAACTCCTCGGCCGCGACGACGCGTTCGCCACGCTTCGACCGCAGCACGACCTCGCCGCCGAGCGTGGCGAGCGAGAGCGGGATTTCGGACGACGGATCGGCATGTGAAAGCGATCCGCATACCGTGCCGCGGTTGCGCGTCTGGAAGTGGCCGACCCACGGCAGTGCTTTCGCCAGCAGGGGCGACACTTTCGCGAGATCGGGCCAGTTCATCAGCTCGTTCTGCGTGACCGATGCGCCGACCTCGAGGAAGCCGCCCGCGACCTTGATGCCCTTGAACGCCGCGTGGCTGCCGATGTCGACGATGACCTTGGGCTCGGCCATGCGCAGGTTGAGAATCGCCATCAGCGACTGCCCGCCCGCCATGATGCGGGCATCGTCGCCGTATTGAGCGAGGATGTCGACGGCCTCTGCCATCGTGTCGGGGGGGAGTTAATCGATTGCGCGGGTTTTCATGTGGGGTCACCATTCCGAGAATTTCTTCCCCCCTCCCCTCGATGGGGTGGGGTGGGGGGTGGGGTGGAGAAAGATGTGACACGCTCGCGGCCCCTCGCCGCAGTTCCCCCCACCCCTATCCCCTCCCCACGAGGGGGAGGGGGACAAGTGGTGGCGTAGGTGAGGTCATTAATCAGCGAGGGAGCCATCACTTGTCCCCCTTCTTGCCGCCCCAGAGGGAGCCGAGGCGTTTGGCGAGGGTCTTCTTTTCGGGAGTGCCGCCGAGCTTGCGGCCGAAGCTCGCGAAGAACTGGCCGATGACGATCTGGGCGGCGCCTTCGAGCATGCGGCCACCGACGGCAGCGGCCTTGCCGAACACCGATACCTCGTAATCGTAGTCGATGCGCGTGCCGGTGCCGTCGGGCACGAGCTTCAGCAGGCCGGTGCCGGACGAATTGCCGAGCGGGCCGGAGATCGAGCCGCCGAGACGGCCGGACTGATTGGGTTTCAGGTCGGTCAGCTTCACCTGTGCCTTGAAGCGGCCGCGGATGATGCCGACGCCGAGCGAGACTTCCGCGCGGTAGTCGTTGGGGCCGACGACTTCGAGCGAGTGACAGCCGGGGATCACGGCCTTCAGGTTTTCCGGATCGAGCAGCGCTTCCCACACCTTCTCCGGCGGAGCGGCGACCTGCACCGAGCCCGAGCCCTTGATCTGGCGCGCGTCCTTCTGCGTCGCGCCGCCGGTGCCGGCCGAGGCGATGCCCTGGCGCGGGGCGATGTGGGCAGGGCGCGCGGGCTCCTCGCCTGATATCATCGCGTTGATGCGGGCGGGTGTGGCCGGAAGCTGCACGTTCTCGACGCCGAGCGCGTCCGCGATCGCGTTGGCGATGCAGGCGGGCGTCGACATGCAATTGCCTTCGGCGAGGCCTTTGGCGCCGAGCGGTGTGAACGGCGACGGGCTCTCGATGTGCATCATCTCGAACTCGGGCAACTCCGTCGCGGTCGGGATGACGTAGTCGGCGAACGTCCCGGTGAGGAACGAGCCGCCGTCGTCATAGACGAACTCCTCGTAGAGCGCGGTGGCGAGGCCCTGCACGAACGCGCCGCGGATCTGGCCTTCCGCGATCAACGGATTGAGGAGGCGGCCGGCGTCGTGCATCGAGACATATTTCTCGACCTTCACCTCGCAGGTGATGGGATCGATCTCGACGCCGCACATGTCGAACACGAAGCCGTAGGTGAGCGAGGTGTTGATGCGATCGTCGTTGGACGGCGGCGTCAACTCGGGCGGCGCCCATACGGCGGTCTCGCGCAAGGCGGGGTCCATACCGTCGGGCAACATGATCGGCGACCAGTGCGCGGTGCCGGCGACGCGGCCGAACGCCATGGCGTTGTCGGGGTTCGACTTCGAGCGGATCTTGCCCTTGACGAACTCGACATCGGTGTGGAGCACGTTCAGCTGCTTGGCCGCGATCCGGGCGAGCTTGTCTCGAATGCGCGTCGCAGCGATGTGAGCCGCCACGGCCGTGCCCGGCGTGAAGCGGCACGAATAGGTGCCGGCCGCGATCGACCAATCGGAGTTGGCGGTGTCCAGCTCGAGGTTGACCGTGATATCCTCGATGCGGAGCCCGAGTTGCTCGGCGACGATCTGCGCCAATACGGTCTCGTGGCCCTGGCCGCAGACGACGCAATCGGCCGTCACGGAGACGGCGCCCAGCGCATCGATGCGCACGCTGGCGAGCGAAACCGCGCCGTTTTTCGGGCCGGCTTTTTCGCGCGCTTCCGGCGACAGCAACGTCGAGAGGTAGCCCATGTTCGACATCGCCGGCTCGACGACGGCGGCAAAGCCGATGCCGTAATACTTGCCGGCCTTGCGAGCCTCGTCGCGACGCTGCATCAGCGCTTCGAGGCGGCCGCCGCCCGTCGCCAGCTCGACGCAGCGGGGATAGTCGCCGCTGTCGAACAGCGAGCCTGCCGCCGTCTTGTAGGGGAACGAGCCGGACGGAATGAGATTGCGCTTGATGACCTCGAGGTGATCGAGGCCCATCTCGCGGGCAATCTTCTGCACGAGACGCTCGAGCGTCAGGTACATCTGCGGACCGCCGAAGCCACGGATCAGCGCGGACGGCATCTTGTTGGTCATCACCACGCGGCTGACGACGCTCAAATTCTGGATCGCGTAGGCGCCGGTCAGCGCGCCGTGCATGCGATAGAGCGGACCCGGCATCGGCGCGCGCAGGAACGCGCCATAGTCCTCGATCTGGTCGAGCTTGAGCGCCGTGATGCGGCCGTCTTTATCGACGGCGGCTTCGACCTCGGTGATGCGGTTTGGGCCGGAACTCGCGGCGACGAGATGCTCCAGGCGGTCCTCGACCCACTTCACGGGACGGCCGACGAGCTTGGAGGCGAGGCCGCACAGCACCATGAACGGGAAAACGCTGAGCTTGATGCCGAAGCTGCCGCCCGAATCGGCCGGCGTCTTGATGCGGAAGCGGGTGCCGGGCACGCGGCAGGCGCGGGCCATCACGGGCTGGGTGGAGAAGGGGCCCTGGAAGTTCGCCAGCACCTCGTAGCTGTCGTCGGCCGGGCGATATTCCGACACGACGACGAAGCACTCCATCGGCATGAACGACTGGCGCGGGAACTCGCTCGTCATCCGGACGACCTTGTGCGCGGCTTTGAACGCCGCGTCGGGATCGCCGTAGGTGAAGGCGCGGGTGTGCACCTCGTTCGACTTGGCGCTCTCGTGCACGAGTGCCGACGACTTCTCGCGAGCGGCGCGCAGGTCGATGACCGCGGGGAGCTGCTGGTATTCGATCTCGACGGCCTCGCCGGCGTCCTCCGCGATGTAGCGCGTCTCGGCTAGCACCAGTGCGACGGGCTCGCCGACGTAGCGCACGCGCTCGACGGCGAGAGACCATTGCGGCACGTCGGCCTTCACGGCGACGAGGAACGGGTCGGAGATCTTACGGATGTCCTCGCCCGTGATGACGGCGACGACACCGGGAATTTCGAGCGCTGCACGCGCGTCGATCCTGCCGATCATCGCGTGGGCGTGCGGCGAGCGGATCACATGCGCCTGCAAGGTGCGCTTGGGCTCGGCGATGTCGTCGGCGTACCGGCCGCGACCGGAGAGCAGCGCTGCGTCCTCCTTCCGGACGAGCGGCTTGCCGAGCACTTCCATCCGGCTTGTTTCCATGGGGTTCCGTCTCCACTGGTTCGGGGCCGTATCGCGCGATCAGCGCCGGTTTCCCGGCAGCGGCTGCGATGCGGCCCCGCTCGTTCTTCTGCCGCACACCTGATGAGGGGCACCTGCCGAGCGCAAGGCGCGCGATCGTCGCGCCGCGCATCGAAGGCGTGTGAACGCTAGCAACGAGGTGGGACAGTGTAAAGCGGTGGGAGGATAGGGAGGTATGCGTGTGGGAGGGGTGCCCGTCACCAGACGGAAACGGGGCGAGCCGGCAGCTATCCTCTGCGCCTCGGCCGGAGAGGCAAAAGAGAGAGGGGGAGAAGGGGGAAGCGCTGACGGTTGATCGGATGCGCTAGCGTTTTGCCGCCGACGCCCATGTCAGGGTCGCCGCCGCGATCAGCGCGAGTACCGTGACGATCGATGGGCCACCGGGCGTATCGGCGGCCATCGACAGCGCCAGCCCGCCCGCGACGCCGGCAGCTCCGAGCCCGGCTGCGAGCCGTGCCATCCCTTCGGGCGTGGTCGACAATGGCCGCGCCGCGGCTGCCGGAATGATCAGGAAGGCCACCGTCAGCAGGACACCGACGATCTTCATTGCCATCGCGATCACGATCGCGAGCAGGATCACGAACACGGCCTGAACCCGGTCGCGCGCCACGCCCTCCGCCGCCGCGAGCTCGTCGTGAACCGCGATCGAGAGCAGCGGCCGCCACAGCCACGCCAGGGTTGCCAGCACCCCCACACCGCACACCGCGATCCACACCAGGTCGTCGCGCGTCACGGCGAGAATGTCGCCGAACAGAAAGCTCATCAGGTCGATCGAGCGGCCCTTGACGAGCGCCGTCGCCAGCACGCCGATCGCAAGCGAGGCATGCGCGAGCAGGCTCAGCAGCGTATCGACCGGCACGATCTTCTGCCGTCCCAGCGCCAGCAGCAGGAGCGCGACGGCCATGCTGGCGACCAGCACCGTGGCGGTCACGTCGAGATCGAGCGCCAGCGCCAGCGCCACGCCGATCAGGCTCGCCTGCGCGACGGTCTCACCGAAAAACGCCATGCGTTGCCAGACGAGAAAGCAGCCGAGCGGAGCGGCGATCACGGCGAGCCCGATGCCGGCGGCGAGTGCGCGGATGAGGAACGGTTCCATCGCCAGCCTCACTCGCCCCGCTTCTGGGGCGGCTCGGCACGGAGCGCGGCGCCGTGAGGAGATGCCGGCTCCGGCTCGCCCTTGAGATCGTGCCGGTGGTCGTGCTCGTGGTGATAGACCGCGAACGCGCGCGCCGCATCTTCGCCGAACAGGCGCACGTATTCCGGATCGCGCGCCACGGTGTGGGGAATGCCCGAGCAGCACACGTGCCGGTTGATGCAGACGACGCGATCGCTCTTCGCCATCACCACGTGCAGGTCGTGGCTGACCAGGAGAACGCCGAGCTTGTGCGCGTCGCGCAGGTTCCCGATCAATTCGTACAGCTCCGCCTCGCCTGCGTAGTCCACGCCGCGCACCGGCTCGTCGAGCACCAGCAGATGCGGATCGCGCAGCAGCGCGCGCGCCAGGATCACCCGCTGCATCTCGCCGCCCGAGAGGCTCGCGATCTGCTGGCCCGCGACCCGCGATGCACCGACCTCGCGCAGGGTCGAGCGAATGCGAGCATCGTCGGCCTCCGCGCCGAGCCGCAGGAACCGCTCGACCGGCATCGGCAAGGCACGGTCGACATCGAACCTTTGCGGCGCATAGCCGACGACGAGGCCCGCGCGGCGCAGCACCGTGCCGCGCGTCGTCGGGATGAGGGCGAGCAGCGCGCGCACCAGGGTGCTCTTGCCGGCGCCGTTGGGGCCGATCACCGTGACGATCTCGTTGGGGCCGATATCGAGGTCGATGTTCTCCAGCAACACGCGCCCGTCGCGCTCGACGGTCAGTCCGCGCGCGCTCACGAGAGCATCCGGCGCCGCCGGTCCCAGCGGCGCGACGCCGTGTGCGTGGTCGTGTGCGTGGTCGGCGTGCGGACGGCTCGAGTGGGGCTGAGCGGCCGCGTGCGTGGGCTGTTCCGGGGAATGGCGGTGGCCGCGATGGCCGTTGGCGTCCGTCATCTCAGGCGTCGGCCTGACAGGAAGAGCACATGCCGCTCACTTCCGTGACCGTGCGGCGCACTCTGAACTGTGCCTTTTCAACCAGCACGTGCAATGCCGAGAACACCTGCTCGCCGGGAAACTCCGCTACGCGACCGCACTGCTCGCAGGCCAGGAAGACCTGATCGCGCAGGGGATCGTGGTGGGCATGGCAGGCGAAGAAGGCGTTACGGCTCTCCAGCCGATGGACGAGCCCGGCCCCGTGCAGGGCCTCGATGGCGCGGTAGACCGAGATCGGCGCCAGGCGTGAGCCCTTGGTCGAAAGCCGCTCCAGGATCTCGTAGGCCCCGAGCGCCTGATGCGAGGCCGCGATCTCCTCGAGCACCCGGCGACGCAGGTCGGTCAGCTTCATGCCCTTGGTTTCGAACAGCCGGGTCGCGCGATCGAGCAGCTCCGCCTCGCACGACCCGTGGTTGTGGTCGGTTGCGGGAAAGGCCGATGTCTGTGGGGCACGGCTCATGTGAAAGTCCTCGGATCGCGTCGGCCGATGATATCTTATTGCACTTTGAGCGGCTAGAGCGGTATCCGATCAGCAGCCGGCACGGCGGGCGGCGACCAGCGAAAACGCGAAATAGCCTCGTGGGCCGGATGATGCTCCGGCCTGCATTGACCTTCCAGAGCCCCTGAGCGCAACACCCAGTCACGACAGCGATGAAGACCCGCGCCGACCTCATCAAGCGACTGGAACAACTGGGTATTCCGGCAACGACGGTCGACCATCCCGCCGTCTTCACGGTCGCCGAGTCGGCCGAGATCGATCGTCGGATTCCCGGCGGCCACACCAAGAACCTGTTCCTGAAGGACGCCAAGGGTAGGCTGTGGCTGGTGGTCGCCCATGCCCATTCCGACGTCGACCTCAAAGCTCTCTCCCGCCGAGCCGGTGCTGGACGGTTTTCCTTCGGCCGCGCCGAGCTGTTACTGGAAGTTCTCGGGGTATCCCCAGGCTCCGTCACTGTTTTTGCCCTGATAAACGATCACGCTCGCCGCGTTTCCGTGATAATGGACGAGGCGCTGATGGCCTTCGACACGGTCAACGGCCACCCGCTGGAGAACGTCGCGACAACCAACATTGCACGCGACGACCTTTTGCGGTTCATTCGGGCGTGCGGTCACGAGCCCCGCATCCTATATCTGGGGCAGGATGCTGCCGGCGAGCCGCGGTGAAGGTTCCCGGCGCTGGCTTGGAAATTGAACGGATCGAACCGGCACTGTCCGGGGCCGGCGTATCGCGCGCGCCCTGAGTTTTGCCTTCTGACACGCCTACTCGAGGAGACGATACATGGAACTCGGCTTTGGCAAGCGTCCCGGGGCGACCCCCGCGGCTGGTGGCGGCGCCGATCTCGTCAAGGAGACGACGACGGCGGCCTTCAAGGCGGATGTCATCGATGCGTCGAAGTCGGCGCTCGTCCTCGTCGACTTCTGGGCCGACTGGTGCGGCCCCTGCAAACAGCTCGCCCCGGTTCTCGAAAAGGTCGTGCGGAGCTACGGCGGCAAGGTCCGCCTGGTGAAGCTCAATGTAGACCTGCATCCTTCGATCCCCGGCCAGCTCCGGATCCAGTCGCTGCCGACGGTCTACGCGTTCAAGGACGGCCGACCGCTCGACGGCTTCATGGGCCTGCAGCCGGAAAGCACGATCAAGGCGTTCATCGACAAGATTCTCGGCGAGGACGGCGCCGCCGATATCGAGGCGGCACTGGCCGAGGCCGACAAGCTCCTCGAAGCCGGCGATCTGCAAGGCGCGGCTGAAATCTATGCTTCGGTTCTGCAGGAAGATCAGCAGAACGTAGCCGCCCTCGCCGGCCTCGCCCGCTGCTATCTGACGAGCGGCGATGTCGCGCGCGCCGAGCAGACACTCGGCCTGATCCCGCCGGACAAGCAGTCCTCGACGGCCGTCACCAGCGTCAAGGCCGCGATCGAACTCGCCAAGCATGCCGGCGGGCCCGCCGCCGATCTCTCGGGTCTCGAAAGCAAGGTCGCCGCCGATCCGGCCGACCATCAGGCACGTATCGACCTCGCCGTGGCTCTCGCGGCCGGCGGCGACAAGGAGAAGGCCGTCGACCAGCTTCTCGAGAGCTTCCGCCGTGATCGCAACTGGAACGAGCAGGCCGCCCGCAAGCAGCTTGTTCAACTGTTCGAGGCCTGGGGGCCGAAGGACCCCGCTACGATGGACGGCCGGCGCCGGTTGTCCTCGCTGATGTTCTCGTAAGCCCCGTGTTGTCGTGAACCTCTACGTCGAGCGGCAGTTGAGCCTTGAAGTCCAGCCTTGAAGAACTGGCAAGATGAGGAGCAACGACACGTGGCGCTGATCGACCGCTATCGCTCGCCGGGCGAATTGCCCTCTCGCATCCCGGTGTTTCCGCTGCTCGGCGCGATCCTGTTGCCGCGCTCGGAGTTGCCGCTCAACGTCTTCGAGCCCCGCTATCTCGCCATGGTCGACGATGCGCTCGTCAGCCATCGCATCATCGGGATAATCCAGCCGGGAGAGGCGGGCTCGCTCGTCGAAAGCCCCGGCGGCAAGGAGGTCGGCTTGAAGCGCATCGGCTGCGCGGGACGCATCACGACGTACCAGGAACTGCCCGACGGCCGCTTGCGGATCGCACTCACGGGCATCGCGCGCTTTTCGGTGTTGCGTGAGGACATGACCGAGGAGCCGTATCGGGTCGTGGTGCCGGAGTTCGGCGAGTTCGCGTGCGATTTCGAGCCGGACACGACAGTCGAAGGCGTCGATCGCGCCGAGCTGATGCGTGTGCTGAAATCCTATCTCGCGATGCGCAAGCTCGACGCCGATTGGAGCGCGGTCGCCCGTGCGCCACTCGAGCCGCTCATCAATGGTCTGGCCTCGATGAGCCCGTTCGGGCCTGAGGAGAAGCAAGCGTTGCTGGAAGCGCGAACGCTGAAGGAGCGTGCTTCCGTTCTGATCGCGCTTGCCGAGATGGCTATCGCAGCAGGTGATTCGACGGGCGGCGGCGGTACGCTGCAATAAGCGACGATGCAAATGGGGGCGTGGCGATTGATGCAGGGCGACGAAAAAGACCGGAATGACGACGAGTACGGCACCGATCCTCGGCTGCTCGAATTGCTCGTCTGCCCGCTGACCAAAACGTCGCTCGACTACGATGCCGGCCGCCAAGAGCTCATCAGCCGCGTCGCCCGCCTCGCCTTTCCGATCCAGGACGGCGTGCCCATGATGACCGTCGAAGCCGCCCGTAAGCTGGAAGACGACGAATTGAAGTAGCTTCGGGATGCGGCGGTCGCGCGTTTACTCTCACATGAATGCCTTCAGCTCGAAGCCTTCCTTTTCCACGTCCTCGACGCGTACGACTTTGCTCCCGCCGAGCACACGCCGCGCCGCCATGAAATCGGCCGGCCGGTTGACGCATTCGACGCCGATCAGCCGGCCTTCGAAGAAGCAATAGATCGTCGCTGCGTCTTTCACCGGGTCGGTCCTGACGATCGTGCGGTCGTGCCCCGCCGTCAGCCCCGCGATCTGCAGCTTCAGCGTTCCCTGGTCGCTCCAGAACCATGGCAGCGCCGTATAGGGCCGCGGCTTGCCGACGATCGTCTCCGCCGCGCACTTCGCCTGATCGATCGCGTTCTGCACGCTTTCGAGCCGTATGCTCGCCAGCGTACCGTGCGCCGGCTTGAAACGGGTGCAGTCGCCGGCAGCCAGGATCGTGGGATCGGACGTCTGCGCATGCTCGTCGACGAGAATGCCGTCCTTCACTTCGAGCCCGGCCGCTTCCGCCAGCGACGTGTCCGGCATCACGCCGATGCACACGAGCACGAGATCGGTCTCGATGCGCTGGCCGGTGCTCAGATGTGCCGCGACCACCTTGCCGTCGCGACCTTCGATCTCCCTGACGCCGGACTTCAGGTGAATGCGCGCGCCGATCGCCTGATGATGCCTGAGGAAATAGTCGGACAGTTCCACGCTGCCGATACGGCCCGCGAGCCGGTCGCCGAGCTCCACGACATCGGCTTCGATGCCGAGACTGCGTGACAACGCCGCGACTTCGAGCCCGATCACGCCGCCGCCGATGATGACGATGTGCCGCGCGGCGCGAATGCGGGGCCGCATATGATGCGCGTCGTCGAGCCCACGCAGCATGACGACGCCGTCGAGATCGGCTCCCGGCGCCGGCAAACGCCGGTTGATGACGCCGGTGGCGAGCACGAGACGATCGTAGGCGAAGCGTTCGCCCGTGGCGGTCGTCACGGCGCGAGAAGCGCGATCGATCGAGGTCACCTTCGCGCCGACGTGGCACTCGATGTTCTTTTCCGCGAAGAACTTGTCCGGCCGCAGGTACATCTTCTCCGGCGGGCTGTCCTCCTTGAGGTACGTCTTCGACAGCGGCGGGCGCTGATACGGCAGATAGCCTTCCGCGCAGAACAACCGGATCGCGCCGGTATGGCCCAGCTCACGCAGCGTCACGGCAGCCTGCACCCCCGCCTGCCCACCACCGACGATGATCACGTTCCCTGTCGTCATATCTGCCCCGAGTGTTTCAGCCTTCGTTGACGCACTATACAGCGCCGGACCGATCCGCCGACTCGGCTCGTGCACTCCGGCGTCGAGCGCATGGCCCGAAGCAGAATAGTCTAGCGTGCCGCAAGATGACCAGATTTCGCGCCTACGACACTTCAGATCATAGAAACCCAAGTTCTGCGTGGTCATATGATCTCGAGTGCATCGAAAGTTCTCGCGGCGGTCATAACCGTTGCCGCGTCAGCAACTTCTACAGGCCCTGCGCTCGCGGGCGACTGCAGCACTGCCCGAGGCGAGGCAGTTGCCGCCGACTGCAGCACGCGCAAACCTGTACGCAGTGAAGCTCCCAGTCCGGCTTCGCGCATCCTGGCCCAGATGCGCTGGCCCGAAGCGCTGTCCGACGAACCGATTGCTGCGGAGCTGTTCGAGGTGCCGCTGGCGTTCGATCTGGAGTCGAGCGCTGTGACATCGCGTATCGATAGCTCGAAGGCAGCAGCGATCCAGCCCGCCACTACACCAGCGACGTCTCGTGTGACGGGACCGAAGCCGGCGGCGGACGGCATGGGACTGGGCACGTGGAGCAAGGTCGAGAAGCTTTCCACTCGCGAGGACGCCCGCACGCGCAGCGGCCTCGGACTCGACTACAAGCCCAGCCGGTCCACCACCATCGGAATGGCCGTGGAAAGCGAGGAGACCATCGCCTCCACATCGCTCACCGAGCAAAGCAAGCTGGGAGCGACGTTCGGCTTGAAATCATCACCGCTCCTGAGTTTCGAGGCCAAAGCCGCCTGGGCGCGCCAGGGCTCAGGTGACCTCGCAAGCCAAGTCACACACAGCGCTCACAGCGAACGATCCGCGCGCATCGACGGCGATATGCGTCTGGGTGGTTTCAAGCTCGCGCCCAGTGTGAGCGTCACCCAGACGACCGAGATCGGCGCAGCCGACACGAGCAAGGCCCCCAAGGGGACACTCATCGTCGCTCCGAGCATCAGCCGCCCCGTTGCCCTCGACCCCTCGCGGGCTTTGGAACCGTTTTTGACCTACAAACAGGAGATCGACATCAGCGCACCCGCACTGCAGGCGGGATCACCGGCCAAGGCCGATGGCCTTCGTTCGGCGGGTGGGGGCGTCAAGCTCGAGAACCGGGACAACTACAGCCTGAGCGTTACGACCGATGTCGAGAACCTCGACGCCGAGCACTATTTGATGAAGAGCCAGCTTCGCCTCAATCTGAAGCTCAAGTAGCCGCGTGGCGATGAGCCGGCCTCACAGACCCAGAGCGCTCCGCGTCCATTGCTGCACGGGCCAGCTTTCGAGGAATGCCGTGATCGCCGCTTCTGCCGTTGGGACGCCGATCCGTGCAGTATCCTTGCGCACGCCCGTCGCAATTACCGCGTCGCATCCGCTGTTGAGGCCTACGACGAAGCTCTCGACGCTCCGTCCCGATGTGCCGAGCACTTGCAGCCGATACGGCCGGTTTCGGCCTTTGAGGCCCGAAATCACGATCGCCTTGCCGTCCGCCAATGGCTCGTGGCGGCGGCTGAGATCCGCGAAGTCGCCGATCCGCTCCAGTTCGGCGTCGTCCGCGATGCCTTCGTCGCAATTGCAGAAGCCGACCTTGACCCGCAGATAAAGTATCGCCTCGCCGCCACACGATGCGGCCGTGCACACGAACGCCTTGCTCGGCCACCACGGCGTCGGCGACAGCGGCCATGCGACCTCCGTCCATCCCGACGCGGGATCGAGCCGGAGGGGCTCCTTGATCGGATCGGGCCGGAGCACCAGCGCGACACCGACCATCAGCAGGCCGACAGCGGCCGCGATCGAAGTCACGGCAGCCTCGCGCTGCCAGCGCACTCTTCCGGGGCTTGCAGCTTCGCCGCTCACCCGCGCAGCGCCTTGCGGTCGATCTTCATCAGCGTCGTGCGGGGCAATTCCGCCAGAACCTCGATCGCGGCCGGCACCTTGTAGCCGCCGAGCGGCCGAACCTGCGCCTTCAGCGCATCGACGAGTTCGGTTCCCGCGGTATGGCCGGGCCTGAGCACCACGAACGCCTTCGGCTTCGTGAGGCCGTCGGTGTCGGTGTAGCCGATCACGGCAGACTCGAGCACGGCCGGGTGATCGTTCAGCGCGCTCTCGATGTCGGTCGGCGAGACCCAGAGGCCGCTCACCTTGAACACGTCGTTGTTGCGGCTCGAGAACCAGAAATAGCCGTCCTCGTCGAAGGTGAGGCTGTCGCCGGTTCGCGCCCAGTCGCCCACGAACGTCTCACGCGACTTCGCGTATTTGCGCCAATAGAAGAAGCACGACGTCGGCGACTTGATGCAGCATTCGCCGGCGACGTTGGGCGTGCGGATCTCCGCTCCGTCGTCGTCGATGAGCTTCACCTCGCAGCCGAAGACGGGCCGTCCCAGGCTGCCGCGCCGGAAGTCGGAGGGGCTGTTGACGATCCACTCGTAGGCGATCTCGGAGGAGCCGATCGAATCGTGCATCTCGATGCCGAACCGGTCGAAGAATTCCTGGAACACCTGCGGGGGAATTTTCTCCGATGCCGACACCGCGAACGAAAGCGCGGGAAATTTCGGCGGCTGCTTCATGCCGCGCAGCGCCTCGAGCACGTTCTTGATGACCGTCGGCACCGTGACCCACTTCGTCACGCCGTAGCGGCCGAGCGCATCGAGCACCACGTCGGGCCGCGGCGGATCGCGCGTGATGATCGCGGTCGCGCCGTGCGACAGCGGGATGAAAAGCCCAGGCCAGACGCCGTGGGTGAAATACTTCTTCGACGTCGCATAGACCACGTCGTCGGCGGTGTATTCCCACATCGCACCATGTCGTGCGGGCACGATCAGGAAGTCGTAGGCCAGATGCGTGATGCCCTTGGCGGTGCCGGTCGTCCCGCCCGAATAGAACATGTACGTGATGTCGTTGGAGTGCCGGAGGTGCGATGGGCTGGTCGAGGGCGGCGTCGCGCGGATTGCGGCGAACGGCACCACGTTGCGGCGCGTCGCATCGGCGAGTGCGCCGATGTCGGTGTCGCCACGCACGATGATCGTCCTCAGCGAGGCCGGTAATTTCGGGCCGATCTCGGCGAGCTTCCCCACCTGCTCGGCGTCGATATAGAGGAACCGGCACGCGGTATCGGTGATGAAATAGAGAAGGTCCGAGGTCTTGTAGAGATCGGACACGACGGCCGGGATCGCGCCCGTGCGCAGGCCGCCGAACCACATCGCCACGTACTCGAGGCTGTCGGTCGCAAAGAAAAGGATGCGGTGCTCGGGCTCGACGCCGATGCCGGCGAGGCCGGCCTGGACCCGCCGCGCCATGACAGACAGCTCGCCGTAGCTCACGCGCTCGCCGTCCACGATCACGGCCGTCTTGTTCTCGACGGGCGTGCCGATGTGCTTGTCGAGGATCGCGCCGACCGGATCGATCCATTCGGGGATCTCCGGATCGCGCCAGTCCTGCCAGGCCTTGGTGTAGACGAGTTTGCGGTACGCCTCGACCGTCAGCTCGGCCATCGCGTTCCTCCTTGCCGAATTCATCGATTGTCGCCCCGAGCCTACCCGATTTGACGCGGCTGCGTCATGAGGGTATCGCCCTACCCTCGCGGCTCACGAGGGGAGAATCCGCCATGAGCGCCGAGATCGTCAACCTGCGCAAGGCGCGCAAGGTGAAGCAGCGCGCCGAAAAGGAGCGCCGCGCTGCCGAGAACCGCGTCGTTCACGGCCGCTCCAAGGCCGATCGCGAACGCGACGCGGACGCGAAGGCGCGCGTTCGCCGCGAACTCGACGGCGCCCGTCGCGAACCGGGCGATCGACATGGCGACAACGACGGCGGACATCACGATGGCGGAAATGGCCGCGAATAATTCCATGCCGACGCCACCGATGCGCGCCCTCGCCGCGACCCGACCGGTGAAGCGCTCCTTCACGCTCTCGGGGCATCGGACGTCGATCTCGCTGGAAGCGGCGTTCTGGGATGCGCTGCGCGAGGCGGCGACCGCCGAGGGCGTGTCGCTCGCGGTGCTGGTGGGCCGTATCGACCGACAGCGTGGCGACGCGGGACTATCGGGCG
Source organism: uncultured Devosia sp. (assembly GCA_964574325.1). Taxonomy (GTDB): domain Bacteria; phylum Pseudomonadota; class Alphaproteobacteria; order Rhizobiales; family Hyphomicrobiaceae; genus CAMDPA01. The sequence goes on along the minus strand of CAZNMY010000102.1, from coordinate 5,143 downwards.
CGGTGCGCGTCTGGGTGCTCGACTACTTCAGGCGCAGAGTTGCAACAGCGGGGTGCTGATCCCGTCAGGGCGGCTGGCCCATCAGCAAGTCCTGCAACGACTTCTGCTGCTCACGCTGACGGACACTGGCCGCCGGCGGGCGGACGACGCGTGGCAGGGGCGGCGAGGCTTCGCCATTCCTCTGCTGTGTGCCTCCCGGCTGCGGCGCCATGTTCTGCGGTACTGGAAACGGCGCCTGTATCACCGGCGCGCCTGCCGGGCCTGCAGGAGCGCCGGCAGCCGGCGTCGCGCTTTCCCTCACGCTCTCCTCCAGGCGTCGCTGCCGCTCCTGCTCGAGGCGCACTCGCTCCTCGTCCTGGCGCCGCAGCTCCTCGAGGCGTTCGGCATCGCGCTCCATCTTGCGGATCGACAGCTCACGCTCGAGCCTGTCGACCGACAGCCGCGGCTCGCCTCGCGCTATCGTGCCCAAAGGCCCGGTCCACACCAACACCAGCGGCGGCAGCGGCTCGCGCCTGGCGCCGGCAGTTCGACCAGCGCCGGGCGTCTGTCGGCGCGATACGATCTGCCATTCGCTGTCGGCCTTGAGCTGCGCGAGATCGATCGTCGTGGTATTGCGCAGGCTCCCATCCGAATGATCGATCGCCAGCGTCCCGATCTTCGCGGCGCCGTCGGCGATCTCCACCGGCAGCTTCACGTTGCCGATCTGCGACTGGCTGCGCGGGCGTTCCGACAGGATCATACGTTCGAGCTGCGCCCGCTCGATCGCCTCGCCGCCCTCGATGGCCGCGATCGCGATCTTGTCGACGATTTCCGCAGCGATTCCGGGAATGCGCCCGTTCCGGATTTCGACCTCGCCCCGGCCGACCGCCGCCGCCATGATCGCCCGTGGCGTGTTCCCGCGCGCGATGATCGACAAGACCGTGTTCGCCTCGCCGCTGGCAGCCCGGGAGTTGCCGCCGCCGGGGGCAAGCTGCGCCAGTTGGGCGCCCGTCAGCCGCGCTTCGAGCGACACGCCCGCGCCGCCTCGAGCCGCCTCGATCGTACCGCGCGCCGTGAAGCGCCCGCCCAGCGCGGCGCCCGTCAGCCCCTGCACCTCGATGCGGCCCGGCCCGAACGCGATCCGTGCTTCGACCTGGGTCAGGCCCAGCTCGGGCGTGAGCGTCGCGGACGGTGCGCCGATCGTGATCTGGCCTTCGACATCGCCGACGAGGCCCGGCGCGAAGCTGGTGTCGGGCCAGGGCGAGGGTGTGGGCGTGGGTGCCTCTTCCGTTGCGCCCTCGACGGCCGGCTTGGCGTTGCCGTCGAGCATGATGCCCATCAGGCCGGCGATCGAAAGCCGGTCTGCCGTGAGCTGCCCGTCCAGCCGCGTGCGCTCGCCCCGGCGTGTCATCGCGATCTTGCCGCCGACGCGGCTGCCGCCGATCTGGAGAGCGCGCGTGGAGAATGTCGTGGTCCCCGCCTTGCGTTCGATGTCGACGATGCCTTCGATGCCGCTGCCGCTTCCCGGCAGCCGCCGCGATGCGCCGGCGAGGGCGAGCAATTCGCCCGCCCCTGGTGCCGCAACCCTGACCGAACCGACGAGTTCCAGCGTGCCGTCGTCGGTCAGAGACGCACCGCCGTCGTAGTCGGCGCTCGCTCGGCTGCTTGTTTCCAGCCGCGCCGTCGCGACGATCGACCGCGCGTTGCCGCCCGCCGCGCGCACACGCAAGGTCGTGCCGTCCTGGGGAGATGCCGGCGCCGCATCGCCGGGATTGCGCCCGGCCAGCAGCCGCAGCGGCCGTGAAGCTTCCGCGCCGTCGATGTCGAGCGACAGGCTGAACGGGGCCTCGCGCCATCGGGCGAGCCCGCCGTCGAGCTTCAGGGCCAGCACGGCTCGCGACCCGTCCACCGTTCCGTCGGCGTTGATCGTCACCAGTTCCGGCTGGGCGCCGCCGAGAACCAGAGTGAAGCCCAGATCCGTCCGGCCGGCATCGGCCAGCAACGGCCGCGATACGCCACGCGCGCCTGCCGGCAGCGCATCGAGCAGCGACGACACGGCGTCGCGCCCGGGAGCCGAAACCCATCCGCGAAGCGTGCCCGCCGGCTTCGACCGCAGGCCCGAAATCTCGCCTTGCAGCTCGACCCGCGCGCCGGACGGCGCCGTCGCCGCGACTTTGGAAATGGTCAGTGTGGCCGCTTTCGCGCCGAGATCGACTTCGGCGTCCCGCAGTGTCGTCCGGCCGTCGGACAACTCCTGCGCCTCGAGCTTCAAGCGCAGGCTGCCCACCACCCGTTCGACGGCGGCGACGCGCTCGGCCAGTCGCATCAGCGGAACCGAGCCGGTCTCGGCGAACCGCGGCCCGGGCGCGGCCGATCCCGCTACAGGGCTCGTCGGCGATGTGAAATCGAGGCTTCCCGGAGCGATCGGCGCGATATCGACTTTCTGCCCCTCGGCAGCGATGTCGAGCAGCGGTGACGATCCCCAACGCCAATTCACGGAGGCCAGTATCCGACTGTTGCCGATCTCGATCTGGGCATTCGAAAGAGAGACGCCGTCCGGCTCCAACCGAAGCCTCGAGGCGATCGAGAACGGCGCATCGGGGCGGCCCTGAGGATCTTTGTCGGCCGACGGCGCGAACATGCCGTCCGCGCCCGCCCACGCCGCGAAGCGCTGATAGCCCGCGCCGCGCAGCACCACCTCGCCCACGAACGTATCCGAAACGGGCCCGCCGGGCGCGTTCGCGGCGGGCTGGCCATCCGAACGGCCAGCTGCAATTCCAGCGGGGTTCCTGGTCGATGAGCCGAGCGTGCCGCGCAGTTCGCCGCGAGCGCCACCGGGGAGGGAGGCCCGGAACTCGCCGATGCTGGTCAAACCGCCGGCCCGCGCCAACGCGAGCTTGACGCCGCTCAGCGCGTCACCGCCGAGGTTGACCTGCTCGACGTCGAACGTGACGAGCGATGTGCCGTCGCGCGGCAGCAGCAGGCTCGCCTGTCCGATGAGACGGCGCACCGTTTCAGCCGGCGACGCCTTGCGCCCTGCCTCGGCTCCCATGATCTGGTCGAGGTCGAGCCAGCGTGATGCGAGCCGGGTCTCCACGCGTAGCCCGCTGCGCCAGTTGGCGATCATCTCGCCGTTCACGAGTTGCGGCTTGCCGTCCTGCTCGAAGGCGAACGCGAGGTCGGAAAGCCGGGCACTCTCCAGATCGCTTTCCACGCTGGCCGTGAGATCGATCGAGTCTGCTCCGCGTTGCGGCCGCGCCATGGCCTCGCGCGGCATCAGTCCGCCGAACACCGAGGCCAAAGGCAGTTTGGCGGTCAGCGTTCCGATGTTGCGCGCGCGCGGCGACAGCTCGGACAACGATCCGTCCAGAGAGTAGACGTTGCCGTTGTCGGGCGAGCGCACACTGGCCTTGTAGCGCAGCTTGCCGTCGGTCTCCCGCTGCGAGGTCGCGATTCGCAGCTCCCGTCGCGTTCCCTGCCAGTCGACCATGCCGCGAAACCGGTAGGGACCGTCGAGGGAGGATGCCGCAAGCTCCCCGTCGACGCCCGACAGTTCGAGCGGCTCGGCGACGCCCGGGGTCCGCAGAGACACGATGCCGTCGCGAATACGCACCTGCTGCAGGATGACGTCGTTGGGCATGAACGGCAGCGCGCCCGGCGCGATCCTGATCGCCTGCCAGTTGCCGCGACCTTCCTGGTCGACGGCGAGCCGCAGCACGGGCCGGTCGAACTCGACTTCGCTGGCTTCGATCGCCCCCCTGAGGAGGGGCGTCGGCGACAACCACAGCGTGAACACCTCGGTCCGGAAGAACGGCTCCCCGAGCGCCGCGCCGGCATCGGAAATGCGCACCTTTTCGAATCGCACGAACGGGGACGGCAACAGGCGAAGGTCGACCTTGCCGCCGACGCGGACGTCGCGCCCGAGGATGCGGGTCGCCTCTTCCTCGAACACGCCGCGATAGGCGTTCCAATCGATCACATAGGGTGCGGCGAACAGCAGCCCCAGCACCGCGACCAGCAGCCCGCCGATCCACAGGAGCAGACTGTTCATGCCTTGACACTCCATGCACCGGCTGACCCGCGAGAGTCGAATTTCCAGCCGACACCCGCGATCGAAATGATCTGCCGCGCGTGCCGCGCCGCCGGCAGACTACGTTGCGCAGCAACCCGCTGGGAACCAACGAGCCGCTGGACGACAGCAATTGCGAGCACAGCCGAGTGCCGGCACGGCCCGCCCTGGGCGCACCGGCGCGAATGCGTTGTCACGCAGGTGGCCTCCTGTTGTCGCAATGCTCCGGAACTACGATATCTATATGGCACAAGCGAACGTGAATTGGGATGGCCCCGACGCTGCATCAGCCGGTAATTTCCCCCACCACGTAAACGGGAGCCGCAAACCTGTGCACGACTGACGGCGAGGCGCCACGGCACCTTCCATCGTGCCGGGAGCGCCCGATATAAGTCATGAATCAATGGCTTTGTCCGGCGCAGCGTCAGACGATCCGAGTACCGATGCCGAGATCGCTGCCGCCGACGCTGCGGGCAACGCTGCGGAAATGTCGCGAAACAGCGTTTGCCGATTGGCAGCGGTCCGATTGATTTTCGTGAAAGAGAGCTGGCACGATGGCCCAGACGAAACGCAACCCGCTGTCCGCCGCCGCCGAGCATATCGGCGACGATCCCTGGGGGCCGCCCGCGTCCGTGCCGGCTGCGCCGCAGCCCCGAGCCGTGACACCCGCGCCGCAGCCGCAAGCCGGTTCGATCTCCCAGCGCGCCCGCGGCGGTGCGGTGCGCGCGGTGCCGTATCTCGAAGGTCTCAATCCCGAGCAGCGCCAGGCGGTCGAAACGCTGGACGGACCGTTGCTCGTGCTCGCCGGCGCCGGCACCGGCAAGACGCGCGTGCTGACCACCCGCATCGCCCATATCCTCGCGACCGGCCGCGCCCGCGGCAGCCAGATCCTCGCCGTGACCTTCACGAACAAAGCCGCGCGCGAGATGAAGGAGCGCATCGGCAAGCTGGTCGGCGGCGAGATCGAGGGCATGCCGTGGCTCGGCACGTTCCATTCGATCGGCGTCAAGATCCTGCGCCGCCACGCCGAGGTCGCCGGGCTCAAGTCCGGCTTCACGATCCTCGACACGGACGACCAGCTCCGCCTCATCAAGC
>CAZNMY010000101.1:0-23185 GCA_964574325.1 uncultured Devosia sp. | reverse complement strand
TGGTTGGAACTCATGTCGCACGAGATTGCGCCGGATCTATGGGGATAGGCATGTCGTCCATCACCAGACAAACTACCCACGAAACCGCTACCGAACAATTCCCCGACGCAATTCCAATAACACGAAAATCACCATTTCCCCAGCTTCCGATGACGCAGATCGCCTCTTTGGAACCAAGTGTCATATCTAAGTAATTTTACTTATCTTCGCACTCCACGCTGCTTGTGGCGCCCGCAGCGCAGCACCGCCCGCAGCGGAGCGCGGTAACGGTTCGTCAAACTCAATTTTAGTTACCTGATCGGTCACTCCACGATCGGCTCAACACATTATTAACGCGCATTTTTCAAGAAACCCATCATCGCAAATTGCAATCTGCTGACCATCGCAATTTATTGAAAGTCATTTCTGCACAATCAATAAAAATGCTCGGAAATAAGAACGGAAAGCGCAACGAACGGAACGCATATTCGCTCCATCCGACGCATCTCTCGGGAGAGCACCCATGACACCGATCCATCCGACACTCCGCAACCTCGTCTCCGACGAGCGCGGCAACGTACTCATGACTTTCGGCCTGACGACCCTGCTGGCGGTCGCTGCCGTCGGCGGCGCCATCGACTTCGGCCGCGCCAGCAAGGAGAAGGATCGCCTCCAGGCGGCTCTCGACGCTGCTGTGGTCGGCGGCATGACCAAGTACCGCGAATCCAACAGCATGACTGAGGCAAAGGAGCGCGCCACGTCGCTTTTCAATGCTCAGTACACCAACGCCGTCGTCCAGAACGCCAATGGTAACGCCACTGCGGGGCAGAACGCACCGCTGGTGAGCTTCGACACCTCCGGCGGCCAGATCTCCGCCACCGCCTCGATGACGACCACCACCCCGTTCCTCTACATGGTGACCGGTTCGCATCTCAAGGTCGGGACGGCCGCGACCGCCGACCTGTCGGGTGAGACCCTCACGACCGCCAGCCAGAAGCAGCTGGAGGTCGGCATCATGGTCGACCTCACCGGCTCGATGGGCGCTACCCGCAACGGCATGACGAAGATCGCCGCCCTCAAACTCGCAGGCGCGGACCTGATCAACATTCTGTTGCCGGCGAGCGGAGCCAACGACAACGCGGTTCGCGTCGGCATCGCGCCGTTCGCCGACTACGTGAACGCGGGCGAATATGCCTCGGCTGTGACAGGCCTTGCGGCCACCGGCGGTACGTACTCGAACATCTCGAACCTCGCCTGGACGAAGAACGGCTCGTTCACCGGCACCTACCAGGGCGTCACGGGCAGCGCTGCGGGCTCACAGGCCGGCGCGACGCCCCCGACTTCGGGCGCCAGCTCGGGCGGCAGCGGCTCCACCGCCGGCAACGGCGCGACGTACAACAACGCCTACTGCGCCAACCCGACGACGACCACGACCACGCAGGTCACGACCAGACACACCACGACGACCTTCGGCGAAGCCGACGTCGGCACGTCCGCGAACTATGGCGTCGCGGGCTCGGTCAACACGCCGTACTATTTCCAGTCCAGCGGTACCTGGTTCTACGTCAGCCACTACGGCAACACCTACGGTGGCCGTCCCTACGGTTACATCTATTATCAGAGGTCCAACGGTAACTGGAGTCTCTACAGCTACACCGCCGTCTACAATGCTCACATCCCCAACACGACGTCGCAAACCACGACGTCCGTCGTGACGGGTTGCGAGGACACGCCCACCACGACGACGGCACAGTCCAACCCCAGCAAGCTGGTCTCGTGCGTAACCGAGCGCACCAACGTGACGAACCGTTACACGTCCGCTGCCCCCAACAGCACCAACGGCTACGTCGGCGCTTACAATGCGGGTTCGTCGTCCAAGTACAACTACAGCTCGGATGGCAAGTGCTACGTTGCAGGACGCGAAATGCCTGCCGTGATCCCGATCACGAACAGTCGTTCGACGCTCAACAGCTTCTTCACGAACGCGACGATCGGCGGCGCAACACCGGGCCACCTCGGCACGGCCTGGGCGCGCTACCTGATCTCGCCGGAGTGGAGCGACATCTGGCCGGCAGCAAGCGCGCCGGCGAGCTACACCGCCTCCAACGTGATGAAGGCCGTCATCCTGATGACCGACGGCGAGTACAACATCATCCACGGCGGCGAGTCATCGGTGATCCAGGCGAAAGCCCAGTGTGACGCGATGAAGGCGCAGGGCGTGCAGATCTTCTCGGTCGGCTTCGGCTTCTCGACGACTTCGGCCGCCGGTGACGGTTCCGCCGAAGGCAACGCGAAGTCCGTGCTCGCCTACTGCGCCACGTCCGCTGCTCACCTCTTCGTCCCCTACGACGGCACTGCGCTGCGCACCGCCTTCTCGAACATCGGTACGACGCTGACGACGCAGATGACCAGCAGCAACACCACGACGAAGGCAGCTCGCGTCAAGAACTGAGCCGAGCAGCTTGCCACGCAAATGCCGGGAGCGCGCCGACCGAACGCTCCCGGCATCCCCAAGTCAGGCAGAAGCACCGGGATTTCCGGATTGCCGAAACACTTTCGATCGCCAACCAAGCAGGAGAACCGACATGAGACTGATCCTCGCCGCCATCGCATTCGCCGTCATGATACCCGTCGCCAACGCCCACGACGACGACAACGAGCGGCCGCCCGCACCGACCGGCACCATCTGCATCCAGACCACCGAGGGACCAACCGTCTGCCTGTGAGCAGCACCCCCCTCAACTCCGTGCACACATAAAAAAAAAGGCCGCCCCGAGGGGCGGCCTTTTCCATTCTGGTTCCGCGTGAACTACGCGGCTTTGACATCTTGGACGGGAGACTTGGAGACCTCCTCGTGTTCCATGCCGGACTTCAAACCAATTCCGATGTACCGAACTCGTCCTGCGATTTTAGCCTTCTGAACTCCCAACTCACCGAATTCACGTCCGAAAGTCGGTAGTGCCAGAGGCTCCTTCTTCAGTTCTTCACACCACTCGCAGTAGTCCTCGTACAACGCGGTAGCCGTCAAACTAGAACCGTCCTGAGTCTCGATTCTCTCCTTGTAGAACAGCTGGACGTCATTCTCAGGTGCCACCAGTTTCGTCCCCGTAGCAGGCAACGACTTGTTGTCGTTGGCACTGATGCGGACCCTGGGCTGGACCGCTACCGGCAGAGACGGAGCGGCAGAGGCTTCGATGGTCACCGGCTGGTTCGTGGAGGTGGCAAGAGTTGCCATCGCCGGAGCAGCAGGTGCCATACGCTCGTCGAGACGCCACTGACTGAAGGCGATGTACATGCCGAGACTCGATCCAACTTCAAGGAGCAGAGCGATGAAAATCGTCATCGCCATCTGCACGTCCTCGACCTTGATCGAGGGCCCGAAGCTGCTGGCGAGCTTTGCCAGAACTGCGGCCTGCGGATCGGCATGGGCACCATGTGCACCACCCTGGTACTGCGCGAGCTTCGCCTGATTGTCCGCGATCCGCGCATCGAGAGTCGCCGCCTGTTGGGCAGACGCGAGCTCAGACAGAAGCGAATGGATCTGCTGGCAATAGTCGCGGCTGCCCTTGGACTTGATGTCCGTGCAACCCGCTGTCCAGCTCCATTCCCGCTTCACCTTGAGGCCGTCCAGCTCGCTCTGCACGGCGCCGCTGGGACGATGCTGCGGGATGCCAGCAAGCTGGGCCCGATCACGATCCAAGTCGGTGCGCAGATCCTTGTGGGACTGAGCCTCATGAGTGCGCTTGCCGGACGTGTCTGCCCGGTTGAGCGCAGCATGGCCGAGAGCAGACGTCAGCGAAAACGCCGTGACGACCACCATGACCACCGCAGACGCCAGCGCCTGCGACCACATTCTATTACGGATTGCGGCAAAGAAGAAAAACGGCACGAGAGCCTTCATGCAATCAGCAGCTACGCTGGCTGCACCATATATCTGGCCGTCGAACGTCGTCCTTCCCAACTGAAACCCGAAACTCCAGTTCATCGCTGCAGAGACTGCTAACAGGACTCCTGCGGCGAGGACCCCTAGTACCCCTAGAGCATGCCTTATAAGCATGTTGGTGCCCTCATGTCTTTTGAGGGAGCCTCGGCACGTACCGATTACATATCGCGTCACGGATCCCCGTTATGAGGTGATGCACGGCGCACACACCGCTGTTGCTTCCGATGGAACCGCTCATGTCCTGTTCCGAATAAGAGTTGGCCGAGCAGCCACCTCCAGGACATCTTCACTTCCGATCGAACCGCATACAGCCGTCTGAGTTCCAATGCAGCGGGTGAAAGCACGTCTTGATATCGCCGCTAGATATCGCTTCGGAGCTTATCCACTGCATGCACCTGACGCGACCCCTGACAGGGACCCAACGAACCTCTGCGCCATCCATACTCGATTCGTTACGAAAAACGTAATCTTCTCCGTGGCACACGGCCGGGGAGGCTCGATGCCTGCCCAGATGTCGCCCGAATTGATGCACAGGTTGTGCACAGCCCCCCGCGGTGGCGGCACGTGTGGAAAACGCCGCGGCACTAAATCTGGGCACGGATTGCCGCAAGAGGCCCAATACGTGGTGGTCCGCAGCGAGCACCACTCGAATTTGCATCTGCCAAGCAATCCTCCAGGCCGGCCGTGAACGGTTGACGAAATCCCTGCGAATTGACGATGTTCAGTGAGCGGTTTTAGTTGGCATTTGCAGTTTTCGGACCTACGGTGGAACTGGAGGCGGCCTTCTTCGTTGCTAAATTGTCACAAACTTTTGGCAGCGCGAAAGTGAGAGACCGCCGGTTGTGATCGCCCGGCAATGCGACCAGCGGTATGGAGTCTAGTCATGCGTGCTGTTTTCGGCCTGCTTCTGGTGATGCTGGGGCTCGCCATGGCAATCGTCTGGATGCCCGAGCACGATAGCGAGCGACAGCTCGCCGTCGTCACCGACATCGCCACCCAGGGCACGACGCGCCGGGCCGACACTGCCGACCGCGCCGGCCGGACTTTTTCACCCACGACACCGCTGATCGCGATGGTCGAACAGCCCGGGGCGAACCAGCCGCACCATATCGCAGGCGTCGCCCGTGTCATGCGCAACTCGCCCGTCAGCGAAGCCGGCACCGGCACCGGCACAGGCACTGGCACTGCCGCCACGATCCCACAGTTGGAAACTTCGAATTCCACGTCTCTCGCCACTGTCGTTGCGCCGTCGCTGGTGGCCTCGGCGCCGGCGCGGCAGGCGGATGCGCCGGCTGCTACACGGGTTGCTGCGACGACCGAGACATCGCGGTACGAGCTCGTCCGCAATCTGCAGCGCGAATTGAAGCGCGTCGGTTGCTATGCCGGCGACATCGACGGTGATTGGGGCACGGGCTCGCGTCGCGCCATGGCCGCCTTCACCGATCGCGTCAACGCTTCGCTTCCCATCGAGCAGCCGGACTTCATTCTGCTCGCACTGGTGCAGGGCCACCAGGGTTCGATCTGCGGCCGTGGCTGTCTCGCGGGGCAGACCGTCGCCGACAACGGCCGCTGCGTGGGCGGCTCCGTCGTTGCCCAGGCACGCCGCAGCTACAATCGTACGGCCCAGCAGGACCGCCGCAACGAGACGATGAGCAACGACGTCGTCCAGTACTCCTCGACCCAGACCGCCACCGCGCAGCCGCCCCAGGAAACCGGTTGGACCACCCAGGTCTCCCGCGGTTCAGGCGGCGCATCGGGCGCGGCTGCCGCAGCAGCCGTCGCCGTGACAGCGGCTGCCACACCGTTGGCCGGTCGCATGGCGGTGGGGGGGCCGCAGGCTCCCTCCGCAGCGATCGGGGCACCGGTCTACGAGAGATCGCCCGCCAGGTCCGCCGTCCGGATCGAACCTCGCCAGGCGGACGGCAGTTCGGCCCGCCCCGCTCAAAGCGTCGAAAGACGCGAGCGCCCGCGCCGCACGGCGCGCGGTGGCAACTCCCGCTCGGGCTCCGGCTACCGCGCAGCCCGGATCGTCTCGCCCGCCTACTACGCTTCGGCACCGAGGCGCGGGCGCAGCTGGACCGGTTCCTTCTTCGGTTTCCCATGATCCGGAGGCGGGGAGCGCGCTTCCCCCTGGCGATCGGCCGATCGGCGCGCGCCCGAGGGGCTCAGTTGTACCTTCCAGTACGTACAGTGATCGTCAAGTGCGTCGGCGCCGCTTCGACTTGACGACGAGACGTCCGTTGCCCGCTTCCGCAGCGGCGGCAACGCGCGGCTGTCCCGAGCGGCCGATCGCGTGATAGGCGAAGCCCGCCTCGGCCGCATCGTTGGCCGAATAGATGTTGCGGAGATCCACGAGCACGTCGCCACGCATGACGCCTCGCATCTCCGCGAGATCGATCGCCCGGAGCTCGTTCCATTCCGTCAGAACGACCGCGACGTCGGCGCCCTCGGCTGCGGCGAGCGCACTGCTGCACCATTTTACGCCCGGCAACTCCTTTTCCCCGTGCCGCCGCCCCTGCGGATCATAGACCCGCACGTCCGCACCGCGCGCCTGCAGCATCGGCACGACGACGAGGCTGGGCGCCTCGCGCATGTCGTCCGTATTCGGCTTGAAAGTCACGCCCAGCACGGCAACCACCTTGTCGCGCACCGAGCCGCCCGCCGCCCGCTCGATGCGGCTCGCCATCGCGATCTTGCGCTCCTCGTTCACGCGGTGCACCTGCTCGATCAGCGACACCGGCGAGCGCGCCTCGCGCGCCGTCCGCATCAGCGCCTGCACGTCCTTGGGGAAGCACGAGCCGCCGTAGCCCGGCCCCGGATGCAGGAACTTGTCGCCGATGCGCCGGTCCTTTCCGATCGCGTCCGCGACCTGCTGCACGTCCGCGCCGACCTCCTCGCACAGGTCCGAGATCTCGTTGATGAAGCTGATCTTGAGCGCGAGGAAGGCATTGGCCGCGTATTTGGCGAGCTCGGCCGATTCCCGCGACACGAAGATCACCGGCGCATTGCGCAGGGTGAGCGGCTTGTAGAGCCGCTCCATCTGCCGGCGCGCGCGCTTGTCGTCACAGCCGACCAGCACCCGGTCGGGATGCGTGAAATCGTGGATCGCCGAGCCTTCACGCAGGAACTCGGGGTTCGAGCACACCGCGAATTCCGCATCCGGCCGGAGCGCGCGCAACCGCGTCTCGATCGCACGGCTGGTGCCGACGGGCACTGTCGACTTCGTCGCGATCACCGTGAAGCCCGTCAGATGCGGCGCGATCTCGTCGACAGCCGCGAACACGAACGTCAGGTCCGCATGTCCATCGCCGCGCCGCGTCGGCGTCCCCACCGCCAGGAAGACGAGATCGGCGCTGGCGACGGCGGGGCCGAGGTCCGAGGAGAACGACAGCCGGCCCGCTTCGACGTTGTGCTCCACGAGATCGTCGAGTCGAGGCTCGTAGATCGGCATCTCGCCGCGCTTCAGGGAGGCGATGCGCCCCGGATCCTTGTCGATGCAGGCGACATCCCAGCCGAACTCGGAAAAGCACGCACCGGAAACGAGCCCGACGTAACCGGCTCCGATCATGCAGATATTCATGTCTGCAGCTCCTTGGTCAGCCGCTCCAGGCGGCGACGGCGACGGGCACGCTTCGCCTGCTGCACCTAGTCGAATTGCGCTACGCCAGCAACCTCGAAGCCGGCAACCCGGGCGAGGCTCTATGCCGCTCAGGTCACGACAACCGCTCGGGCTTCGCAGTCTGCGCGCCGATCCAGCCCAGATACTCCGCCGAACCGGCCACCAACGGCCACGCCACGATGGCCGGGTTCTCGTAGGAATGCATTCCCTTGACGGCGGCGATGACCTCGTCGGCCAGCGCACGTCTGGTCTTCATCAGGACGGCCACTTCCCGCTCCCGTTCGAGCCGCCCCTCCCATATAAAGACCGAGCTGATTCCGGGCAGGACGTTGGCGCAGGCGACGAGCCCCGCGGCAACGAGCGCTTCGGCGGCGGCCGACGCCTGCGTCTCGCTGGGAAAAGTTGCGTAGACGACGATCGCATCGGACACGGTTCCCGCGCGCTCGTCACCACCATCGGCCTTCCGGTCGGCGTTCTCCACTGGCAACCTCTCGTCTGGCATAGTGTCGACGATCCCTTATGCTGCGCCGGCTGCACCGCCTCTCATCGCAAGCGCAACCCGCCTTCGAATAAGACCCCGAACACCATGCCCCAGAGCTTGCGGAAATTCGAGCGCATCAGTTTCGTGGCCGCCGACACGCCCGAAGCTGCGGACGCCATGCGCCTGCTCGAGGCCCGCTACGGCAACGCCGATCCGAGCGAGGCGGACGTGATCGTGGCGCTCGGCGGCGATGGCCTGATGCTGCAGGCGCTACGCCGCTTTCTGCTGGCCAACGTGCCGCTCTACGGCATGAACCTCGGTACGATCGGCTTCCTGATGAACGAATACCGCGAGGACGAGCTGTCCGAACGCCTGCAACGCGCCGTGGCCAGCAGCATCCATCCGCTCGCGATGACGGCCGTCGATACCGCCGGCAAGCGCCACGAGGATCTGGCGTTCAACGAGGTGTCGCTGTTTCGCCAGACGTACCAGGCCGCGCGGCTCCGGATCTCGGTCGATGGCACCGTGCGTATGGACGAACTCGTCTGCGACGGGCTCCTCGTCGCGACGCCGGCGGGTTCGACGGCCTATAACCTGTCCGCGCACGGCCCGATCCTGCCGATCGATGCGCCGCTCCTGGCACTGACGCCCATCAGCCCCTTCCGCCCCCGCCGCTGGCGCGGTGCGTTGCTGCCACGCAGTGCGCAGATCAAGCTGGAAGTTCTCGATCCGGGCAAGCGCCCCGTATCCGCCGTCGCGGACCATGCCGAGACGCGCGACGTCGTGATGGTGGACGTCGCCGAGGATCGCCGCCACAAGCTGGTGCTGCTGTTCGATCCCGGCCACAACCTCGACGAGCGCATTCTGTCGGAACAGTTCCGCTATTGAACGCGAGGGCCGCGTTTCAGCGGTGGCCCGGCGCGTCACCGTTCACGTCGGCGCCCGTGCACGCGCCATCGGCCGCATTGCCCGGCTCTGGAATTCCAATCTCTGGAATTCCAATCTCTGGCACATCGAAAAGATCCGGCCGCAGCACGCGGCGGCTGATGCCGGTCAACCGTTCCACCTCGATGACGCGATGGGGCGGGATACGCTTCCAGATGCTGATCGTCGGCTGCGAAAGTCCCAGCATCTCTGCGAGCCGCCCGACGCCGCCGGCAACCTGGATGGCCGCCGCAAGTCCGGGGTGGCGAGGCACCGATTTCCTGCTCAACGCGAACTCCGCACGACTGCGCCCAGGCGTATTCTGCAACCACGGCCGCGAACCGCCACAGGCAAGCCCCTTCGCTCCCGGAGCACACAAGGCCACATCCGCGCGGCCGCTGTCGTCCATCAAATGAATGATACGAACGTACGACGCGAACGCGGCCCCCTCTCGAAGCGGCCGACCTGCGACGTGCAACGGCGGCATCCGCCAGAGCTGAGCAGATTGGAGCCCGCCTCGGTTTCAGGCCCAAGCGTTGCGGGCGGCGGAAGTGCGGCAAGCTCTCGGCTTCGTGGCCGAACGCCAGCCGGCACCGGCTGGCCATTCCCGTCCCTCACGCCTCCTTGAACGCTTCCTGCCGCGTCTTCTTCAGGCCCGGCATCACGAATGCCAGCACCAGCAGCAGCGCGATCAGCAACAGCACGGCGCTGATCGGGCGCTGCACGAACACCAGCGGATCGCCGCGGGAGATCAGCAGCGCGCGCCTGAGATTCTCCTCCATCAGCGGACCCAGCACGAGTGCGAGAACGAGCGGTGCGGGTTCGCAGCCGAGCTTGTAGAACGTGTAGCCGATCACGCCGAAGGCCGCCGTGACCATCACCTCGAACCAGGAATTGTTCACCCCGTACACGCCGATCGAGCACAGCAGCAGGATCGCCGGGAACAGCATTCGATACGGCACCATCAGCAACCGCACCCAGATCCCCACCATCGGCAGATTGATGATGACGAGCATGAAATTGCCGATCCACATCGAAGCGATGATGCCCCAGAACAGGTCCGGCTTCTCCGTCATCACCTGCGGCCCCGGCTGGATGCCGTGGATCATCATCGCGCCGACCATGATCGCCATCACGGGATTGGACGGGATGCCCAGTGTCAGCAGCGGAATGAACGAGGTCTGAGCGCCGGCGTTGTTGGCGGCTTCCGGGGCAGCCACGCCCTCGACCGCGCCATGCCCGAACCGCGATGGATCCTTCGCAATCTTCTTTTCCAGCGCATAAGCGGCGAACGACGACAACAGCGCGCCGCCGCCGGGCAGAATTCCCAGAAGCGAGCCGATCGCCGTGCCCCGGAAAACCGCGGGAACCGCTTGCCGGATCTCTTCGCGCGTGGGCATCAGGCTGCCGATGACGGCACCGACTGATCGTCCCGTCTTCTGCTCGAGGTTGATCAGGATCTCGGTGATTCCGAACAGGCCCATCGCCACGGGGACGAAACCGATGCCGTCGGACAACTCCGGTATCCCGAAGGTGTACCGCTGGAAGCCCGAGTTGACGTCGGTGCCGATCAAACCGATCACGAGGCCGAGGATCGCCATCCCCATCGCCTTCATCATCGAGCCACGCGCCAGCACGATCGATCCGACGAGACCGAGCACCATCAGCGAGAAATATTCCGGCGCGAGGAACTGCAGCGCCATCGCGCCCAACGCGGGCGAGGCCACGGCGATGATGAGCGTCGCCACGGTCCCGGCGAACAGCGAGCCCATGGCCGCGATCGCGAGCGCTGCGCCGGCTCGGCCGTTGCGCGCCATCTGATAGCCGTCGAGACACGTCACGACCGACGAGGACTCGCCGGGAAGATTGACGAGTATCGCAGTGGTCGAGCCACCGTACTGCGCACCATAATAGATGCCCGACAACATGATCAGCGCGGAGACCGGCGGCAGATAGAACGTCACCGGCAGCAGCATCGACAACGTCGCGAGCGGCCCCAGCCCCGGCAGCACGCCGATCAGCGTACCCACGAGCGCGCCGATGAAGCAGAACGCCAGATTCTGCAGGGTGAACGCCACGCCGAAGCCCAGCGCCAGATTACCGAGTAGATCCATCGCCGCGCGCCTACAGTCGAATGCCGAAATAAGGGATCTCGAGAATGGGCATCGTCATGTTGAGCCCGAACTTGAAGATCGCGAGAGCTGCCGCCGTCAGGAGGATGGATAGCAGGATGCCCTCGGAGAGCCGGAACTCCGGACCGCCGGTCATCCCCAGGAACACGACGGCGGCTGCCGCCGGCAGCATCCCGAAATTGCCGATCAGCCCCCCGAACGTGAGCACGGCGATAGTGACCATGACGAGCGGCCGCCAGTGCAGCCCCTCGGGGCGCTCACCGCCGACGACAAGCCCCTTGATGCCGATGAACAGACCGGTCGCCACGAGGATTCCGCAGAGAACGCGCGGGAAGTAGCCAGGTCCCATGCGGAAGGCGGTGCCCATCGCATAGTCGTTGCCGAGCCAGAGACCCAATGCGCCGACGAAAATGAACAACGCCCCGGACAGCACGTCCTTGTTCAACACCGACATCGCAACTGTTCCCTCCGGTAGCCCAACGCCTTGCGTTCACGCGCGGCGCGCGACGTTCGTCACAGCTTCAGCAGGCGCTTGGCGTTGCCCGAAAGCAGCTTCACCTTGTCCTCGTTGCAGATCGGCATGTTGGGGATCCAGTTCATACCGTCGGGATTGTCGACGAACGGATAGTCGATCGCGAACAGGATGCGGTCGATGCCCATCTCCATCATGGTGCACAGCAACGCCGGATTGGAGAAGTTGCCGGATGTCGTGACGTAGAAGTTGGACGAGAACACTTCGCGGAAGCTGCGGCTCATCCGCTTGGCGCCCGGACGCGCGAGCGCCTGATCGATCCGCCACACGAGGAACGGCAGCGTCTCGCCGAAATGCCCCAGGATCAGGTTCAACTTCGGATGCCGCTCGAACACGCCGCCCAGCACCATGCGGATCGCGATCGTCGCGGTCTCGACCGTGAACCCCCACGCGGCCCGGATCACCATCGGGAAATCCTGCGCGTACTTCTTGTAGTAGACGTCCGCCACCGCTGGATGCGGCACCGAGGGGTGCAGATAGATCGGCACGCCGAGCCGCTCGGCCGTGGCCCAGATCGGATCGAACTTCGGCTCGTCGAGGAATTCCCCGTTGGCGAGACCGTGGATCATCGCACCTTTGAAGCCGGCCTTGACGCAACGCTCGAGTTCGGCCGCGGCCAGCTCGGGGACCGCAGTGGGAAGTGCTGCGAACGCGGCGAACCGCGTCGGATACCTGGCGCAAGCCTCGCCCAACCGGTCGTTGACCTTGCGCGCGAGATCGCCGGCGATGTCCGCGCCGATCTTCTGCAGTGACGGCGCGCCGTGCGACAGCACCTGCATGTCGACGCCCGTCGCGTCCATGTGGGAAATGCGGTACTCGCCCAGATCGTAGAGCCGCTTCAGCATCTCCGGATCACGCGAACCTTCCACGCCCTGGTAATGGCTGGTCAGTTGCTTGTCCCAATAGTGCTCTTCGATCGCGATCACCGGACAATTGGGCTTCACCGACATGCGTTTCCCCGTGGTTCCTGCAGCGCGGCCACGGCCCGCGTCTGCGCCATGTCGTCTGCGTCAGGTTGTTCGTATCGGGGTTGATGTTACGCCGCCCATTCCGGGCTGACTAGCTCTACCGGATGGGTTACGGGCGGGGAGACGGGCCTGTCGTGTTCGTGAAAAGCTGTTAGGCTGCGGCCAAGCCGCCGACCGGGAAAAACGCTCCGTCGAGGCGCGCTCCGAAACGCGGTTTCAGAATCCCCATCCTCCGAGGAGACGACGACATGAAGGCATTGGTTTCGCCCGGGCTGCACACGGCCGGCTGCACTCATCTGACGTGCGGTTGCTTTGCCCCCGCCGACGCGCGCGGCAGCGGCGATGCGGTATTGAAATCAGCAGGCCCGGTTGCGCGCAGTGTGCTGGAAGACCTCGCCGCTGCCGCCCGCATCCTCGCAGCCCAGGGCGTCGTCGACGGTTTCGGCCATGTCACGATGCGCCACCCCGCGTCGCCCGATCGCTTCCTGATGTCGCGCTCGCTCGCGCCGGCGCTGCAGACACCAGACGACATCATGGAGTTCGATCTCGATTCCAATGCCGTCGACGCGAAGGGCCGCCAATCGTTCTTCGAGCGCTTCATCCATGGCCAGATCTACAAGGCGAGGCCCGACGTGATGGCCGTCGTGCACAGCCACTCCCCATCGGTGATCCCGTTCGGCCTCACCGGCCTGCCGATGCGCGCGATGTATCACAACGCGGCCTTCCTCTCGTTCGGCGTGCCGGTGTTCCGCATCGAGGAGAAGTTCGGCCCCACCGACATGCTCGTCGGCAACAACGACATGGGCAAGGAACTCGCTCGCGTTCTCGGCGACAAGCAGGTCGCCCTGATGCGGGCGCACGGCAGCGTCGCCTGCGGCCCGACACTCCAGATGGCCGTGTTCCGCGCCGTCTACACCGAGGTCAGCGCACGCATCCAGCAGGCCTGCCTCGTGCACGGCCAGCCGATCGCCGCATTGTCCGAAGCCGAAGCCGCACTCGCCGACGAGGTCAATCTCAAGTCCGGCGCGCGGGCGTGGGATCTGTGGCGGCGCGCGGTGACGTTCTGAGCCACCAATCGGGGTCGGACCCGAAGGGTCCGGCCGCCACGGAGATCAGGGCCGGGCTTTACTCAGAGCATTACTCCCGGCATCACTCACGGCATCACTCCCTGCATTCTGGCCCGAGGATGTCGAGGCCCAGGAGCTTGTCCATCGGCGGCGAATAGATGCCATCGGCGGCGCCGAGCTTCGCCATCTGGAGATCTGCCAACGTCTTGGTCGTCACCGGGCCGAAATAGCCGCTCGCGCGCATGCCGAGCACCTCCTGCAGTCGCGAGACCGCGTCTCCGTGCGACCCCAGCCGGAGCCGGATCAGCCGATCGCACATGCTGGCGCGGTTCGGCGCCGCCGTGGCCTTGCGCAAGCGACCGGCGATGGCGGCTTCGAGCCCGGTCAGCAGAATGAGGTCGAACCGTGTGTTCACCGGCACCGTCTTGAGAAACGCCTGGAACTGTCCCCAGGGGCCCTCGCCGTTCGGGCCTTGAACGGTCAGGCTTCCAGCAGAGCTGAACGAGTCGTAAGCGTAGGCGCAATGCACGTTGTTGTAAGGTGACGAGAGGTCGAACATGTCGGTCTTGTCGAAGGTCAAGTCGTTCCGCGTCCGCAGCACGGTCGCGCGGCCGTCCTGATCGGGCCTTTCCGCATCGGTCTGCCGCAATGCCGGATAGACGCGGCCGCCGCCGTGGGCCCCCATGCGATAGACGTGGGAACCCGTCAGCGCGAGGTTCGCCGCGGTGCTACTGCTGCCGCCGAGGCCGTTGTTCCAGAGGTAGTAGTTGGTCATGAACTTCAAGTTGGGAACGGTCGATGCGCGGTACGCGCTCAACTTGCGCGTCCGCTGCCACCAATAGCCGATGACACATCGGAAGGTACGGTGGTCGGGACGGGCATCGGTCAGCGCGACCGCGTCGACGTTCTCGGCCTCCTTGGCGAGCAGCGCTCCGCGCAGCGCGAAGACGACGGGACGCTCGCCGTCTCCGATGAGGCGGAAGCGGTTGGCATTGACGAGCAGCTCGAGATCGGCCGCGGTGAGCTCGAACGGCCGGCCGGAAAGATCGCTGTACTCGACCAGATGCGAATAATCGGGGCTTCTGGCATCGGGGGCCCAACTGACCGGTGGCACGCCGCCGCCGGTGGGTCTGGTGCTACCGACCGACGTGGGTTGCGCGGCTGCGGGCGGCGGGGACGAAGACGATGCGGCCGGTCCTGGCCCCGCCGGCTGCGATGGGCTGGCGGCCGCCGCGGTTGCCGGCGGGGGTGGTGGGGCCGTTGCGGCTTGCTGCTCGAGCTGAAGCCATTGCCGCTCTGCAAGCGGCTGCCATCTCGGGATCGCTGAGGGGGTATCGGCCATGCACGGATCTCCGCAACGGACGTCTTCCGACATCATCTCCCAACGGGGCGTCGAAGTGCAAGCCGCTCGATGCCACGGTAGGGCTGGCATCGTCGGGCGTGCCTCGCCTGCGCTCGTCTGCGCCTTGCCGGTGACGCGGAACCGTGCGTACCTTGTGTTTCGCACGATCGTCTGTCGGGAAATGGTGCGTGGTGATGTCCGAGCGAAACGGAGAAACAAGGAAGCTTCGGGTCTTCGTGTCCTACGCGCGGGAGGACGGGGATTTCGTCGATGAACTCGTGAGTTCGCTTCAAGCCTGCGGCTTCGAGGCCTACGTCGACCAGAAGGACATCGCACCGGGCGAGGGGTTCGCCCAGAGGATCGAAGGGCTGATCCGGGCTGCCGATACGGTGATCTTCGCACTCTCCCCCTACTCGCTCGATTCCGAGTGGTGCGCACGCGAGGTGGGGATCACACAAACGCACTCGAAGCGGGTATTCCCCATCCTGCTGCGCGAGATCGACAGATCTGCCACGCCGGCTCACCTGGCCGCCCTGCAGGAGATCGATTTCAGCAAGCCCAAGTCGTTCGGCAAGGGGCTGCGACTGCTGGTCGAGGCCCTCAACACCGATCTCGACTGGGTGCGGGAGCATACCCGGCTCGGCGATCTCGCCCTGCGCTGGAAGCGAAAAGGCGAGCGCGCCACCAACGCGGATCTCCTGCACGGCACTGCGATCGACGAAGCGGAGCAGTGGCTGGCGCGCGCACCGGGCACCGCTTCGACACCGACCGCGGAGCAGCGCGAATACATCCTGGCCAGCCGCCGGGCAGAGCAGGCGAGCGCCGAGCACGAGCGACAGCAGATCGAGGAGATCAAGGCCAGCCAGGCCCGCACGCAACGCATGCAGACCAAGTTCAAGTATGCGTTGTGGACGTTTGCCGCGGCACTCTTGCTGGCTGGATTGGCGACCGGCCGGTTCGCGGGCTACGTCACGCAACTCGACCAGAAGGGCCTTGCACAAAACGCGCGCGCCGCTGCCCGGGACGGCAACCACCTCAAGGCGATGCGGCTGGCTTTGTCGGGCTTGCCCCGCCCTGCCTCTTTGAACCCGATGCACGCATGGTCGCCGGAACTCGAGGCGGAACTGGCGAGTGCGGCGTTCTCGAGCCGGCATCTGGTGACGATCGGCAGCCCGACGGGGCGCGCCGAGGCACCGACTGGCGTGCACTTCACGCCCGACGGCAAGCGCCTCGTGACGACGACGTTCAACGGCGCGATAAAACTGTGGGACGCGGCGTCGGGAAACCTCGTGCAAGCGGTGTCGGCGCACAAGGAGCCGATCCATTTCTCGGCGATCGCCAAGACGGAGCCTTTGCTGATCACCGCGACCGAGAGCGAGGTCTCCGTTCGCAACCTCGATCTGGGACGCGACAGCAAACCGATCTCCGTCGAAGGCGTCATCCGCGCGGTCGCACACACACCGAGCGGCCCGATGGCCTTGGCCATCTCCGCCGACGGGGGAGCACGGCTCTACAACGTCGCTACCGGCAAACTTTCGCATGAGCTGAACTGGCATACGAGGGCCATCACGGCGGTCACATTCTCCGGTGACGGGCGCCTCGTCGCCACCGGCGACAAGGGCGGAGCGCTGGCGATCTGGTCCGTCGCCACGCCGGGACCGCCATTTGCCATGCACACCGAGCACACCCGCGAGATCGTGAGCATCGCGTTCGACAGAGCCGATTCGCGCGTTCTCTCGACGAGTTTCGACACGAACGCCGTCGTCTGGGACATCGCCAAGAGTGCGGCGACGACCTTGGCCGGTCACCGGCGTGCCGTGATCGGCGGCACATTCGACCCGGCCAACAGCGACTCGGTCGTCACGACGGGAGCGGACGGGACCGCCCGCGTGTGGGACATCGGTGGCGATGAGCCCTCCCAGCTCCGTTCGTTGCCGCACACGTCGCCGGTGATCTTCGCCCGCTTCATCGAGGGCAACGAGACCCTGGTCACGATCGCGCAGGATCAGATCCTCCGCGTCTGGCAATCCGATCTCGAGCAGGAGACGCGGTTCGTCGGACATGGTGCTCTGATCGTCGCGGCTGCCGTCGACCGGACCGGCAAGCGGATCGCGACGGCGAGCCGAGAGGGCACCGTGGTCGTGTGGGATGCCGACGCCGACGCCAGAGACATCGACAGCGCGGGCGATGTCGTGCATCTCGCCCTCCTCGGCAAAGGCGACCAGCGTGTCCTCACGCTCGACGCAAACCGGCGCCTGCGGCTGCTTCCGACCGTCGCGGGCGACGGCCGGGCGGAGGTCGTCGACCTCGGCCAGCTCGACGAAAAGGCCGGCCGGCTCGCCGACATCAGCCCCGATGGTGGGCAACTGGCGTTCCCGAAGGGGCGACGCAGCATCGCCATCGCCGATGCCCGCGACGGGCGCCCGCTCAGGACGATCGAGGTGCCCCTCGCCGGCAATGTCGCCGCCGTCGACGAGAGTGGTGCGGCATCTTTTCTCGGCGCATTCAGGTTCTCGCTCGACGGCCGGTCGCTGGTCGTCGCCGACGACGACGGAACGCTGAGCGCCTGGCGCGTCTCGGACGGCACGAGACTGATCGAGCCACGCCCACCGCCGTGGCGGACGCCGGGGGCCCGCGTCATCACACACGCCGCGGTCGCGAGCGGAGATGGTGGCCCCATGCTGGCGTTCGTCTACATCGACGAGCGGCAGTCGGGCGTCGAAAACCAGCAGGGCAGCAATCAGTATGTCAATCTCTGGCGCTACGGCAGCGACGGCATCGAGCAGCTTCCTCCGTTCGAGGTGGAAGTGATCTCGATCGCGCTGAGCCCCGATGGCCGCCGGCTCGCGGTCGCCTCCTCGAACGGCCGCCTCCGTCTCGTCGATCTGGCGACGCGCGCGGTGCTGGCGCAGGTCAAGGCGCGCGACCAGTATTTCCGCTCGGTCGCCTTCAGCGCCGACGGTCGCTACCTCACCACCATCGAGGGCGACAGCGACGTGCGCATCTGGGATGTTTATTGGGCCACGGTGCCGCGCGGACCCAGCCTCTTGGAAGAGATCTGCGAGAAGAAGCTACGCAACGCGCGTAACCTCGCGCCGGGTGAGCAGTCTGGCATCTGGCATGCCGGGCGCGGCGCGGTGTGTCCGGTTCGAAATTAGACCACGGCCGGCAGCCGTTTGCCCAAGATGTTTGCCGGACAAGACTCTGCCGCGGGCGCGCACATCATCTGTGGTGGCGGGGACACGCCGGACGGGTCAATAGTTCCGGCTCTGAACATCGGTCGCGACGGTGATTGCGGCCGGGGGTATGGTCGGGTTCTTTCAACGATGAGGAGACCGATATGACCCGGATTGCAAAACTCACGACGATCATCGCTGCAGCAGCCGGCGTCGCCGCGCTCAGCACCGGCGCGATCGCACAGAAGGCCGGTAGCTGCGTGATGGCCGGCGGCGAAGCGACGATGATCACCAGCGATCTCGCCAAGTTCATGGCCAACGCTGCGCTCAAGAACTCGATCAGCGGCAAGGGCCTGAAGGCCAGCGGCGAGGTCAAGATGACCTGCAAGGACGGTCTGGCAAACGTCCACTGCGTCGCCAAGCAGAAGGCCTGCAAGTAGGCGCAGCGACAGGTTGCCCAACTCGACAACAGGAGGCGTTCGGCATGGATCGCGGGCAAGGCGTACGCCCTCCTTCGCGCCGGGCGCTCCTGGCGGGTTCTGCGGGGCTGGTTGGGCTTGGCGCAGCGTCTATCGGTCAGGCGCAGGTTCCCGGCCCGGCAGCCGTGCGGGCAAAGGGGCCGGCGGTCTGGCTCGATCTCGACCAGAAGGCGCTCGACGACGCCTACGATCAGTCGGTCTACGCGCCCAACCAGAAACACGTGAACGCGCGCCGCAACGTCGCGAGCCAGCGCGTGCGCGAGACGATGCCGCCGCAGCGCTATTCCTACGGCACGAGCGACATCGAGAAGCTCGACTTCTACCGGACGAAGCGGCGCAACGCGCCCATCCAGATCTTCGTGCACGGCGGTGCGTGGCGCGGCGGCCTCGCCAGGGATCACGCGAGTGCCGCAGAGATGGCCGTCAAGGCCGGCGCGCACTACGTCGTGCTCGATTTCATCAACGTGATCGAATCCGGCGGCGACCTCATGCCGATGATCGATCAGGTCCGCCGCGGCATCGCGTGGGTGGCGAGGAACGCGCGCCGTCTCGGCGGCGATCCCGACCGCATCTACATCAGCGGGCATTCGTCGGGCGCGCATCTGGCCGGCGTCGCGACGATCACGGACTGGAAGAAGGACCACGGGCTTCCCGCCAACGTCATCAAGGGCGCGGTGCTGTGCTCGGGGATGTACGAGCTGAAGCCCGTCCGCCTTTCGGCGCGCTCGAACTACGTAAAGTTCAACGACGCGATGGAGGACGCACTGTCGACGCAGCGCCACATCGGCCGCATCGGTTGTCCACTGCTCGTTGCACACGGCACTCTCGAGACGCCGGAGTTCCAGCGACAGACGCGCGAGTTCGTGGCCGCGGTGAAGGCCGCGGGCAAGAGCGCCGAACTGATCGTCGGCGAAGGCTTCAACCACTTCGAATTGCCGGAGACGTTCGCGAGCCCCTACGGACTGCTCGGCCGCGCGATGCTGCGGCAGATGCGGTTGGGGTGACGGAGCATCAAGCCTGGCAAACGCACTTGGAAGCTGAAACAGAGGGTTCAACCGTATCGAGACTTCGCGACGCCGAAGTTATGGCAGGGTTCAAACGAGCAAAGTGTAAAGTTGAGGAACGATTTCAGAGGTTACTTCAAGCACCCCACCAATTCAGTCCATGATGATCAAATCCGGAGCATCAAATGGCATCTATTTTAAGCGGACTTGCGCTCTCGATGGCCATAGCATCCGCGCCTACATCACCTGATACACGGCTACCGGAACCTCTTCTGCATCTGGCATCCACGAAGAACTTCTATTGCTGCGCATACAGTTCGCAATGCTTGAAATACGATCGCCGCGGTTGTGTCGTCAGAAAGACCACATGTTCGAGATGGTGCCCCCGTCAACCTCCTCGGCCGATACTGCCTCCCCGTCCGACACGGCCAATACGTTAACCTTTGCTACAGGTCTGGGGCGAACAGTTCCCTCGTGGGCGAAGGCTTCAACCACTTCGAATTGCCGGAGACGTTCGCGAGCCCCTACGGACTGCTCGGCCGCGCGATGCTGCGGCAGATGCGGTTGGGGTGAGTGGCTGGAGCCGCGTCGAGGTTCCACCTGCTCCGGCGTGCGCGAGAAATGAGGACCGGACATGCCAGACGCTTCGGGAATGCCGCAACGGCGCGCGCCGCGCAATGTGCTGGGCGAGCCCCTCTCGCCTTGCAGCGACCGGCCGCTCACCGGCTTCTTCCGCGATGGATGCTGCAATACAGGGCCAGAGGATGTCGGCTCGCACACCGTTTGCGCCGTGATGACCGCGGACTTCCTGGCCTTCAGCGCGCGCGCCGGCAACGACCTCTCCACGCCGCGCCCCGAGTTCGGTTTTCCCGGCCTTGAACCCGGCGACCGCTGGTGCCTGTGCGCGCCGCGCTGGGAGGAAGCGTTCGTGGCCGGAATGGCGCCCAAAGTCGTGCTCACCGCCACCCACGAAGGCGCGCTCGACTACACCCGGCTCGCCGACCTCAAGAAGCACGCCATCGACCTCGCTTGAGGTAACGCACGACAACTCATGCCCTCGGACACTGACCCGAGGGTGAGCAAGGGTCGGCCACTTGCGCGCGCCGATACGGCCAGCGTCCTCTGTACCACCGAGGCCGTATTCTGTTCCGGTGTTGGTGACCTTCCGTGAGTGGGCCACCTGCTGTCATTGCAGCCGGGCGCGACATCAGCTTTGTTGCGTCCCCGGAAGCCGCGCCGCAGCGCGGCTATCCGGGGTCCTCACGGCTGCGGTTGAAACGAGCCTTGCATGCAGGCGAGCAACGGCAAGACGTACTGGGTCTACATCACCGCGAGCGGCCCACATCGCGTACTCTACGTGGGCATGACCAGCGATCTCGCGGGGCGAGCCTGGGAGCACCGCGAGCGTGTGATGGAAGGTTTCACGAAGCGCTATTGGATTGATCGGCTGGTGTATTTCGAGCCGCACGACGACGCTGCGATTGCTGCGAAGCGCGAGCGCGCAATGAAACGCTGGCGACGGGAATGGAAGATCCAACTGATCGAGAAGGACAACCCGACGTGGCGCGACCTGTTCGGCGATGTCGTGCGCGCGGATGGGCTCGAGTGGTAGATCTGGTGCTCGAAATCGACCGGTGAGGACCCCGGATAGCCGCGCTTAGGCGCGGCTTCCGGGGACGCAAGATGAGCGGCCGGTGCGACGGCAGCTCAGGGTCACTCCCGTCGATCAAGGTGCTTCGCCCGGCGCGAACGGTCGGCGGCGACAAGCGGAAGGTCCTGCGCAGGCGGCGGCTCACCCTCGGGTCAGTGCCCGAGGGTGAGCCCTGGCCTCCTCGTGAAGTGCGGGGATGGAAAGCGTGGAGCCCCTACTTCCCGGCCCAATCGTCTTTCACCTCGTCGCAGCCTTCGGTGGCGAAGCGGTTGATGTCTTCGACGATCATCCCCTGGAGGACGTTGAAGGTGTTGTCGGTGGCGGTCGCGGTCCACATCGCGCCTTTCACGAGCGTCGGCGCGTCGATCTTGCCCCAGTTGAGGAACGCCTTCGTGGCCTTGCCGCCTTCGAAGGTCACCTTGGGCGAGAAGTCGGCCTTGATCTCGGATTTCGGATCGGCCGCCTCCTTGCCGTCGACCGTGCACACGAACGACTGCTGGCCGATCTCGGATTCGATCTTCGGGCCGGCCAGCGCCTTTATCAGCATGTCGCGCTTCAGCTTGATCGGAGCGACGCAGACGACCTTGCCCCACGGCCATGAAATGCCGCCCTTGCCGACGATCTTGTCGAGCTGCTCCTTGCGCCAGCTCTTGGTGATGTTGCAGGCGACGTCGTCGCCGGCTTTGCGGTTGTGCAGGGCCGAGCAGATCTGCACCTTGCACGCTTTGCGGCCTTCGCGCTCGGCCTGTTCCTCCGGCGTGAGTACCTCGTTCTTGCCCGACAGGACCTGGGACGAGGCGGGCGCGACCTGGGCGGCGGCCGCCAGCGACACCAGTGCGGCAAAGGCGAAGGTCTTCACGATAGTGCGAGACGGCATGCTATTCTCCTGGCACTCGAGCTTTGGATGAGGCACCACTGGCGGGCCTCGTCCACGG
This sequence comes from uncultured Devosia sp., assembly GCA_964574325.1. Taxonomy (GTDB): domain Bacteria; phylum Pseudomonadota; class Alphaproteobacteria; order Rhizobiales; family Hyphomicrobiaceae; genus CAMDPA01. The sequence goes on along the minus strand of CAZNMY010000101.1, from coordinate 953 downwards.
GTCCCCTGTAAATCTGCCGATCGGTGCAGGAATATGGCCGCCGCCTACCTGGCCCGGCCGGCATTCGAGCAAGATCCGATCGAGCGGCACGCGATCAGCACGCACTCAACCTGCCAGGAGCCCACGGCAAGCGAATGACACGCGGGACATCCACGACATCAGGCGATCCCGGGATCAATCCAGATGAGGCGGGATTCGGGGTCTACGTCCACTGGCCGTTCTGCGCGTCGAAGTGCCCGTATTGCGATTTCAACAGCCACGTCCGCCACGGCGGCGTCGACGAGGCGGGTTTCCTCGCCGCCTACCTCAAAGAAATCGACACCACGGCCGCGCGGACGGGCAGGCGCGTCACCACGAGCGTGTTCTTCGGCGGCGGCACGCCTTCGCTGATGAACCCGGCGACGGTGGCTGCCATCATCGAGCGGATCGACCGGCACTGGCCGATCGCCTCGGGGGCCGAGATCACGCTGGAGGCCAATCCGTCGAGCGTCGAGGCGGGGCGGTTCGCCGGCTACCGGACGGGCGGCGTGAACCGGGTGTCGATGGGCGTGCAGTCGCTGTCGGACGACATCCTGCGGACGCTAGGCCGGCTGCATTCGGCGGCCGAGGCGCGGGCGGCGATCGTAACAGCGCAGCGGACGTTCGAGCGCTACTCGTTCGACCTGATCTATGCACGGCCCGGACAGACGGTCGCGGCTTGGCTGGACGAGCTGGCGCAGGCCATCGCTCTCACGGGCGACCACCTGTCGCTCTACCAGCTCACCATAGAGAGCGGCACGCCGTTCGCGGCACTGCATTCGAGCGGCAAGCTTCGCCTGCCCGACGACCACGCGGCGGACGACCTCTACGCGGCGACGCAGGAGATGACGGCGGCGGCGGGGCTGCCGGGGTACGAGCTCTCCAATCACGCGCGGCCGGGGGGAGAGTCGCAGCACACCCTGCTCTACTGGCGC
>CAZNMY010000100.1:0-23209 GCA_964574325.1 uncultured Devosia sp. | reverse complement strand
GAAATTGTCCGCGGCAAGACTGCTCTGGCTACTCGATCGGAATACTCCGCCCCCCCTGAAACCGATGTCATGGTCCGCGCAGGCGGGCCATGACGCGTTGGTTGGTTGCGGTCGGCAGAGTTCATCGCGGGCTGGAATAGCCAGCGCATCACTTCGCGCCGAGGCCGGCTTGTTTGACGACGTCGCGCCACTGGGTCAGTTCGTGCGCGATGCGCTTGGAGAGATCGGCGGGGCCTTTGGCGGCAATGGCGTATCCGAGCTTGTCGAGGCGGGCGACGGTGTCGGGCTTCCCCAGGACGTCGAGCGTGGCTTTCGTGAGTGTCGCCACGACCTCGCGCGGCGTGGCCGCTGGTGCGAGGAGGCCGAAGAAGGTGTCGGCGACGAAGCCCTGATATCCCTGCTCAACCATGGTGGGCACGTTCGGAAGTTTCGCCCAGCGCTTCTCGCTCGTAACCGCCAGAGCCTTGACTGCGCCGGCTTCGACTTGCGCCTGAATCGACGGCACTGGCGTTGCGAGAACCTGGACAGCGCCACTGAGCAGCGATTGCAAAGACGGCCCCGCGCCGGTGTGCGCCACGTGGGCCATTCTGATGCCCGAGCGGATCTTGAAGAGCTCGGCGGCGAGATGACCGACCGTACCGGTGCCGGGCGCCGCGTAGTTGAGCCCGTCGCCGCGCTTCGACAGCTCGATCAGCGCTTTCAGATCGTCCACGCCGAGCTTGGGCGTCACCGAGAAAGCCGTCGGCGTGGTGGCGATCAAAGCTATCGGTGCGAACTCCTTCACGGGGTCGTAGGGCGTAGCCGACGACATGGCGACCGAGATGGTCAGGCTCGAAGCGGCGACGAGGAGCGTGTAGCCGTCCGCGTCGGCCCTGGCGACGGCGCCGATTCCGATACGTCCGCCGCCACCGCCGCGGTTCTCGACGACGAACGAACCGCCGAGGGCTTCGGAAAGGCCATTTGCCAACGTGCGGGCGAGATCGTCGGTCGGCCCTCCCGCCGCGACGGCGACGATCAGCTTGACCGGGCGTTCGGGCCAGGCGGCGTGGGCGGAAGGAGTGAAAACGATGGCGCTGGCGATCAGCCGCAATGCCAAGCTCATCGCGACCCGATGCTTGTTTCGAACACTCATGGCGGCGCCTCCCGGCAGGCTTCGACTTGTGGAAACTCAAGCATGGGGGACGGGCGACCTCAATAGCGCAATCCGCGTCCGGTTTCGATTTGCCGATGACCGACCGAAGCATGTTAAAGCGGCGGCACGGAATCCGTATCATCGGAGAGGGGCGTCGTGCCGAGCGGCAAGTTCGTGATCGCCAGCGGTCCAATCCGCTGGTTCCTGCTGGCGTCGAAGAGCGTCGGAATCGCGATGCCGTGGGGCCGGGCGTATCTGCTCGAGCCGTGGCACCAGGACCGCCTTACGCGGGTGCACGAGTTGGTCCACCTCAGGCAGATCCAACGGGACGGCGCGATCTGGTTCAGCTGCCGGTATCTGTGGTGGCTCGTCCGATACGGCTATTGGCGCAACCCGTACGAGGTCGAGGCCTACCGAATCGAGGCCGAGACGCGGCTGAGATGGGGGATCGCCGGCAAGAAGCGGCGGACAAAGCAACCGCCGGGCCCGTGAACGACAGTACGGGCCGGGTTCCGTCCCGCGCACCGGATTGCTGCAAGAACCGTTTGCACGGGCTTACAAAGCCGTTATCTAGTGGCCCGGAAGCATCAGCAGACCCGCCGGGAGATCCGTGACCCATGCCGACGACCCTCTATGACAAGATCTTCGAAGCCCATGTAGTGGACCGCCAGCCCGACGGGACGTGCCTGCTCTATATCGACCGGCATCTGGTGCATGAAGTGACCAGCCCGCAGGCGTTCGAGAGCCTGCGCATCAACAAGCGCAAGGTGCGGGCGCCGGAGAAGACACTTCTGGTCGTCGACCACAACATTCCGACGACCGACCGCACCAAGCCGAACCCCGATCCGGAGAGCACGGCGCAAATCGCCTACCTCGCAGAGAATGCGAAGATCTTCGGCCTCGAGTATTACGACGGCTTCGACAAGCGCCAGGGCATCGTGCACGTGATCGGGCCGGAGCAGGGCTTCACGCTGCCGGGCACGACGCTCGTGTGCGGCGACAGCCATACCGCGACGCACGGGGCGTTCGGCTCGCTCGCGCACGGCATCGGCACGTCGGAGGTGGAGCATGTGCTCGCCACCCAGACGCTGATCCAGAAGAAGTCCAAGAACATGCGGGTGACGGTCGACGGCAAGCTGCCCGAGGGGCTGTTCGCCAAGGACATCATCCTCGCGATCATCGGCGAAATCGGCACCGGCGGCGGCACCGGCCACGTCATCGAGTTCGCCGGCCAGGCGATCCGCGACCTGTCGATCGAAGGCCGGATGACGGTCTGCAACATGACGATCGAAGGCGGCGCACGTGCGGGCCTGATCGCCCCGGACGAGAAGACCTATGCGTACCTGAAGGGCCGTCCGAAGTCGCCGAAGGGCGCGGACTGGGACAACGCCGTCAAGTACTGGGAGACGTTGAAGACCGACGAGGGCGCACACTTCGACAAGGAAGTGCGGATCGACGCGGCCAACCTGCCGCCGATCGTGACCTGGGGCACCAGCCCCGAGCAGGTGACCACCATCACCGGCCGCGTGCCGACGCTGGAAGAGATCGCGGACGAGGGCAAGCGGAACTCGGCTGCTCGCTCGTTCGAGTACATGGGTCTCAAGGGCGGTGAGAAGATGACCGACCTCAAGATCGACCGCGCGTTCATCGGGTCGTGCACGAACAGCCGCATCGAGGATCTGCGGGCGGCTGCGGCGGTCGCCAAAGGCAAGAAGGTGGCCGGACACGTCAACGCGCTGGTCGTGCCGGGCTCCGGCCTCGTGAAGGAGCAGGCCGAAGCGGAAGGTCTCGACAAGGTGTTCATCGAGGCCGGCTTCGAGTGGCGGGAGCCCGGCTGTTCGATGTGCCTTGCGATGAACCCGGACAAGCTGGAGCCGGGCGAGCGCTGCGCCTCGACGTCGAACCGCAACTTCGAGGGCCGCCAGGGCTATCGCGGCCGCACGCATCTGGTGTCGCCGGCCATGGCGGCGGCAGCGGCGATCGCGGGGCATTTCGTGGATATCAGGACGTTCAAGTAGGAGGCCCAACCAACTCCTCGATCATCAGGGGGCAGCCGCAATGGCTGCCCTTTCTGCATTTTTCTTCTCCTCGCGGAGTGACAACTTCACCCGATGAAGGCACTTTATGGGCGCGGTGGCGTTCAGCAGTTGGTCGCCGCAATAGAGTTAGGTGTGCCATGAGCGCTCTCGACCTCGCCCGCCTGCAGTTCGCATTCACGGTTTCAGCGCATATCATATTCCCTGCCTTTACGATCGGGCTGGCAAGTTATCTTGCAGTGCTGGAAGCGCTTTGGCTGAAGACCGGGCGCTCGGTCTACATCGAGGTATTCGAATTCTGGCTTCGCATCTTTGCCGTCGTATTCGGCATGGGCGTCGTGTCGGGCGTGGTGATGAGCTACCAGTTCGGGACGAACTGGAGCGTATTCTCCGACAAGACCGGGCCCGTACTCGGCCCGCTGATGGGATACGAGGTGCTGACTGCATTTTTCCTCGAGGCGGGCTTCCTCGGCATCATGCTGTTCGGCCGGCAAAAGGTGGGGCCGAAGCTGCATTTCGCTGCCACTGTCATGGTCGCAATCGGGACACTGATATCGGCGTTCTGGATCCTGTCCGCCAATAGCTGGATGCACACGCCTGCCGGACACGCCATCAACGAAAAGGGCCAATTCGTTCCGGTGAGCTGGCTGGCCGTGATCTTCAATCCTTCGTTTCCCTATCGCCTTGTGCACATGGTGCTGGCCGCCTATCTCACGACCGCGTTCGTCGTCGGTGCCGTTGGCGCCTGGCATCTCATCCGCGACAGGGGCAACTCGCACGCGCTCCTGATGTTCTCGATGGCTATGTGGATGGCTGTCCTTGTCACGCCGGTGCAAATCGTTGCAGGCGACTTGCACGGAACGAACACCTTCCAGCATCAGCCGATGAAAATCGCAGCCATAGAAGGGCATTTCGAGACACAAGCGGGTGCGCCGCTGATCCTGTTCGGCTTGCCGGACCGGGAGGCGGCCACGACGCACTATCAGATCGCGGTACCAAAGCTCGGCAGCTTCATTCTCACGCACGACTGGAACGGCACGGTGAAGGGCCTGAAGGAATGGCCGCGCGAGGACTGGCCGAATACTGCCCTGGTGTTCTGGACGTTCCGGCTGATGGTCGGTATCGGCATCGCCATGCTGGCGCTCGGACTGTGGAGCGTCCATGCACGCTGGAGGGTGGGGCTCGAGAACGCACCATGGCTGCTCAGAGCGGCGGTGCTGATGGGACCTTCGGGCTTCGCCGCCGTACTCGCCGGGTGGATCACAACGGAGGCCGGACGACAACCGTTCACGGTCTATGGTCTGTTGCGGACCGCCGAAAGCGTGTCACCAATCGCAGCACCCGCCGTTGCGGCATCCCTCACGGCTTTCGTCGTCATCTATTTCGCGGTGTTCGGCGCAGGGACGTTCTACGTCATGCGAATGATGGGTCGGACGCCGGCGGCAGCGGCTTCGCCAGCTACATCACGGCCGACGCGGGCCGCGGGCATCGTACCGGGGCCTGCACTGACGCTCGGAAACCAAGAAACAGACCCGTGAGGAGGCGCGCCGATGACATTAGATCTCGCACTCGTCTGGGCTATGATCATAGCCTTCGCGGTGCTGGCTTACGTCGTACTCGACGGCTTCGACCTCGGAGTCGGCATTCTTTTTCCGTTGATTGAACGCGGTGCGGACCGAGACGTAGCGATGAACTCGGTTGCGCCTGTGTGGGACGGCAACGAGACGTGGCTCGTGCTCGGCGGCGGCGGACTCCTCGCGGTGTTTCCCCTGGCCTATGCGATCATCCTGCCGGCGCTGTATGCGCCGATCATAGCGATGCTTCTCGGGCTCGTTCTGAGGGGGGTGGCGTTCGAATTCCGGTGGCGGACCGAACGCGGCAAGTTCCTGTGGGACTGGGCGTTCGCTAGCGGATCGGTGGTCGCGGCTCTTTCGCAGGGCATTATGCTCGGCGCACTCGTGCAGGGGATCAAGGTCGAAGGTCGCGCTTACGCAGGCGGCTGGTTCGACTGGTTCACGCCCTTCAGCCTGTTGACCGGCATTGCGCTCGTGGTGGGATACGCGCTCCTGGGCGCGGCTTGGCTGATCATGAAAACGAGCGGCGAATTGCAAGAGCGCGCGTTTGGATTTTCCCGCGTGCTCGCATGGTCGATATTGGTCGCGATCGGGATCGTGAGCTTGTGGACACCGTTTCTCGATCCGAAATTCCTCGCGCGGTGGTTCTCCTGGCCATCGATCGTCTACGTGGCGCCCGTTCCCTTGTTCATTCTTTTCGCGGCTGCGCGATTGTTACTTGCATTGCGCTCCAGACACGAGCGCGAGCCTTTCCTCGCCGCGCTCGCCCTATTCGTACTCTGCTACATCGGGCTCGGTATCTCGCTCTTTCCCGCGATCGTGCCACCCGCGATCTCAATCTGGGATGCCGCGGCACCCGATTCGAGTCTCCTCTTTCTTCTCGTCGGCGCAGTGGTTCTTGTGCCCATCATCCTCGCCTACACGGCCTACGCCTACTGGGTGTTTCGCGGAAAAGTGGACAGCGAAGCGGGATATCATTGAGCGCCGAGGATCAACGGTCGATGTTCTCCCGGATCATCTGGTTCTGCATTTTATGGGCGGCGGGCGTCCTGGCGCTGGCTGCGGTCGCCTATTCGGTACGGCTGCTTTTGCAATGAGCAGCCTCCTGGATCGGCAGCCGTCCGGACTCACCGGCAATTGGGGGTATCAACTATGTCCAAGACGCTCGTTCAGCAGCAGTTCGGTCAGCATGCGGCCGCTTATGTGACGTCGGCGGTGCACGCCAAGGGCGCCAGCCTGGCGCGGGTCGTGGAGTTGGTGGGTCCGAAGGCCGACTGGCGGGCGCTCGACATCGCGACCGGGGCGGGGCACATGGCGCTGGCGTTCGCGCCGCACGTTGCGCACGTGATCGCGTCGGACATCACGCGGGAGATGCTGGCGGAGACGGCGAAGCTGGCGGCTGCGAAGTGTTACATGAACGTCGAGACGGCGGAGGCGGACGCGGAGGCGCTGCCGTTCGCGGATACGAGTTTCGATCTCGTGTCGTGCCGGATCGCGCCGCATCACTTCGCAAACGTGCCGCGGTTCATCGCCGAGGTCGCGCGCGTGCTGCGTCCGGGCGGTACGTTCGCGCTGGTCGACAACATCTCGCCTTGCGCCGAGACCACGCCGGGGTTCACCGCGGACGAGCTTGCGGCGGCCGATGTCGTCTACAATCTGTTCGAGAAGATCCGCGATCCGAGCCATGGGCGCGCTCTGACCGCGGCGGCGTGGCGCGGGCTGATGGCGGGCTCCGGGCTGGCTACCGCGCACCAGGAGATCATGGACAAGTCGATGCCGTTCCGGCCGTGGGTCAAGCAGCAGTCGGTGACGCCGGAGCGGATCGCGGAGCTGCAGCAGATCGTTGCAGGAGCGAGCTAATGCTTGGCCGCGTTCCTGAAGCCTGCGGCGATCGAGGGCGACGACTTCACGTTCACGCTGCGGGAGCTGGTGCTGGTGGCGCGGAAGGTGTGAAGCGGCCGATAATTTCGGGGCAAGGCCCCGGGTCTCACGGCAGAGCCGCTCGCCCGGGGACGCAAAAGAATAGGTGATTGGCCACCAGAGTCATTTCCCTGACGGGGGCTTCTGGGCGGCGCGGGCGATGGCGACGATCTTCGGGTCGGTCGCATAGAGGCGCTTGACGAGGGCCTGGAGATCAGCGCCGGCGAGGGGCTTGTTGGTGATGTTGATCTTGGCGAACTCGGCGACGACTGCGGCATCGGCCAACGTCGCGGTGAACGCTTTGCGCAGAATCTCGACGCGATCGGCGGGGGTTTCGGGCGGGGCGACGTAGGGCCGCGAGAACGCCTGCTGCGAGATGATCAGCTCGGCGGCTTTCTTCTTGTCGCCTTCGACGAACGACGAGAAATCCGGCACGCCGAGCGCGGTCAGCTCGGGGTCGGGCGAGATCGAGGCTTGCACCAGAAACCGGAATGGATTGGTTTCCTTCCAGTTGGTGCGCTCCGACTTGAAGATCGACCAGCCCCAGCCGCAGATGCCGTCGACCTCGCCGCGCTCCATCGCCAGTGTGATCGGCGGTGTGCCCTGATAGCCGGTCACGACGCGGACCTTGGCACCGGCGAGATTGCCGACCATCCAGGCGTAGTCGTGCGTGGAGCCGCCGGGCGCGCTCGAGCCGAACACGGCTTCGGTCGTCATCAGGTCCTTGAACGACTTGATCTTCGAGGTCTTCAGCGTCGCGCAGATGCGCGTGTCGGTGTCGCCGGAGCCGATGTACTGGAACTTCAGAGGGTCGTATCGCTCCTTCGAGCCTTCCTCCAACAGGGGCCCCAACAGCGGTCCTGGAAATATGCCGGCGATCGTCAGGCCGTCCTTGGGCGCGCCATTGTAGATGAAGTCCGCGGCACGCTTGCCGCCGGCGCCGGGCATGTTCTGAACGATGACGTTCGGCGCGCCGGGAATCTGGCGCGGCAGATGTCGAGCGATCATGCGCGCGAAGATGTCATGCCCGCCTCCCGCGGCGGTGCCAGCGACGATCGTCAGCGTCTTGCCGGCGTAGAAGTCCTGCGCGACTGCCGGCAGACTTGCCTGGGTCAGTGCCAACCCTGCAACAAAGCACATGCGGGTCATTCGCATCGTCGATCTCCTCCGCCGAAGGTCCTTACCACTTGCTGGCCTCTGCCCTGATACGTGCCAACCTCAACATGCCAAAGTCGGAACTCCCCTCAGTCGGATGGCCGATGAGCCAAAGGGATGAGGCAAAGGGCTGGCGGTCAGCACGTCGGGCCGCTAGTCTCGCGAGCGAAAGGCCACGCGTCAAACGGCTTTCGAACGGAGGAACGAATGACTGCCCAATTCCGTACTGCCATGCTTGCGGGTGCGTCCTGCCTCGTCCTGGCCACCGGCCCCGCCCTATCACAAGAGATCCGGCTGATGACGGGACCACAGGGCGGCGTGTGGGTCCCGCTCGGCGGGCAATTCAAGGACATGATCGAGAAGAACGTTCCAGGCGCCAGGGTATCAACGCTTCCCGGCGCCGGCATCGCCAACGTGCGCGCGATCGAGACCGAAAAGGCCGAGATCGGATTCGGCAACACCATCTCGACCGCCGACGCCATCGCGGGAACCGGTGATGCTCCGTTCAACGTCAAGCACACCAAGGTGTGCAACGTCGCGACGCTCTATCCGCAGTATTTCCAGGCCGTCGTGCCGGTGAGTGCCGGCATCAACAAAGTCGCGGACGTCAAAGGCAAGGGCTTCGCCACTCAAGTGCGCGGCAACACCGGCGAGGCCGTGGCCCGGCATCTGCTCAAGGCCGTCGGGCTCGACTACAAGGACGTGAAGGCCGGCTTCACCAACAGCTACACGGACAGCGTGGAGCAGGTGAAGGATGGGCGCATGCACATGTTCACGCTCGGCACCGGCATTCCGGCGAGCTCGGTGATGGACCTTGCGTCGGCGCGCGACGTGAAGATCCTCGACCTGACCGACCTTTTGCCGGCGATGAAGAAGCTCAACGCCGCCTACCAGCTGGTGACGATCCCGAAGGGCACCTACCCCAAACAGGACAAGGATGTCGGCACGATCGGCTACTACACCCACGTCGTCGCGGCGTGCTCGCTCAATCCGGACGTCGTGCACAAGTTCACGGCCGCCATTCTCGCGGGCAAAGCCGGCATGAGCGCGGTCAACAAGGATGTCGCGAACCTGACGCCGAAGATCATGGCGCAGGCAATCGGCGTGCCGTTCCATGCCGGCGCCGCCCGCTTCTACAAGGAGCAGGGCATCACGGTGAACTGATGCCGCCGGCTTCGGCTGCGTGACAACCATCCGCAGGACATCGCACCCAGCGCTGCCCTGCGTTGCCTGTTCGTGCGGGCATGTTCGAATGCGTACCGGGGGAAGCAACATGACCGCCAGAAGTCTCGTCCCGGTCGCGGTCTCGCGCCGCATAGCGGCGTCGATCGCGCTCGCCATGGCGCTCTATCATCTCTACGTCATCGTTCCGCCCCTCGATTTCATTTCGATGCGCATCCGCGACGTGTTCATCGGTCCGCCGACGGACATGCTGTTCCGCGGCGTGCACCTCGCGTTCGCGCTGGTGCTCACGTTCCTGTGGTTCCGCCTGCGTTCACCCAACGAGGAAGCGCTGGCGATGATGATGCCGGAGGAGCGCGAGAAAGCGATCGCCGATGCATCGGCCGCGTCGCTCATCGACTACCTGCTGATGGCGGCATCGGCGGTGTCGGTGCTCTACGTGTTCTGGAACTACGACTACATCATCAATCGCATTCTCTATGTCGACGATCTGCATCCGCTCGACATGGCGATGGGCGTCATCCTGATCGTACTGCTGATCGAGGCGACGCGGCGGGTGATGGGGCTCGCGCTGCCGATCACGGCACTGCTGTTCCTGGGGTATGCGCTGATCGTCCATCGCGTGGAACCGATGCGGCTGATCGACCAGCTCTATATGTCGACCGAGGGCATCTTCGGCCAGCCGCTCGCGGTGTCTGCCTCCTACGTGATGATCTTCGTGCTGTTCGGCGCGTTCATGGAACGGACCGGCACGGGTCAACTGTTCATGGACTTCGCGATGAGCCTGACGGGCCACACCGCGGGCGGGCCGGGCAAGGTGTCGGTCGTGTCGTCGTCGCTGTTCGGAACGATCTCGGGCAGCGCCGTCGCCAATGTCATGGTCGACGGGCCGATCTCGATCCCGCTGATGAAGCGAACCGGATTTCCGCCGCACTTCGCGGCCGGCGTCGAGGCCGTCGCCTCGACGGGTGGGCAGATCATGCCGCCGATCATGGGAGCGGCCGCGTTCGTGATGGCGGAATACCTGTCCGTGTCCTACGGCCAGATCATCATCTGGGCGATCATCCCGTCGATGCTCTATTACATCGCCTGCTTCGGCGCGGTGCATTTCGAGGCCAAGCGGCGCGGCCTCGTCGGCGTGCCGCGAAGCGAGCTGCCGGTATTGTCTAAGGTGTTGCGCGAACGCGGGCATCTGTTCATTCCGGTCACCTCTCTGCTGTTGGTGATGTACTCCGGCTATTCGGCGCCGTTGTCGGCGCTGGTGGCGACCTTGCTGTGCTTCCCCGTCGCCCTGTTGCGCTCGACGACGCGCCAGAACGTGACCTGGGCCAACTTCTTCGGCGCGCTCGTGGACGGCGCGCGCAACACGCTCGCGGTCGCGCTCGCGTGTGCCTGCGCCGGCATCATCATCGGCGTCGTGATCCTGACGGGTCTCGGCATCTCGTTCACGCAATGGGTGGTCGGGATATCGCAGAATACGCTGCTGCTGGCATTGCTGCTGACCGCCATCGCCGGCATCATCCTGGGCATGGGGATGCCGACGACGCCGGCCTACATCATCATGGTGTCGCTGCTGGTGCCCGCGATGATCGGGCTCGGCGTGATGAAGCCCGCCGCGCATATGTTCGCGTTCTACTTTGCGATCCTGTCGGCCATCACGCCGCCCGTCGCACTCGCGGTCTATGCCGCCGCGGGCCTTGCGAAGTCCGACATCTGGACAACCGGCTGGGCGGCCGTGCGGATCGGTGCGGCCGGTTTCATCGTGCCGTTCATGTTCGTCTACGAGCCGGCGCTGCTGATGATCGGCGACTGGCCGACGATCATCTGGTCGACAATGACGGCGACGATAGGCTGCCTCCTGCTCGCCGCCGGGCTGCACGGCTACTTGCTGCGCGCCTCGACGACGTGGCAGAGCGTGCTGCTCGTCATCGCGGCGCTGCTGCTGGTGAAGCCGGGACTGGAAACGGATATCGCGGGGGCAGTGCTGACCGCGATCGTCGTGGGGAGCCAGCTGATGCTGAACCGAAGCGAGCCGGACCGCAGCGTGGTGCGCGATGAAAAGATCAAACTGGAGTAGGCTCGGTTTGCGCGCCGCTCGCACGGCACATTCGCATCACATGGCTCAACGCAAATCCAGTGCGGTACACTTCGCTACCACTCCTCAGGAAATCAGTTCCTCATGACCACCCGCAGAACCCCTCAATCGCTTCGTTCGCATCGCTGGCTCGGGGTGGAGGATCTGCGTTCGTTCGGGCATCGCTCGCGGCTGAGGCAGATGGGCTACGACGGCGACGACTGGAAGGGAAAACCGGTCATCGCGATCCTGAATACCTGGAGCGACATCAACGCGTGCCACGCGCACTTCAAGGCGCGGGCGGAGGATGTGAAGCGCGGCATCCTTCAGGCAGGGGGATTCCCGGTCGAGATCCCGTGCATGAGCCTGTCGGAGCCGTTCCAGAAGCCTTCGACGATGCTCTACCGCAACATGCTCGCGATGGAGGCGGAGGAGAACCTGCGCAGCTACCCGATCGACGGCGCGGTGCTGATGGGTGGTTGCGACAAGACCACGCCCGGTCTCGTGATGGGCGCGATCTCGATGGGGCTGCCGTTCATCTACATTCCCGCGGGGCCAATGCTGCGCGGAAACTGGCGCGGCGAGCAGCTCGGCTCGGGCTCGGATGCCTGGAAATACTGGGACGAGAAACGTGCCGGCAACATCTCGGACGCCGACTGGGCCGAGATCGAGGGCGGCATCGCGCGGTCGTTCGGTACGTGCATGGTGATGGGCACCGCCGCGACGATGATGATGATCGCGGAAGCGCTGGGGCTGTCGTTGCCGGGCGCGTCCACGATTCCGGCGGCCGATGCGAGCCATCCACGGATGTGTGCTGCTTCGGGGCGGCGCATCGTCGACATGGTGTGGGAGGACATGACGCCCGACAAGATCCTGTCGCCGGCATCGTTCGACAACGCGATCAAAGTACACATGGCGGTCGGCGGCTCGACCAATGCGATCATCCACGTCATCGCGATGGCGCGGCGTGCAGGCATCGCGCTGTCGATCGAGCGGTTCGACCAGCTCAGCCGCGAGGTGCCTGTCATCGCGAACATCCGGCCGTCGGGCAAATACCTGATGGAGGATATGTTCTACGCGGGCGGATTGCCGGGGCTGATGTCGGAGATCAAGTCGAAGCTCGACGGCGGCACCATGACGGTCAACGGGCTCACGCTCGGTGAGAATATCGCGACGGCCAAGGTATGGCTGAAGGAAGTCATCCTGCCGCTCGACAAGGCGATCTACGCCGAAGGCGCGACTGCGATCCTGAAAGGCAATCTCGCGCCGCGCGGCTGCGTGATGAAGCCGGCTGCGGCCGAGCCTCGCTTACGCCAGCATCGCGGTACGGCGATCGTGTTCCGCGACTACGACGAGATGGCGCGCGAGGTGGAGCGCGATGACCTCGACGTGACGGCCGACCACATCCTGGTGCTACAGAACGCAGGGCCGAAAGGCGGGCCAGGCATGCCGGAATGGGGAATGCTGCCGATCCCGCGCAAGCTCGTGAAGGCCGGCGTGCGCGACATGCTGCGGATCTCGGATGCGCGGATGTCGGGGACGAGCTACGGCGCGTGCATCCTGCACGTCACGCCGGAGAGCTTCGTCGGCGGGCCGCTGGCGCTGGTGAAGACCGGCGACGAGATCGAGGTCGACGTGAAGGGGCGGCGCATTCATCTCCACGTTTCGGACGAGGATCTGGCGCGGCGCCGGGCCGCGTGGAAACCGCTACCGCCGCGGTACGATCGCGGGTTCGGACGCATGTATCAGGAGCACGTGGGCCAGGCCGACGACGGCTGCGATTTCGATTTCCTGGAGGCGGGCGCGAGCGTGCCGGAGCCGGATATTCACTAGTTGCTTAGTGCGGCGCATTGGCGCCGGGCCGCGGTCGCGGCCTCGGACCTCCGGTCCGGAGAGGGGCAGAACGAGAAATCGTAGTGCGTCGGTTGGCGGTTCCCGGCCCTTGCGTCAACTGTTCGCAAAGGCACCGCAAACCGATGCGATGACCACGGAAAAAGAAAAGCCGGGCACAGGGCCCGGCTGAGGTCATTCCCCGTCCCAGAGGGACGAGTGAAGGCATAAAAAGGGAGGGTACTGCCTTCAATAGCTGTCCGTCACAGCTAGATATACGTAGCTCTCCGGATTGCATTCTGACAACGGGAAAGTTGGCATGAATGGCATGCAAGTAGCGCATGGCATTGGAATCCACCGGCGGGCGCATCTCATCGCGTTGCGTCAGAACTTCAGTTGCCGCGCCTTCGACACGAGGAAGTCGCGCAGCACCTGCACCTTCTTCGCGGTCTTGAGCTCTTCGGGATAGACGAAGATCAGCGGCATGGTCGGCAACTGCACATTCTCGAGCACGGGCACGAGATCGGTCTCTTCTTCGGTCAGGTAGTCGGGGATCAACCCGATGCCGATGCCGGCGCGGATCGCATACTTGATCGCGACGACAGAGTTGACGCGCAGCACGGGCACGCGAGGCTCCCGGCCCTCGCGATCTGCGGTCTCGAGCCAGCGGATCGCCGACAGATGCGCCACCGGATTGCCGCCGTAGGAGACGAAGCGGTGACCGTCCAGCTCGCTCAGCGAGCGCGGGGCACCGAAGCGGCGAACATACTGGGTCGAAGCGAACGCGCGGATCGGGACCGTGGTGAGCTGGCGGCGGATCAGATCGGGCTGCTCGGGCTCGCGTGTCCAGATCGCGACGTCGGCCTCACGCATGGCGATGTCGAGCTGGTCGTCGTTGAGGACGATGTCGATACGGATTTCGGGATAGAGTTCCATGAACTCGCGCAGACGCTGCGTTACCCAAACCGTTCCCAGACCGATCGGCGCGGTGATGCGCAATTCGCCGGTCGGCTTGGTGGTGCCGTCCGACAGCAGCGTTTCGGCCGTGTGCAGCTTGGTCATCACCTCGGTGGCGGTGCGGAAGAGGATCTCTCCCTGCTCGGTGAGCACGAGGCCACGCGCATGACGATGGAAGAGCGCGACGCCGAGTTCTTTCTCCAGCGCCGACACCTGCCGGCTCACGGCCGACTGGCTCATGCGCAGACCATCGCCTGCATGCGTGAAGCTGCCTGCTTCGGCAGCTGCATGAAATATGCGTAGCTTATCCCAATCCATGTCCAGTGTTCCCAGCGGCCGGGAAGCCCGCACGGCAAGCCGCTCCCGTCTCGGCGTACCGGGAGCAGAGGCATCTGAAGTCGAAGGCAGAGGCGGATGGAGCCCTGCAATTGCAGCAGGGCTCAGATTCGGATGTACGATGCCATGCAAGATTAGGCGGAAACGCACATAAGACAAGGGGCAGCTTTGATCTGCCGGTGCGGGATGATGCAGGTTGCATGGTCAATAGTGCATAATTCCGACACCTGCAGTCTGAATTCGCGGCCAAGGCAATCTCGGTTGCGCCGCTGGCTACAGGTCTCTACCTATCGAGTGGCATCGAGGCATCCCGTCGAGGATCGCCCGCAAAGCCATGGGGAAACGAGCATGAGGCGGATCATTCGGGCGCATTTCTCGGCAGCCGTCATCGCCCTGCTCGGCGTTGCGGCTCCTTTAGCCCAGCAGGCGTCCGCTCAGGGCGCGGCCCAATGGCCGCAGCGGCCGGTACGTCTGATCGTGCCTCTGGGAGCCGGCGGGGCTGCGGATACCCTGGCGCGCAACATCTCGAACGGTTTCCCGCAGTTCGCCAACGGTCAGCCGCTGGTCGTGGAAAATCGCGCCGGTGCCGGGGGAACGATCGCGGCGGCGGCTGTCGCCCGGGAGGCGCCCGACGGCTACACGCTGTTCCTCGCGGAAGTCGGGCCGAATGCTGTCTCACACGTGCTCGCACAGCTGAACTACGATCCCCACACCGCGTTCTCGCCGATCATCCATGCCGTGAACCTGCCGGCGGCAATCCTGATCCGGGCGAACCTGCCCCACAACACGCTCGAGGAATTCATCGCGGCGGCGAAGAAACAGCCCGGCAAATTCAACTATGCGTCCGTCGGCCTCGGAAACTGGACGCACCTGTTCATGTCCTACTTCAATATCCAGGCCGGGATCGAGCAGGCGAACGTGGTGTACCGGTCCGGCTCGGAGATGTCGCTGTCGCTGCTGCGCGGCGATGCGGACACCGCCATCATCACCGTTTCGACTGCTCTCGGACACATCCGCGACGGCAAGATCCGTGCGCTGGCGGGCATCAGCATGAAACCGATGCCGCAACTGCCGGGCGTGCCGGCAGTCGGCAAGACGTTGCCGGGGTTCGATGTCGCCGTGTGGCACGGCATCGTGGGGCCGGCCGGTATGGACCCGGCACTCGTGGCGCGCCTCAACGGCATCTTCAACCAAGTGCTCAATGCCCCCGTGATCCGCAAAGCCTTGGAAGAAGGACAGGCGGCCGAGATCGTCGGCGGGTCGGCCGAGCACTTCGCGAACTTCATCAAGAGCGAGTTGAAGCGCTGGCCAGAGGTGGTGAAAGCCACCGGCATCAAGGCACAGTAAGTCCGCTGCGGAAGCCCTGCTTCGGAAACCCTGCTGCGGCTGGGGCCGGATCGTCCGATCGGAAATGGACACGACCGGACGTCAGTTCGCGTTGTCAGATCACATTTTCGTGTCGAATCATTTCGATTTCCAGTGTGAACCGACGCGGATACGCGACCGAGAGCCCACGTGCACAGGTTTGTGGGGCTGTTGCGTTGGCTTGCCATGATCGACGTGCAAGGTGAAGGAATCAGCACTGTCGGCCGCCGCGCTGCAGCGAGCGGACAGAGCCTCGTCGAATCGCTCGAAAAGGGGCTTGCACGCTATGATTTTCTCCCGGAACGACAAGGCCCCGGAGCAGGAGCCGCGGAAGCCGTCGAAGTCGGAAGCCGACATGCGGACCGCGCCAGATCCATTCGCCGCCGTACTGCCGGCGCTTTCCGCGCTCGGCGCCATCGCTTCGATCGCTGCGATCAACTGGGTCGGCCAGGAAGGCACACCCGATCGCAGCCGCAGCCGGCGCAAGGCGGCAATGGCGCTCAAGGACCTCGAAAGCTGCTGCATGCAGTTGCAGGACATCTTCCGGAAATTCCAGAAACATCCGAAGCTGTTCACCGGTGAAGGCGCCCCTGCGGCACCGATGAAATTCGGGGTTCACGGCGCGCGCGTGGAATCTGACGCGGTGCGGCTCTATCAGCAGATCGTATCTGACGTCGCCAGCGTGTTGGTTCTGGCCGCGCACAACAGTTTCGAGGCGATGTCGTCGATCGAGGACGGGGAGATCAACGCACCCGAGGACGTGTTCTTCGGTTTCGGCGAGCAGCAGGAGCGGCTCAACAAGCTGATCCAGTCCCGTGCGACGCTGAAAGTCACCGTCGATACCGGGGTGGAGATCGCCGAGAAGCTCACCGGCCTCGTGCGGGAATTGAAGAAATACAAAGTGGAGTAAGGGCTAATCGCTTCCGGGCCGATCTCGGGAGCAACCGCTCATCGTCCCCGCAGCCCTTTCAACAGCCGCTGCATGTCGGTGTGGAAGTCGGGACCGCTGCGCACCTGGATGCCCTGAATGCCGGCGATCGGCCGGAGCGCTTCGGGCAACTGCTCCGCTGTCGGCATGACGGCGCCGCCGACAAGCACGGGAATGATCCGCACTTTGTGTCGCAGCGCGCTGGCGATCTCGAAGCCGACGAGGTCCTTGGGATCGTCGAAATAGCGCCGGCCATCCGCTGCCGGATCAATCTGCCAGTTGGGGCCGATCACCGCCAGCATCACCCGGCAATGAGGTATCGTTCTCTCGATATAATCTTTAAAATCAGTGCCCAATGGAATCGAGTCGATATCCTGGATGACGCGCTTGCGCCCGTATTTCCTGACCAGGCCATCGCAGATCCGGCCCGTCACGTCGGCGCTGTCCTGCCTGCGATAGGAGGCGAACAGCAGCTTGCCGCGCAGGAGCCACGGCACTTTCACCTGTTGATATGATACGCTATCTAACATCTGACGCCCAACCAACTAAGCTTGTTATCTTTTCTATATTAGATTACAGCTCCGAATGCCTGTCCAGTCTATTTTTCTGGCCGCCCGCTCAAGTCAGCTTGGTCAGATGGTCTTGCCAGGGGCGGCATATGTAATGTATGTTGACGGCTGGTGTGTGTCCCAACAGCAATGGTTGCGTATGCCTCCGGGTCCGAGTACCGACTCTGTCTCAGCGCTCGTGGAGCTGGTTTCCGAACTGGTCCGCGAGAAGGATGAGACACGCCGGCTGCTCAGCGCCTTCTCGAAGGGTGAATACAGCCCGGACCAGATCGTCAACGAGCTCGCTTCGCGCTATCAGATGGGCATCGGCGGCGCCGTTCAGGCCCTCGCCGAATACGACCGCGATGCCGCCCAGCAGCTCGGCGAACGCCTCAAGTCACGGCTCGATTCCGCGCTGGCCGACATCGCCAGCCGCACGCCCTCCGTCCGCGCCGGGAAAACCGACGGCGAGCAACCGGCGCAGGCCGTCGGCATCGCTTCGTTCAAGGAGCGCGAGGACCCCGTGCTGAGGCGGGAGTACGTACTGCTTTCGGCGCTGAGCGGGCGAAACACGGCCGTCAGGTCGGGCGATCTCATCAAGGCCGCGCAGGCGATAGAGCCGGACCTTTCCGACGAAGCCGTAACGGCTCACCTGATCCGGCTGCACAACGCCAGCATCATCGGCAAGGAACGCAAGGGTCGCTACAGCGCGACGCCCGAGAGCAACAAGCACCTGGGCCTGCTCGTGCGCGAGATCGAAGCGCGCGGCATCAATCTGCCGCCCAAGCCGTCGCTCCCGGAGTGACGCCGTTCCGGCATGCTCAGCCTGCAGGACAGCGCGTCGAAAATCAGACGATCCGTTCCATGCTTCGACCGCGTATCACCGCACATACCCGCCTGGAACATTTGCACACGTTGACACGCGCGGCAGGGCGGCTATTCAGGGCCGGGATTTACCGTATCAGCCTTCGGGGACGAGAACCATGGTCCAGCTCACGCTGCCGCGAAATTCCAAGGTCAAGACCGGGAAGACCTGGAACAAGCCGCAGGGCAAAGGCAAATGGCGCGAGTTCCGCGTCTACCGCTGGAACCCCGACGAAGCCGAGAACCCGAGGCTGGACAGCTACAACGTCAATCTCGACGAGTGCGGGCCGATGGTGCTCGACGCGATCATCAAGATCAAGAACGAGATCGATCCGACGCTGACGTTCCGGCGCTCGTGCCGCGAGGGCATCTGCGGCTCGTGCTCGATGAACATCGACGGCACCAACAAGCTCGCATGCCTGACGCCGATCGAGGATGTCCGCGGGGCGGTGAAGATCTATCCGCTGCCGCACATGAAGGTCGTGAAGGACCTCGTGCCGGACATGACGAACTTCTACGCGCAGCACCGCTCGATCGAGCCGTGGCTCAAGACCGTGACGCCGACGCCGCCGAAGGAGTGGAAGCAGAGCCATCCGGACCGGCAGAAGCTCGACGGCCTCTACGAGTGCATCCTGTGCGCCTGCTGTTCGACTTCGTGCCCGAGCTACTGGTGGAACCAGGACCGCTATCTCGGCCCGGCCGTGCTGCTGCAGGCCTATCGCTGGGTGATCGACAGCCGCGACGAGGCGACGGGCGAGCGGCTCGACAATCTCGAAGATCCGTTCCGGCTCTATCGCTGCCATACGATCCTGAATTGCGCCAAGGCATGCCCGAAGGGATTGAACCCGGCGAAGGCGATCGCGGAATTGAAGAAGCTGATGGTCGAGCGGCGGGTTTAGGGCCGGGCCTCTCCACGTCAGTTGCTTCTCAGATTGTCTCCAGAACGGCTCGCAGCCCCCGCTGTGAGCCGTTTCATATGTCGGCGGCCCTGGACATGCGCCGCGGCGTTCACCCTTCGCGGGAACATACTCGTTGCCCGGCCGGGCGGCCGTGGTAGCCTCGCGAGAACTCCGTCAGGCAACAAAAGAGCGTTCCGTCATGTTCGACCACGTCGGTTTTCCCGTCAAAAACTTCAAGAAGTCGAAGTCGTTCTATGCCGACGCGTTGGCCCCGCTGGGCTATTCGCTCGTGATGGAGGTCAGCTCGGACCAGCCGGGCGGCAAGTCCCACGCCGGGTTCGGCGCCGAGGGCCGGCCGCGGTTCTGGATCAGCGAGGGTGATGTCGACAAAGGAAACATGCACGTCGCGTTCAAGGCGAAGACGCGCAAGGCGGTCGAGGAGTTCTACGAAGCCTCATTGAAAGCGGGCGGCAAGGACAACGGCGCGCCGGGCTTGAGGCCGCACTATCACGAGAACTACTACGGTGCGTTCGTCCGCGATCCGGACGGGCACAATATCGAGGCGGTCTGCCATCTGCCGAAGTAGGCAGTAGGCAGTAGGCAGTAATAGGGAATAGATTCGAGTTTCCGGTGAGGAAACAATGGCGACGGCGTCCGGGCATAAAAAAGCCGGGGGCCGCTATCGCGCACCCCCGGTTTTTTCCGACAAGAGAGTTGGCGCCCCCGCCTGCCCAGCGGCGAGCGCCTCGTCCCTTCAGCGCTTCACAGCCTTGCGAGCGGTCGTCTTGCGAGCGGTCGTCTTCCGGGCGGTGGTCTTGCGAGCCGCAGGCTTCGCAGCAGCCTTACGCGCCGGAGCCTTCTTCACAGCCTTCTTCGCAGCAGCCTTAGCCATTTTCATTCTCCCTTGGTCTTCGATGTGCGCCCGACTCATCTCGTGCGCTGTTGATTCATTTGCAGAAACAATTGATTCGTTGACAGTCAAAACGGTTTGCACTGTCATTTTTTTCGACAAAGCAGTGGCAAGTGTTGCGTGAAATCAACATTTTCGTTGGATTTCAATGCTCTTTCTTCTGTCTCGCACAGGCGGACTCACTTCATCGACGTAACTCACCACTGTTTCGGCAAACGCGCGACGCCACTTTTCTCGTGAAGACAGGTGTTTTGTTCGTCGGCGATAGCATCTCACGATGCAGAAAACCGAAACGCGCTCGCGTGAACGAGCGCGATCGTTCGACACTGGCGTCTCACGCAGCATGCTCAAGCCGCGCGGGAAAACCTTCCCTGAAGGTCGAGCACGGCGAGTATGAAACCCATTCTGTCTTCGACTGCTTCTGCCAGTACGGAGAAGTAGTTGGGCTCTTGCGGAACGATTTCGCCGACGACTTCTCCTGGCTCGAACGCAAGCTCGGCTTCGTACTTTCTCGCGATCGACTGCATCCGGTTGTTCTCCGGCAGGCAGCTCATATAGAGCCGCTGCACGCCGCGATTGCGCGCGGAGCGGATGATGCGGCCCATCAGATCAGAGCCGATGCCGAGATCCTGATGCGTCGACTCGACGGAAAATGCAGCTTCGGCCTCGTGGCCCCAGGCGTCGCCCAACTTGCGAAGCTCAGCTACGGCGCGCACCTCTTCGTTCTCGATGTAGCCGTACACGACACTGCCGAGATCGCTCATGCGGCTGGCGTATTCGGCGATGAACGTGTCGGATACGGTGTGGGCGAAGCGCATGCGCCTGCTCACCTTGTCCAACCGCAGGAGATGGTCGCGAAACTTTTCGGTTTCCGCCGGCCACAGTTTTCTGATGCTGCCTTTGGCAGCCGCATTCTCGCTCATGATCGCTCTTCCGTTGTTATTGCGGATGCTCGACCCTATCGATACTGGCTCGCTCTCATTGGCGAACTCAGGCCATTCCATAACAGCAGATAGCGAACATTGTGCGGCGCACAATAGGCCATTGGGTCTCAGATGCGGTTTGCACCACCATATGTGGTATTTGGCATGCAGGAGTGAATGGCTCGCGCTCGGCCATCCGTGCTGGGCCGCTGGTGCTTGACCGTCTCGCGCTTGCACGTTAGCCGGTGGGGAATGCTCGCGCCGGACTAATTCTCATCATCGAGAAATGCTTCGACGGCGTGCCGCGACTTCCACACCAGCTCAGTGCGCCATGCCGAACACCACTCTGCCGAGCTATCGCGAACTGGTCGCTAGCGGGAAGCTGGAATCCGATCCGCAGCAAGTGGCGGGGGCGAAGGCACTACGGCAAGTGGCGCGCGACCTGAAGGCATGGAAGCCCGGCGGCCTCAGCCTCGGCGCCCTCATCGGGCTGAAGCGGCCGGAAGCACCACGCGGGCTCTATATCCATGGGCCGGTGGGCAGCGGCAAGACCATGCTCATGGACATGTTCTTCAACCGCGTGAAGTTCACACCGCGCAAGCGCTTCCATTTCCACGAGTTCATGGCGATGGCGCAAGACCGGCTGAACGCGGCGCGCGCCACGGCCAAGGGCGATCCGGTGCTGGAGGTCGGGCGCGAACTCGCCAACGAAGCCCGGCTCTTATGCTTCGACGAGATCCATCTGACCAACATCGCCGATGCGATGATCGTCGGGCGGCTGTTCCAGGCGATGATCGAGGAAGGCGCCGTGATCGTGGCGACGTCCAACGTACCGCCGGACGGGCTCTATGCGGGCGGGCTCAACCGGCAGAACGTGCTGCCGTTCATCGATCTGATCCAGCGGCGGATGAAGGTGCTGCAGCTCGCAGCGGCCAAGGATTTCCGTCTCGCGAAACTCGCCGGCCGGCAGCTCTATTTCACGCCGTCCGATGTCGAAGCCGAGCGCCAGATGCGCGCCGTGTTCGAGCGGCTGACGGGCCAGCAGCGCGGTCTGCCCGCCGATATCGACATCAAGGGACGCCTGCTGCACGTGCCCGAGGCCGCCATGGGCGTCGCGCGCTTCGAGTTCGCCGACCTGTGTGCCAAGCCGCTGGGGGCCCTCGATTATCTCGCCATCGCGCGCAGCTTCCACACGGTGATGATCAGCGGCATTCCGAAGCTGTCGCCGCAGAAGAAGGACGAGGCGCGGCGCTTCGTGAACCTGATCGACACGCTGTACGACGCCGGGGTCTGCCTGATCGCGGCGGCCGATGCGGAGCCGCATCAGCTCTATCCCGAGGGCGATGTTGCGTTCCTGTTCGAGCGCACGGCGAGCCGTCTCATCGAGATGCGCAGCGCGGAATACATGCAGTCCCGCAAACATCGAGGCGGGCTCGCGCAGGACCTATCCGATGCGACGGCGGCTCAGGCGTGAAGCACGCTACGATTTGAGGACGCGCATGGCTTCGGCGTGGAGCTTCGCGTCGCCCGCGGCGACGATGCGGCCGCCACGGTAAGCGGGGGCGCCGTCCCATGTGGTGATGACGCCGCCGGCGCGCTCGACGATGGGGACAAGCGCCGTCACGTCATAGGGCTTGAGGCCCGCCTCGACGATCAGGTCGATATGGCCCGCCGCCAGAAGGCAATACGTGTAACAGTCACCGCCGTAGCGGCAGGCACGAACCTTCGCCTTGACGCGCTCGAAACCCTGCCGCTCTGCACCCGGGGCGAAGAGATCGGGATGCGTGGTGGTCATCATCGCATCGGCCATGCGCGGACTCGGCCGCGTCTCGAGGCGGCGCTTGCGTCCGTCGGGATCGCGGAAAACGGCCCCCCGCGCGCTTGCCCAGTAGCGCTCACGCGTGAACGGCTGGTCCATCAGCCCGAGAACTGCCTCGCCGTTTTTCGTCAGCCCTATCAACGTGCCCCAGACCGGCAGGCCGAGCACGAAGGCGCGGGTGCCATCGATCGGGTCGACGACCCAGCGCATGGGGTGCTCCATGGCCTCGTCGCCGTATTCCTCGCCTTCGAAGCCGTGCGCGGGAAAGCGTGCCTTGACGAGTTTGCGGACAACGCGTTCGGCGGCGCGATCTGCTGCCGTGACTGGGTCATAGCCGCCGTCGGAGGCCTTGTTGTCGACCACGAGGCGACGGCGAAAATGGGGAAGGATCGCTTTGCCGGCCGCATCGGCCAACTCATGTGCGAACTCGAGAAGTGCCGATGCTGAAGGCTCTTTCATGGACGGCAAGCGCATCTCTCCGATGTGTGCAGGTTTCGCCTGCGCGACCCTTTAGCATCGCCGTGCCGACAATGCCCGGTGGCGGGCACCACTGGTCGGCTATACTGGTCGGCATTGCGGGTAAGGACGGTCAAGATCCCAGTGTAGCGCATCTGACGTTTGGTACCCGGTTGCTGCAAGGTGCTCCACCAAGCATCAGTGACAAAAGAAACACTGGAATCATTGGGTTGCTAGTCTTTCTCGTGGATCGTGCCCCAAGCTGTGGTGTAAGAGCACCGTCATGATCCGAGCCACTGCT
>CAZNMY010000099.1:0-23357 GCA_964574325.1 uncultured Devosia sp. | reverse complement strand
GACCCGCGCGCCGCTGCCGACCGCCACCCGGGAGCGGCAGGACTATATTCGCGGCAAGCTCGTAGAACTCGGCGTCATGGACACCGAACCGCACGGTTGGTGAGTTGGTGTCAGACCCTGCGGGTCTGACCCCAGGAACCACGCAACGCGCCGCAAGCAGGGACGAAAGAAAATGACCAATAGTACCGGCCGCACCCCGGGGTCAGACCCGCAGGGTCAGACCCCTTTTTCAGGCCTCGTGCACACGCCGGTAACGCCGTTCACGGCCGACAACCGGATCGACTGGAAGCTGCTCCCGAGGCTGATCGAGTTCCACATCGCAGCCGGCGCCGACGCCATCGCAACGCCGATGCACGTCGGCGAAAGCGTCAGCCTGCCCGACGCCGAGAAGCGCGAGTTGATCGCTGCCGTCGTCAAACACGTCGCCGGCCGCGTCCCTGTCATAGCGCACGCCAGCGACAGCGGCACCGCGATCGCGGCCTCCCTCGCCCGCTTCGCCGAAAGCGCGGGTGTCGCCGCCATGGTCTCGGCCACGCCGTATTACTGGACGCCGCCGCCGGCGATGCTCGTGGAGCACTTCGCGGGAATCGCTTCGGCCGTGAAACTGCCGTTCTTCGTCCACAACGCGCCAGACGATATGTCCGGTGTGAAAGTCACCACCGACATGATGCTGAAGCTGATCCCTCGCGCTGCGAATTTCGCAGGTGTGGTCGATTCTGGTCTCGACTGGCAATTCATGATCGAGCTGATGACCGACGCGCCGAAGCTGCTTCCCGGTTTTCAGCTCGTCTCCGGCAGCGACCTCTACGTTTCCGCCCGCGCGATCGGCGCGACGGGCCTGATGTCGCCGCTGGCCTCGATCGCGCCAGCGCTCGTCCGCCGCATGTTCGACGACTGCGCGAAAGATCGCCTGTTCGAAGCTCGCGCCGCGCAGGAAGACGTCGCAGCCCTTCGCCAGATCTTGAAGTCCGGCGGCGTCTCAGCCCTGAAGTCGGCGATGCGCAACATGGGCCGCGACACGGGCGATCCCCGCCCGCCGCTGCCGCCGCTCTCCACCGAGGCCGATGCGAAATTGAAAGCCGATATGGCAGCCATTGCCGCGCTCGGTTCCGAAAAGCGCGGCTGGTGACATTTTCACGGGCGCGCGCTTCAAGCCGCCGTCAGACCGCCATCCATCACCAGAACGTGGCCGGTGATAGAAGCCGCCGCCGGGCTGGCGAAAAACAAGATCGCGTCCGCCACTTCCTCGGCCGTCACCAGCCGGTGCAGCGGAATGCGCGCCAGCATGGCCGCCATATAGTCGGGGTTCGATCCGGTTCCCGCGCGAGATGGCGATGCCGTCTCCATCCGCCCCGGCGCGACCGCGTTGACGCGAATGCCATGCTCGGCCCACTCGATCGCGAGCATCCGCGTCATCTGGACGAGCGCGCCCTTCGAGATGCCATAGGTGCTGCGCTCGGCCGCTCCCACGAGCCCGTGCGTCGAGGCCACGTTGACGATCGCGCCCTGGCGGCCCGCCGAGATCAGATGCCGCCCCATCAGTTGGCTCATGAAGAACGGCCCCGACACGTTGGCGGCCATCACGTCCCGCCATTCTTCCCGGCTGACATCGATCGCGCGCCGTCGCAGATTGACCGCCGCGTTGTTGACCAGCACGTCGATCCGGCCGTGCGCGGCGAGTGCCGTCCGAAAGGCTGCCTCGACAGAGGTGTCGTCTGAGAGCTGCATCTCGACCGCCGTCGCGTGGCCTCCGGCTCTTGCGAGTGTCGCCAGCGTCGCATCCAGATTTGCGCGCTTCCTGGCCGAGACGATCACGTCATAACCGGCTGTTGCGAACGCTCTCGCTGTCGCTGCGCCGACACCATACGAGGCGCCGGTCACGAAGGCGACGGGCCTCGATCGTGCCGGTCGGCTGCCGGCGTCCGCGGCGCGATCGCGATTTGCGCTCTCAGACCCGCTCAACGACCCAGCGCCTTGATCGTGCGCGCGATCGTATCCGGAGGTGTCTTGTAGGCGTCCTCGATGACGTCGGCGATTTCCTGGCCGCTGATCGCGTCGACCGTCAGTCCCTGCTTCGCAGCATCCTGAACGAATGCGGCATCGGCCAGGGTTGCTGCGAATGCAGTGCGGATCGCCGCTACGCGTTCCGCTGCCATTCCGGGGGGCGCCACGAACGGCCGCCCGAGTGCGACGCGCGCGAAGAACAGTTGCAGTGCCGCGCGCTCCGCACTGGTTCTCGCCAGATCGATCCCGACAGGGACACCCTGCAATCGGGCATCGGGCTTCAGGCCCGCCTGAAACAGGATGTTCGCGCGCCCCTCGCGCATGATCGGCATCCGCGCCAGGCTGTCGCTCGCCAGGCAGATGCCCTGCACTTCGCCGCGCTCCATCGCGAGGAAGATATCGTTCGATCCCTTGTAGCCCTTCACGGTCTTGAACTTCATGCCGAGCAGGGCCGACAGGAATTCCGGATAGATCGCGGTATCGGCACCCGAGCCGGTCGCGCCGACGACGAGTTCCTTGTCGAACAGATCCTGCATCTTCTGCACGGCCGCGTCCTTGCGCGCCGCACAAACCGTCGTGTCACGATCCGGACTGCCGATCCACGTCATCCGCCGCGGATCCATCTGGATGCCCTGACCACCGAGCAGCGGCTCGAGCGGAATGCCGCGGCTGACCAGACCGATCGTCGTCCCGTCCTTGGGCGCCACTGCGGTCAGCTGATTGATCAGCGTCAGGCCGCCCGCACCGGGCTGGTTCTGCACGACCACGTTGGGGCCGCCCGGCCAGTGGCGGGGGATATGGCGCGCAATGGTTCTCGCCCACACGTCGTTTGCACCGCCCGGGCCGAAGCCGACCAGCAACGATACGGTCTTGCCCTTGAAGTATTCGGCGGTGCTCTGCGCGGCCGCCGGCCCACAATCGAGCATCGCCAGCGCGACCGCCGACGCGAACGACGCCACCAAGCCGAGGACTTTCACGCGCGACGTCATTCGTTCAATCCCGGATATTCTGGAGGAACCATTCTGTCGGGATCTCGCGGCCGACCTTCTGCTCGCGGCACTTCTCGTAGACGAGGCCGCCGACGCAACTGAATTGCAGGCCTTGATTGCCGACGTTGCGATAGAACGTGATCTGATCGCGGTTGGTTCGCCCCTTGGCCTTGCCCGAAACGAGATCCGCGAAATCCGGCTTGTCGCCGCCTTTGCCGCGATCCATGAACTCCGGACTGTCGCCGCCGAAACCGGGTTGCGGATTCTTTTCCGGAATGCGCTTCATCTCCTCGACAGAGCCGCCGATATAGGCAGCCGGTGACAGACCGCGCTCGGCCTGGAAGCGTTCCGTCTGCTTCATCTGCAGGCCAGCTGTTCCCTGACGGATCACCACGTCGAATTTGGCCATCGTCGCATCGGCCATCTCGCGCCGACCCAGATTGGTGACATGCATGCCGGGCTTCAGCCAATCCGCGTCGTAGGTGGGCTTCATGCTGTCGGTCGCCGACGAGACGATGTCGACGCCCTCGAGTGCCTCCTTCGGCGTCGATACCGCGCGAACTTCAAAGCCCATCTTCTTCGTCATTTCCTCCGCGTACGCCTCTCGGTTCTTGGTCGTGGGGCTGTAGACCTTGCACAGCTTGATGTCGCGCACACAGGTGAACGCCTCGAGGAAGGTCCGCGCCATGCCGCCCGAGCCCAGCATGCCGACGACATGACTGTCCTCGCGCGAGAGATACTTGGTGCCGATTCCGGCACCGCCGCCGACGCGCATGTGCTGCAACACGCCATCGTTGATGAACGCCAGCGGCTCGCCGTTGCGCGTCGAGACGAGGAAGATGAGCCCCATGTAGGTGCCGGGCTCGATGCAGTGCTTGTCCTCGGTCCAGCCGCCATCCGGCGTCTTGGGCCATGTCATAACGTCGGATTTCATCCGGATGGCGAAATAGCCGTCGTTGGCGCCTTCCATCGATCCCCAACGGAAATAGCCGTCGGGGATCGCGCACGGCATGTACATATCGATGCGCGGGCGGTGGATCGCGCCGCCGGTGGGTATCTTTCTGAACGCTTCCTCCTGCACGCGAATGCAGTCGGCCATCGTCAGAACTCTGGCCACGGTATCGTTGTCGATGACGAGCACCGCGTTCCTCCCTCTTCCAGAATTGAATTCTACTTGCCTTCGACAGTGATCCCGGTGTCGCGGATCAGCTTGCCCCACCGTTCGATTTCCTCGCCCAGGAGCTTCGTCAGATACTCGGGCGAGCGCTGCTCCGGCGGCACGATGTCGAGGCCGAAGCTGACCATCTTGGCGGCCGTATCGGGCCGTGCCAGCATCGTCTGCAGAGCGGCGTGCATTTTCGTCACGATCGGCTTCGGGGTGCCCTTGGGGAAGAAGAACCCGTTCCATACCGTCGCCTCGACCCCGGCGATTCCTTGTTCGCCCGTGGTCGGCACGTCGGGGATGATCTGAAGGCGCTTGGGCGCCATAACAGCAAGGCCCTTCACCTGCCCCGACTTGGCGCGCGCGGCTCCCGTCTGGATCGTGTCGCACATATAGTCGATCCGCCCCGCGAGCAGATCCTGGAGCACTGCGCCTGCGCCGCGATAGGGGATATGCTCGATCTTCAGTCCCACGACATGGTTGAACAGCGCGCAGGGCAGATGCGTTCCAGAACCCACGCCGGCCGAACCGTATTGCATCTTGGCCTGATTGATCTTGGCGTAGGTGACGAACTCCTTGAGGTCCTTCACCGGCAGGTCCTTGCGCGCCAGCATGATCCGCGGCGATTCGGTCACGAGGCCGATCGGCTCGAAGTCCTTCACCGAATTGAACGGCTGCTTCTTGTAGAGGGTCTGGCTGTAGGCGTGCGTACCGGAGTTACCGATCAGCATCGTATAGCCATCGGGCTTGGCGTTGGCGACCTTCGCGCTGCCGATCGTGCCCGCGGCTCCGCCGACGTTCTCCACCACGACGATCTGACCGAGGATCTCGCCCAGCACTTGGGCTTGCAGACGCGCGCTCGCATCGATACCGCCGCCCGATGCGAACGGAACCACGAGCGTGATCGTCCGGCTCGGATAGTCCTGAGCGGCGGCACCGGCAGCCATGGTCACCGAGCAGGTGAGGGCCAACAGCGACGTGCGAAAGTTCATTGGCATATTCTGCTCCATTGTCCGGCCTGCCATCCGGGCAGGCCCTCGTCCGATAGGGGCGTGATTGAAGATCACCTGAGCGACGAGCGCAAGTGCGTGGCACCACGAGATGCTCGCCGAGTGATGCCGGTACGGCTTGGGTACCGGCAATCCCTTCGGCATTCAATCGACGGAAATCGATGCTTCCTTGAGAAGCTTGGTCCATCGCGACATCTCGCGCTTGACCAGCGCTTCCGACTGCGCCGCCGTGATCTTCATCGGGATGCCCCCGGTCTTCTCGAATACCGCGGCGAAATCCGGGCGCTGAACGACTTGCGCCATGGCCGTCCGCAACTTTTCGAGCGCGGGTGCGGGTGTCGCTGCGGGCACGAAGATGCCGAACCAGGTCTCCATTTCGAAATCACCGAGACCCGCCTCGATCAAGGTCGGGACTTTCGGCAGCCGAGGATGCCGCTTGGGCGTGGAAACCGCGAGCACGTTGATGCGGCCGTCGTCGATCAGCGGCAGCGCCGTCGAGACATTGTCGAAGAACAGGTCGACGCGGCCGCCGAGAATGTCCTGATAGGCCGCCTGGGCGCCACGATAGGGAACGTGCGTCATCTTCGTTCCCGCGAGATGTGCGGCTACCGCCATCGCGATGTGCTGACCTGTACCGCGACCTCCGGATGCGTAGGTCACTTTTTCCGGATTTGCCTTGGCGAAGGCGACGAGCGATTTGAAATCCGTTTGCGGCAGGTCCTTGCGCGTCCCCAGTGCGTAACCGAAGCTGACCGCCATGCCGACGACGGCGAAATCCTTGATCGGATCGTAAGGCAGCTTCCGATAGAGACCGACGTTCAGCACGATGTTCGGAAGCGCGCCGACGAGCATCGTGTAACCATCGGGCGTCGCCTTCGCGACTGCATCGGTCCCGATCAGCGTGCCCGTGCCCGGCCGGTTCTCGACGATCACCGTCTGTCCCAGCACCTGGCCGAGCTTGTCCGCGGTCACGCGACCGACGAGGTCGAAGCCACCGCCGGGTGGTTGCGGCACGACGATCTTCAGTGATCGCTCCGGGAAGGCCTGAGGCTGGGACTGGGCCTGCGCCACGTCGCTCGCGGCTATTCCGCCGAGAAGCCATCCGGTCGTGATCAATGCGGATATGACGGCGATCTCTCGCTTCATGCAACCTCCCGAAATTTCTCGTTGATACCGCACCTCTTGTGCAGGTGCGTGCACGGCAGTCCTTCGCTACGAACGTATCCAGACGCCGTGATGCCATCATCCCACATTGACGGGAATACTCAATCGGCTTCCCGGCCACCTCAACTGCCTTCGATCAGCTTCTCGATCGCACGCAGCATATCGGGAGGGGTATCCGCGACCTTTCTTATGAGCCCGAGCACCTCAGCGGAATTGATCGGACTTATATCGACGCCGGCTTTCTCGGCATCAGCCAGAAACTGCTTGTCCCTGTGGGTGGCGATGAACGCCGCCTGCAACAGCTTCGCCCGTTCCACCGGCACTCCGGGGGGCGCTGCGAACGGACGCGCGATCTTATAGGGGATCTCGATGGCTTCGATCAGGCGCCTCTCGCGCTCGCCCTTGGCAAGCTCCTGTGCAATGGGAACGTCGGGATACTCCGGATGCCGCGAATTGCGCCCGAACGCGACCAGCACGCGCATCGGGCCATCGGGCGACAGCCATTCCGCCTTGTTCGCCTTGACGGCCGAGAGCCCCACGGTCCGCCCGTCGACTTCGCCCCGCTCCATCGCCAGGAACAACCGACCGCTGTCCGTGTAGCCGCTGATCGCCTTGACATTGAGGCCCATCAGCTCACGCATCACATGAGGGATCGCATCGCTCGATGCCCCCTCGGACGTGCTGCCGATGACGAGCTGCACTCCTCCAGGCTTGCGCAATGCTTCCAACGTGCTCACTGCCGCGGACTTTCGGACCAGCAATACGTAGGCGTCGTTGGCGAAGCTGGTGGACGACCCCAGCCAGGTGAAATGCAGCGGATCGAACTTCACGTTCTGCTTGTTGCCGATGAGACCGACGAGCGGCATGTTTCGCGCGAAGATACCGAAAACAGAGCCGTCCTTCGGTGCGATCCGGTAGAGATAGTTGGTCGCGACGAGACTGCCGGCACCCGGCATGTTCTGAGCGACGACGCTCGGCTGCCCCGGCAGGAACCGGCCGATGTGCCTCGCCACCAGTCTGCCGTAGACATCGTATCCGCCGCCCGGCCCATAGCCGATGATCAGGCTGACCTGTTTGCCCTTGAAGAAACTCGGTGCTTCCTGAGCTGCTGCATGTCCGGCGCCATGGATCAAGCTCGCGATCGAGCCCGCCATGAGGCCCGCGCAAACGACGATGCCGCGGAGTATTCTCCCCCGCGTTGACGAAGAACCGGCACTTGTCATGGCGCGCACGATGGCCGCGGCCTCGCTGTGACGAACTTATACCAACCAAAGTCTAAGCTGCCTGCGCCTGATGCCGCAACCCCCGACTGTTACCACCGATCTGCTTCCGACCGCTTTCGACAGTCCTTGCCTGAACTGCCGACTTTCTGCTCTCTCGGAGTATCAATGCCCAAGCGAAAGGCAATCTGCACGATTTTCGCTCGAACGAGGTACTTTCAGCAGAACTGGAAACATGTCAGAAGTGCGAAAGTTGGAGAGGCGCGCGTGGTCCGTCGAGGACGCCAACGACGCGAACAACCGTCGAGCATCCGTCGAGCATCCGTCAGGGGAGTTGTCGAAGATGAGCCTTGAGATCAAGCGGCTGAATGCGGCATTCGCCGCCGTCGTCGCCAGTTTTGCAGCAGCAGGACTTGCAGCAACCGGTGCCGTCGCACAGGGAACGGACGTCAAGTTCACGCTCGATTGGAAGTTCGAGGGGCCAGCAGCTCCGTTCCTCGTCGCCATCGACAAGGGTTACTTCAAAGCCGAAGGCCTCAACGTCACCATCGACACCGGCAACGGCTCCCGCGATACGATCACCCGCATCGGTTCCGGCGCGTACCAGATGGGGTTCGGCGATCTGAACGCCCTGATCGAATTCGCAGACGACAAGAAAGACTTCGGCCTGAAGTCGGTCATGATGATCTACGAACGCCCGCCGTTCGCGGTCATCGGCCGCAAGAGCCTCGGCGTGACGACCGATCCCAAGACGCTGGAAGGCAAGACGCTCGGCGCTCCGCAGGCCGATGGCGCGTTCGGGCAATGGGCGGTGTTCCACAAGGTCGCAAAGATCGACACCTCGAAGATCAAGCTCGAGAACGTCGGCTTCCCGGTTCGTGAGCCGATGCTGGCGCAAGGCAAGGTCCAAGGGATCTTCGGCTTCTCGTTCTCGTCGGTGTTGAACCTGAAGTCCCAGGGTGTACCTGCGGCTGACATTTCCTTGATTCTCATGGCGGAAAACGGCCTCGACATCTACGGCAACTCGATCCTGGTGAGCAATGAGTTCGCGGCCAAGAACCCGGCAGCGGTGAAGGGCTTCCTGAAGGCAGTCGTGAAGGGCATGCAGGACACCGCCAAGGATCCCGCAGCTGCCGTCTACTCGGTTCTGAAGCGCAATACCGTCGTGACGAAGCCGGTCGAGTTGGAGCGCCTCCAGATGGCGCTGGCGCAGAACTTCATCACCCCGGCGGTCAAGAAGAACGGTTTCGGCGGCGTCGAGGCCGACAAGCTGGCGCGTAACATCGCCTTGCAGAAGGAAGCCCGCAATCTGAAGAACCCGCCGGCTGCCAACGTCGTGTTCGACAGCTCCTTCCTGCCCCCCGCGGCGGAGCGCATGATAAAGTAAGACGATTTCCTCTCCCCGCCTCGTGCGGGGAGTGGTCATTTGGCCGTGCGCATACCGCTATACCGGGATAGCGAGTCAGAAGGACTGAAATGGCTGGGGGTTTTGTCGAGATTACCAACGTCAGTCTGACCTATGGCGGCGCAGGGGGAACACTTGCCGTCGATGGCCTCGACATGGCGGTGGAGGAGGGGCAGTTCGCTGCCGTCGTGGGCCCTTCGGGTTGTGGCAAGTCGACATTGATGAAGCTGGCGACGGGGCTCGTCCGGCCGCAGAAGGGCTTGGTCCACGTCGCGGGCAAGCCGGTCACGGGGCCGGTCTCGATGGCCGGCATGGCGTTCCAGAATCCCTCGATGTTGCCGTGGCGCACCACGCTGAAGAACGTCATGCTGCCGCTCGAGATCGTGCAGCCGCATCGTGCCAAGCTCTCCCGCGAGCGCGAGGCTTATACCCAGCAGGCCGAAGACCTGTTGGCGGTCGTCGGCCTCAAGGGTTTCGGCGACAAGTTCCCCTGGCAGCTCTCCGGCGGCATGCAGCAGCGCTCCAACCTGTGCCGTGCGCTGATCCACGATCCCAAGCTCTTGATGCTCGACGAGCCGTTCGGCGCACTCGACGCGTTCACGCGCGAGGAGTTGTGGCAAGTGATGCGCGATCTGCACCAGAAGAAGAAGATGACGGTGATCCTCGTCACGCACGATCTGCGCGAGGCCGTTTATCTCGCCGATCGGATCTTCGTGATGAGCGCTCGCCCCGGCAAAGTCATCGCCGTCAAGGACATCACATTTCCCCGGCCGCGCCCGATCGACCTGACCTACACCGGTGAGTTCAACGAGATCGTCCACCAGTTGCGGGGATACATCGCAGAGGCGAGGGCCGTGGCATGAGTGCAGCGCCGACCTTCGACAAGAAGCCGTTCGACTGGACCATCGTCGCCCCGTGGCTGTTCGGTATCGGCATGTTCGCCATCTGGGAGCTGTGCTGCTGGCTGTTCAAGATCCCGCAGTTCATCCTGCCCGCACCGAGCAAGATCGCAGAAGCGACGATCCAGTTCTGGCCCGCGATCTGGACCAACTCGCTGCAGACGCTCTGGACGACGCTGGTCGGCTTCATCCTGGCGATCGTGGGTGGCCTCGCGCTCGGCATCCTCGTCGGCTGGTCGAGGACAATCTATGCCGGTCTCTATCCGCTGATGGTCGGCTTCAACGCCGTGCCGAAGATCGCGGTCGGCCCGATCCTCATCATGTGGTTCGGCATCGGCTCGATCCCCGCGATCCTGCTCGCCTTCCTGATCGCGTTCTTCCCGATCGTCGTCAACGTCTCGACCGGCCTTGCCACCATCGAGCCTGAGATGGAAGACGTGCTGCGCGCGCTCGGCGCGAAGAAGCTCGACATCATGCTGAAGGTCGGCATCCCCCGTGCGCTGCCGTACTTCTTCGGTTCGCTCAAGGTCGCGATAACGCTGGCCTTCATCGGCTGCGTGATGTCCGAGACGCTCGGCGCGAACAGCGGCCTCGGCCACACCATGCT
Organism: uncultured Devosia sp.; assembly: GCA_964574325.1. Classification (GTDB taxonomy): domain Bacteria; phylum Pseudomonadota; class Alphaproteobacteria; order Rhizobiales; family Hyphomicrobiaceae; genus CAMDPA01. The sequence continues at coordinate 12,897 of CAZNMY010000099.1, read as the reverse complement.
GGCCGCACAGTCGCAGTTCAACATGCCGCTCGTCTTTGCCGTTCTGATCGCTCTCGCGATCGAAGGCATCATCATGTACGTGATCATGGCCTGGCTCGAGATGCGCATGACCGGGTGGGCGCATCGGTCGAGCATGGGGCAGTGAACGCGGCGTGCGGTCAGCCGACTGCACGACCAGTACCGAACGCGTCAGCAGATGCTGTTCGACGCTCGCCGCGCGCGCACTTGTTGCGGTCGGCGTGGGACATCTCCCCGGCGGTGATGGCAATTCTGCTACGCAGTCGAGACGCGTGACATCCTCCCCGGGCTGCCGCTTAATGCGGACAACAAACCCAGGGAGAAACACCAGATATGCAGCGCTCGACGGATCGCATCCTGACCACTCACACGGGCAGCCTGCCGCGCCCGCTCGACCTTCTCCAGATGATCCGCGCGAAAGCGTCCGGCGTGCCCGTCGACGAAGCGGCGCTTGCCAAGCGCATCCGCTCTGGCGTTGCCGAGATCGTCGAGAAGCAGGCTTCGATCGGCATCGATGTCGTCAACGACGGCGAGTTCTCCAAGGCGAGCTTCGTCACCTATGCCCGCGAACGGCTCGGAGGTCTCACGCCGCGCGAAGGCGTTCGCCGGGCCTGGGCGAACAGCCGTGAGGTTCGCGCGTTCCCGGAGTTCTATGCGAACACCCTCGGCAACGTGAACCAGCGGCAGATGCAGATGGTCTGCACGGGCCCCATTACCTACAAAGGCAAGGCGCAACTCGAGGCCGATCTCGACAATCTGAAATCCGCCCTGCGCGGCAGGAAGGTCGCGGGGGCGTTCATTCCTTGCATCTCGCCGTCGAACATCGAGGACTGGAACGCCAACGAGCACTACAAGACCGACGACGAATACGTCGAGGCCATCGGCGAAGCGATGCGCAAGGAATACAAGGCGATCATCGACGCCGGCTTCATGGTGCAGATCGACGATCCGCGCCTCGTCTCGTACTACATGGTGAACCCGAAGCTTTCGATCAAAGACTGCCGTAAGTGGGCCGAGCGCCGAGTCGAGCTGCTCAACCACTCGCTCCGCGGCCTGCCGCGCGAGAAGATCCGCTACCACACCTGCTACGGCATCAACATGGGCCCGCGGCTCCACGACATGGAGCTCAAGGACATCGTCGACATCGTCATGAAGATCAACGCGGGCGTATTCTCGTTCGAAGCCGCGAACCCGCGTCACGAGCACGAATGGAAGGTGTGGAAGACGACGAAGCTACCCGACGGCGCGATGCTGATGCCGGGCGTCGTCACGCACGCTTCCGTGCTGGTCGAGCATCCCGAGCTCGTGGCAGAGCGTATCGTGCGTTTCGCGAGCGTCGTCGGCCGCGAAAACGTCATTGCTGCCACCGACTGCGGTTTCGCCACGTTCGCCGGATCCGACGAGATCCATCCGACGATCGTCTGGGCGAAACTCGAAGCTCTCACCCAAGGCGCGCGGCTCGCCAGCAAGGAATTGTGGGGGAAGAAGTAGGTGCACTTACCCGAAGCACTCGTCATGGCCCGACTTGGTCGGGCCACCCACGGCACGCAGAATTCAACGTAGTCGAGGAGGCGTGGATGGTCCGGCCGGAGCCGGACCATGACGGCGCAGGAACTTCGTAGCGTGCTACTCCGCCGCCTGCGCCGCCCCGTGCATGCGCTCGGTCATCATCTTTCCGATGTCGTCGCCCTTCGGTGCGAACCATCGCTCCATCCGCATGCGATAGCCCGCGGCATTCGTTCCGAGCAGCGGCTTGCCCGCCGCCAAGTCGTCGAGTGCCTGCAGATAGAGCCGCCGGATCTTCACGATCTCGATGTCGCAGGGCAGCAGGAACTCCTGCGTTCTATCCGCGATCGGCCCCATCGATTCCTGCACGGCGCAATCCTGGATGCCGAGCCCTTGCATTCCCGTGTAGGAATGGCCTTTCGTCTGCGCGGTGCGATCGACGAGATAGTCGTTCGACTTGTTGTGGATCGATATGTCGGTGCCGGGGTGGTTGACCGTGTGAATCCATTTCCCTCCGCGAACCTTTTCCAAATCCTTCTCGGTCAGCGGTCCGTCGAACCGGAATTCCGTGCTGTAGAGCATGGTGTGCTCGTCGTCGATCGGCATCCACATGTGTGCTGCCGGCGCCACCGCCGAGATGATCTTGTGGGCCGGCATCAGCAGCGCGTTGGTGTTCCAGTAGATCCGGCCGTCGCCCATGTCGCGGCCAGTCGCGGTGTAAAATCCGGCATCGGTCTGCTGCACCTCGTAGAGCGTCGGAACGATGGTCCGGCTCACGTGCGAGGTCTCGCCCTTGTGCAGGAACGTCAAGTGGGCGGCATCGAAACCGCCCTCCAGCGCCTGCAGCCAGTTGCACTCCTGAATGTGCCGCGTCGAGAGCCGGTGCGATGTCGGCACGAGGGTCCAGTCGAGCTCCGGAAATGCCGGCTTCAGCTCCGGCGGGCCCATGTAGGCCCATACGATTTCGGCGCGCTCGATGCAGGGATAGGCCGTAATCCTGAGCTGCCGCTGAATGGACTCGAGCTGCGCCTCACTCGTTTTCGGTACGCACGGGGCATCGACACAGTTGCCGTCCACGTCGAATTTCAGCCCGTGGTAGACGCAGCGGAGCCCGTTCTCCTCGTTGCGTCCCCAGTACATCGATGCCGTCCGATGTGGACACCGCTCGGCGACCAGACCGAAGCGACCGTCGGTGGCGCGGAACAGCACGAGGTCTTCGCCCAGCATCCGCACCCGAACCGGCGGACCATCCGGCTGCGAGAAGGTTTCGCTCAGTGCCACCGGCTGCCAATAGCGCCGGAACAGTTCGCCCATCGGCGTTCCCGGCCCGACCCGCGTCAGCCGCTCGTTGTCCGACTTGGAAAGCATGGGTCCTCCCCCCAGCACGTCAATTCTGACCATGCTAGTTGGCGCCGGCCGGGATCGCAACTCGCAGGGGGCACTCTCAGGGGGCTCGAACTGTTCCAGGCTCCGATTGGCCGGCGTGGGGAGCCGGTGGCTCGGTGATGCAGAGCGGCCACAAATGCTGCATAAGCGAAAGAATTCATTGCCGGGAGGAACCCAAGGGGGGCGCGAATCAGTTCATCCTGTGTGCGCGCAGGCACCAGCGTGTTCATGTATTTTGCCGATTTATTCGATAGTCTGCCGCAGATTTGTCGCAGGCCTGCTATTGTTGTTGCGGTGCACACCCCGGGGCCAATAATGTAGGGCCGCGGTAAAGTTGCACCATCGTTGATGCTTTGCCGAGACAGTGTGACGTGTCCTTAGGCAAGACACGAAGTGCCGGTCGGTCGTGGCCGGGGGGAACCAGCGAGGGTTGTCCACGCCAGCCGAAAGCGGTGTTCGCCGCAGGCGCGTGATGCTAGGAGCACGCACTTATGACCGTAATGGAGCGCAAGACCTACTATTTCGAGGATCTCGAGCCCGGCATGGAGGCGAGCTTCCAGAAGGTTGTCACCGAAGCCGATATCGTGTCTTTCGCCAGCGTGTCGGGCGACAAGAACCCCGTGCATCTGGACGAGGCCTACGCGGCGCGTACGATGTTCAAGGGCCGGATCGCGCACGGCATGCTGACGGCAGGCTACATCTCGGCGGTATTCGGGATGGAAATGCCCGGTCCCGGCGCAATCTACGTTTCGCAGACGCTGAATTTCAAGGCGCCGGTGAGAATCGGGGATACCGTGCTCGCCAAGGTCAAGCTTGTCGAGCTGATCCCGGCCAAGCGCCGCGCGCGGTTCGAGTGCCAGTGCATCGTGGCCGGCAAGCCGGTTCTCGAAGGCGAAGCGGTGCTGATGGTGCCGGCCCGTCCCGTGGCCTGAACGGTCGCCGACGGATCTTCCAGTTTTACGAGTCGCCGTCGTCCGGCCGACCGGGGCTTTGCTCCGGCCGGCCCGTTCGTTATGTCTCGGCTTCGGCTCGAGAAGCGGGGTCGCGGATCGGGTCGGCCTGATTGGTGGAAGCGAGCTGGAATGCAAGTCGTCTCCGGGTATCAGAACGTGCCGTCCGCCCTGCGCGGTGGGGCGCTGGCTATCGGCAACTTCGATGGGGTACATCGCGGTCATCAGGCGCTGCTGCTCGAAGCCTTGCGCCAAGCCGGGGGGCTCGGCCGGCCCGCCGGAGCGATGGTTTTCGAGCCGCACCCGCGATTGTTCTTCCGGCCGGACAAGCCGCTGTTCGCGTTGACGACGCTCGAGCAGAAGCTGCGCCTGTTCCGCGGTCTGGAGCTGGACTTTGCGGCCGTCATCGCTTTCGATGCTGAAATCGCGGGAATGCCGCCCGCCGAGTTCGTCGACAGAGTGCTGGTCGACGGCCTCGGCACCCGGCATGTCGTGATCGGCTACGATTTCTATTTCGGCAAGGGGCGGGCAGGTGCGCCCGAAACCATGCGGCAGCTCGGTGTCGAGCGCGGGTTCGGCGTGACGGTGATCGCGCCGCAGGCGGAGGCAGGCGAAGTGTTCTCTTCATCGGCGGTGAGGGCCCGGCTGTCCTCGGGTGACGTGCGTGGAGCGGCGGTGGAGCTCGGTCACTGGTGGAGCGTGACCGGCGTCGTGACCGGCGGCGCGAGGCGCGGCACGGGTATGGGGTTTCCGACCGCCAACATCCGGCTCGAACCGGGGACGGCGCTGGGCCACGGTATCTTCGCCGTCACGGTCGGGATGACGGAGCCGGACGGCAGCCGGCGCAAGCTGCAAGGGGCAGCCTATTTCGGTCAGCGGCCGACGTTCGACAACGGGGCGCCGGTGCTCGAGGTGTTCCTGTTCGATTTCGACGGCGATCTCTACGGCCGTGAGATCGAGGTCGAGTTCATCGGCTTCGTGCGTCCGGATCAGCGTTTTCCCGACATGGACGCCCTGATCGTGCAGATGGACAAGGACTGCGCGCGGGCCCGCGAGATGCTCGCCGAGGCCGAGCGAGAGAACCCGTTCGGGCAGTTGCCACTGGGGAAGGGTTGAGGGGTGGGATATCCACCCTTCGAAGCCTATTAGCTGATTTGATGTAGTTTCTGGCCCGATTGCGGTGATCCCTGGTCTGCGGTCGCGGTCGCGGCGTGTCATTCGGTTGTGGTGGATTGTATGGCCAAGCGTCCTTCTGCGTCGAAGTCGAAGTCGAAGCCGAAGCGGGCGCCGACGATCGATACGCGGTGCCGGCTCTTCGACGGCTTCCTCAAGATCGACGAGGTCACGGTCTCGTTCGACCGGCTCGCAAGCAAGGGTCGGATGGAGGGGCTCAAGCGCCTCATCATGGAGCGCGGTGACAGTGCGGCGGCGCTGATCCACGAGACCGACACCGACAAGGTACTTCTCACACGGCAGGTTCGGCCTGCGACGATCGAGAAGGGGCCAGGGGCGATCGACGAGGTCGTGGCCGGTGCGATCGAGAAGGGCGAAGAACCGCGCGATTGCATCCGCCGCGAGATCGAGGAGGAGATCGGCTACCGCGTGCCGGCGAGGGCGATCAAGCAGATCGCGACGTTCTACGTTTCGCCTGGCGGCACCTCGGAAAGGATCATGCTGTTCTACGTGCAAGTCGAGGCGAGCCAGCGGGTGAATTTGCAGGCGTCGGGCGTGGCGAGCGAGAACGAGGATATCGCGCTGGTGAAGGTGGACCGGCGCCGCTTCATCCGGCAGGCGCTGGGTGGCAAACTCGACGATGCGAAGACGCTGATCGCGGGGTTGTGGCTGGCGCAACGCGATCGGGATTCTGTCTGATCCGATGATGCTCCGGCTTTATTAGTGTAGAGCAGGACAATCCAAATCAGGGCGTCAACCCGGCCAAGTGAGCGGCACTTCTGCCGCGAACGCGAGCCGGGCCCCAGCGAAAGAGTGCCGAAGGCACAGTAATATCGTGTGCTTCGCACGTTTTTTCCGCTGGGTCCCGTGTCTCGCTCGCCGAGGCTCGCTTCGCACGGGATGACGGGAGAATTGAACTGCCCTGACGTGTAGAGCAGTTTCACCCAACCGGTCGAACGCCGCTGGCGTTGGCATCTGATCGGATACTGCTCTACCGTGACCATTCGACCTGCGCGGTGGCGTAAGGCCAGACCGTCACGTGGAATGCCGTCGTCGCAAGGATCGTCTGAATGTCGCTCGATGCCTGGATTTGTGCGATTGCGGCGGCCGCGCTGTTCGGTCTTTCGCTCAATCTCGCTCAGATCGGTCTGCGCTACATGCCGGTTGCGCTGGGCTCGATGATTTCGATCCCGACGGCGGCGGCGCTGTTCTGGCTGTCATCGCCGTGGACGGCTGACTTCTCGGGATGGCGGAACGATGCGGCGCTCCTGTTCGCCGTGACGGGGCTGTTCTACCCCGCCGTGGTGACGATCCTGACGTTCGAAGCAACGCGGTTTCTCGGGCCGAATGTGACGGCCGCCATGGGCAATCTCGCGCCGGTGATCGCGGTTGCGGCGGGCGTGCTCTGGCTCGGCGAGGCGCTGGGTGTGCGGCAGTTCGCGGGCATCGCCGTCCTGGTCGCGGGCGTCACGTTGATGACCACGAACCGGAATTGGGGCGACAGCACGTGGCCGCTGTGGGCGCTGGCTCTGCCGCTCGCCGCTTCGCTGTTTCGCGGGTTGGGGCAGCCGCTGCTCAAGGTCGGGTTCGGGTGGTGGCACAATCCGCGGGTCGCGACGCTGCTGTGCTATGCCTCGTCGGCGACGGTGGTGATCGTGGTCGGACTGTTGCGGAAGAAGGCGAGTGCGGCGAGTTTCACGCCGATGGGCGTCGCGTGGTTCATGGTGGTCGGTGTCGGTAATGGGCTGGCGACTTGGCTCGGCATCGAGGCGGTGTCGCGCGGGCCGGTGTCGCTGGTCGTACCGGTCGTCGCGAGCTATCCGCTGTTCACGCTGGCGATCGGGAGCGTGGTGCTTCGGCGGGTGAAGGTTTCGCGCGCACAGTCGGTGGGGGTCGCGCTGGCGGCGCTCGGCGTGATGATCCTGGTGCTGGGGTAGTCTGGAAGTAATCTGTCGGTAATCAGGCCGCTTCCGGTGCGGCGGGCGGGCGTGTATTGCTTCGTGCGATGATCGTCAAAATCAGAAATGGGGGAAACATGCTTTCGCGTCTCGTTGCAGCAGTTTCGGTCAGTGCGGCGATGCTCGCGCCGTCAGCGGTTGCGCATGCTCAAGCGGCGTTCCCCAGTCGTCCGATCACGATGGTCGTGCCGGCGCCTCCGGGGGGTGGAACAGACGTGTTCGCTCGGATACTGGGTGAACTGGCGGAAACCGCGCTCAAGCAGAAGGTGGTGATCGAGAACCGTGCGGGGGCAGGTGGCTCGCTCGGCGTGACGCAGATCGCGGCGGCAAATCCGGACGGGCACACGCTCGGGTTCATCTGGAACAGTCCGCTGACCGCGAGCCCGCAGACGCTGAATGTTTCCTACACGCCGGACAGCTATCGTCCACTGCTGTCGATCGGGTACTCGTCCTATGTCCTGTGTGCGCAGCCGGCGTTCGCTGCGAACAATGCGGCGGAACTCGTCGAGCAGCTCAAGAAGTCGAACGGCAAGCTCACGTACGGCAACGACGGCATCGGCGGCACGATGCAGCTCGCGGCTGAGCGCGTGTTCAAGAAGCTGGGCGTGAAAGTGCGCGCCATTCCGTTCGGCGGCGCGGGCGAGACGGCAAAGAATTTTCTCGGCGGGCATGTCGATTTCTACGGCGGCTCGCTGCCGCCGATCATTTCGCACGTCGCGGCAGGCAAGGCGAAGTGCCTGCTGCTGACCTCGGCGAAAGGCAATGCGGCGCTGCCGAATGCGCAAGGGCTCGAAGCGATCGGGCTGGGTGCGGAGGAAACCGTGCTGTGGTGGGGGCTGATCGCACCGTCGAAGATCTCCCCGACGATCGCGGCTCAACTCGAGAAAGTGTTCACCGAGGCGGCGAATACGGATCGCTTCAAGGATGCGATGGCGAAGCAGGGCGCGGTGCATCGCGTGCTCGGCGGGGCTGCCACGGACAAGCTGATCCGCAGCGAGCTTGCGGCGATGACGGCTGTCGCGCGCGATGCGGGCATTCAGCGCAAGGCGCAGTAGCGATGGCGAACGGCGGCGTCAGATCGTGGGCCGGGGAGGCGGCCTGCGGTCTCGGGCTCACTGCAACGGGTCTGGCGCTCGCGGTGCTGGCGAGGCGGATGGAGCTGTTCGAGGACGGCGTGCCTGGGCCGGGGCTGACACCGCTGTTGCTCGGTGTGGCGTTGGCAGCGCTGGGGCTCGGGATCGCGGGTGCAGCCGTGGTCCGCGGGGCGCCTCAGCGGATCACCGTATTCGACAGGCACGCTGCGATTGCCGTCGGTCTCCTGTTCGTGGCGGTGGCGGCGTTCGAAAGCATCGGCTACGTGCCGGCGACTTTCCTGTTCCTGCTGTCGAGTTTCGTGCTGATCGGGCACGAGCGATGGCTGCCGGCAATCGTTGTCGCCGGGGCCGCTACTCTGCTCACATGGGCACTGTTCGTGAAGGCGCTGGGCGTGCCGCTGCCGGCCGGGCCGATCTCGCTGCCATGGATGATCTAGTCGTGCGTTCGACCATTCGCGGGAGATTGGAATGGACGCGTTGAGCCATTTGCTCGGCGGGCTCGCGATCGCCGCCACACCGCAGAACCTGCTGTGGTGTTTCATCGGCTGCTTCTGGGGCTCGATCGTCGGCGTGCTGCCGGGGCTGGGGCCGATGGCGGGGATGACGCTGCTGTTGCCGCTGACGTTCCATCTCGATCCGACCGGCGCCGTCATCATGCTGTCGGGGATCTTCTACGGCGCGATGTACGGCGGCTCGACGACCTCGATCCTGATGCGTATTCCGGGTGAGGCCGCGTCGGTCATCACGTGTATCGACGGCTACGAGATGACGAAGCGGGGCCGCGCGGGGGCCGCGCTGACGATCGCGGCGATGGGGTCGTTCGTCGGCGGCGTATTCTCCGTGATCGGGCTGATGCTCGTCGCGTCCTGGCTGGCGCGGGCGATGCTCGCGATCGGGCCGGCAGCGGAGTTCGTGATGCTGGCAGCGACGCTGTTGATCGCCGGGGCGGTCGCGTCGTCGACGATGCCCAAGACGCTGGCGATGATCGTTCTGGGGCTGCTCGCGGCGATGGTCGGCAACGATCCGCTGACGGCGACGCCGCGGTTCACGTTCGGCTCGCTGCATCTGGCGGATGGCCTCAGCTTCACGGCGCTGGCGATCGGGTTGTTCGGCATCTCGGAGATGCTGATGTCGTTGGGCGAGAGGGCGAGCGAAGCTCCGAAGGCGCCCAAGCTGCGCGAGTTGTTGCCGACGCGGGAAGAAATGCGCGAAAGCGCCGGGCCGATCGCGCGCGGCTCGGTGATCGGTTTTCTGTTCGGGATCGTGCCGGGCGTCGGGCACATCGTTTCGACGAGTGCATCCTATTCGCTCGAAAAGGCGCTGTCGAAGACGCCGGAGAAGTTCGGCAAGGGGGCGGTTGCGGGCGTGGCGGGGCCGGAGACGGCGAACAACGCGACCACCGGGGCTGCGATGATTCCCCTGCTGATCCTCGGCATTCCCGCGATCCCGGTGACGGCGGTGCTGCTGGCGGCGCTGACCGTGCACAACGTGCAGCCGGGACCGATGCTGATCTCGGAGCGGCCGGACGTGTTCTGGGGGCTGATCGCGAGCATGCTGATCGGCAACGTGATGCTGGTGGTTCTCAATCTGCCGCTGGTGTCGATGTTCGTGACCTTGCTGCGGACGCCGCGGACCTATCTCGCGCCACTGGTTCTGCTGGTGTGTATTCTCGGCGTCTACTCGGTGAAGGGATCGGCGTTCGATCTGGCTGTGATGTTCGCCGCGGGCGTCACTGGTTACGTTTTGCGACGGTTCGAGTTCGATCTCGTGCCGTTCCTGTTCGCGTTCGTGCTCGGAGACCGGATCGAAGTCAGCTTCCGGCGCGCGCTTATGATCTCCGAAGGTGATCCGGCGATCTTCTGGACGGGGCCAGCCGCGCAGTTGTTCCTCGTCGCGCTGGTGATGATCGCGCTCTACATGGTGCTCGCTGGAGCGATCCGGCGAAGGTGGGGTTGATCCGCTCTCGCCTGTTGTATGGCGGCCGAAGTCTACCCGCCTACCTGACCCGTCGCGGGTTCATGTAGAGGTCGGCTTCCTGGCGCTGGAGTTTGGGGACCAGCATGCCGCGGGCGACGCCGGCGGCGAGCTTGGCGACGTGCTTGCGGCAGGCACGGTTGAAGACCAGCATGCCGACGAACATCTTCAGCACACCCATCAGGTGCTTGTCGGCGTGCTCGCGCAGGACCTTGCACTTCCACTTGCCGCCCAGCGAGAGAAGCTTGCCGTCGAGCACGGCGATCTTGTTGCCCATGGAGTCGAACAGCGAGTAGTCGCGGCCGATGGTCGTATAGAGGTCCTGGCGGAGGCGATAGAAGCGGATGCTGTCGCCTTCCATCAGGAAGAACGAGAAGTTCTCACCCATCAGCGGCCACTTGTTGGCGGAGCGCGACAGGTAGACGACCTGATCGCTGTCGTTGGTGTTGATCGCGAAAGTCTGCACGGCGAGACCGCGCGCGCCGACGGTCTCCTGCACGCTGCGTGCGAGCATCAGGTCCATCGTGGCGCGCCAGTTCAGCTTTTCGCCGAACATCTTCAGCACGAGACGGCGCTCGAAACCGTCCTGCTTTTTCCAGAGTTGCTCGCGATAGGCGAGCAGGCCGGTGCGCTGGCCATTCTCGGTGACCTCGGCGTAGACGTCCATGTCCTGCGTGAACTGGCGCGACTTCGCTTTGTTACGCTGATGCTTGTAGATCCCGAACTCGACGGAGTTCAGGTCCGTGATCCACACGTCGACGTCGAAGCGGTGCCACTTGTCGGTGCCTGTCTTGGGATCTACCTCGGGGCCGATGTCCTCGCCTTTCGCTTCGGTGCCCCGCCGCAGTGCCTCCTCGCGGGCGTCCGCGGCGGCATCGTCGCCAGCGTTCTGGGCTTCGCGCTGTGCTTCGCGCAAGGCTTTCGAGGTGATGGGAGTAGCGTCCTGGGCCATGGCAATTCCCTCGTCGGATCAAGGAACGCGGACAACTGAACGCCGAATCAACTGAGGTAAGCTAGCACCGACTTCTGTGGAAAAGATGGGGCGGGCGCGAGATGTCGGGTGGGTCAGATCCGCTGCTCCGGACGCCTGGTCGAGATGCTCAGAACATTTCGAAGTATTCGCGATGCTCCCAGTCGGTGACCTCCTGGTTGAAGCGGGCCCATTCCGCTTCCTTGATGGCGAGGAGGTAGTCGACGATGGTCGAGCCCATGGCCGAGCGGTAGAAAGTGTCATCGCGGAGCGCGGAAATCGCCTCGCCCATGCTGCGAGGGAGTGCCGGAGCTTGCGTGTCGTAGGGGCGATCGGCGGGCGGGCCGGGCTCGAGGCGGCGTTCGATGCCGTCGATACCGGCATGGATCTGCGAGGCGATGTAAAGATAGGGATTGGCCGCGGGCTCGCCGATGCGGTTCTCGATGCGTGTCGCTGAATCTCCGGGGGCGGACAGGACGCGCAGCATCGCGCCGCGGTTGTCGCGTCCCCACAATGCGCGGTCGGGGGCGAGAGAATGCGAGCGGAAGCGCTTGTAGCCGTTGATCGTCGGTGTGGTGAAGAGGGCGGCCGCGCGCGCATGTGTGATCAGGCCGGCAAGGTAGTTCAGGCCGAGAGGCGTCAAGTGCTCGCCGGTATCGAGCGGTGTGAACGCGTTCTTGCCCGTCGCGCGTTCGACGAGCGATTGATGCAGGTGCCAGCCCGACGACATGACGTTCGGGATGCGTGGCCGGCACATGAACGTCGCGTGCAGGTCGTTGCGGCGGCAGATCTGTTTCACGGCGCTGCGGAACAGCACCATCGCGTCGGCGGCAGCCATCGCGGGCATCGCGTCGAAAGTGAATTCGCACTGGCTCGGGCCGTATTCGCATTCGACCGAGCGCACGGGCAGGCCGAGTTCGATCACCTGGCGGCGCACGATTTCGAGCACCGGCTCTAGCTGATCGTAGCGGAGTTCGGATAGATACTGATATCCGGTCGTCAGAAGCTTGACCTCGGGTGGTGCGCCGGGCTGGCCGGAATCGTCGGGTTCGAGATCACGGGCGACTGCCTTGAAGACGTGGAACTCGACCTCGAGACCCGAGACGTGATCGTAGCCGAGGGATTTGAGGCGGCGAACCGCAGAGGCGAGGACGTCGCGGGTCGCGAACGGAACGGGGCGGCCGTCAGCCATATACAGGTCAGCGAGAAGCCAACCCGAGCGCGGCGACCATGGCAACACGCGGAAGCTCGCGGGATCGGGAAGCATCAGCACGTCGCCGGCGCCTTCGAGGGCGGACAGGCCGAACGCGCCGCCCGCGGACCAGATCGGCAGGACGGTCTTGTTCGAGGTGTCCTTGGCGAGCAGCGACGACGTGATCGAGACGCCCGAGCGCAGCAGCTTCAAGACATCGCCGGCCGCGACGGTCTTGCCGCGCAGCAGGCCGTGCTGGTCGGCAAACGAGATGCGGACGACCTCGAGGCCGTGGCTCTCGATCAGCTTCTCGATGCGTCCGGCGGCCTCGCTGCGTGCGGGCGACCAGAGTTGATTGCGTTCGGCGAAGGTCATGGGGGTGAGTGGTGAGTGGTGAGTAGGGAGTAGGGAGTAGGGCTACGATCTCATGCCGCGACGGTGCCGTCCACTTGCGCCCCCTCCCCCATCCCGGTATCTCCCGGGACAGCTAATGAAATGTCGTTGCGCTGCGGCGCCTAGTGTTGCGTCACTGACGCTTGGTCCCCGGTTGCGGCAAGGTGGCCCACCAAGCGTCAGTGATAAAAGCAACACTAGAAACATTGGGTTGCTAGTGTTCCTCTTGTCTCAGACATTTGCTCGGAACCTAGCCGCAACGGGAAGCAAATGTCTGAGACGG
>CAZNMY010000098.1:0-23393 GCA_964574325.1 uncultured Devosia sp. | reverse complement strand
TGCAAAAGAGAAATCCGAAAACCGTTCTCGTTCCAGTCCGGGGAACTTCGGGCTAGTGTGACAAAGCCCATGCAGAAGCCGGAGCGAGGCAGCGATCGCAAGCCGGCGACCATGCGCTTGCGCAATATCGCCAGTGGCCGTCCGGCGAAGGCGTACCGGCCTTGGACGGGCCGGGACGAGGCACGGCTCAACGGCATGATCAAGGCAGAAATGCCGGCTGCAGCGATTGCCGATGCGTTGGAGCGGACGATGACGGAGATCGAGGCGAAGCTGCGGGACAGGCTCGATTAGTTGCACGACGCCAAGCATCGTCGACAGCGTGGCAATAGCGCTACATCAGATCGCCAATCCACGTCAGGAATCCACCCAGGTAGCCACCGTGATCTCGGACGTCGGCGCGCTCACCGTTTGGGCCAAAGGTGGACGCGGACGGTCAGTGCCGGTCGAGACGGCGGCGCAGCGGGAGCTGTTGGATCGGATCAGAGGTTTAGTGGGCAATGGCGCGCTGATCCCGCGCGCGTTCAACTACGCGCAGCAGTTGAAGCTATACGAGCACCAGACGTTGGCGGCGGGTCTGCGCACGACGTACGGGTTGCGCCATGCGTGGGCGCAGGAACGCTATCGGCAGTTGACCGGCTGGGCGGCGCCAGCGGCTGGTGGGACTGATGTGGCGGCCAGCGCAGTCGCTGCCGTGCGCCGGTGGCTCGACCAGATGGGGCGCGAGCGCTACCCGAATGCCAGTGAACTGACGATCACCGCCGACGGCGGCGGATCGAATGGATCGCGCGTGCGACTGTGGAAAATCGAACTGCAGAAATTCGCGGATACGACCGGGCTCACGATCCACGTCCATCACTATCCGCCGGGCACCTCGAAGTGGAACAAGATCGAGCATCGCATGTTCTGTCACATCACGCAGACGTGGCGCGGTCGGCCACTCACGGACAGGCTCGCCGTCGTCGAGTTGATCGGCGCCACGACGACAAAAACCGGCCTGAAGGTCGAGTGCGCCCTGGACGAACGCACATACGAAAAAGGCATCAAGGTCAGTGATGCCGAGATGGCCACCCTCGACATCGAAGGCGACGTGTTCCATCCTGAATGGAACTACACGATCCGCCCCAGATCAGCCCCGCCAAATCGGAGCGGTTAATTTGACGGGTGTCCTTATTGAAAAAGCCCAAGGAGAGATTGGCTACGCGTGCAGCTCACGTGCCAGATGCCGGACTTGGCGTCCTTGACGAGTGTCGGGTGTGGGATGACGAGCTTGTGGCGGGGCATGGGGAAAGGTCCGGAACGAGGGTTGCAACGGCCGTTCGAGACGGGTAAGGGTACGCCGCACACATTGACGGCCGGTTATTTCTGAGTGATACCGCTGATCTATCGAATCTGAATTGCGGGACGCACAGAGAAAAAACCCGCAAAATAAACCGGTTAGCTGCCGTAGCTCAGTGGTAGAGCACTCCCTTGGTAAGGGAGAGGTCGTGAGTTCAATCCTCACTGGCAGCACCATTTTTGCGCTCACGGGGTCCAGGACCTCCGCGGGGGCGGCGCTCGTGCCGGGGCGCGTTGCTCCCTGATCGCCTCCGGCGACGGAAGAGAGTTGGCCGCTCGCGGGCAATGTGCATTGCAACACCCTGCAGTCACCGCCGTCGCGGCAGGTCCACGGGCAGGAATTCCACGCCCGAGCGCTGCACGGGCTGAGGATAGAGCTTCATAAGCTCCAGCACAGTGGGCGGTATCCCAACCTTGATCGGCAGCCCCAGCTCGGCCGCCTCCTGAGCCGTAAGCGCATAGTCGTGCGTCCAGTGCCCACCCGCGAGCTTTTCCGCCAGCGCTTCCGCCTTCCCCTGCTCCATCTGCGGCGTCAGCAGCTCGACCGCCCCCTTCTTCACTTGCGCCAGCGCCTTCTCGCTGACGTCGGCGAGCACCAGCGTCAGGTCGAACACGCTCGCGACCGGCTTCGAATCGCGCGCTTTGACGATGCTCGCGGCAGGCAGCCCCGCGATCTGCGGATCGATCGGACCGAGCACCGAGAACTCACCCAGCACGATCTCGTCCGCCGCGAGCGCGATCAGCGTGCCCCCCGACATCGCATAGACCGGCACCATCACCGACACCTTGGCCTTGTGCGCCTCGACGGCCCGCGCGATCTGCATCGCCGCGAGCACGAGACCGCCCGGCGTGTGCACGACGAGATCGATCGGCACGTCCGGGGGCGTCTCCTTGATCGCAGCGATGATCGTCTGGGCGTCCTCGAGATCGATGTGCCGCGACACGTTCATGCCGAACAGACTGCGGCTCTCCTGCCGGTGGATCATCGTGATGACCCGCGAGCCCCGCTCGACCTCGATCGCGCGAATGGCCTGCGCACGGCGCATCGCGAACAGCCGCGCCATCACTAACGGCTGCAGCGCCAACAGCGCGATCATTATCCAAAACATCGACGAGAAATCGAGGCTCATGACGCATCCTGACTTTCTGCGCGGCCACCTCACCGGCAGCGACCGACCGCGAAACCAACATGAGCCCGCCATCCGGCTTCTTCAAGCAGCAGTGCGCGGGTCACGTCGCCCCTGCAACGGAAAGGCCGAATACCGAACCCCGACGCCGTAGTCGCCGCTGCCGGCGCTTGCCGCCCTTGCAGAGCCTCATGAGGCGTGTGAAGTACGCAGCAACGAAGACTTCCATCGCCCCGGAGGAATGCACTTGGCCCGCGTGCCGTTCATCGACATCGCCGAGCATCCCGACTTGGCGCCGCTCGCCGCCCGCATCACAGGCGCGCGCCGCGGCCGCCTCATCAACGTCTACCGCGCTCTGCTCAACAGCCCCCCGCTCGCCGAGACCTGGTTCGAGCATCTCAACGCCGTGCGCTGGAAGACGACGCTGTCCGGCCGCTTGCGCGAGATCGTCATCATCCGCATCGGGCATCTGGGCAACGTGCCCTACATCATCAGGCAGCACGTGCCGAAGCTCGCCGAAGCCGAAGGCCTGACCGCAGCCGAATGTGCCGCTCTCGCCGACTGGCGATCGAGCGCCGAATTCGATACGACCGAACGCGCGGTCCTCGCCTACACCGATGCCGTCACCCGCGACCTCGCCGCCGACGACGCCACGTTCGACGCCGTTGCCCGCCACTTCGACGACACCGCCATCGTCGAGCTGACCGTGCTCATCGGCACCTACAATATGCACGCCCGCGTGATGAATGCGCTGCAGCTCGATCTCGAGCAGGAGTGAGATCTCTCGATGAGCAAGACCGAATCCAACGAACGCCCGCTGATCGTCGTCGAGGACGATCCGTGGCTGCGGCTCATCCCGGTGATGCTCGATCCGGACACCGACCAGGCGATCGTCGACGGTTTCGACGACTTCATGGCTCACGACGAGGCAGACTTCCGCGGCTGGTGCGACCGCTTGCGTCGGCGCGTTCCGGCACTCTGGCCCGCGCGGGTGAAAATCGTCGAGACCGAAGCGGAGCTGCACGCAGCCTTGCCGGAAGCCTCGGTCGCCATCGTCGAGTCGATGCCCTTCGGCGCGCGCGAGCTTGGCCTTTCGCCGCGCCTCGTCTGCGTCCAGAAATACGGTGCGATCCCGCGCAATATAGACGTCGCGGCTTGCGACGCGCGCGGCGTGAACGTGCTCACCATCAGACGCCGCGCCAACCTTGCCTGCGCCGAGCACGCGTTCGCATTGATCCTGGCCCTCGCGCGCAAGATCCACACCTACGGCAACGTCCTGAGCCCTTCTGCGATGCGCGCGCGCGGCCACGAGCTGCGCCCTTTCCAGCGCACGTTCACGCCCAATGGCAACTGGGGCCGTGTGGAAGGCCTCGTCTCGCTTCACGGCTCCACCGTCGGCATCATCGGGTTGGGCGAGATCGGCCGCGAAATCGCGATCCGCGCGCGCGCCTTCGAGATGAAAGTCGTCTATCATCAGCGCACGCCATTGACGGAGGCCGACGAAGCAGCCGTTGGCGCACGCTATCGCGGCCTGAACGAACTTCTGGCCGAAAGCGACTGGATCATTCCGCAACTTCCATCCTCGCCGAACACCAGACACCTGCTGGATGCGGACCGCCTCGCGCACGTCAAGCCGGGCGCCTCGATCGTGAACGTGTCTCGTCCCGATGTGATGGATCGCGAGGCGCTGATCGCAGCGTTGCGCTCGGGCAGGCTCAGTGGCCTCGGCCTCGATCCGCCCTTCGAGTCGCCGGGCCACGACAACGACGAATTGACCGCACTTCCCAACGTCATCGTCACCCCGCACTTCGCAGGCTCGCCACGCCGCAACGGCCTCGACGACTTCGACGAGATGATCCGCGGCATCGCACGGGAGATGAGACCATGAAGCGATATGCGTTGGCAGCAATGGTTGCCGCTGCTGTCTCGATGACGACCACGGCACCGGCCTCGGCACAAAGCCCCGCCTCGCCACCGCAATGGCCCGAGCGATCGATCCGTCTCGTCGTGCCGTTTCCCGCAGGCAGCGCGACCGATGTCGCCATCCGCCTGATCGAGACCAATCTCACGCCGCAGTTGGGTCAATCCATCGTCGTCGACAATCGCTCCGGCGCCAGCGGCGCCATAGGCGTCGACGCTGTCGCCAAGGCTCAACCCGATGGCTACATGGTCGGCCTGATCACCGTGAGCACCCACGCCGTCGCCTCGAGCCTGGGCAAGAAGCTGCCCTACGATCCCATATCCGATCACACACCCGTCGGCATGATCGGCACCACCCCTTACGTTCTCGTCACCTATCCCGGCCTCGGCGTCCGCGATCTCGGAGAGCTCGTGGCGCTCGCCAAATCCAAGCCCGGCACGCTGAACTATGGCTCGGCAGGCCCGGCGAGCATGGCCCATCTCGCCGCCGCCCTGCTCGGCGTCGACGCCGGCATCGACATCGTTCACGTGCCGTATCGCAGCAGCGTCCACGCCGTGACCGACATCATGGCAGGCCGCATCCAGATGCAGTTCGCGACGATCCCACCCAGCGCCGAGCTGATCGCGACGAAAAAACTGACGGCCGTCGCCGTCTCCAGCCCGAAGCGCTCCTCGACGTTGCCCGATGTCGCCACAGTCGCCGAACAGGGCCTCCCCGGCTTCGAGGCGGGCTTGTGGATGGCCCTGGTGATGCCGCCCAAGACCCCCGCCGACATCGCCCGCCGCTTCAACGAGGCCCTGAACAAGGTCCTCACCAACGTCAAGATGCGCGATTCGCTTCTGGTCCAGGGATTGGAGCCCGAGCCGGGCCCGCCGGAACGCGTGAGCGAACGTATCCGCTCGGACATCGTGAAATGGCGATCCGTGATCGCCAAAGCCGGCATCAAGACCGAGTGATCCGCCGCGAGGCGGCACACTGCCAAGAAGCGCTTTTTCATTGCAATGCAATTCAGAAAGCCCGACGGGGAGCCGTAAACATGAGTGACCGAACGAAAGCCGCTTTCCGACGTGCCGCCTGCCTTCTGGCTGCCGCGTCGTGCCTCGCCATCATGGCCGGTGCAGCTTCGGCGCAGGGCTGGCCGACCCGAACGGTCAAGCTGGTGACGCCTCAGCCCGCCGGCACTGCGGTCGATACGGGTTTTCGCATGTTCGCCGACCGGCTCGCCAAGAGGTGGGGCCACGGCGTCATCGTCGAGAACCGGCCCGGCGGCGACGGCATCCCCGCGACCGCCTCTTTCGTGCAGTCACGCGACGATCACGCGCTGTTCGGCTCCCCCGGCTACCCCTTCACGATCGCGCCATCCGTGCTCGACAAGCTCCCTTACGACCCGCAAACCGACGTTACGCCCGTCTCGCTCATGCTCGAGACACCCCTCATGATCTCGGTCAACGCCGCACTCGGCGTGACCACTCTCGCCGACCTCGAGAAGCTGGCGAAGAACCAGCCGGGCAAGCTCAACTGGGCCTCGACGGCCGGCCTGCCCAACTTCGCCTTCAACTATTTCCTGAAGACCACCGGTTCCGACATGGCCTTCGTGCCCTATCGCGACGCTGCATCCGCTCTCAACGACGTCGGCGAAGGCCGCATCCAGGTCTATGCCACCTCGTACGGCACGGTGATGCCGGTGCTGCAGACGGGCAAGCTCAAGGTGCTCGCGATGCTCGGCGGCACCCGCATCCCGATCGCCCCCGACGTGCCCACCACCACCGAGGCAGGCTACGCCAAAGTCCGCGCCGATGGTTTCGCCGGCATCTACGGCGTGAAGGGAATGACGAACGAGCTGCGCGACCGCATCGCCGCCGATATCAGAGCCGTCGCCGCCGACACCGAGGTCCGCGCGGTTCTCGCCCGCTCCGCCATCGTGCCCCGCGGACTTCCCCCGACGGAGTTCCAGCAGATCCTGGATCACCAGCGCACGCACGTCACCGAAATGCTGGGCGCTCTCGGTCTCGCCCGCAAAGCCGCCAAATAGCACAAAGCCGCAGCCCTTCGGGACCGCGGCTCGAGCATCGAATAGATCCAGGGCATTGGAGCCGCTAAGTCCGATCAGCCGAACGCCCGTGGCGTTCGCTTCTGATCGGATATTGGTCTCGGTGCGAACCAAGCCGTTCGCCTCAATTGTTGGTGACGAACGGCACCCAGTTTGCTTTCCCGTTGACGGAGGCTTGCCGGGATGCCCCGGACTTGGTCGACGTCTTGGGTACCAGGACCCTTCTCGTTGCAAGTTTTGCACCGGTCGTCTTGGGCGGAACGGCACCGGGCGTCGACGCATCCGGCGGCGAATTTGCCGATGTCGCGCTTGCTGCCACCGCTGCGGCACCCTGAGAAGATGCACCGAATGCGGGCGCCCCGAACCCCGGCGTAACGAGCGCGGGCCCCGCCCCTCCCGATGCCGCCTTCATCGCTTGCGTTGCCGTAACCGCTGCTGCCGTCGTGACCGCAGCAGCCGCGATCTCCGGCGTCGCCACCTTCCGTGTTCCCGTTGCGACCGGCGCCGCCGCCGGTCGCTCTGGCGCAACAGCGACGGCCGAAGCTGCTCCCTGGCCTTCATAGTTGAGCGAGAAAGTGCCGGTGAGATCGGTCAGCAGCCAACCGCCGTCCTTCGCCAGCTCAAATGAAATCGGCGCAGCGCCGGTCAGCCGCGCGGCGATCGACAACTTGTCGTCGAGCCGACGCTGAAGCATTCCGTTCGTCCTCGGCAACGCCTCTTCCACGTCGCGCGCAACATCGATGCGGAACACCGCTGCCAGCTTCGCCGAGAAGGGATCGTTCGCCAGCCGCGGTGCGCTGGCCGCGAACTTCGGGCTCGAGGCGTCCCGCTGCGGCACCGGCGCCAGGCTGATGTCCGCCAGCGACACGACGCGATTTTCCACGTCGAGCACCGGACGCCCGAGCAGATGCGCCTTGCCAAGATACGTCTGGCCTTCGAACCGGCTCGCCGCGATGTCGAGTTCGACGCCGACCTGCCTGAGCGATGGATAGATCCGCGCCTTCCGCACATCCACCTTGACGGGCGGGCCGAACCGGTCCGGCCTCGTCTCGAGCGAACCCGCCTTCACGAATGCGCCATCGAGCGCCGGCTGCAATGCCGCCAGCGCGATCGGGGTCGCAACCCGGATCACAGCGCCGCCGGCCGTATTGACCTGGCCATGTACGACCCCGCGCTTCGCCGATGCCCCGCCCCGCTCACCGGTCTCGATCGAGAGCCGCGCTGCGATCGGAATGCGCAATGCCCACCCCTCGTCTGCGGCAGCGAGATCCCCCAGCCCCGCGACTTCGGGCACAGCCTTGAGCCAGCTCCCGCCCCCCAGATCTATCGACTGGGACAGGGCCTTCCAGCCCGCCTCCGTCGCCGCGGCAACCGGCAGACCTCCCAGCACGGCGCGCAATTCGTCCTGGATCGACAGCGCAACTGGACGCAGCCGCGTCTCGATCAGCCGTGCAGCCCGCACGTTCGAAACTGCACTGCCGTCGACCGAAGGCTCGTCGACGCGCGTCACCTCGACGGGCAGCCCACCGCCGGCCTGCACCTTGAAGGCGAAGCTGACCGCCATCTCGAAACTGGATTTGTCCGCGCCCTGAACAGTATCGACCTTGAGCGGCAGGCGCACCCGGACAGCACCGCCCGACGCCGTCGTCTCCGCGCGGCCCGCCAGCGAAACGTTGCCGTCCAGCCGAGCGTTGGCACATTCGGCAGCCTGCGGTCGCTTGACGCAAGCCGCATCCGCCACGTCGAGGCCCATTGCCAGACGCTGCGTCAATGCTGCCTCTGCGCGGCGCGCGACCTTCGGAAGATCGACCGGCAACGTCACATGCGCCGTCGAGACCGCGGGCCGCAGATCGAGGCCCGGCAACGCCGCAGCCCCCGGGCGAGTGAATTCGATTTCCTTGGGCGCCAGCAGACCGAACAAGGCATAACCACCGGCAGCGCCGCAGCCGATCAACAGCATTCCCAACCGACGATCGAGCACCACCAGAGCCTCCGGCATTCGAAACATGGGGATATAGGGCGACGGCACGTTGCGCGCCCACGAATCAATTCAGGTACAATATAGAACATCATTTAGCGAACAATTCACTAATTCGAACTCGCCAGCGATCGAGACACGACCGCCCGAACCGGCCCTTTCCGACAACTCCTTTTTGCTGGAGTTGCGCATCCAATACCAATCGACACCCAGCAGGCACCCGGCAGGCACCGAGCAGGCGGATAGTTTGCAGCCGGATCATTTATGTCCGGCGCAACCAGAAACCCGACTGCAATTCCGCCCGAAGCATCAGTCGGAGAAACTGCACTCTCTGCCGTTGCCCATCACCGACATGCCGCCCACCGGATAAAGACTCAAATCATCTGGCTTCACATTGCAGCCCGCGGATTCCGCCTCGGCTCGTGCGCGTCCCCCATCGAGCGACCCGCGCATAAAGTCCCGAGTGAAAATAGAAGCGCATACCGACATTCAATCCGAATTCGCGCCACCCCGGCACTACCGCCGCAGTTCAGCATATTTGAATTTCCCCAGCCTGAACACAAGAACCCCCTTGACAAAGCAGCCAGCACATTGTGAACAGGCATTTCGACCATCCTGAAATGGTCCCACAGAAATTCGCTCAGAGATCGAGTTTCATTAGAACTTCATTCACCAATTCATTCAAGACTGCCTTCCATCGCAAATCAACCGACACAGCCAAGGACCTCGACAATGAAGGACAATCAGCTCGAGAAGATGACAGTCAGGGAGCTCAGAGACCTGAAGGCTCGCATTGACACGGCCATCGCTTCGCGTCAGGCCAAGGACCGCGCCGAACTCAAGCAGAAGATGATCGCCCTGGCCGAAGAAGCCGGCCTGAGCCTCGACGACGTCATCGGCGGCACCCGCCGCGCAGGCCGCGGCAAAGGCACGGTCGCTGTGAAATATCGTCACCCCGACGACGCTACTCTGACGTGGACGGGTCGCGGCAGGAGACCACGTTGGCTCGACGGAATTTCGAATATCGAAAAGTTCCGCGTTTGATAAACGGCTACGGAATTGGATAATGCGCCTGGGCCCGCCCCGGCGCATTTCTGTTTTTGAGATCTTTTTCGACTGCGACACGGCCCGAACCGGCGTCGCTGGCATCCGGCGGTATACCCTCCGGCCACTCACTCTCCCGGCAGATGATGCTTTGTGACGCACCCACCGGCTGCGTCAGCATTTCGAACATTGATGCCGGCATTTTATTCCAGCTTTGAGCTGCCGAAGGCATCAGTCTCAGGTGGACGTCGTGCCGCCGCAAACTGCCAGCGTCTGCCCGGCCACGAAATCACTCTCCCCGGAGCACAGGAACACGAGAGCACCGATCAGGTCCTCGGGATGGCCATCCCGCTTGATCGAGCGTGCCGCAATTACCGCGTCGCGCATTTCGTCGATATGCTCGGTATTCGCAAGAATGCTGTCGCTCATGATGAGCCCCGGCGCCAGCGTGTTCACGCGAATGCCGTGTCGGCCGAGGTCGCGCGCGAGCGCCCGCGTAAAGCCGACCATCGCCCCTTTCGACGTGACGTAGTGCGCCATGTGCGGAATGCCGCGATATGCGGTTCCCGATGCGATGTTGATGATCTTCCCGTAGCCTGCCCCGATCATCGCAGGCGCAACGTGTTTCACCATCAGAAACGGACCGCGGACATTCACCGCCATCACCCTGTCCCAGAGTTCGACGTCGATTTCCCACGGTTCGACGGGCTGAAGCGTCGAGAAGATCGCAGCATTGTTCACCAGCACGTCGATCCGGCCGAATCGATCGAGAACATTACCGACCAACCGCGCGACATCCGTTTCACTGCTCACGTCGAATGTCGACGCAATGGCACGTTCTGCACCGTATTCGCTGCAGATTTCATGCGCGAGATCGGCGCCATCAGCGATGTCCGCGATCACCACCGTCGCGCCTTCGCCGACGAGCCCTTTCGAATAGACTTTGCCGATCCCCTTCGCGCCGCCGGTGACGATGATCACCCGTCCGTCGAGCCGTCCCATGCATAACCTCCGCCGATCACAGTGAACTCAATCGAGACCGCCCTATTGCACGCCCCGCGAAATTACAAAACCTCGGTCGTTCGGCTTGAAGCCGAATGCGCGGGCCGCACGCGCCGGACCTTGGCGGCTGTCCATATGATGATTTCGAGCCTCGCCCACTGTTGCGAAGCTCGCGACCTCCGACAGAAGATCGGGTGCTGCAAGCGTTGTGTCGTATCCGACGAGACTTCGCGGCCTCACTCTCCTGGAGCATCATCCGATCAGACCGAATCGCCTTCGCGTTTCTCTGACCGGATGAAGATGCTCTAGAGTCATAAGATCGGAGCAGCCTTGTCCGATCGGTCGAACGCCGTGGCGTTCGCATCAGATCGCGAGATGCTCTAGCCGCAGCAACAAGCATCGAATTGCCCGATCCAGCGAAAGCTCCGATCAACGATTCCTGATGATTCGGTTCAGGATGGAATCGACAAGCGCAGCTCAGTCTGTCACACTATCGTCGCGTCCAACTCTCCAAGGAGGAGCACGATGTCGCTCAATACGCGTGTAGCGGAGTTGACCGAGAAGCATCGAACACTCGAGAGAAAGATAGCAGAGGAGAGATCTCGTCCCTCTGCCGACGTATCCCGAATAAACAAGTGGAAGCACGAGAAGCTCAAACTCAAAGACGAGATCGAACGGCTCGCATCCCCGACCCGACACTGACCAGACGATCTGGCCAGTCGATCTGACCAGACGACAAGTCTGCTGTCGGCTCTTCTCCCTCGATCGCCGCTGCATGCACGCCGCTCGGCATCCCCTTGATGTCGGACTTGCGTGAGTGCCGCGCGCACACGGGTTACTTCCTGCTCCAGTCGCGGAAAGCGCTACTTCTTCTGCGGCTGTGTAGTGGAAATTTCCCTGAGCGCGCGGCTTCGTGCGGTTTGCAGTGAAGTCGCGATAGCGTGCGTCCAATCGCGCGTTTGCAGATGAGATGCATGCGCCCCTCGCATCGCATTGTCTCGCGTCCTCACTGCTCATCGGCTTTTCCACCGCTGCCGACAGCGGGCGACCTGCAACCGCAGCCGCTCCCCGAACGGCCTCTTGGCAGCCCCCGGCGTTTGCGAAACAGTCGTCGTGACACGCGGCATGATTCGGCCGCCGGGGGACGTCGGAAATGCCAGATTCGCTCACGCACGAACGCGAGCACGCACACATGCTCCAGCGGCTCGGCGACCTGTTCGCCGCGCCCGGACGCGCGTTCGCTATTCACTATGCGCTGCAGCGTCTGCGCCGTGGCCGCGACGATCGCACGCCACCTGTCGCCGCGATAGCGCTGCGCAATCTCGGCACGGGCGATCTGCGCGTCTTCTCGATCAAAGCCGAAGCGGATCGAGCGGGACTGGATCTCGCCGTCGCCGCCGGCGCGCCGCAAGAACTGCTGCGCCTAGAATACAGCATGCAGTTCGGCCTGAACGACTTCATCGAACGCCACCCCGAAGCGATGTTCGTGCACTGGTATATGCGCGACGGGCACTTCGGATTCGCAGCCCTCGAATTGCGTCACCGCCTCGTCACGTCGCAAATCGTCGCCGGCATTCACGGCGAGCGCAGCGTTGCGCCAGCGCTTCCGTTCGGCTTCGGCACCGGCCTCCCGCCGCTCTCAATTCGTGTGCCCGAAGAGCGCCGCATAGATCTCGCGCGCGTGCTGCATCGCCTCTACGGCATCGGTCAGGTCGGCCTCCGCCCGCTCGCCGAAGCGAACGGCCTGTCTCTCGCCGAGCTGATCGACGGCAAGGATGAGCCGATGGCCTTCGCCGAAGGCAACTATGCGCGACTGGCCTGGTCGTCGGCGACGAAAGCGCGCCTGATCGCGGAACTCGCGACGCTCGCTCAAAGCGGCACGATCACCCAACCCGCCCAGCGTCCCGCGCGCTCCGCCGAGCGCCCGCTGCGCGTCTTCATCAACTACCGTCGGCGAGATTCACAAGCCGAAGCGAACTGGCTGCACGAGATCCTGTCCGAGCAATTCGGCGACGACAACGTCTTCATCGACACCGACGACATCCCGCCGGGCAGCGACTACGACGTGGTGCTCCGCGAACAGATCGCTCGTTGCGACGTCTTTCTCGCACTGATCGGCATGGATTGGGCGAACGCCGCAGACGAGAACGGCAACCGTCGCCTCCACAGCGAGAACGACTACGTCCGCCTCGAAATCCAGACAGCCCTCGCCAGACCAGTCCTCGTCGTCCCCGTTCTGATCGGCGACACGCGCATGCCGCCAGAGAGCGAGCTGCCGGCCGATCTCAGGCCGTTGCTGCGCAAGCAGGCCGTCGCCCTCCGCATCCCCGATTTCCGCGCCGACGCTGCTCGCCTCATCGGTCAAATCAAGGAAGCACGCACCAAGCGCTCGCCGGCCGAAGTCGGCCACGTCTCACGCTGACCGATAAAGTCACGCGACCTTCGCGCGCTCGCGCAACACGAACTTCTGGATCTTGCCCGTCGACGTCTTCGGGATTTCCTCGAACACGACGTGACGCGGACATTTGTAAGCCGCAAGCCCCTGCTTGCACCACGCGATGATCTCGTCCGCCGTCGCAGCAGCGCCCGGCTTCAACTCGATGAACGCGCACGGCGTCTCGCCCCACTTCTCGTCGGACTTGGCGACCACCGCCACGTGCGCCACCGCCGGATGCTTGTAGAGCACGTCCTCCACCTCGATCGACGAGATGTTCTCGCCTCCCGAGATGATGATGTCCTTCGAGCGATCCTTGAGCTGAATGTATCCGTCCGGATAAAGCACGCCGAGATCGCCCGTGTGGAACCATCCGCCGTAGAACGATTCCTGTGTCGCCTTCGGATTCTTGAGATAGCCCTTCATCACGATGTTGCCGCGCATCATCACCTCGCCCATCGTCTGACCGTCCGCAGGGACCACTTTCATCGTCCCCGGATCCATCACCGTCAGACCTTCGAGCGCGGTGTAGCGAACGCCTTGCCGCGCTTTGAGCTTCGCCTGCTCGGCGTTGTCGAGGCTATCCCACTCGCTTTTCCATTCGTTGACGACCGACGGCCCGTAGACCTCCGTCAAGCCATACACGTGCGTGACGTTGAAACCGGCTTCGCCCATCCGTGCGAGCACCGCTTCCGGCGGCGGCGCCCCCGCCGTCACGAATTCTACCCGATGCGGCAGCGCGCGCTTCTCCGCTTCCGGCGCATTGAGCAACGTCGACATCACGATCGGCGCACCGCACATATGCGTGACCTTGTGCTCCGCGATCAGATCGAAGATCGGCTTGGCACGAACCGCGCGCAGACAGACGTGCGTGCCGCCGTTGGCCGACAGCGTCCACGGGAAGCCCCAACCGTTGCAGTGGAACATCGGCAGCGTCCACAGATACACGGGATGCTTGCCCATGCCCGAGGCCGATATGTTCGCGTAGCACATCAGCGCCGCACCGCGATGATGCACCACCACGCCCTTCGGATTGCCGGTTGTCCCCGAAGTATAGTTGAGCGCGATCGCCTCCCACTCGTCCGCCGGCATCCGCCACGCGAAATGCGGATCGCCCGCCGCCACGAAATCCTCGTAGTCGATCCCGCCCAGCCGCTCACCCGTCTGCGGGAATTCGAGATCGTCGTAGTCGATGACGAGCGGCTTCACTTTGGCGAGCGCCAACGCTGCCTTCATCACAGGCGCGAACTCGCGATCCGTGATCAGAACCTTTGTCTCGGCGTGATCGAGCATGAAGGCGATGATGGCCGCATCGAGCCTTGTGTTGATCGAATGCAGCACCGCGCCGGTCATCGCGACGCCGTAGTGCGCCTCGACCATCGCGGGGATGTTCGGCAGCATCGCCGACACGGTATCGCCGACACCGATCCCCCGCTTCGCCAGCGCCGAGCCGAGCCGCCGGCATCGCGCGTAGAGCTCGTGATAGGTATGGGTCTGGCGGCCGTGGATGATCGCCGTCCGCGAGGGCCAGACCACCGCCGCCCGCTCCAGGAAGGTGAGTGGCGTCAGCGGCTGAAAGTTGGCGGCGTTCCGGTCGAGATCCTGCTCGTAGGGGTTGCCGGCATTCGCGGTCATGATCTGTTTCTCCCCGTCACATGGCACGCACTTGGAGTGCGAACCGTTGTGCGGGAAGGCTATCCCGTCAGATCGCCCCCGACAATCGAGCCTCCGTCGCGCATCCGTTAAACCACTTATGCCGATCAGCCATACAAAAACCGCATAGCTCGCGCAACGATTGTGTCTACAAAATGGCGCGCGACGGATCTAATCTTGGAACATCGTTTTAGAATTTTTGAGGAATGCCGACCGAAGGAGATCGCGATGTCGAATTCGAACGCAGAAACGACCTTGTTTTGGGCTCTCCTGATGCTGTCGCTGATGGTTCCCTGGCTGATGCTGGGCTGATCGGGGACGAGGCGTTTACGTGAAATCCCGTATTGCAGACCAGGCAGCAAGCGGCGACCGATAGCCCTCCTGCGCTTCGACAAGGCACGGCCGGACCTTCGGTTTGGATCGTGTCGCCGGAGGGCGGCCGGTTACGGCAAACGCGATCGCTTGGGGGCTGCCGGCATGCTGAACGTTCCGAAGCTCGCCCTGCTCGGCTTGTCGGTCCTCGCGGCTGCAACCGCAGGCTTGCCCTTGCTTCCGGCCATTGCCCAGGCTCAGCCCCACCGCCCTCCGCCTCCCGGTGCCGGCTTACCGGTCAGCCACTCCGTCCTGAACTCGCTGCTCCGCGAATACGTGAAGCCCCGACCCGACGGCATAAACCGTGTCGACTTCTCGAAGTTCAAAGCCGCCGGTCGCGACCGCCTGAAATCCTATATCGACAGCCTCGAGCGCGCGGCGCCTTCGCGCATGCCGGCACGGGCGCAGATGGCATTCTGGATCAATCTCTACAACGCAAAATCGCTGCAGCTCGTGCTCGACCGCTATCCCGTCGCCTCGATTCGCGACATCCGCCTTCCCGACACGTCGGGTAAAGCCGCCGACGGCCCTTGGAAAGCGAACGTCACGACGATCGAAGGCCGCACGCTCAGCCTCGACGACATCGCCACGAAGATCCTCCGCCCCCAATTCCGCGATCCGCGCGTCCACTACGCGCTCAACTGCATGGCGCTCGGATGTCCCAACCTGCTCCCTGAAGCCTATGCGCCGGAGCGTCTCGACAAACAGCTCGACGCGATAACATCGGCCTTCGTGAACCATCCACGCGGGATCACCATCGCGGGCGGTCGCGCCGAGGCTTCGAACATCTATCGATGGCACGAAGCCGAGTTCGGCGGCTTCAAGCCCGTGATGGCGCACCTGTCCCACTACGCCAATCCGGAGCTTCGACGGCAACTCGCGACCGTCGCGAAATTCGACGCCTATGTCTTCGACTGGCGGCTCAACGACGCTTCCCGTCGGTGAGGCCAGGGCCAAAGCGATCACAGTCGGGCGCACTTGGGCGGTGACGCAATAGAACTACCAGATACACTCCTTGAGGTGCTCTTCGACCTCGAGGCGATCGATCTCGAAGCCGGTGAAATCCGCCCGCGCGACGACGCCGAGAATGCGGTCGCCATCGACGACCGGCAGGTGACGATAGCCACCCTCGCTCATCGCTCTCAGCGCATCGATCGCGGTCTTGTCGCGCCCGATCGTACCGGGATTCTTGGTCATCGCCTTCGACAGCGGCGCTCCCACCGCATCCTTCATGTGTGCCAGCGCCCGCAGTGCGTCACGCCCCGTGAACACGCCCTTCAATCGCTTCTCGTCGTCCACCACCAGCACGATGCCGCATTTCCGCTTCCACATCTTTGCGCACGCATCCTTCACCGTGTCGTCGGGTGACATGCACAGCGGCTTCTGCCCCTTGACGATCTCACCCAGCGGCCGGTTCTCCGCCGATGCGGCCGGCTTGCCCTGCAGATGCCAATGAAACGCTTCGAACTCCATCCCCTTGAAGTCACCGCGCGAGACGCAGCCGCACACGCGCTTCGCTTTCAGAACCGGCACGTGGCGGAACCCG
This sequence comes from uncultured Devosia sp., assembly GCA_964574325.1. Taxonomy (GTDB): domain Bacteria; phylum Pseudomonadota; class Alphaproteobacteria; order Rhizobiales; family Hyphomicrobiaceae; genus CAMDPA01. The sequence continues at coordinate 6,931 of CAZNMY010000098.1, read as the reverse complement.
CCTCGATCCATCGCCTTCAAGGCATCGATGGCGCGGTGCTCGCAATCGACCGTGACGGGATCGCGGGTCATGGCCTTGGTCAAGGCCAGAGCCGCGACATCGCCGCCCTTCGCGAGCAGGCGAACCGCATCGCGCCCGGTGAAGATTCCCTCGAGACACCCGTGCTCATCGACAGCGAGAACCGAACCCGCGCCGCGCTCGAGCATGTTCCGACAAGCCTTCCGCACCGTATCCTCGACCGAGGCCACGAGCGGCTGCTGGTCCTTGATGATGTGAGTGAGCTGTCTGTTTGTCATGGCATCGTCACAATAGATGCGACCCGCCCATGGACAGTATGATTCAAGTCAATTCGACGCACGAGAGAGGTCTCGCCGCTTCATCTCGACACGCTCTCGATCAGCCCGAACAGCAGGTCGATATCCTCGGGCCGCGACAGACGGTGCTCACCGTCCGGCACCTCGACGAGCCGCGCCCACCCGCCGTCGAGCCGGCCGATCAAAGCCTGCGAATGCGCGAACGGCACGTCGGGATCGAGCCGTCCGTGCAGGATCACCACCGGCCGCCCCGGATTCCAGCGCTCGTTCCCGATCAGATGCCGCCGTCCGTCTTCGATCAGCCCGCGCGTGATGGGATAGGGATCACCGTATTGCGACGGCCGCATCCACACGCCCTTTTCCATCACCTCGCGCTTGATTGCTTCGGGGAACTGCTTCCACATCAGCTCCTCGGTCATGTCCCAGGCCGGCGCGATCAGCACGAGCGCCTTGATCCGCGCCGCCCCCGCTGGGTGTTCGACCATCAACCGCTTCAACAGCGCCAGCGCTATCGCGCCGCCCATGCTCGAGCCGATGACGACTTGCGGCCCCTGCGTCAGCCGCTCGAAGACCGCGCGCGCCTCCTCGATCCAGCGGCCGAGCGTGCCGTCTTCGAACCGGCCACCGGATTGGCCGTGCCCCGAATAGTCGAAACGCGTCAGCGCAAGTTTCCTCGCCGCCGCCCATTCCGCGAGCGCCGACGCCTTGGTGCTGACCATGTCCGACTTGAAGCCCTGCAGCCAGATGAGTCCCGGCGCTCCCCCGGCCTGGCTCAGATACGCGATGCGACGACGAGCGCCGGCCTCACCGACCTCGATGTATTCAGGTTCGTTCGCAGTCATTCCTGTTCCTCTCGGCTGAGGGCACTTGCAAGACAGCCCTCGCGGACGTTACGAGGGATCTCATCCCTCGAGCTACCAGGCCAGAGACGTAAACCCAGAGGCGCGAAGATAGTCACTTCTGCGTTCCCGGACGCCGCGTGAAGCGAGGTTATCCGGGACCTTGACACCTCCGAAAGGGGTAAAGACCCCGGCTCTCACGTACCGACCATTTGGTCGGAACGTTCGTCCGGGGACGCAGCGAATCATTCCGATCCGTCAATTGATCGACTCAGCGCCTATGGGACGCGTCCCTGGTCCCGCTCGATTTGACAGCATCACTCGAACCGTGGGTTCCAAGGGCGGGCCCTTGGTGGGGTCAAGGGGCAACGCCCTTTGTCTATTTCACGGCAAACCGGAGCTGAAGTGCGCCCCACCATACTCCAGATCATCCCGCAGCTCGACACCGGCGGTGCCGAGCTCGCCACCATCGAGATCACGGATGCCGTCGTCCGCGCCGGGGGGCGATCGATCGTCGTCACATCGGGCGGTCGCATGGCGAACCGCGTCACGGCGGCCGGGGGCGAGATCGTCACGCTCGACGCCGGCACCAAGAACCCCGCCCGCATCTGGCGCAACGCCACGCGCCTCGTCGACATCGCCCAGCGCGAAAAAGTCGATCTCCTGCATGCCCGTAGCCGCGCGCCGGCGTGGAGCGCACTGATCGCGGCACGCCGTATGAAGAAGCCGTTCGTGACGACCTATCACGGCGCCTACGGCGAGAAGGACCCGTTCAAGCGGCTCTATAACTCGGTGATGGCACGCGGCGACGTGACGATCGCCAACTCGCAGTATACTGCCGATCTGATCCGCTCGCGCTATCGCACGCCGATAGAACGGATCGCCGTGATCCCTCGCGGCGTCGATGTCGCCCGCTACGACCAAGCGGCGATCTCCGCCGAACGCAAGGGCAAGCTCGCCGCCGCGTGGGGCGTATCACCGGCCGACCGCATCATTCTCCATGCCGCACGCCTCACCGGCTGGAAAGGCCAGACGATCCTGATCGACGCGATGGCCCAACTGACCGCGCGCGGGCTCGCCGGCAAAGCGATCGTCGTGATGGCGGGAGACGCACAGGGACGCGAGGGCTACGTGCGCGAATTGCAGACCCGCGCGGCAGCGGCCGGCATCGCGGACCGCATCAGGCTGGTCGGCCATGTCGACGACATCGCGGCAGCCTACGCACTCGCCTACGTCACGGTCGTCGCCTCGATCGAGCCTGAAGCCTTCGGTCGCGCGGCTGCAGAAGCGCTCGCCGTCGGCTGTCCGGTGATAACCACGAACCTCGGCGCACCGCCTGAGATCGTGCTCGCGGAAGCCGCAGTTGGACGCGACGCGATGACCGGCTGGGTCGTGCCCGTCAGCGCGGCCGGCATCGCATCGGCGCTGGAAACCGCGCTCGGACTGTCATCGGAGGAGCGCACCGCGATGGGCATCCGCGCGAGCGCCGACATCCGCGCCCGCTTCACGCTGGACCGCATGAAGCGCGACACCCTCTCGGTCTATGACCGGCTGTTGGGGTCGACCATGGCCGAGCGCAACCTGTAGGGCGGATTAGCCCTCTGGGCGTAATCCGCCATCCCGGAGCAGTGCCCTCGGCGGATTACGCTGCGCTAATCCGCCCTACGGGGGAGGGCGCCCTCAACGCCCGATCACCTTCGCAAGCATCGCCTTCGGCGGCATCGGCGTCGCATCCCCACACCACGCGACATACTGATCGGGCCGCACCAGAACGAGCCGCGCCCCATACGCCTCACGTCCTCCGGCAAGCGTATCGCGGATCACCTTCAACGGCACGCCGAACTCCTTCGAAGCCGCCTCGAACCCGGCCACGGCGGCCTGGTCGGCATCGAACGCGAGCAGAGCGAAGCCTTCGCCCAGCTCCTCGAACACGTTGCGTCCGCTCGACAGCTTCTGCGGCGGCAGGTGGTGGCCGGCCTTCGCCACGAACGTATGCTCGCCGTGCGCGCTGCATTTCGCCCCAGGCGGCCCCAGCACGACGGGCGAGCCTGCGTAGTGCGGCGCATAGGCGCCGATCCGGGCGTTGCCGTCCTTGGACAGCCCAGACCAGGCTGCCTTGAACGCTTCCAGATCCTTCTCCGGACTGAAGTTCTCGAGCACGTCGGCCTCGATCTTCGTGCGGCCCTCGATGAAGTCCTCCGCCGTCTCCTTGAACACGGGCCGGCGCTCCTCGCTGTAGGACGCGAGCAGCGCATCCGAGCCCCAGCCCTGCAGCCTCGCCGCGAGCTTCCACCCCAGGTTGGTCGCATCCTCGAGCCCGTTGTTGACGCCGTAGCCACCGTAGGGCGGATGGCTGTGCGCGGCATCGCCCGCGATGAACACGCGGCCGACCTGATAGCGCTCGGCCACCGCGACCCGCATGTCCCAATAGCCGATGTGGTCGTATTCGGCCTTGAAGCTGGTGCCGACGGTCTTCTCGATCACCGCGTGGGCGTCGAACGTCTTGCGGTCGACGTCGTTGGGGATCGGCGTGTGGAAGAACCAGCCTTCGCCGACATCGACCCGCCCGAAGAACAGCCAGTAGCGCTTCCACTCCGGCGTCAGCACGCGATAGGTCGAGCGTACCGGGAAGCGCCTGCCGAAGATCTCGTGCAGCTCGCGCGAACGAAATACGGCAAGCAGCATGAGCTGGTCATAGTCGTTACCGCCGCGCTCGATGCCGATCTGCTCGCGCACGAGAGAGTGCCCACCGTCGCAACCGACGGCATAGTCGGCCTCGATGATCTCGGTCTCGGAACCACCGTCTTTGGCAATCGTGATGCGAACGCCGCCGTCGTCCTGCGCCACCGATCTGGCGCTCCATCCCCAGCGCACATCGACGCCCGCAATCGCCTCCATGCGCTCGCGCAGCACCCGCTCCGTGTCGTATTGCGGCAGACGGTCGTTGGCCTGGAAGTAGTAGGCGTTCGTCATTTCGCGGCCATCGAGAGCGAACCAGTGCTCGCTCATCAGCGATTTATAACCGGTGACGCCGCTCGACGGCACTTCCTTGGGCATGATACGCGCCGCCCGCATCTGATCGACGACGCCCCAGTAGTAGAAATGCTCGAGCGTCCGCGACGTCAGGTTCTGGCCTTTCGGAACGATGTGCGAGCCGACCCGACGCTCGATCACGAGGCAGGACACCCCCCTTTGACCCAGCTCGATGGCGAGCCCCATCCCCACCGGCCCGCCGCCGACGATCACCACCTGATACCGCTTCGCCATACCCGCAACCTCCCTTGGTGGCGGCGCGCCGACGCCTGCCCCCTGATCCACGACGTGTTCAACCGACGTCGAACTGCGCGACCGATGCTGCCACGGCTGACTGCCCAGCCGCCCTGCGGCACTTGGCGCGCCCTGATCCGCTCATCACTCATACCTTGTGCCCAGGCGCAACCGTTGCGCTCGCCGCCCGGGTGGGCTACCAGCGAGCATCGCGCGCTTCAGGTCGCCCCTGGGGCCGTTGGGTTGTGGAGCTGAGCACAGGTCGCACATGCAGAATCTACTCGCCGAATACCTGCCGCTGATCGTCTTCATCGGTGTCGGCCTTTTCATCGGGGCGGCACTCCTGATCGCCCCGTTCATCGTCGCCTACTCCAAGCCCGACCCCGAGAAGGTCTCCGCCTACGAGTGTGGTTTCGCCGCGTTCGACGATGCCCGCATGAAGTTCGACGTGCGCTTCTATCTCGTGGCGATCCTGTTCATCATCTTCGACCTCGAAGTCGCCTTCCTGTTCCCCTGGGCCGCCGCTTTCAAGGAGGCCGGTCTCTACGGATTCTGGGCGATGATGATCTTCCTCGGCATCCTCACCATCGGCTTCATTTACGAGTGGAAGAAGGGAGCCCTCGAATGGGACTGATCCTTCCCCCTGATTACGCGATGGCGCCGGAAGGCTCCGGCGGCGGCATCGTATCACCCGCCGACCGCGGCATGACCGCGATCAACAACCAATTGGCCGACAAGGGCTTTCTGGTCACGACCACGGACGACCTCATCAACTGGGCGCGCACCGGCTCGCTGATGTGGATGACGTTCGGGCTTGCTTGCTGCGCGGTCGAGATGATGCAGGCCTCGATGCCGCGCTACGACGTCGAGCGGTTCGGCTTCGCCCCGCGTGCCTCGCCCCGCCAGTCGGACGTCATGATCGTCGCGGGCACGCTGACCAACAAGATGGCGCCTGCGCTGCGCAAGGTCTACGACCAGATGCCGGAGCCGCGCTACGTGATCTCGATGGGCTCGTGCGCCAACGGCGGCGGCTACTACCACTACTCCTATGCCGTCGTGCGCGGCTGCGACCGCATCGTGCCCGTGGACATCTACGTGCCCGGCTGCCCGCCGACCGCTGAAGCTCTCGTCTACGGCATCCTGCTGTTGCAGAAGAAGATCCGCCGCACTGGCACGATTCAACGATAGGCGTCGGAGACCGGGATGCAGCAGGAAATCGCAGCCAACGCCCTGGCCCCGCTCGGCGCTGCCCTCACCAACTCCCAGGTCGCCTTCGGCGAACTGACCCTGACCGTGGCGCGCGACAGGATCATCGACGTCCTGACCGCGCTGCGCGACGATCCCGGCTGCCAGTTCGAATGCCTGATCGACATCTGCGGCGTCGACTATCCCGAGCGCGCCGAGCGCTTCGAGGTCGTCTACCACCTGCTCTCGCTGCGCAAGAACCAGCGCATCCGCGTGAAGCTCTCGACCGACGAGGACACGCCCGTCCCCTCCGTCATCGAGATTTTCCCGGCCGCCAACTGGTTCGAGCGCGAAGCCTACGACATGTACGGCATTCTCTTTTCGAACCACCCCGACCTGCGCCGCTTGCTCACCGACTACGGCTTCCAGGGCTATCCCCTGCGAAAGGATTTCCCGCTGACAGGCTACGTCGAGGTCCGCTACGACGACGAGCAGAAGCGCGTCGTCTACGAACCCGTGAAGCTGAACCAGGAATTCCGCCGCTTCGACTTCGAAAGCCCCTGGGAAGGCACCACCTACGTTCTGCCAGGGGATGAGAAGGCGAAGCAGTAGGTCCAGGATGGTGTTATTTCCTGGCCGCAGGTAGAATGAGTGGCGAGGCGCGACTGGATCAAGGCCATGACTGCACACCCATTCCTCATCGTCGACAAGGCGACTTTCTACCGGTTCGTCGTTGCGGCCCCGGAAGGCCACCGCTACGAGTTCGTGAGGGGGCGTATCGTACACGCGATGACCGGCGGAACTCTGAGCCACTCGACGATCAGTCGGCGCATAGCTTCAATCATCGAGCGGCAACTCGACCAGAATGTCTGGTTCGTATCGAACGGATCCGATAGAGGGGTCGAGACTGCTGAAACCATTCGCTACCCCGATGTGATCGTCGAGCCCGTTGGCGCGCCGTTGAAGAGTTTGGCGACCTTGGAGCCGGCGATTGTCGCCGAGGTTCTTTCCCCGTCGTCAGGCGAACGCGACTTGGAAGCCAAGCCAGCAGAGTACCTGACCCTTGCCGCTCTCGCCGCCTACATCGTCGCCAGCCAGGACGAGCCGGTCTGCCAGGTTTGGCTGCGCGGAACCGACGGCAAGTTTCCTGCCCAACCTCTGACCATCGAAGGGCGCGACCAGATGATCCACATCCCGGCGTTGTCGGTTGCGATCCCGCTCGCAGAGGTCTATCGAGGCATCGGCTCCTAACCTTTCCTAAGGTCGCACCGTGCCCGAAACCGACATCCGCCAGTTCAACATCAACTTCGGCCCGCAGCATCCGGC
>CAZNMY010000097.1:0-23664 GCA_964574325.1 uncultured Devosia sp. | reverse complement strand
AGACCGGCTTCTCGGTTCTCCTCCCCCCGTTGTGGGGGAGGTGGCCCGTAGGGCCGGAGGGGGGAAGCCCTACGAATATAGGTTGATTTCGGGTGCCCCCGCCCCCTCCCCACAGCGCGGCAAGGGGAAAGCCCGACTTTCGATTCGGCTATTGCTCGGAAAGGCCTTCGCTCGACATCCTTGCCGGCCTGCTACCCAACCAGCGTCTTCGCCGCCGCCGCGATCGTGTCAGGATCGAGCCCGTGCTGCTTGTAAAGCGCGGGCAGGTCGCCCGACTGCCCGAACGAGCTGACGCCGAGCGGCCGGATCGCATTGCCGCGCACCGAGCCCAGCCACGACAGCGCCGCCGGATGCCCGTCGATCACGCTCACGATGCCGACGCCCGGCGCGAGCGCACCGAGCAGCTTCCCGATATGCGATCCAGCGCCGTTGGCCAGCCAATCCGCATGCAACCGCCCGATCGACGTGACGGAGAGCAGCGCCGCGCCCACACCCGCCGCGTTGAGCGCCCGATGAGCCGCGACCGCTTCCGGTGCGACCGCCCCTGAATACGCGATCACGATGCGCGCGCTCGTCCCCTGCGGCGGTCCCATCAGCCAGTAGGCGCCCGCGATGATGCCATCCGCAAGCGCCTCGTCGAGCATCCGCCGCGGCTGCTCCAGCACGCGCGTCGACAATCGCAGATAGGTGGATCCGCCATCCTTGCGCTGCATGTGCTGGAACCCCCAGCTCATGATCCGCGCCAGCTCGTCCGCGAAGGCCGGCTCGAACATCGACAACCCCGGGATCGACATGCCCGTCAGCACCGTGTTGATCGACTGATGAGCGCCACCTTCCGGCGCCAGCGTGATGCCCGACGGCGTTCCCGCGAGCATGAACCGCGCATCCTGATAGGCCGCATAGATCAGAGCATCGAGCCCGCGATTGACGAACGGATCATAGACCGTGCCGACCGGCAGCAGGCGCTCGCCGAACAGCGGCTCGGCGAGCCCGAGAGCTGCCAGCATCAGGAACAGATTGTTCTCCGCGATGCCGAGCTCGATGTGCTGGCCTTGCGGGCTTTGGCTCCACTTCAGCGGCGAAGCGATGTGCTCGTCGCGGAACACGTCGGACCTGGGATTGCGATGGAACACGCCACGCCGGTTGATGAAGCCCGCGAGGTTCGTCGACACAGCCACGTCCGGCGACGTCGTGACGAGCCGCGCGGCGAGCGCCGTCTCGCTCTTCGCCAGCTCGGCCAGGATCGCTCCGAACGCCGCCTGCGTCGAGTTCTTCGGCGACGACGGCATCGCGATCTCGCCTTTGACGAGCGCGGGACGGCGCGGCTGCGCCACCGCCTTCTTCCGCCAAGGCACCTGTTCGATGAACGCTGCAGCCTCGGCACGCCGCTGCATGGACAAGCCGCCGAGTGCCTCCCATTCTTCGCCGGCCTGCACGCGGCAGGAAGTGCGCAGTTCCTCGATCTGCGCTTGCGTCATCAGGCCCGCGTGGTTGTCGCGATGCCCCGCGAGCGGCGTCCCGTATCCCTTGATCGTGTAGGCGATGAAACAGCGCGGTTGCTCGTCCTGTGCTGCATCGAACGCCTCCGTCAGCGTATCGAGGCAATGACCACCGAGATTGGTCATCAGCCGGTGCAGGCTCGCATCGTCGCGCGTATCGAGGAACTCCGCCAGCCCGCTGGTGCCCGCGAGATCCTTTTTCAAACGCTCCCGCCATGCCGCGCCGCCTTTGAACACCAGCGCCGAATAGAGCGGATTGGGGCAGTCGTCGATCCACTGCTGCAGCGCCCCGCCGGCCGGCCCGATGAAGGCATGCCGCAGCGCCTTGCCGTATTTCAGGTTCTCGACCTTCCAGCCCACCGTGTCGAAGAAGCTTGTGATCTTCTGGAACAGATGATCGTTCACCGTGCCGTCGAGACTGTGCCGGTTGTAGTCGATCACCCACCACAGATTTCGAACGTCGTGCTTCCAGCCCTCCAGCAGCGCCTCGAACACGTTGCCTTCGTCGAGTTCCGCATCGCCCATGATCGCGACCATGCGGCCCGTCGGCATGTCCTTGATCCGCGCCGACAGGAAGTCCTGCACGATCGAAGCGAACAGCGTTACGCCGACGCCGAGCCCCACCGAGCCCGTCGAAAAGTCGATGCCGCCTTCGTCTTTCGTCCGCGACGGATAAGCCTGCGCGCCCCCCAGCGCACGGAACGCCTGCAGCTTCTCGAGCTTCTGCGTGCCCAGCAGATAGTTGATCGCGTGAAGCACGGGCGCGGCATGCGGCTTCACCGCGATCCGGTCCTGCGGCCGGAGCGCCTTGAAGAACAGCGCCGCCATGATCGACGAGGCCGAAGCGCACGATGCCTGATGCCCACCGACCTTCAGCCCGTCGCGGCTCGGCCTCAGATGATTGGCGTTGTGGATCATCCAGCTCGCCAGCCACAGAATTCGCCGCTCGAGATCACCGAGCATCGCGAGTTCCCTCAGCCGCGGAGTGAGAACCCCGCCCGCCTCCGTCACGGGCGGCATCGGAACGGGTGTCTGGATCGTCATGGCCTCACCGATCTTTCATTGCCCGGCAGCAGCTGCAACGACAGCGCCGCCGCAGAATTACTGCGCGAGTTGGCCCGAAGATAGCACGCGATTGCAAGAGCTTGCTCACCTCGAAACGAATATCTGCAAAGTCGGTCACCCGCTGCAAGATTAGATCTGCCGCCCCCTGTATTCCGCCCGCCGGAAACCGAGCATTTTCTGGATCGGTGGTGTTGATTTGCCGCCTCCATTGCTTGTGGGCGGGCCACGGCATCTCTACGTTTCGACCGACAACACGCCGATGCCGTCCGTTGCATCTCGAACCAAGGAGCGAGCCGTGTCCCGCTATGACGACGTCTGCCAGGCGATCGGACGCACACCGCTGATCAAGCTCGAACGGGCATCGCGCGAGACCGGCTGCACCATTCTCGGCAAGGCGGAATTCATGAACCCCGGCCAGTCGGTGAAGGATCGCGCCGCCCTCTTCATTCTCGAGGATGCCGTGCGCAGCGGCAGGCTGAAGCCCGGTGGCACGATCGTCGAAGGCATGGCCGGCAACACCGGCATCGGCCTCGCCATGGTCGCCTCGGCGCGCGGGTTTCGCACCGTGATCGTAATCCCCGAGACGCAGAGTCGGGAGAAAAAGGACATGCTGCGGATGCTCGGCGCGGATCTCGTCGAGATCCCGGCCGTGCCCTACAAGAACCCGAACAACTACGTAAGATACTCCGCCCGCCTCGCCGAAACGCTGGCAAAGACCGAGGCGAAAGGCGCGGTCTGGGCCAATCAATTCGACAACGTCGCCAACCGGGAAGCTCACATCGCGACGACCGCCGAGGAAATCTGGAAGGATACGGGCGGCAAGCTGCACGGCTTCGTTTGCGCCGTCGGATCGGGCGGCACGCTGGCCGGGGTCTCGCTCGGTCTCAAGGCCAAGGACCCGGCGATCCGGATCGCACTCGCCGACCCACCGGGCGCCGCCCTCTACAGTTACTATACGACCGGCGAGCTGAAGGCCTCCCCCGGCAGCTCCATCACCGAAGGCATCGGGCAGGGCCGCGTCACGAAGAATCTGGAAGGTGTCGTCGTCGACCGCGCCTACCTGATCGACGACGGTGAAACCGTCGAAACGATCTTCCGTCTCGTCGAGGAAGAAGGGCTTTGCCTGGGCTCGTCGTCGGGCGTCAATGTGGCCGGCGCGATCCGGCTGGCGCGCGAGCTGGGACCGGGCCACACCATAGTGACCGTCCTGTGCGACCATGGCAGCCGCTATCAGTCGAAACTGTTCAACCCGGTCTTCCTGAGGGAAAAGGGCTTGCCCGCCCCCCACTGGCTCGCCGAGCCCCGCGGCGGCATCCCCGATGTTGCCGTCGATCCAGCCGCCTGAACCTCTCGTTCACTCGGCTCCGCAGTGTTACTTGACCCGGCCGTGCCGCGCTTCCTTGATGTGCCGGATGAACGTATCGGCCATGACCTTGGGCTCGCTCGCTTCCGTTATCGGCCGCCCGATCACGAGAAAGTCCGCGCCCGCCGAAATTGCTCGGTCGGGTGTCATGATCCGCGCCTGATCGTCGGCGGCCCCACCAGCCAGACGAATGCCCGGTGTCACGATCAGGAACTCCGGCGAGGTCGCCGCACGGATCGCCTCGGCTTCCTGGCCCGACGCGATCACCCCGTCGAAACCCGTCTCGTGCGCGAGCTTTGCGCGATGCAGAACGAGTTGCTCCGGCGTCATGGACGAGCCTTGCTGACGAAGATCGTCCGTCGTGAGATTGGTCAGCACCGTCACCGCCAGCAGCTTCATCGGGCGCTGCCCCCGCCCCGTCACCGCCGCATGCATCGTCTTCACGTCGGTACCGTGCACCGTCAGGAAATTCACCCCGAGATCCGCCGCGTTCGAAACCGCGCGCTCCACGGTGTTGCCGATATCGAGCAGCTTCATGTCGAGGAACACGCGCTTGCGCATGTGGCGCAGCTCTTGCGCGAATTGCAACCCGCCCACGAACAGCAGCTCGAGCCCGACCTTGTAGAACGACACCGTATCGTCGAGCGAATGGACGAGGCTTCTGGCCGCTTCCAGCGTCGGCATGTCGAGCGCGACGATCAGGCGATCTCGGGCCGAGGTATAGGGCATCACGGGACTCCTGTTTCGCCAGTGCGCCCGCACGTTATCTCAGTTCGTCGGGCGCCGGAAAGAACAAAGGGCCTGCCACCGCTGAGGTAAGCAGCACGCCTGCCCTCTCGACAATGCACATCGAGTGAGCCGGGTCATTTTGCTCAATCGCCGCAGAACCGACACGAGTAGGGGAAAAAGCAATCGGCATTGGAACAGCGCATTGCGGCCATACGAATCCAAGGTGAAGTAGCTCGTGAGGGAGTAAGTTCCGTATGACGTCACCGACATCCATGCCGCGCCTGTCGCGGCCGTTCGAGCAGATCGCACCGCGTTACGATGTCGTGATCGTCGGTTCGGGGTACGGCGGCGGCGTCGCGGCAGCCCGTCTCGCACGGGCGGGAAAGCGCGTCGCGGTGCTCGAGCGCGGCCGCGAAGTGCCGACCGGAAAATTTCCCAGCCGCTTCCCCGAGATGATGAAGGAGTTCCGCATCTCCGGAGGCCGCATCGCGACGGGTTCCGAGAGCGCACTTTTCGATGTGCGCTTGGGCGCCGACATGCACGTTCTCGTCGGCCGCGGCTTGGGCGGTGGATCGCTCGTGAACGCCGGCGTCGCGCTTCGCCCTGATCCTCGCGTATTCGCCGATCCGGTCTGGCCCGGGCAGATCCGACAGGACGGCACGATCGAAGAAGGATTCCTGCGCGCACACCGTTGGTTGCGGCCTGCTGTCGATCAGCACGCGTCTCGCATGCCGAAGTTCCAGGCTCTGCACCGTGCGAGCGCCGCCGTTGGACAGGCCCCCGTCCCCTCCCCCGTCACCGTCGCGTTCGCGGATACCGAAAACCCCGCCGGCATCGCTCAACCCGCCTGCACACGCTGCGGCGACTGCTGCGCCGGTTGCAACGTCGGCGCGAAGAACACCGTCGCGCTGACCTATCTGCCCGAAGCCGCGCGTCACGGCGCCGAGCTGTTCACACTCGCCCGCGTCGACCACATAAAGAAAGCACCCGATGGCACCTGGTGCGTCACCGTGGAAAGTATCGAAGCGCCACGCGAAGCTCCCGCAACACGTGTCGTCGAAACCGGAATCGTCGTGCTTGCCGCCGGCACGCTCGGCTCGACGGAAATCCTGCTGCGATCGGCCATGCACGGCCTGCCCGTATCCCGCCGGCTGGGCCACCGGTTCTCCGCCAACGGCGACATCATCGCATTCGGTTACGGAACCTCGCACGCGGTCAATGCCATCGGCGTCGGCCACCCGGCGAAAGCCGACATCGGCCAGATCGGCGCCGCCGTCACCGGCCAGATCGAAATTCGCTCGGACAGCGATTTCGACCTCGACATGAACATCGAGGAAGGCGTCCTCCCATCCGCACTCGCGCCCGTTCTGCCCGTGCTGTTCGTGCCGAACGGCCGCCTTCTCGGCGCGCTGCAGAGCCTCGTTTCGGGCGTCTACAAAGGCCCGTTCTCGAAGCTCCAGACGTATTTCGCAGTATCACACGACACGGCCGCTGGCCGCCTCGCGCTCGACGAGGACGAGCTGCGCCTTTCCTGGCCCGGCGCAAAGGATGAGCCGGTTTTCAAGCGGCTCGACGACGCACTGAGCAAACTCGTCTCGGAACTCGGCGGCGCCTACGTCAGGAATCCGCTCGCCGGCACCGTGATGGGCAATCAGCCGTCGACCGCTCATCCCCTCGGAGGCTGCGCGATGGCGCCCGACCGGACGGCCGGCGTCGTCGATCACGCCTCTCGCGTATTCACGACGACGCCCGGCAGCGGCGACACGGACGTGCATCGTGGCCTCTACGTCATCGACGGCTCGATCATTCCGCGCTCGCTCGGCGTCAACCCGCTGCTGACGATCACCGCGCTGGCCGAGCGCGCCCTGATCCATATGGGCGACGACCTCGGCCTCGCCATCCGGGACGGCGATGCGACTGAACGCTATTGAACGCGCCCGTTGTGCTTCTTGTTGAAGATCTTTCGGCTCTGATTGTTTTGCACCTGGTTGATGCGGGCCTGTTCGCGCTTCGTCACGACACCGTCGGCAGCCGCGCGATTCTCCATGCGCTGCACACGCGCCTGACCGCGTTGCAGATTGGCGGCCTCACGGTTCGTGAGCTGGCCCGAAGCGACACCTTGGTTGATACGGGCCTGTTGATTGGCCTGACGCGCGTCGATACGAGGGGTCGTAGTCGTCGTCTGGGCAGCTGCCAGCGACGCGGTTCCGACGATGCAGGCTGCAGCGAGCAAAATGGATTTCATGGCTTTCTTTCCTGTTCCACCATCGTTTGACAGTTCGAGTGACATTCAGACGATCGACACCATAAAAATCTCACCGTGAACGAATTCTGAACCACCCAATTCGGCCGCTGTGCCGCCCTGTTACTTCCCCGTCCGCGGCTAAACCTTTGGCTTTGGCCTGTTGACACCGCGCACGCCACCGCCCGGCCCCGACAACGGCACGCCTTTCGTGGTGAATTTCTGCGCGCCGTGCTTGCTTCCCATGCGCTTGCCTTCGCCGCCGCCGAGCCCTGTACCGACGGGCTGCCAGTTCGGCACGAGATGATGCTTGCCCGGACCGATCAGATCCGCACGCCCCATAGCCTTCAAGGCATCGCGCAAGAGCGGCCAGTTCTCGGCATCGTGATACCTGAGGAACGCCTTGTGCAACCGCCGCTGGCGCATGCCGCGCACCGTCTCCACTTCTTCCGAGCCGCCGCGCCGCACGGCCTTCAGCGGGTTCTTGCCCGAGTGATACATCGCCGTCGCCAGCGCCATCGGCGATGGCAGGAAGTTCTGCACCTGATCGGCGCGATACCCGTTCTTCTTCAGCCACAACGCGAGGTTCATCATGTCCTCGTCCGTCGTGCCGGGATGGGCTGCGATGAAATACGGAATGAGGAAGTATTTCTTGCCAGCACTCTGCACTGCCGCGTCGAACAATTCCTTGAAGCGGTCGTACGTGCCGATGCCCGGCTTCATCATCTTCGAGAGCGGACCGCCCTCGGTATGTTCAGGCGCGATCTTCAGATAGCCCCCGACGTGATGCGACACGAGTTCCTTGATATATGCCGGGCTCTTCACCGCGAGGTCGTAGCGCACGCCGGAAGCGACCATCACCTTCTTGATGCCCGGCACCTCCCGCACCTTGCGATAGAGGTCGATCAGCTTCTCGTGGCTCGTGTTCAGGTTCGGACAGATCTCCGGATAGACGCAAGACAGGCGGCGGCACTTCGCCTCGATATTGGGATCCTTGCACGCCATCCGGTACATGTTCGCCGTCGGCCCGCCGATGTCCGAGATGACGCCCGTGAAGCCTTCCGTCTTGTCGCGGATCACCTCGATCTCGCGCACGACGGAGTCCTGAGAGCGGTTCTGGATGATCCGGCCTTCGTGCTCCGTGATCGAGCAGAACGTGCAGCCGCCGAAGCAGCCGCGCATGATCGTCACGGAAAACCGGATCATCTCCCACGCCGGGATCTTCGCGTCCCCATAGGAGGGATGCGGCCCCCGCGCGTAAGGCAGCTCGTAGACCCCGTCCATCTCAGGCGTCGTGAGCGGGATCGGCGGCGGCGTCACCCACAGCTCGCGATCGCCATGACGCTGCACCAGCGGCCGTGCGTTGCCGGGGTTCGACTCGCGATGCAGCACGCGGCTCGCACGCGCGTAGGCTTCCGCATCCTCCACCACCTGCTCGAACGCCGGCAACCGCACGACGGCTTTCTCTTTCGCCTGTCGTGCGCCTTCGTCCGCATCCTCGACGTCGTCGGCGCGAAGCTCGACGAAGCCCTCCGGCACCGCGCTCTTGAACAGCGCGACGCCGCGAATGTCGTCGTACGTTTCGATCGGCTGCTTGCGCGCAAGCCGGTGCGAGACCTCGACCAGCGCACGCTCGGCGTTGCCATAGAGGAGGATGTCGCCCTTCGCGTCGGCCAGGATCGAACGGCGCACCTTGTCCGACCAATAGTCGTAATGCGCGATCCGGCGCAGCGAGCCCTCGATGCCGCCGAGTACGATCGTCGTATCCTTGTAGGCCTCGCGCGCCCGCTGCGCGTAGACGATCACGGCGCGATCCGGCCGCTTACCGCCGGCGCCGCCGGGCGTGTAGTTGTCGTTGTGCCGAAGCCGCCGGTCGGACGTATAGCGGTTCACCATGGAATCCATGTTGCCGCCGGTGATGCCGAAGAACAGCGCCGGCCGTCCCAGCGCCTTGAACGCCTCCGGCGAATGCCAATCCGGCTGCGAAATGATGCCGACGCGGAAACCCTGGGCCTCGAGCAGCCGGCCCACGAGCGCCATCCCGAAGCTCGGGTGATCGACATAGGCATCCCCCGTAACCAGGATGATGTCGCACTGGTCCCAGCCCAGTGCGTCCATCTCGGCCCGGCTCATCGGCAGGAAGGGCGCCGTCCCGAACCGCTGCGCCCAGTATTTCTTATACGAAAACAGAGGCTTGACCGATGGCACGGACGGCGCGCCCGCGGGTCTCTGCGGTGCTTCGATAATGGCGGTCATGGATCGGGGCTACTCTGGCTGGGGCCTCACAGGGGCCTCCGCGCCAATCCGAGTGGCGCAGTCGCCTTTCTTTTCCACAGCCCGCGTTGCGTGACAAGCGCAAACACCAGTCGGCTCGGAGGCCAGCGGCCACCTGCACCGCCGTTCGCGTCGACTAGCCACCCGGAACCGGCCGCCGAATGATCGGTAAACATCCGGGAGCAAGGGGCATGTGCTGACGCGGCGGTGACGAGAATTCCCTTTCCCCTCCTTCACGGGGAGGGTTAGGGCATGTCGTCGTGCGGCTCGAAATACACCAGCCGATCAACCCAATAGCGCTTGGTAAAACCATCCATCACACGCTCGCGGTGCTCCCAGGCTCGCCCCGCGAGGTCGCTGGTCATGCCCACGTAGAGCACGCGATGTGGGCCGCTCGCCGTGATGTAGACCCAGTACGTCTTGCCGTTGCTCGCCTGCATGCAAGGCTCGTTTCAACCGCAGCCGTGAGGACCCCGGATAGCCGCGCTGCGGCGCGGCTTCCGGGGACGCAACAAAGCTGATGTCGCGCCCGGCTGCAATGACTGCAAGCTGGCCCATCGAGACGCCACGCACGATCGACCGTCGGAACCGCCCGCCGCCAACCCGATCACGTCCCCCGGGCCGGCGTGATCGGAGGCAATTGCCCGCACCTACCCCGCCTTCGCCCGGTTCTCCGACAGCCGCGTATCTACCAGTGCCACCGTCTGATCGATCACGTCGAGCTTCATGCCATGCTGCGCGCCCAGGATCTGCACGAGCTTGTCGACCCGCTCGATGTTCTGCGCACCCGCCTGGATCGCGCGTGCCGCCGATGAAGGCGCACCCAGCGAATTCGCGGCCGCCGCATACTTGTCGAACGGCACGAGATCCTTCGCGTCCGCCCCGAGTTTCACGCACAGATCGAACACGTAGGTGTAGACCGCCCGTGATGCCGCCAGATCCGTATGGATCGCCTCCTGAATCGTCCGGATCGAATTGCGCTCGATACAGCGGTAGTTGCCGGCCAGCAGCATGCACCACTTGGCCAGCGGAACGAACAGGCTGTCGTGCGCCTTCAGCTTCACCGGCAGCTCGATCTTCTCCCCGTTCAAGTCGAACCGCGCCGCCTCGATGTCCTTCTCCAGATCCCTCAAGATTTGCGTATGCGCTTCGGATGCGAACCGCGCCGCCTTGAAGTTCGTCGGCAGCCGCACCTGCAGCACGTTGACCTTGTCCTCCGGCGGCCGGAACGCCTGCGGATCGGGACTGCACAGCGTCATCACGTCGGGATCGAAGCTGTCCCACACGCTGGCGTCGGCAAAACACGGCCGAATCGCAACCGGATCGATCGTCTTGATCCGCTTCAGGAACGGCAGCGGCGGCATGTTCATGATCGACATGCACGGCACACGCGCCTTCGCGACCTTCTCCGTCAGCTCGCGCGCGCCCGCCGTGCGATATTGCGGCTCCTGCATCGCGAGCGCCGTCAGGTCGAACGCGGCCGGATCGACCTCGCCCGGCCCGCACGCAGTGACGCTGCCCGGTAGCTTCTTCGTATTGACCTCGACCAGGCCCTCGCGCCCTTTCACGGGCATCCGGATGATAGCGCCGTCCTTGTTGATCGCCTCCCCCTCCGCGGGCAGGCAAACGAGTGTCGCGTGATGCCCCGCGAGCGCCAGTTTCGCGCCGAGCAGCGAGCCGTACGACGCGCCCATGATCATGACCTTGTACGTCTTGCCCATCGCGTTTCCCTTTTGATGTCGCCGGCATTCTTGCCGGGCCGTCTCTTCGTCCGAGCGCGAGAGTTACGCATGCCTCTGCGAGAACAAGCGCGCGCTCTGCGTTGCTGGCGTCGATCCTATGCCAATTCCTTGGGCGGCGACACCCGTTCGCTGCCGCGGGCCGCACGAGATCGCACTGGGACTGCAGTTCCCGGGGCGACCGCCGAGCTGAGCCACGAATGCTTCGGTAATCAGCAATTCGGTCACGCCCATCAATTATCCACACGGCATCGCCATCCGAATCCATTGACACCCATCCAATCCCATGAGATCCCATGAATGCCCATATCGCATCATGGGCACGGGGACGTGGTTGGGCGCTGGCTGGAACAGCGGGGTTTTCCGGCACGTGCGACCGCCACGCGCCCCGGCTTTTTTCCTGGAGTTCGTTCGGTGAGTGAAAGTCCCGGCGCCAGTGCGTCGTGAAAGGCAAAAAGTGAGGGTTTGTTCTCTTCGTTGCGTCCTTCGTCCCGGCCGGCCCTGCCGGTCGAGGCCGCAACCGCGGCCCGGCGCCAGTCTCCAGTGACCAGTGCGCCGTCAAAGGCAAGATAGGATGGACCGCTTTGTCTCGACCTTCACGAACAAGATTGACGCCAAAGGCCGCGTCTCCATTCCCGCGCCTTTCCGCGCCGTCCTCGAACGCGACACGTACGGCGGCGCCGACGCCGGCAAGAGCGGCGCCGGCATCTACTGCTACCCCTCGCTCGATGCTCCTGCCCTCGATGCAGGCGGCGAAAGACTTGCGCAGAAGATCGACGGGCTTCTCGCGGGCCTGCCGGACTATTCTGACGAGCGGGATCAGCTCTCTGTCGCGCTCTATGGCGACGTCCAGGTCCTCAGCATCGACGGCGACGGCCGTATCGTCCTTCCTGAGCCGCTTCGTGCGCACGCCGGCATCACTGCCCAGGTCACTTTTGTCGGCCTGGGCGACAAATTCCAGATCTGGCAGCCCGAGCGCTTCGCCGAGCGCCGCGAAGCAGCCCGCGCCAAGGTCCACGAACATCGCCGCCTTTTTGCAGGGGGCCGCAAACAAGGAGACGGAAATGGCGAATGACGGCACGGCGCCCTCGCACACCGGCCGACTGAACTAGCGAGCGCTGGTCGCACCTTGCGTGTCGTCCCATCTGGAACTATATCTGTCCCAGATGAAACACCACCCGAGCATCGACATGGCCGAAGCACATATCCTGGAGATGTCCGAGGCTCGCCGCATCGCCATGTTCCTCGGCTTGCCCAACTGGCGGAAAATCGACGACATCGGCCTCGTCGACAGCGTCCGGAAGGGCTTCCCCGCCGGAACCGCCCGCAACGTTGCCGAGCGGATCGATCCCGAAGGGCATTTCGTCAAGGCGACCGACATCATCCCCAAGTCCACGCTGTCACGCCGGAAAGACAAGCCGCTGACCAAGGACGAGAGCGAAAAGGTTCTCGCTCTTTCCAGGGTCTTCGCCGAAACGCAGCGCATCTATCACGGCGATGCGAAGCTGGTGGCGCTATTCCTGATGCGCGCTCATCCCATGCTCGGCGGCCGAAGCCCGATCGAATTGGCAAAGGAATCGATTGCCGGCGCGGATCTGGTGCTCAAGCTGCTGGCGAAGGCCGATGCCGGCGTCGCGGCCTGAGCCGGCCGTGTCCCCGCGTACGCTGAAATCCGCGATGCGCGTCTATCGCATCGGCGACCCGGCGGGAGCATACCCGATCTACAGCGGCGAAGGCGCGGCCCGCACCGAAGGCCGCTGGCACGCCAAGGGACAGGAAGTCCTCTACACCGCCGAGCACTACAGCACCGCGCTCCTGGAAAAGCTGGCGCACTTCAATGGGTATTTGCCCGGGAACCAGCACTACCTCGAAATCGACATCCCGGTTGGCGTCACCTACGAGGTCGTGACGAAGGATAGCTGCCCCGGCTGGACAGACGAGACGCAGGCACGCTCGGTCGGGGCGAAATGGTACGCTGAACGGCGCTCGGCGATCCTGATCGTGCCGAGCTTCGTCGCCAGAATGGAACGCAATGTACTCATCAACCTGCAACACGCCGACGCAAACAGAATTCAACACGGACTGGAGCAACCCGTCACATGGGATCTTCGCCTGTTTGCAGGTCCCAAACCCTGATGAAATTCGTGACAAGCAAGTCCTCGACCGATCGCGAGCCCGCAGTGTTTCGAGCCCCCCACATTCCCGTCCTGCTGGCCGAAGTGCTGGCGGCCCTCCGACCTGCCGATGGCGAGACTTACGTCGACGCCACCTTCGGTGCGGGCGGCTATACCCGGGCAATTCTCCAGGCGGCCGACTGCAAGGTTCTCGCCCTCGACCGCGACCCCAGCGCGATCTCCGCCGCCGCCCCGATGCTGGCTGAATTCGCTGGCCGTCTCGAACTGATCGAGGCGCGCTTCGCCACGTTGGCCGAAACCGTTCGCAGCCGCCATGTAGCCCCCGCCGGCATCGTGTTCGACATCGGCGTCTCCTCGATGCAACTTGACGAGGCCGATCGCGGTTTCTCGTTCCAGTCGGACGGCCCCCTCGACATGCGCATGGGCCAGGCAGCAGGCGCACTGTCCGAAGGCGCGGGACCATCAGCAGCCGACGTCGTCAACGAAACGCCCGAAAGCGAACTCGGCGACATCTTTTACCAGCTCGGCGAGGAACGTCGTTCGCGCGCCATCGCAGCCGCCATCGTCCGCCGCCGTGCCGAACAACCATTCGCCCGCACCCGCGACTTGGCCGCGGTCGTAGCAGGCGTCCCCGGCACGCACAGGCCGGACGGTAAGCATCCGGCCACCCGGGTTTTCCAGGCGCTGCGCATCTGGGTCAACGACGAGCTGGGAGAACTGGCCCGTGGCCTGCTCGCAGCCGAGGAGATACTTCCAGCCGGCGGCCGCCTCGTCGTCGTCACCTTCCACTCGCTCGAGGACCGCCTCGTCAAGCGCTTCATCGCCGAGCGCAGCGGCCGTACGGGAGGCGTTTCGCGTCACATGCCCTCGGGCGGTGTCGCAAAAAGGGCGCCGAGTTTCCGATTGGTTAACTCCAAGTCGTTAAGCCCGAGTAGGGAAGAGACCGCGACCAATCCGCGATCTCGTTCGGCCCGGCTCAGATGGGTGGAGCGCACTGCCGCCCCGCCTTGGGAAGACGACCTTGCGGCTCTCGATCTGCCGGAGGTCCTCGCCCAGCGCTGACGGACCGGAAAGACGACGCACCGGCAGGGGCTTCAGGCATGCGCATCGCCGCCAACCTCGTTGCTTGCACACTGACGCTGGCTTCCGCGTATTTCCTTTACGCGGAAAGCTCGGCCACGCGCCGCCTGGAAGCCCAGGTCCACGCCACCGAGAGCAGGCGCGAGAAACTCGAAGCGGACATCGCCGTGCTGCGAGCCGAGCGCGCCCACCTCGCACGACCTTCCCGCATCGAACCGGCCGCCGCGGCGCTCGGCCTTCGCCTGCCGACTGCCGGCGAATACGTCGAGCTGAGCCACCTCCTCGCCAGGCCCCCCGGCTCGGCCGCGAAACAGGCGAAATGACCCGACGATGCTGACGGCACGGCCAGCATCCGCCGCTCGCCCCGCCCCCACAGCGGCACGCGGCCGCTCGCACGCCGCACCCGTGCTCGTGATCGCCCTGGCGGTGACACTGGCTTTCGCAGCCGTTGCGGCCCAGGTACTCCGCCTCGCGCTGTCGAGCGGAACGGCCGGCCCCCGCGCGAACCTTGCCGAGCCGCTGGTTCGCGCCTGGGCACGCCCGGATATCGTCGACCGCAGAGGCCGCCTTCTCGCGAGCGATCTGGCGACCCACTCGCTGTTCGCCGATCCCGCCAGGATCATCGATGTCGACGAGACGAGCGAGCGGATCACCTCCGTCCTGAAGGATCTGGACCGCGCGGAGGTGCGGGCGAGCCTGACCGATCGCACCCGCCGCTTCGTCTGGATCAAGCGCCAGCTCGGCCCCGCCGAAGCCCAGCGGCTTCACGACCTCGGCCTGCCCGGATTGGCGTTCCGCAACGAACCCCGCCGTATCTATCCCCAGGGCCGCATGGCCGGCCACGTCCTCGGCCACGTCACCGTCGACAATCGCGGCATGGCCGGCATCGAGCGCCACATCGACGAGACCCAGGGCCTCGAAAGCGGTTTCTCGGCCGATTTCTCCAGGCCCCCGGTGACGTTGACGCTCGACATCGGCGCCCAGCATGCCCTCGAGGAAGAGCTGTCGCTCGCGGTCGCTCGATACCGCGCGGCGGGGGCCGCCGGGGTGATTCTCGACGCCGACGACGGCAGCGTCCTGGCCGCCGCCTCCCTGCCGGATCTCGATCCCGCGCGCCCCGCCGAGGTCCTGCTAGCCGATCGCATCGATCGCCTGAACGCCGCGACCTACGAGCTCGGCTCCGTGATGAAGGTGTTCACGGTGGCGATGGCACTGGAGCAGGGCTTGGCGACGCCCGGCACCATCCTCGACGTCCGCGTCCCCTTGCAGGTCGGCCGCTGGACCATTCGCGACATCGTACAATCGGGCCGTCCCCTGACCCTGCGCGAGGTACTGATCCAGTCCTCGAACATCGGCGTGGCGCAATTGGCCCTGCGAGCCGGCCCCGACCGCCAGCGCAACTTCCTGCAGCGAACCGGCCTGCTCGACCAGTTGCGCCTCGAAACCGGCCCCCTCGGAACGCCACGAACGCCCGAGAAATGGGGCGAAGTCGAAACCGCGACGATCGCTTACGGCTATGGCCTCGCCGTCTCTCCGATGCAGTTCGCTGCCGCAGCTGCCGGCCTCGTCAACGGCGGCCGTCGCCTGCGCCCTCACCTCGTCGCGAATCGAGGACTACCCCCGGCAGAGGCAGAGCCTTCCCGCAGCGACACGGCCGACAGGGCGCGCGTTGTCTCCGCAAAGACCAGCGCCGCCGTGCGCGACATGCTCCGGCGCGTCGTGACCCAGTCGAACGGGACCGGCCGCCGCGCCGAAGCGCCCGGATTCGAGGTAGGTGGCAAAACCGGCACCGCCGAAATGTCCGCTCGCGGCGGCTATCAGGCGAAATCCGTGATCGCGACGTTCCTGGCCGCATTCCCGATGAGCCAGCCCCGCTATGTGGTGCTCGTCTCGCTGTTCGAGCCACAACCAGTTGCCGGCGACGCAGCCGAGCGCATTACCGCTGGGGTCAACGCCGCCCCTATTGCCGGCCGCATCATCGCCCGCACCGCCGCCCTCCTGGGCGTGCCGCCGAAATGAATCCAGTGCTGAACGGCCGTCGATAAATCTTCCAAGATGTTTACCGCGCCCGGAACCCCATGAGCTACAAAAGGATCAGCCTGCCAATTCTCGGCGCCTTGTGATAATTTGGCGGACAGACCCAAACAGGTAGATCAATGCCGGATGCCGCAACAATCAGTGCCGCCGCCCCCCGCCGTCCCGACCGAAAGCGAACGGTCGAGGCGCTGGCTCGGCGTGTAGATGAGCTACGCGCGCTCGGTGTGACTAGCCTCGCTCTCTTCGGGTCGGTCGCACGCGGCGATGCCAAGACCGGTTCCGACGTGGACGCCGCAGTGCGCTTCGATCCAGCCGCTAGACGGCGCGGCTTGGCTCACCTCGGGCAGTTGGCGGACATCGAAGCCACAATGTCGCGGATTTTGAACTGCCCGGTCGACGTGATCGAGGAGCCCGCGGAAAACCCTCACCTCCAGCGCGCCATTGAGCGGGACCGGGTCGTTGTCTTTTGAGAACGCCATTATCCGTTGCGAGGAGATCCTGGACAACGCGCGCGCCATATCCAGCAATATTGCAGGAATGGACTTCGATGCGTATATCGCCGACAGGAAGACCGTGGATGCTGTCGAGCGGTGCCTTGAACGGATCAGCGAAGCCTCACGCAAGCTCGGTCCCGAAACCGAACAGTTGGCTCCTGCACAGCCCTGGCGTCAGATCAAGGACCTCGGGAATGCGTTGCGCCACGAATACCATAAAGTCAGAACGAGCGAGATCTGGGAAATTGCGACGCGGGATCTGCCTTCTTTGATGGCAGATGTCGAAAGAGCTCTTGCCAAGCTTCGCGGACAAGGCGAGCAGACCCCATGAAATTCCTGGACCAGGCTAAGATCTACGTTCGCGCGGGCGACGGCGGAGCCGGCTCCGTTTCGTTCCGGCGCGAGAAATTCATCGAATACGGCGGACCCGACGGCGGCGACGGCGGCAAGGGCGGCGACGTCGTGGTCGAGTGCGTCGACAGCCTCAACACGCTGATCGACTTCCGGTACCAGCAGCACTTCAAGGCCGAGATCGGCCAGCACGGCATGGGCCGCAACCGCTCCGGCCGGGGCGGCTCCGACATCGTCCTGCGCGTGCCGCCCGGCACCGTGATCCTGGCCGAGGACCAGGAGAGCATGCTCGCCGAGATCACGGAGCCCGGCCAGCGCATCGTCCTCATCAGGGGCGGCAACGGCGGTTTCGGCAACGCCCGCTTCAAGAGCCCGACCAATCAGGCCCCCCGCCACGCCAACCCCGGGCAGGTCGGCGAGGAGATGTGGATCTGGCTGCGTCTCAAGCTGATCGCGGACATCGGCCTCGTCGGATTGCCCAACGCCGGCAAGTCGACGTTCCTGGCCGCCACCTCCGCCGCCAGACCGAAGATCGCGCCGTACCCCTTCACGACGCTTCATCCCAACCTCGGCGTGGTCAAGGCGGGTGAGGTCGACTTCGTCCTCGCCGACATTCCCGGCCTGATCGAAGGCGCCCACGACGGCGCAGGCCTGGGCGACCGCTTCCTGGGCCACGTCGAACGCTGCCGTGCGCTCCTCCACCTAGTCGACGGCACCGAGGCCGATGTCGCCGGAAGCTACCGCACCGTGCGTCGCGAGCTGAAAGCCTACGGCGCCGGCCTCGACAAGAAGAAGGAGCTTGTCGCTCTGACCAAGTGCGACGCCTTGGACGATGCGACGCTCGCCCAACGTGTCGATGCCCTGCGCGCAGTCTCACGCAAGAAGCCGCTGGTGATCTCGGCGGTCTCGGGCGAAGGCATGAAGGAAGCCCTGTTCGCCCTCGCCCGCGAATTGACCCGCGGCAAGGAAAAAGAGCGCGAGGAAGAGGAAGCTGGACAGCCCAAACCAGCCTGGGCGCCAGAATCGTCGTGAGCCGTTTCCTGCAATCTCGAACTGATCCATAAAAGGCGGGGAGTTCGAGGGGTGTCCCCTCGAGCGGGTGAAGGGCAGCAGCCCTTCTCGCGTAGCGACCGCGACGTCGAGGCTCGAGATGCCCGAACTTCCCGAAGTCGAAACCGTACGTCGCGGACTCGAGCCTGCGATGTCGGGTCATCGCATCGCACGTCTCGTCCAGCGCCGCCCCGATCTGCGTTTTCCGCTTCCCGAACGCTTCGCCGACCGCCTCACCGGCCGCCGCATCGAACGCCTTGCGCGCCGTGCCAAGTACCTGCTCGCCCATCTCGACGGCGACGAGATCCTCATCATGCACCTCGGCATGAGCGGGCGCTTCACCGTTGCCCCCTCTTTCTCCGCACCTGCCCGCGATTTCTCCTCCCCCCCTGTGGGGGAGGTGGCGCGTAGCGCCGGAGGGGGGAACGGCGGCCCCCTTTCAGGAAAGCCCCCCCCCACCCCTACCCCCTCCCCACGAGGGGGAGGGGAAAAGGTCTCGCCGAGAGAAAACCTGATCGGCGAGTTCACCTACGACACCGGCACCGATCCCACGCACGACCACGTCGTTTTCGAGATGGAAAACGGCGCGACGGTCACCTACAATGACCCGCGGCGCTTCGGCTTCATGGACCTCGTCCCGGCCGACACCCTCGATCACTGCAAACACTTCGCCGGCATGGGGCCCGAGCCACTCGGCAACGGCTTCAACGCGGAATACCTCGCGCGCCGCGCCCAAGGCCGCGCCGCCGACTTGAAAGCCTTTCTGCTCGATCAGCGCAACATCGCCGGCCTCGGCAACATCTACGTGTGTGAAGCGCTGTTCCGCACCGGCCTCAGCCCGAACCGTGCCGCCGCATGCCTCACTTACAAGAACGGCCGCCCCACCGAACGCTGCGAACGCCTCGTGCCGACGATAAGGCAGGTGCTGGAGGAAGCGATTGCCGCCGGTGGCTCGACGCTTCGCGACTACGCCCACGCCGACGGCTCGCTCGGCTACTTTCAGCACAGTTTCAAGGTCTACGGCCGCGAAGGCGAGCCTTGCACCAAAGCCGGCTGTGGTGGCACCATCAAGCGCACGGTACAATCAGGGCGCTCTACCTTCCACTGCGGGAGATGCCAGCGATGAAGTTCCTCGTAGGTCGGGTCAAGGCCACTTGGCCGCGACCCGACAATCCTCGTACATCCGTCGATCGTCGGGTCGCGCTTCGCTTGACCCGACCTACGGCGTGGTTGCTCGCGCTCACATTGGGGCTGAGTTCCGTCCTCGCCCAAACCCTGCCGCCACCGATCGGCCCCGAGACGCCCCGCGTCGAGCCCGGCCGTGGGGACGACGGCATCTATCACCAGAAGTGGGCCGCCCCCACGTTCCTCGACATGCGCGACGACTACGCGGAAGCCGAGGCCAAGGGCAAGCGCTTCGCCGTCGTCTTCGAGCAGCGCGGCTGCATCTACTGCACCAAGATGCACACCGAAGTTCTCGCGCTCAAATACATCAACGACTACGTCCGCGAGAACTTCCACATCGTCCAGATCGATCTGTGGGGCTCGCGCGAAGCGACGGACTTCGACGGCGCGAAGATGCCGGAAAAGAAGCTAGCCGAACGCTGGGGCGTGATGTTCACGCCGACCGTCGTGTTCTTCAAGGACGGCCTGAAGGACATCAAGACCTACGGCCAGCCGCTCGAAGTGACGCGCATGAGCCTCGGCTTCGGCCCCGGCACGTTCTACGATCTCTTCGTCTGGGTCCGCGCCAAGGTCTACGAGCAGGACCGCAACTTCCAGCGCTTCCACGTCGCCCGCTCCAACGAGCGGGATGCACTGTTGAAGAAGTAGGCAAGCAACTTCGACTGCCTTTCGGTCCGCAGCCGTAGGCTGGGTCAAGCGCAGCTCTGCGAAGTGCGACCCAGCATCAAAGGCACACCCGAAAATGCTGGGTCGCGGCAAGAGCCCATACGCGCCAACATAGAATTTTCTGCGTTCCCGGAAGCCGAGTGAAGCGAGGCTATCCGGGACCTTTACACTTCTGAAATGTGTAAAGACCCCGGCTCTTCACGCTCCGACCTCTCGGTCGGAACGCTCGTCCGGGGACGCAAGGTGATGATTGCGCGTATCGTCCGGATATGTTGGCGCCAATGGGCAAGAGCCTTGACCCAGCCTACACAGCCGCCCTCAATCCCGCGTATCGGACCGGGTCCACGGCGCGACCTTGATCTCGACCAGCCGCAACAGCCACGACAGGAACACGCCGAGCAGCCCCAGCGTCACGATCGGCACGAACATCTTGTCCATCTGATACGTGCTCGCCGTCCGCACGATCAGATACCCGATCCCGGAAATCGCCGTGTAGAGGTCGGCCGTCACCATGCCGATCAACCCGCGCCCCAGCGCCAGCCGCAGCCCCGTCACCACGAACGGCAGCGCCGCCGGCAGCACCACGTGCCGCCACAACGCTCTCTCGGAGCAGCGGAACGCGCGCCCCACCTCGATCAGCTCCGGGCTGACGTTCTTCACGCCCTGATAGGTATTGATCGTGATCGGGAAGAACGCGAACAGAAAGAGGATGATCGTCTTGGCCGCCGTGTCGAAGCCCGCCCAGATCACGATCAGCGGGATCAGCGCCACCATCGGCGTCGAATAGAGGAACGTGATGTAGAAGCCGGTCGCCGTGTCGATCACCCAATACCGTGCGAGCAACAGCCCGAGCACGATGCCGACCACGACCGCGCACGAAAACCCGTACAGCATCACCAACAGGCTCGGCGCGAGGAACTGCCACAGCTCACCGCTGGCGATCATTTCCACCGCCGCGACGACGATCTTGCTCGGCGTCGAGAACAGCGATTGATCGAGCTGCCCGCCGAAGACTTCCCAGATCCCGAGAACCACGACGAGCGAAGCCACCCGGATGAACGCCTTCATCCATCGCCGCTGGCTGCGTTTCTTCTCCGCCGCGCTGGCCGCCTTTACGCGATCGGCCTGCTCCTCCGCGAGCGCCGCGTTGTCGCCGACGTTCCGGCCCCTCTCGACTGCGGAAGTCTCGATCGCTGGCGACACCATCACGCCGTCTCCCTCGCAGGCTTGGACTTGGTGGGATCGGTCGGCGCCTTCAGCTTCGACCGGATGTAGGCGCGCATCTCGGCGAACTGCGGATTGCGCTGCACGCCGTCGAGATCCCTGGGCCAGCCGAACGGCGACGGCAGGATTTCGTCGATCTTGCCCGGCCTCGCGGTCATGATCGCAATGCGGTCGGCGAGCAGAAGCGCCTCGTCGATCGAATGCGTGATGAACACCATCGCTTTGCGCTCTTCCGGACGCTGCATCAGCGCGAGCAACTCCTCCTGCAGCGTTTCGCGCGTCTGCGCGTCAAGTGCCGCGAATGGTTCGTCCATCAGCAGGATCGACGGGTTCATGGCCAGAGCCCGCACGAGACCGACACGTTGCTGCATGCCACCGGAAAGCTGATGCGGAAAGCTCTTCTCGAAGCCCTTGAGCCCGACGAGATCGAGATAGCGGGTCACCCGCTCGTTCACCGTCGCTTCGTCCGCGCCGTTCATCCGCAGCCCGAACGCGCCGTTGTCGAAGACGGTCTTCCACGGCAGCAGGCCGAAATGCTGAAAAACCATGGCGACGCCATCAGGCGGCCCTTTCACCGGCTTGCCGTACACCAGAAGCTGACCCGAGCTGAGATCGGTGAGCCCGGCGATCGAGCGCAGGAGGGTGGTCTTCCCGCACCCCGACGGTCCGACGATGCACAGGATTTCCTGAGCCCGGATTTCCAGATTGAGATTGCGATAGGCGATGACAGCGCCGTCCAGGAACATCTTGGTCGCCTGGATCGCCTGTACAGCTATCGTCTGCACAGCAGGAGTATCGCTCGGGGCGCTGGCCATCTTTCCTCCGCTGCCGTCTTGTTGATCTTGTACCACCAGCGCGACGGCCAGCCGTCTCCGACGACAGTGCAATCGATTGAGCAGCCCCATCCGCCGACTGTCAAGTTTGCCGGACGGCAGAAGCCCGACTCGACCGTCATCCTCGACCGAAGTGCGCTACTGGCGCACGAGCGTCGGGGACCCAGCACATCCAGCACATAAAGCGTGCGAAGCACACTCGAGCCCGTCTCTCTGCATTTCTCGTCACCAACCCCAAGTCCGAGAGGGCCTCCATCTCGATGATGGCAGAAGCAGCCGAAGCCCCTGGTTCGCGCTACGCCGTCCCCCACACCTCGCGGGCAACCTCCACGATCAGCTCCAACTTGCGCCGCTGATCGTCGACGGTCAGTTGATTGCCCTCGATCGTGCTGGCGAAACCACATTGCGGGCTCAGCGACAACCGCTCCAGCGGCACGAATTTCGCAGCCTCGTCGATCCGCCGCTTCAACTCGTCCTTGGCTTCGAGCTGCGGTTTCTTCGAGGTCACGAGCCCAAGCACGGCGACCTTGTCGCGGCCCAGATGCCGCAGCGGTTCGAAACTACCGGCGCGATACGTGTCGTATTCCAGAAAGAACGCATCCACGTCGATCGAGCTGAACGCGAGTTCCGCCACCGGATCGTAACCGCCCGTCGCAACCCATGCGCTCGCGTGGTTCCCCCGGCACATATGCATGCCGACCGTCATGTCGTCGGGCACGTCGCGCAGTGCATCGTTGAGCAGCTTCGCGTAGGTCGCCGGAAGTTTCTCCGGGTCCTCGCCGAGATCCACGACGTTCTTCCGCAACGCCGGATCGCACAGGAACGCGAAGTTCGTCTCGTCAATCTGCACATAACGGCAGCCTGCTTCGTAAAGAGCCGCGATCTCCTCCCGGTAGACCCGCGCGAGATCCGCGAAGAATTCCCCGATGTCGGGATAAGCGCCCTTGTCGATCGCCGCCCGGCCGCCTCGGAAATGCAGGATCGTCGGCGATGGGATCGGCTGCTTGGCGACGAGGCCCAGCTTGTCGGCAACCGGCTTCAGCGCCTCGAAGTGATGCACCGCCAGCGGCCGCGAACGCCCGAGCTTACCGCCCACCACGACGCGCGGCGGCGCCATCTCGATCGCGCCCTGTTCGGTCTGGAACTTGACGGGCAGACCGCCCTTGATCTCGACGCCGTCGATGCGCTCGATGAAGTCCATGAACCAGTGCCGACGATGAAACTCGCCGTCTGTGCACACTTTCAGGCCCGCCCCGCGCTGCATCGCCGCAACGTCCTCGACCGCGCGCGCTTCGACCTCCCACAACTGCGCGGCGCTCATCTTACCGCTCGCAACAGCAAGCCGCGCCTCGTGCACCGCCGCCGGCCTGAGGAAGCTGCCGACGATCTCCGCCTTGAACGGCGGTGTGATGCTGCTCATGCGCGTTTCCCGTTTGATCTTGTGGAAATTGGGGACACACACAATTTCCAATTGCTGAACTCGAAATTTGAATACGACAGTGGCGGAAATTGTGTGTGTCCCCAATTTCCCCTTACCGGTTCGTCAGCTTCAACTCGATCCGCCGGTTGCGCCGCAGAACTTCCTCCGTCGCCCCCTGCTCCAGCGGCTGGAATTCGCCGAAGCCCGCAGCAACGAGCCGGCGCGGCGGAACCCCGCGTGACACCAGATAGCGCACCACCGAAATCGAACGCGCCGTC
>CAZNMY010000096.1:0-24015 GCA_964574325.1 uncultured Devosia sp. | reverse complement strand
CCAGGAGCCTCCGCTTCCCGAGTGTCGTGGGTGGTCCGCCTTCGCGGACCATGACGCAGCGTGGGGTGGGGACACGGAAATGACGATGCGATCGGATTGCGTCATGCGGGTTGCAATGTCGCGCGCGAGGACTCCGCATGGCTGGTCCGATGGTATCGGAACGAGACAAACCACCACGTCATGGCCAGCGAAGGCGGACCATCCACGGCTCATCGAGACTTCGCGGACCTCACGATAGCGCTGGCCAGGAGCCTCCGCTTCCCGAGTGTCGTGGGTGGTCCGCCTTCGCGGACCATGACGCAGCGTGGGGTGGGGACACGGAGGTGACGGGGCGGAGCGAGGGGCGGCCGCGCGGCGAACGCCTGCCCCCTAAGGCGGATTTACGAAGGCGCCGCCCCCTCATATAGATTTGGGTATATGGCCCACCGCCGCCTCGCCTGGAGCCGAGCCGCCGACACTCGACCTCTGGCAGCGCAGCGATCCACATGGGGCTATCTTCAGGCTTCAGGCTTCAGGCTTCAAGCCGGAGGGACCCGGCTGCCGCTGCGAGGGAAATGTGTTCAAGAAGATCCTGATTGCAAACCGTGGCGAGATCGCTTGCCGCGTGATCAAGACGGCCCGCAAGCTCGGCATCAAGACCGTCGCCGTCTACTCCGACGCCGACCGAGAAGCGCTCCACGTCGAGATGGCCGACGAGGCCGTCCACATCGGCCCGGCTCCCGCCGCGCAATCCTATCTCCTGATCGAAAAGATCGTCGAGGCCTGCAAGGCGACCGGCGCCGAAGCGGTCCACCCGGGCTACGGTTTCCTGTCCGAGCGCGAGGCGTTTCCCGTCGCGCTGCAGAAGGCCGGCATCGTCTTCATCGGCCCGAACCCCAAGGCCATCGCGGCCATGGGCGACAAGATCGAGTCGAAGAAGGCCGCAGCCCGCGCCAAGGTCTCGACCGTTCCCGGCCACCTCGGCGAGATCACCGATCCCAAGCAGGCCGTGAAGATCGCCGCCGAGATCGGCTACCCCGTGATGATCAAGGCTTCGGCCGGCGGTGGCGGCAAGGGCATGCGCATCGCCTACGACGCCAGGGAGTGCGAGGAAGGTTTCGGCTCGGCCCGCTCCGAGGCGAAATCGAGCTTTGGCGACGATCGCGTCTTCATCGAGAAGTTCATCGTCAACCCGCGCCACATCGAGATCCAGGTGCTGGGCGACAAGCACGGCAACGTCATCCATCTAGGCGAGCGTGAATGCTCGATCCAGCGCCGCAACCAGAAGGTCGTCGAGGAAGCGCCCTCGCCGCTACTGGACGAGAAGACGCGCGCGGCGATGGGTGCGCAAGCCGTCGAGCTGGCGCGCGCCGTCGGCTACGACAGCGCCGGCACCGTCGAGTTCGTCGCCGGGCAGGATCGCTCGTTCTTCTTCCTCGAGATGAACACGCGGTTGCAGGTCGAGCATCCCGTGACGGAACTCGTCACAGGTGTCGATCTGGTCGAGGAGATGATCCGCGTTGCCGCCGGCGAGAAGCTGCGCTTGCTGCAATCGGACGTGAAGCTGAACGGTTGGGCAGTCGAATCTCGCGTCTACGCCGAAGATCCCTATCGCAGCTTCCTGCCCTCGATCGGCCGTCTCGTGACGTATCGCCCACCCGCTGAAGGCGTCGCGAACGGCATCACGGTACGCAACGATACCGGCGTCACCGAAGGCGGCGAGATCTCGATGTACTACGATCCGATGATCGCCAAACTCGTCACCCACGCCCCAACGCGTATCGCTGCGATCGACGCGCAGTCCGAAGCGCTCGATGCTTTCCGCATCGATGGCATCGGCCACAACATTCCCTTCGTCGCCGCGATCATGCAGCACCCGCGGTGGCGCGAAGGCCGCCTCTCCACCGGCTTCATCGCCGAGGAATACCCGAAGGGCTTCGTCGCGCGCTTGCCGGACGCCGAGGAGCTTGCCGTTCTCGTCGCCGTCGCAGCCCAGGTCGACCATCTCGGCAACGAGCGCCGCCGCGAGATCAGCCAGCAGATCGCCGGCAAGGCCGTGCGTTTCGCAAAGCGCCGCGTCGTTGCGATCGGCGGCGAGCGGGTGATCACCGACGTGGCGGGCACGCTCGGCGAGCCGACTTACGTTTCCTTCCTCGATGCGGCGGGCAAGGTCGCCTCGACCGTCGAAGCCGTCTCGGCGTGGTGGCCTGGCGAGCCGGTCTGGCGCGGCAAGGTCGGCGGTCGCTCGATCGCGGTACAGATCCGCCAGATCCTGAACGGTTACGAGCTGGCGTGGCGCGGTCTCGCCGTTAAGGCGTTCGTCTACACCGAGCGCGAGGCGGCCATGGTCGCGCTGATGCCCGCGAAAGTCGCGGCCGACACGTCGAAGCTGCTGCTGTGCCCGATGCCCGGCCTGATCAAGGCGATCCACGTTTCAAC
Organism: uncultured Devosia sp.; assembly: GCA_964574325.1. GTDB lineage: Bacteria > Pseudomonadota > Alphaproteobacteria > Rhizobiales > Hyphomicrobiaceae > CAMDPA01. Next base: position 21,597 of record CAZNMY010000096.1, on the reverse strand, counting down.
GGGCCAGGAGGTCAAGGCCGGCGATCCCCTGGCCGTCGTCGAAGCCATGAAGATGGAGAACATCCTGAAGGCCGAGCGCGACGGCACCGTGAAGGCGATCAAGGCCAAGCCCGGCGACAGCCTCGCCGTCGATGCGGTGATCCTGGAGTTCGCGTGATGTTCGGGGGGCGGCTCTCGATCCGCAGCGCTCCGGCGGCCCTGACGATGATCGCACTTGCATGCGGCCATCCGGTCGGCGTCTGGGCTCAGACAGCTTCGTGCCCCAAGGCCGCCTCGTCGGGGACATCCATCACTTTCACCGGCAGCGATGGCCGTCGTAGCGAAATCTCCTGGCTCTCGGGCGACCGCGTGCGTATCTCAGAGCAGAACGCCGCTTCCCGCACGTTCCCACGCGAGACGATCGCCGTGCGCGGCCTCGTCGGCATCGAGATGACCCGGCCGAGCGGCAAGGTCACATTCCAGTTCGCGCAGCCCCCCGAGAGCCTGTTTCCGCTCACCGTCGGCAAGCAGGCCGAGATCGCCTATGTCGTCCAGACCGCAGGCCAGCCGCCGATCAAGGCGCGCATGACGGTCGCGGCGGTGGAAGCCTTGCAGCACGCGATCGGCGGCTGCACGTACGAAGCGCTGCTGGTCGGCTCCATCACCGCGTTCGAGGGCGGCAAGCAGACGCCGATCCGCTACGACGTCTACGTTCCGTCGCTCCAGGCCGTCGTGAAGTCCACGACCTTCGATGCCGCCGCCAACACGATCCTCGAAGCGGAGTCCTTCGAGTTCGACGCCATCGCCACGCACTGACGCGGCCGGCCGCCCGATGTGGTGCGGCCCCGGGCGAGGGCCTGCTGCTCACAGCGAATTGATGCTGTCCGCTCCACCTTGCAACGACCAGCGAAACTCCTTCGCAACCATGAACTGCTAGCGTCGGTCCAAAGAGGTGTTAGCCGAGTGTCCTATGTCGCCGCTTCCCATGCTGACTGCCCTGATCGATCCGCGTGGGCGCACCAACCGTAAGGGGCTGCTGGTCGCTGCAGGCTTGTTGTTGGCGGCCGAGTTGGCCATCGCATTATGGCTGTGGATGACGGGCCGAAGCTTCGGCGACATGTTGCTGTGGCCGATCAAGGCGCTTCTCATCTACATGGCAGTATCGGCTGCGGTCCGGAGAATGCACGACATCGGCATTTCGGCGTGGCGGCTGTTCTGGGCGTTCTCCGCATTGATGGCGTGGTCATTCGGCTTGGCGATCACCGTCATGTTGAACGTCGCGCCTGAGCAAATGGCGCCGGGCCAGATCGGCACCACCATCGTGACGATAGGTATCGCCGCACCGATGGTCGGCGCCATGCTGTGGCTGCATTTCGCTCCCGGAAAGCCAAAGCCGAACGAGTTCGGCCCGGTTCCCACGGGCCTTGGCTTTTCGGAAGGCGACGAGCAGCCGCGTTCCACCGCGCGCGCGGCAGCCGGTGCGGCCGCCTGATGACGCCGACCGGTTGTCGCCGTGAGCGCAATCACGGTATCAGAATGGTCGATCCCGTCGTCTTGCGCGCCTGCACGTCGTTGTGGCACTGCGCGGCGTCCTTCAGCGCGTACCGCTGATTGACCTCGATCTTCACGGCGCCGCGCGCGACTACGTCGAACAGGTCGTTGGCGCTCGTCAGCAGGTCTTCGCGCGACGCCGTGTAATGGAACAGCGTCGGCCGCGTGCAGAACAGCGAGCCCTTCGAGTTCAGGATGCCGATGTCCATCGGCGGCACCGGCCCCGAAGAGTTACCGAAGCTGACCCACAGATGGCGCGGCTTGAGACAGTCGAGCGAGCCGGGGAACGTGTCCTTGCCGACGCTGTCGTAGACCACGTCGCACAGCTTGCCACCGGTGATCTCCTTCACGCGGGCGACGAAGTCTTCCTTCGCGTAGTTGATCACGTGGGTGCAGCCGTGATCCTTGGCGAGCTTGCCCTTCTCGTCGGAACCGACCGTGCCGATGATCGTGGCACCCAGATGCTTCGCCCACTGACAGGCGATAAGACCAACGCCGCCGGCCGCCGCGTGCAGCAGCATGACGGTGCCCGGCCCGACCTTGTAGGTATCCCGTAGCAGATAGCGGACGGTCATGCCCTGAAGCATCATCGCGGCAGCCGTCTCATAAGTGATGCTGTCGGGCAGCTTCACTGCGCGATCGGCCGGCATCAGCCGCTCTTCGATGTAGGCGCCCGGCGGGTTCGCATAAGCGATCCGGTCGCCGACCTTCAGATCCGTCACGCCAGGACCGACGGCCACCACGTCGCCAGAGCCTTCCGTGCCGAGCACGTGCGGCAGAGAGGGGAATTTATAGAGGCCCGAGCGGAAGTAGGTGTCGATGTAGTTGAAGCCGATCGCGCGGTGCTTCACACGGATCTGTCCCTGGCCGGGAGCGCCGACATCGATAGCCTCCCATTTCATCTTGTCGACACCGCCGTACTCGTGAATGCGGATCGCGTTGACCATTGCAGCTTCTCCTCCCAATCGACCGAGCGGCCGAATTCCAGTACAAGTGGTGAGTCGGGGCACGCGACGTTGGCCCAATGCCGCCACACCCGCGCCATTCGAGCCTTCTATGGGCTCGACTGACGGTTCACAAGTCGGTTCAGATGAAGACGCGGGGCTTGCCGGTGCTCGGGAGAATGTTGCTCGAAAGGCTCAACAGGGCCACACGGCTGCTCGTGCCGTCCGCTGCCGCGATCGTGTTGGCCGCGTGCGGTAACGAAGGCCCACCGGAAATCGGCGGCAAGGGCCTGCATTGTGTCGACGACAGCGCGCAGTGCATCGCGCAGCGCTCTACCGCGCTGGCCGATCTCACCAACGACAAATCCCGTGCCTGGATCCGTCAGCCGCCGCAGGCATCCGCTTATGCGTCTGGCGTCCGGCTCTTTGCGTATAAGCAGAAGAAGCGCGAGCTGAACTGCGAAGAACTCAACGTCGCCCGCAAGGAGGCCGATGCAGGTCCGGCCGTGCTGCGCGGCCCCGACGGCCGGCACCTGACGACGACGCAGATCGCGCGCGGCGTGATGCTGGCGCAGGAGGTAGGCCGCGAGTTGACCACCGAGGCCAGGAAGCGCTGCAAGGTCTGACCGGCAGACGCGAGGTTGCTATTTCGAGGCCGCCGCTGGCCGCGCAGAACTCGCAGGCGTCGCTTTCGATTTGCCCGGTGCTGCTTTCGCCGTTGGTACAGCCGGAGCGGTTTCCACGGCCGCGGCTATCGGTGTCTTGTCCAGCGCCGCATCGGCCTTGCAACCTTCGGTTCCAGCGGCCCATTGGAACACCTCGGCGCGCATTCTCAGCGCTTCGGCATCCGGTATGCGGGAGTTCTCGACGGCGATGCTGGTCCCTCCCGCCCCCGGCGTTCCATCCAAGCCCGCGCTCTCGCTCAACAGGACGCGAAAAGCCTTGTATCCCCAGGGCTTGGGTTGATCGACTGCGCGCTCGTGAACGACGATTTCGACCCCGCCGCCATTCATCGACGGCGCTGCGTCGGCATGCAGGATATGCGACGTCGACAGCCTGCCGCGCGGGCCGAACCAGCAAGCATTGGCGCCACGAGCGATCCGCGCATAGACCTCCGCGGACCTCAACGGATGGTGGTGCGCCTCACTGCTCGGGAGGCTGCCGACCGCGATTTTCGTCACGTCGGCCCCGGCTGCGATCTGCGGCAGCGACGGCATCTGCGGACCACCGGCGCAAGCGCTCACGGCGAAGCATACGCTGCCGATGCGGACGGCGGGCATCGTACCCATGATGGTCGCTTTTGAGACGTGTCGGCTCATGCCGGGACATCGATTCGCTGCGCAATCTGCGGAAACGGAACTCGAGCGTCGATGTCCCACGGCTCGAATGCGTGTGCAAGGGCTCTGCGCCGCGTGGGCAGAGGCGAGCGGCGCATGGGCAACAGGTGATCACGCACATGTAGGCCATGGGCAAGAGCGGGCCGCACCTCCGCTTGTCCGAAACTTCAAGTGCAGACAGCGAAGTGCCGCGAAGCCGAAGGGCATCGCGGCTCAGATCTGTGCCGAAGTTGGTGGAGCCCGGCGCGGTTCAGCGCGCCATGGCGACGGCAGGACGCTCGATCCGGCGACGGCCGCGCATCAGATCCCGCTGCTGCGGTGCCTGCTCGACGACATCGACGCCTGCCTCGTCACGCTCGCGCATGGCCGCTTCGAGCTGGACCCTCAGGTCCTCGATCGAGGCGCGGAGCTTGTCGCGGCGCTGACTGGCAGCCTTTGCGAACGTCGAATAGTTGAAGTGTCCGATATCCTTGATACCGGTGCGATCTTCTTCGGCCTGGACTTGCCGCTCCAGGTCGATCGCCATCGTCTCGAAGTCTCTGATCATCTGCTCGAGACCCAGCACTTTACGTGCCTTCTCTTGAGCCTCGAAACGCTTCAAGCGGAGCGCGGATTCCCGTGACTTCATGTTCGATACCCCTGCACAAATTCGAACCTGCCTCGGACTACCCTATCAAGACCCGTGCCAATGCTGCCGGCCGGCCCCTGAAATCCCTTTGGAGGACTGTACTTTCGCTGTGTACGGCTTGTGGAAAAGCTCTTGTCGGCTCTGGCCACGGCACTACGGCGTTCCGAATTAAACCTCAGTGTGCCAAAGATAGTTTAAGTCACAGTAAAGAAAATGACAATCCCCCTCGGGTTGCACCGAGAGTGCGCTGCACAAATTATTTTTTTCATCAGCCCTATAGGGGCCATAAGCGAAGCATGTTAACTGTGGATAACCAATTAGTTGCCGGCTCGTTGCGGAAGCGTCGTTTTTTGCGGTCTGGGCAGACCTTCACGAGCCTGAACGAGTTCCAAAATAGCGTTCGGATGTGGCGCGCCGGGCCATCTCGCCCTGCGCACAACCCGTCGTTGTGGCCCATCGTAGTCGCTTGCCGTGCTCTCTGTACGCCGGAAAGCTCAGCTCAGCGTTGCTGCCGTGTTCGATCGGCACAACACATTGTTAGGGTTTGTTAACATCTGGAAGCTAGATTCCTAATCACAAGTGAATCGCGCGTAGCGCACCCGAAGTGCGCATTCGAGGGGCTGATTGACTGGCCGGTGGCGGCGCCGGGCCGGGACGGAGACAACGCTATGCGAGTGCTTCTGATCGAGGACGACAGCGCTACCGCGCAAAGCATCGAGCTGATGCTGCAGTCCGAGGGGTTCAACGTCTACACGACGGATCTTGGCGAGGAGGGTGTGGACCTCGGCAAGTTGTATGATTACGATATAATTCTGCTCGACCTCAATCTGCCCGATATGAGCGGGTATGAGGTCTTGAAGACACTTCGCGTCAGTAAGGTCGCAACGCCGATCCTCATCCTGTCCGGTCTCGCCGGCATCGAGGACAAGGTTCGCGGCCTTGGTTTCGGGGCGGATGATTACATGACCAAGCCCTTCCACAAGGACGAGTTGGTCGCACGCATCCACGCGATCGTGCGTCGATCCAAGGGCCATGCCCAGTCGGTCATCGAGACCGGCAACCTGCGCGTCAATCTCGACACCAAGACGGTCGAGGTCGAAGGCAATCGGGTGCATCTCACGGGCAAGGAATACCAGATGCTCGAGCTGCTCTCGCTGCGCAAGGGCACGACGCTCACCAAGGAGATGTTCCTCAATCATCTCTACGGCGGCATGGACGAGCCCGAGCTGAAAATCATCGACGTGTTCATCTGCAAGCTGCGCAAGAAGCTGCAGGCGGCGACCGGTGGTCATCACTACATCGAGACGGTCTGGGGACGCGGCTACGTGCTCCGCGATCCGGGCGACGAAGGCACCGTGGCGGCTTGAGCGCCACGGTATCGAGTTCGAAATACCGAAGGGGCGCCATCGGCGCCCCTTTCTTTATGGGCAGAAGCCATTGCATCCGGCGTTGCGAATTTGTCTACTCGACATCCGCTCTGCCCATCGTGTCTTCTGATGCTGCGGAGCATCGGCCGGCCGGGCACAGTCGCTTTTCGCACTCCCCTGGCCGGTTGTGGATGTGCATGTAAGCGTCGAGGGTGACTGCGATGGGTACTTTGAGACTAGGTGTCTGCGGTGGCGGCGTGGGCGGACTGACGGCCGCAATCGCGCTTCGGCGCGCGGGCCACACTGTCGCGGTATTCGAGCAGTCGACGCAGTTCGCGCGGGTCGGTGCTGATCTCAATCTGACGCCGAATGCGGTTCGCGCTCTCGACGGCTTGGGGTTGGCAGACGAAATTCGGGCGACGGCCGCACGCCCCACACACCGCATCAGCCGGACGTGGGATACCGGCGAAGAAACGTCGAGGCTGGAGATGGCCGATACGGCGGAGCGCGTTTACGGCGCGCCGCAGTTGACGGTTCACCGCGCCGACTTCCTCGATGCCCTGCGTGCGAAGCTGCCGCCGGATGTCATCGAGCTCGGCCGCCGGGTTGCTGCGATCGACAATGGCGCAGATGGCGTCCGCGTCACTTTCTCCGGTGGCGAGACCGTCGAGGTCGATGCTCTGATCGGCGCCGACGGAATTCATTCCATCGTCCGCAACGCGCTGTTCGGTCCGGAACATCCAGAATTCACGGGGCTCGTATCGTATCGCTCGGTGGTGCCGCGCGCGAAGCTCTCGATCCCGAACCTCGACGCTTTCACCAAGTGGTGGGGGCCGACGCCCGACGTGCAGATCGTGACCTTCCCGCTCAATCGTGGCGACGAGACGTTCATTTTCGCCACGACGCCGCAGGATGATTGGCGCGAGGAATCCTGGACGTTGAAAGGCGATGTCGAAGAACTGCGCCGCGTATACTCCGGCTTCCACCCGGAAGCCCGCGCACTCCTGGGCGCTTGCACGGAGGTCACAAAATCGGCGCTCTATGTCCGCCAGCCCATGCCCACATGGTCGGTCGGCCGCACGACATTGCTGGGGGATGCCTGTCACCCCATGGTGCCGTTCATGGCACAAGGGGCATGCATGGCGATCGAGGATGCGATCGTGCTCGGTCGTGCGCTCGAAGGCGTAGATGCAGCCGGCGTCGATGCAGCATTCAAGCGCTACGAACTCGCCCGGAAGGACCGTACCGCCCGCGTGCAGCAGGGCTCCCGTGGCAACGAATGGTTGAAGCAGGGCGGCAACGCCGACTGGGTCTACGGTTACGACGCCTGGGGCGTCGCGTTGGCTTGAGACTGTGACCACAGCCACTGATGGTGAACAGCAACATCACAAACGAAAAAGGGCCGCCTCACGAGGAGACGGCCCAATTCTCGATGCTATACCGCACTGCTACGGCAGTGAGCATCACGCCTCTTGGATGTTTCCAACGGCGATCTTGCCCGTGCGGCGGTCTTCCTGCGTGTCGAAGGAAACCTTCTGACCTTCGCGGAGGCCGTTGATGCCGGCGCGCTCGAGGGCGGTGGCGTGGACGAAAACGTCCTTCGTGCCGTCATCCGGCTGGATGAAGCCGTAGCCCTTTTGATCATTGTAGAACTTCACGGTGCCAGTCTGCATAGTAGTTCCTCAGGGTAGTGTTGTGTGCTTCAACCCGAGCTAAGGCCAGAGCTGAAACGTTCGTCGATATTTGGATTAGTTTGAGCGTGGGCCCGACCGAAGTGGGGCAAACGGCCTTTAACATTTGGCCAAAATCGTAGTGTCCGGGTAGCACATAGATCTCGTATCGGCAACGTCTTTATTTCCGAAAGCGGTTCAGCTCGGCTCTTGACGCGTATTTGGGGGCTGGCGGCCGCGGCTTCGATCTCGTTTCCGTCGCGTCCGGCGATGCTCTAAGCTGGCCGGCGACCACTCCCGGAGCCAACTGCCCCTCACCTCCCCCCTCATGACAGCCATTCTCTCCCTTCGGGGAATCCACAAGCGCTTCGGCGCGATCGTCATCGCCGACGGGATCGACCTCGATCTCGCGCCGGGCGAGGCGCTCGGCATCATCGGCCCGAACGGAGCGGGGAAGACGACGCTGTTCAGCATCGTATCGGGCGCGGTCTCGCCTGATCGCGGTCTCGTGGTGCTTGCAGGAGAGGACATCACGAGACTCCCGCCGGAGAAAAGGTGCCGCCGCGGCATCGCGCGATCGTTCCAGGTGCCGCAGCCGTTCACCGGCATGACCGTGTTCGAGAATCTCGTCGTGGCGGCAGCTTTCGGTCGTGGCCGGTCGGAGCGCGACGTTTATGCAGCCTGTGCGCGCGTGCTCGACCGCTGCGAGCTGGCCGACAAGGCGAACCGGCTCGCGGGATCGTTGACGTTGCTCGACCGAAAGCGGCTCGAGCTGGCGCGCGCCTTGAGCGTTGCCCCGCGCGTACTGCTGCTCGACGAGGTCGCGGGCGGCCTCACCGAGCATGAATGCGCAAGGCTCGTCGAGCTCGTCAGGTCTATACGCGCGGATGGCGTGTCGGTGATCTGGATCGAGCACATCGTTCATGCGCTCGCCGCGGTCGCCGATCGAATCGCTGTGCTTCATGGCGGCGCGATCATCGCGCAAGGCAAGCCCGCCGATGTCGTCGCCCACCCGCGCGTCCGCGAGATCTACATGGGAATGCCCGCCGATGAGTGAGCGAGGTAAATCCCCTGCACTCCTGTCCATTCGCGGCCTCGATGCCTTCTACGGCGACTTCCAGGCGCTCTTTCGGCTGGACCTCGAAATCGCCGCGGGCGAGGTGATTGCGGTGATCGGCGCCAACGGGGCGGGCAAGAGCACGCTGTTGAAATCGATCGCGGGGCTGATCGGCACGCGACGCGGCGCGATCGACTTCGCGGGCGAGAGCATCGCGAGCCTCCCGGCTCACACGATCGTCGCCAAAGGGATCGCGCTCGTTCCGGAAGGCCGCCGGCTGTTCCCCTCGCTCACCGTCGAGGAGAACCTCCAGATCGGCGGACAGCTCGGCCGACCCGGCCCCTGGACGCTCGACCGCGTGTTCACTCTCTTCCCGGACTTGAAGGCGCGTCGTGACTTCAAGAGCACCGCGCTGTCGGGCGGACAGCAGCAGATGGTCGCCATCGGCCGCGCTTTGATGTCGAACCCGCGGCTGTTGCTATGCGACGAGATCAGCCTCGGCCTCGCCCCGATCGTGGTGCGCGAGATCTATGCGCGCCTGCCGGAGATCGTCGCCGAGGGCCTTGCCCTGGTGATCGTCGAGCAGGATATCCAGCAGGCGCTGCGAGCGGCATCGCGCGCGTACTGTCTGCAGGAGGGACGCGTGGCATTGACCGGCAAGGCCTCGGAGTTGACGCGCGAGGCGGTCTCGGCAGCCTACTTCGGGATCGGTGTGTGATGACCGAGTGGATCAACACCATCGTGCAAGGCGTGCTGCTCGGCGGCCTGTACGCGATTTTCGCTGCCGGCCTGTCGCTGATCTTCGGCGTGATGCGCCTCGTCAACATCGCGCACGGCGACATGATCGTGCTGGCGGCATACGTGGCACTTCTCGTGACGACCGCGCTGGGTCTCCATCCCGTGGTCTCGATCGCGCTGGTCGCACCGTTGATGGCGGCGCTCGGCTATGCGCTGCAGCGCGGCATATTGAATCGCACGCTGGGACCCGATCTGCTGCCGCCGCTGCTCGTCACCTTCGGGATGTCCGTCATCATCCAGAACGGCCTGCTCGAGATCTTCACCGCCGACAGCCGCAAGCTCGACGCCGGCGCCATCGAGATCGCGAGCATCCGTCTGGCCGAAGGTCTTTCCGTCGGGATACTGCCGCTGATGCAGCTCGTCCTCGCAGTCGCTCTCATCGCCGGCCTGCAATACGTGTTCTATTCGACGGCGACGGGCCGCGCATTTCGTGCGACCTCCGACGATCCTGAAATCGCCCAGTTGATGGGCCTCGACAAGTCGCACGTGTTCGGCATGGCGATGGCGCTGTCGATGGCCGTCGTCGCGGTCGCCGGCGTATTGCTGGCGGTACGCGCGAACTTCGATCCGTCGCTGGGCCCGGCGCGCCTCATCTTCGGATTCGAGGCCGTCATCATCGGCGGGCTCGGCAGCATGTGGGGCACGCTCGCCGGAGGGATCATCCTGGGGTTGGCCCAGACGATCGGCGCGAAGTTCGATCCTGGCTGGCAGCTTCTCGCGGGCCACATCGCATTCCTCGTCGTGCTCGCGGTCAGACCCGAGGGACTCTTTCCGAAGGTGCAGGGATGATGGCCCCACACGCAGTCGATGAGGCGCGCGTCGAGCACGCGACGAAGCAAAGCCGTTACGGCCTCGCCGCCGCCGCGGTGGCGTTCGTGGTTTTCTCGGCGGCGCCCCTGTGGGCGGACCGCGCCGATCTGCGCCTGCTGTCGGAGGTCTTCGCCTACATCGCGCTCGCCAGTCTGTGGAACCTGCTCGCCGGATATGCCGGCCTCGTCTCGGTCGGACAGCAGGCCTACGTCGGCCTCGGCGCGTACGTGATGTTCGGTTTCGCGATGCTGGCCGGCATTCCGCCGCTGCTCTCGGTGCTGCTGTCGGGCCTCGTCGCGGCGGTGATCTCGGTTCCCGTTGCCGCACTGATCTTCCGGCTGCGTGGCCACTATTTCGCGATCGGAACCTGGGTCGTGGCGGAGGTGTTCCGTCTCGGCGCCGCGCAGGTGTCCGCGCTCGGCGGCGGCTCGGGCATCAGCTTGCCGGCCGGCATCGTCACGTCGATGGCGGCGAGCCGCGCGGAACGCGAATACCTGCTCTATTGGCTGTCACTCGCGCTCGTCGTCACGGTGCTCGGATTGATCTTCGCGTTGCTGCGCTCACGCTACGGCCTCGCATTGACCGCGATCCGCGACAACGAGGGAGCGGCGCGTGCCAGCGGCGTCGACGTCGGCCGCGTGAAGCTCGTCGTCTACGTCGTGACCGCGTTCGGAACGGGCCTCGCAGGCGCGCTGATCTTCCTGCAGAAGCTGCGCGTCTCTCCCGAGACGGCGTTCAGCGTCAACGACTGGACGGCTTTCGTGATCTTCATCGTCGTCATCGGCGGCATCGGTCGTGTCGAAGGCCCGATCATCGGCGCGGTCGTGTTCTTCGTGCTGCGGCAGGTTTTCGCCGATCTCGGCAGTACCTACCTGCTGATGCTCGGCGCGATCGCGATCGGCGTCATGCTGATGGCCCCGCAGGGCATCTGGGGCCTCGTCGTGCGCCGCTTCGGCTGGCAGCTTCTGCCGCTCGAACGCCGGTTGGTCCAAAAGGACCGCCACTCATGAGACCGGCGAACTGCGAGAGCGCCGAGCCTGTTTCGATCCCGAGCGATCAAACGATCCGATACGGCCCCACCGCTCCATACGCCTCATTCGGTTTGCCCGTCGATGTCCATAGCGAGCAGCAGGAACGCCAGCGATTTGCCGTGCAGATCGAGCGCGATCGAGCGTGTCACGCCGCCGCGCAGCACGCCCGTCAGGACGAAATTCAAGGCGCCGATGGCGGGCACTTCGAACCGGCGCACCTCGGCCGGCGTAAAGGCTGCGAACTGCGCTGCGACCCGCGCCGTCGTCACCTGCGCCACGAGCGTCGCGTAGTGCTCGGGCGCCCGCGCGATCAGCGAGATCGTCGACGTGTCGCCCTTGTCTCCGGTTCGGGCGTGGGCGATCTCGCGCAGTTTCATCATCATACCTCCACGACGGTGATGCGCGGGGTCACGAGCGCGCGCTCGACGAGCACGGAGCCGACCGCGATTACCGGCCGGACCGATTTCCAGGCGCCCCCACCACCGGCAGGCCCGTTCGTGTAGAGCGCCTCTACCTCGAGCCCGATCGCTTCGGCAGCATCGCGCGCGTGCGAACGGCCAGCCGCGCGCACCCGGACCTCGTAGGGAACGCCGCGCGAGCCTGAAGCCGCCGCGTCAGAACCATGCAGTGCATCCAACCCGATGATGTCGAAGCGCAGATCGTCGTAGCCGCCAACCCGCGCAGCGAACCGCTCACGCAGGATGGCACGCGCCAGCTCGCCACGTGCTGCGGCGCCGGGGCCCGCGTAGGACATCTGCCCCTCGCCGATGAAGCCGTCGCGGTAGCCGACGGAGACCTTCAGCGTGTCGGGCCTCGGCTTCCCCCGCGCGCCGGTTATTGCGACGCGATCAGGCCCGGTCTCGTCAATCCGCACACCTGAGAAATCCGCGATCCCGTCTGGCTGCAGATAGCGCGCCGGATCGCCGATCTCGTAGAGCAACTGCTCTTTGCAGGTCTGGGGCGTCACGCACCCGCCGGAGCCTTCGACCTTGGTGATCTCGATCGCGCCATCCTCCCCGACGATCCCGATCGGGAATCCGAGCCGCGCGAGATCCGACACGTCCTTGTAGCCGGGATCGGCGAAGTAGCCGCCCGTGATCTGCCCGGCGCATTCGAGCAGATGCCCCGCGAGGATGCCCGCGCCGATCCGGTCCCAATCGTCCTCGGCCCAGCCGAATTCGTGGATCAGTGGCCCCAGGAAAAGTGCAGGATCGGCCACGCGCCCCGTGATCACGACGTCCGCGCCGGCGCCGAGTGCTGCGGCGATCGGTTGTGCGCCGAGGTAGGCGTTGGCCGAGACGATGCGATTGCCCAGGCCGGCGACCTCGCGTCCGTCTTCGAGGAAGCGGTAACCGCCGCCGCGCACGGTATCGACGACATCATCGCCGTCGACCGCCGCGATCCTGAGACCGGCGATGCCGATGGCGCGCGCGACGCCGGCTGCGTGCCGCGCGGCGGAGACCGGGTTCGCGGCCCCCATGTTGGTGATGATGCTGACGCCGTTGCGCCGGCACGCGGGAAGCACGGCGCGCAGGCGCGCCTCGAGCAGCGGATCGAACCCGGCTTCCGGATCGTCGAGGCGGGCGAGTTGAGCAAGGGCGATCGTGCGCTCGGCGAGGCATTCGAACACGAGGTAGTCGAGCCGGCCCTTTTCGGCGAGTTCGATCGCGGGATCGATGCGATCGCCTGCAAATCCGGCGCCCGCGCCGAGCCGGACGGGACGCGTGCGCGCGCCCGCCACGGCGCTACTGCTTCTCGATGCCGGCGTCCGCGACGGCCTTCGCCCACTTGGCGCTCTCGACCTTCACACGCGCTGAAAGCTCCGCCGGCGAGGATGCCGATACCGCGAGGCCCATGCCCTTGGCGAGACGCTCCTGCACCGCGGGGCCGGCGGCTGCCTTGCGCACCGCGTCGTTGAGCTTGGCGACGATGTCGGCGGGCGTCTTGGCCGGCAGGAACACACCGAACCAGGCGATCAGCTCGTAGCCTTTCGTGCCGGCGGCCTCATCGACGGTCGGGATATCGGGAAGTTGCGGAATTCGACTTGCCGCGGTGACGGCCAGCGCCCGGACGGCGCCCGCCTGAACCTGGGGCAGCATCACGGCGAGATCTGCGACGAACAGGTCGATCTGGCCCGAGATCAGGTCCTGCACGGCCTGCGGTGATGAGCGATAGGAGACGTAGGTCAGCTTGATGCCGGTCATGCTCGACAGCATCTCGGTCGAGACCCGCTGGGAACTCGAGGCAGAGGCATAGTTGAGTTTGCCCGGCGCGGCCTTCGCCTTGGCGACAAGCTCTTTCAGCGTCTTGGTATCGTAGTTCGACCTGACGCCGACGATGAGCGGGATGGAGCCGAGGAACGAGACGGGCGCGAAGTCCTTCTCATGATCGAACGGCACGTTCTTGAACAGCGCCGGAGCGGCGGCATTGGTCGAGTTGGTGCCAACGAGGATGGTGAAGCCGTCGGGGTCCGCCTTCGCCACGGCGCTCGCCCCCAGCATGCCATTGGCGCCGGCACGGTTCTCGACGATGATCGACGTGCCGAGCGCACGGCCGATCGATTCACCGTAGACGCGGGCGATGCTGTCCGTGGCGCTGCCGGGCGCGAACGGCACGATCGCCTTGATCGGTTTCCCGGCCGGATAAGCCGTCTGCGCCAGGGCCTGAGCCAAGGGCAGGGCAGACAGGCCGGCGACTACGGCGGCCGCAGCCAGCATACGCTTGAACATCATCGGCTTTCATCCTCCCAACCGGTCGCTGACGCTCGAAAAAGCATGCCGTGCGACAGAACGCAATTGCGCCTCGCTTCAGGAGCCGCTCTCGCCGCCCTTTCGTTTCCGCTCTTCCAGCGCCGCGAATACCGCCTGACGGATCGGTTCGAGATCGGATAGCCGCACGTTGTGGCGGTGCATAGGGTTCTCGATGCCGGCGTTTCGCATGGCAGCGTGTATTGCGAACGCCAGATCGGTCCGGACCTTGTCGCTCGTGGCACCCTCGGCCGCATAAACGGTGAGTGACAGTTTCATGCCGTCGCCGTCGAACGTCTCGAACTTGACCTCGGGCGGCGGCGCCTTCTCGACGCCGGGTTGCAATGCCGCTGCATCGAGCAGCACCGACCGCAGCTTTTCCGGGTCGGACTCGTAACCGATCGACAGCGGGATCGTGAGCGCCACTGGTCCAGCGACGGCCGTCGATGGCAGCGGCGCGACGGCGGGCATCAAGGCAATGCCAGCCTCCGGCAGCGATTTGAGCAGGTCGAATGAGATTTCCGATCGGGTGCGTCCGCCGCGGGTCACGTCGCCGACGAAGAAGTTCAACGATAGCGAAGCGCTATCGCCCGAAAAAGACTCGAAGGAAATGAACGGCGGTGGCGCCGACAGGACGCCGGGATGGCGGCGCGCGACGGCGAGCGCGACGTCCCGCGCCTTTGCGGGGTCCATGTCGTAACGGACCGTGAACGCGATCTTCGTCCGACCGACGGCATCGCGCAGCGTCCAGTTCTTGACGCGCCCCATGATCAGCTCGGAATTGGGCAGGATCACGCTGGAGCGGTCGAACGTCTCGATCTCGGTGGACCGCACCGAGATCCGCCGCACGATGCCTTCGTCGCCGCCGACCACGATCCAGTCGCCGACCTTGACCGGCCGTTCGAACAGCAGGATCAGGCCCGAGACGAAGTTGTTGACGATCGATTGCAGGCCGAAACCGATACCGACAGACAGCGCACCGGCCAGAATGGCGAGGTTGGTGATGTCGAACCCGGCGTAGGACACAGCGAGCAGACCCGCCAGCGCCGTACCGACGTAGCCCATCACGGTGTCGATCGAATGGGCGATGCCCGCATCCATCTTGGCCGGTGCCAGCATCGCGTCGCGCAACCAACGCTGGAACAGCCGCGTCAGCAGCACGAGGCCGATGAACAGCACGATGCCGAGCAGGATCTTGGCGAGCGAGATCCGGAACTGGCCGACCTCGAACCCGAAGAACATCGTCTTGAACCAGTCGCGGATGTCCGCACCGGAGAAGCCCCATTGCAGCAGAATGAAGGGCACCGCGAGCATCAGCAGGAGCATGCTGAGGGCGAGTTCCGTCAAGCGGGCGAGCGTCTGCCGTCGAGGTGCGTCGAGCCCGAACTTCGTCTCGAGGATGTCGACCACCGGCAGACCGACTTCCTGCGGCTCGCGCGTCAGCGCGCGGATCGCCAGATAGAGAAGCCACATGACGACCAGCACGACCGTCGTCAGCACGAACTGGTGCGCGATGAAGCGGCCGAAGGCGACATAGCCCATGAAGGTCGCGCTGATGATCGCCAGGACCACCAGCCAGATCGGCCCCTTGAGCCAGATGGGATAGAGCCGCGAGACTTTATGCCCGTTGGTCTCCTTCAGCGAGAACGGTGTCATCAGCACGCAGGAGAACAATCCCGCCAGGATCATGTTGGCGATGATCGTCTGAACGACATTGACCGAGACGGTCAGCGTCAGCCACCGGCTGATCTCGGCGAGTGCGAGGTCGGCCGCATATACGCCCGCGATGCCCAGCAGGACATTCGAAATCTGCAGTGAGCTGCGGTCGTTGAGCGGCACGATCCGCCAGTCGGGCTCGTCCGGCGCCACGACGGCGACGATGATCGCAGCGATGGCGCTATAGATCAGCACCGCCTTGACGGCCGCCCACAGCACCCTGTCCGCCCAGTAGTGGAGGATATCGAGTGAATCGAGCCCGACGAACAGCAGCAGGGCGGCGAATATCGGAGCGATCGCGCGCATCGGCGCGTACCACGTGGCGGCCGTTGCGCGCTCGAAGAACGCCGGCACCTTCTCGCGTTGCAAGCGGCGCACCGCGGTGAACGATCTGAAGGTCCAGCGCAGACCGAGATAGAGCGCGATCGAAGCCAGGAAGATCGCCAGGACGGCGGCGCTCTTGGGCTTCGCCTCCTCGATCCAGCTCGCGGTGATGTATTGAATCGTGTTCACGACGGAAGGTGCGTCGTTCCAGACGTCGCGCCAAAGTGCGATCGAAAGAGGGCTCGGCCGGCGTTGGGTCACGCTCTGTGCAAACAGGTCGTGACGAAGCTCTGTGATCCGCTCGATAGATTGCCGCGCGCGAACCCAGGTGAGTTCGGACGTCTTGATCGCACCGTCCAGCGCCGCTGACAGCGCATTGAGGCGCGCACGTTCTGCGGCGACGGGGGGCGCTTCGGGCGGGCCTTCCGCTTTCGGCGGCGCTCCGAGCTTTTCGATCTGGCCTTTGACTTCCGTCAGCCGCGGCCGCAGCTTTTCTGCGATCTGCGTGCTCTCGTACATGATGCCTTCGACCTGGCCACGCAGGCTGCCGAGGGCATTCTCGTTGTCCTTCGAGGACGCAATTTCCTTCTCTGTGCGCTCCAGGCTTTCGACGATCCGCTTGAGATCGCCGTCGACATCGAGCGTCGGGGGCGCGACCGGGGCCGGGGGCGGGGGCGGCGCGGCCTGTGCTGCGGGGGGAGCCTTGGCGGGGGGCTGGCCTGCCGGGGGCGGCGTTTGCTGGCCCTGGGGCTGAGCTGGAGCCTGCTGTCCCGTGGCCGGCGGCTGCTGGGCCGGAGGAGGCGTCTGAGCCGGTGCCGTCTGAACGCCGATGAGCAGTCCTGCAAGCAGAACCAATACGCCAATCAATCGCATGTCTATCCCACGCTTGTCCGCTCGTGGACTGTGCAACGCACGTCGCAAACCAACTGAAACAGTGTCAATTCTCTCCGACGGCCTGGCCCAGGCTACGCGGCGTTCTGGAGAAGACCGGCGCCTCGACCACGTCGCCGCCCTGTTTCGCCGCAACGGGCCGCGGCGTCTCGCCGATCCCCGTTTCGATGACGATGTCGACCGGCCCGCCGATCATGATCAGATGCTCGACGTTGTCGCGCCTCACCAGCAGGAGCCGCCGGCGGCCATCGACACTCGCATGGTCGCTGACCTCCAGCCGCTTCTCGGGCTTAGGTCCGAAGAACGTGTTGGTGATGCTTCCGGTGACCGAGCCGGTCGCCAGATAGCCGCGCAGCAGCAGGCCCCCGATCACGATGAGGGCTGCGATGAACACGAAGAAGAACAACCAGGAAAGCAGTTCCCACATGCGATTCCAACGCGGCTCCAGCCGCGCCCCTCGTTGTCCGGATGACCGAGGCCACAGACCACCGCCATTCGACCTGCGTTCACGGCTGTTACCGGCCCATTCCTGAGCTATCCGAGACACGGGCGAATCGAGCCACGGACGAATCGGTACCAACATGGATGGCGGTTCGATTACCTGCAATTTGACCGCACGTACAGGGCGCAATTTCAACCCCATCTTAACCTCGGTGGTCGAAAAGTTGCTCATCCGCCCATAACGGGGCAGCGGCGCCGGCAGACCGGGCGCGGCGTCCCGGTCAGGTGCGGGAACCGACCCTGCGGTTCGTCGCCAGTGACGCTTGCGAGATGTAAATTGTGGTGAAATTCCAGTACATGCGTGATTTTCTTCCCACACTCCGCACGATCCGGCGTGCCGCGAATCTGATACAGCAATCCGTCATGGGCGATGCCAAGGCACGACAAATGATGGAAGCGCTGCAACGCGTGCGGTCCCAGGCCGCCGGGTCGGTAGATGCTGCGCGAGCCAGCCTTACCCCCAGCTTGGCCCCCAGCTTGGCCCCCAGCTTGCCGCCTAGTCTGGCCCCCGGTGTTGCTCCTGGTGTCGCAACCGGTGTTGCGGATCGGCCACGAGGATTGACGCCGTCCGGCATGATGCCGGAAGGATTGTCGTCTATCGGTGTCGTGCCCGTCGCAATTGCGCTGGTGGGCATCTGTGGCGCATCCGTGCTCGCCGTGCTGGCCTCGCGGGCCGCCGAGCCGCTGGTGCTCACGCTGATGGCGGGGCTGGCGACGGTCGGCGTCTTCTTCCTATGCGGCCTCGCCGCCCAGCACATCCGCTTCGGCCAGGCGAACGTCCATGGAGATCTGCTGCGCCATATCGTGGATGCCGACGACGCCGGCATCATCGTGACCGACAGCGGCGGCCGCATGGTCGCGCACAATACAGCATTCGCCACCATCGCGGGCATCGGTCCCCTCGGCGACATCAATACGCTCGAGGCCGTACTGGCCAACGATCCGACAGGCTCGGAGGCGATTTTCCGGCTGACCCGCGCCGCCGAGCGTGGCCAGTCTTCGGCGGAGGAGCTGAAGATCGCCGGCCCGACGGGCGCCGACCGCTGGCTCCGGGTGTCGGTAAAGCGCCTCGCCGACGGTGGTACGGCCGATAACCGTGCGCTCCGCCTGTGGCGGCTCGAGGATGTGACCCTGCACCGTCAGGTGCACGCCGAGGCCATCCAGGCACTCGATCGCCGGCTGCAGGACCTGGCGAGCGCTCCCGTCGGCCTGCTCACCGTCGACCGTGACGGCATCGTCGTATCGCTGAACGACCGGCTGGCCGGCTGGCTGGGCTATACCGATCCGGCCCGCATCCGCGGGATGAAGCTGTCGGAGCTGATCGCCGACGGCGGCGCGCATCTCGTGACATCGCTGACGATCAGCCTCGACCAGCCCGTTCACCGCACGGATCTCGACCTCATCTGCGAAGACGGGCGGCGCTGGCCGGCGACGCTTCTGGTCGTGCCCGAGACCGGCCGGATTTCCATCGCCGTCGTCGAGCGTGCCGAGGAAGAGGTCGAGGATGACGACAAGCTCGCCCTCACGGCGGCCCAGCCGCGCTTCTCACGCTTTTTCCAATCCGCCCCCTTCGGCATCGCTGCCGTCGACGGCGACGGCCGCATCGTCAGCGCCAACCCGGCGTTCGCTCGCCTCGTTCTCGACGGCACGGCTCATCGCGGCGGCAGCCTGATCGAATTGCTCGGCAAGTCCGGCGATGATCTGCGCCAGAAGGTTTCCGCCGCCCTCGAAGCCGCCCGCGCAGGCAAGGCCAGCATCGCCCCCTTCGACATTACGATCGGTGCGAAGGGCAAGGAGCTGACCCGCAAGGTCTACACGTCCTCGCTGGCTCGCGGCTCGTCGGCCCGCCAAGGGGCGATCTTCTATGTTCTCGACGTGACCGAGGCGAAGGCCCTCGAGCAGCGGATTTCGCAGGCTCAGAAGATGGAAGCGGTCGGCACGCTGGCCGGCGGCATCGCTCACGACTTCAACAACGTCCTGACCGCGATCATCGGCTTCTCGGACCTGCTGCTGCAGAAGCACAAGCCGGGCAACGACAGCCACGCGCAGATCTTGTCCGTGAAGTCGAGCGCCAATCGGGCGGCCGGTCTCGTCCGCCAGTTGCTGGCATTCTCACGTCGCCAGACGATGCAGCCGAAGGTGCTTCGTATCGGCGATCTGCTGACCGACTGGTCGATGCTGGTCAATCGACTGCTGGGCGAGAAGATCGAGCTGAAGATCGTTTCGGTTCGCGATCTCTGGCACGTCAAGGCCGATCCCGGCGAGCTCGAGCGCATCATCATCAATCTCGCCGTGAACGCCCGCGATGCGATGCTTCCGAAGGGCGGCCGCCTCACGATCCGCACCCGCAATGTCACCGAGCGCGACAGCCAGAAGCTGGCCGGCCAGGGCGTAGCGCGCGGCGAGTATGTGCTCATCGAGGTCGAGGACAACGGCTCCGGCATGACGCCCGAGGTGATGGCGAAGATCTTCGATCCGTTCTTCACGACCAAGGCCGTCGGCAAAGGCACCGGCCTCGGCCTCGCCAGCGTCTACGGCATCGTCCAGCAGACCGCCGGCTACATCTTCCCGGAGAGCACGCTCGGGGAAGGCACGACCTTCCGCCTCTATCTGCCGCGCTACGTCTTGGAGCCCGAGGAAGAGGCCGAGATGGCGCCGGCGGCAGTCAAGAAGCCGCGCCAGCGGGATCTCACCGGCACCGGACGCGTGCTGCTCGTCGAGGATGAGGATGCGGTGCGCCGCTTCGCGGTCACGGCGCTGAAGAGCAAGGGCTACGAGGTGCTCCAGGCGTCCGACGGCATCGAGGCGCTGGATGTCATGAAAGCCTGCGACTACAAGGTCGATATCGTCGTGTCCGACGTCATCATGCCCGAGATGGATGGGCCGACCCTGATGAAGGAGCTGCGCAAGACCGATCCGAATTTGAAATTCATCTTCGTGTCGGGCTATCCGGACGACGCCTTCAAGAACAGCCTCGATCCGGACGCCGACTTCACCTTCCTGCCCAAGCCCTACAATCTCGCCCAGCTCGCCGCCAAGGTGAAAGAGCAGATCGAGGCTTGAGCCGCGGCCTCATCCAAGCGGTCTGACACGATCACCGCCGGGCATCGGCCTGCACGCTATTGAACAGGCTTGATATCGAGGTACTTCACGGTCTGCGCCGCGATGCTTCTCTGCGTGGCAATTGCCGCCTTGAACTCGGCGGTCGTCCCCGGCGCCACGATCGTGCCGGTGGCGGTGAGACGCTCTGCGATCTTCTGGTCCTTGAGCGCTTCGAGCACGTCTTTCTCGATGCGTTGGACAGCGGAAGCCTTCACAATGGGCGTGCCGTGGACGCCGACGAGCCCGTCGAACTCGAGCGCCGGATAGCCCGCCTCGCGTGAGGTCGGGATGCCCGGAAGCATCGGTGCGCGGGTCGTGTTCGTCAGCGCGAGCACTTTGATCTTGCCGCCTTGAACGGCTGCCCGAAGGGTCGCAAAGGCCGAGGAATAGGTTTGGATGCGACCTTCGCCCAGGTCGTTTACGGCTTGGTTGAGGTCGCGATACGGCACACGGACCATGTCGATGCCGGCCGATTTCACGAACGCCATGAATTGATATTCATTGAGGCCGGTGACGGCCGCCCAGTTGAGCTTGCCCGGCTGTTTCTTGGCGAGGTCGACGAGTTCCTTCAGTGAGCCGACACCGAGCGCGGTCGGAACCGCGACCGTCACGACCGTGACCGAGGTCCGCACGATCGGAATGATGTCCTTGGCGTTGTAAGGGACCGTTGCGCGCGTGAACGGGTGCGCGATGTAGGAAGCGGTCGGGCCGAAGAACAGCGTATGATCGTCGTTGGCGGAGAGGAATGCCGAAATGCCGACGATGCCGTCGCCGCCGGCGCGGTTCTCGATGGTGACCGGATGGCCCCACTTCGTCTGCAGCCGCTCGGCGAGGAGGCGCGCTGTGATGTCAGCACCCGAACTCGGCCCCAGCGGGACTATGAATTTCACGTTCTTGGTCGGCCAATCCTGGGCTGAAGCCAGGGACGGCAAGCTCATCAGCGCTGCCAGGGCGACAGCCGGCAGCAGGCGCAAACGCGAAATCATCGTACCTCCCAATTCGGACGGCTTACTTGTTCGACAGCCGTCTCGATCTCGAAGCGCCTGTTTGGCACCAAGTTGATCTCATCGCAATTCTAGACATTCGGCTTAAGGACATCCCGAACAATAACCGCTACGATTTTGCGGTTCGCCGGGACTTGATG
>CAZNMY010000095.1:0-24125 GCA_964574325.1 uncultured Devosia sp. | reverse complement strand
ATGGCGAGCGCGACGGCGCCGCCGCGGCGAACCTTGTCCTGTGCTTCACGGATGCCGCGGCTGCCCGTCGTGACGAAATCACCCCACGGCGCCTTCTTGGCGAAACTCTCGCCGGGCGTGATGTACTCCCACTTCATCTTCTTCCAGTCGGCTTCGAGTTCCTCGGCGACGAGCTGTACGAGCCCCGTCACCGTCCCCTGGCCCATTTCCGAGCGGGTGACCCGTGCGACGATGTCGTCGTTCGGCTTGATGATCACCCAGATGCCGACGTCGTTGCCCGCGGCAGCGCTCGCGCCGGCCTTCTGGGCATTGGCCGATCCGCCGAAACCGATAGCGAGGCCGCCACCGGCGGCAGCCGATCCGACGACGAAAGAGCGACGCGAGAACGTGCTGGATTTTGTCATGATGGTCATGTGTGTGTCCTCCCGTCGTGCTCAGGCGCGGTCGTTGTTGGGCTTGTTTCCGGCGGCGGTGTGGATGGCCTGGCGGACACGATGATAGGTGCCGCAGCGGCAGATGTTGGTCATCGCTTCGTCGATGTCCTTGTCGGTGGGCTTGGGCTTCTTCTTGAGCAGGGCGGCAGCCGCCATGATCTGTCCGCACTGGCAGTAGCCGCACTGGGCGACCTCGTGCTGCAGCCAGGCCTTCTGGATGGGATGCGAGCCGTTGCGCGACAGGCCCTCGATGGTGACGATCTTGTCGGTCGGCTTCACGTCCTTGAGCTCGATCTGGCACGAACGGCGCACCTCGCCGTTGACGTGGACCGAGCAGGCGCCGCACGCGCCGACGCCGCAACCGTACTTCGAGCCGGTGAGCCCGACCTGCTCGCGCAGCACCCACAACAGCGGCGTGTCGCCTTCCGTGTTCACGGTCACGGTCTTGCCGTTCACATTCAGCTTGGGCATGAGTTCCTCCGATGATGTCCGTGCCGTCGAGGGCCTGGGACACGGTTCGCGATGGGATCGGCTTCCGGCCAATTTGCCGCAAGCGGCGCAAGTTCCTAACACACGTCATGAAGCCCCGCCACCGGTCCGCGGACCGGTGAGCGAGAGATTATCTGGTGGCTCTGGATTTTCATCAGGCCCGCAAGTTGCGGTTCTTGAGCGGCATCGTCCGCTGCATCTTGCCCGTGGCGTGGAAGATCGCGTTGAGCACGGCGGGTGCTGCCACCATGATCGTGGGTTCGCCCACGCCACCCCAGAAGTCGAATGTCGGGACCATCACCGACTCGATGTGAGGCATCTCGTCGATCAGCAGGGAAGGTACCGTGTCGAAGTTCCGCTCGACGATGGCGCCGTCCTTGACCGTGCTCGCCATGTGCAGCATCGCGCCTAGTCCATAGGCGACCGAGCCCTCGATCTGCGCGCGCACCTGATCGGGATTGACCACGTGGCCGCAGTTGGTGCCGACCACCATGCGGTGGATCTTCAGACGACCGCGATCGGAGACCGAGACATCGGCGACGGCCGCACAATAGCTGCCGTAACCGGCCATTTGCGAGATGCCGCGGAATCGCCCCGCCGGGAGCGGCTTGCCGTAGTCTGCCTTGGCAGCGACGGCATTCAGAACAGCGAGGTGCTTCGGCGAATTGGCGAGCAACTGGCGCCGGAACGCGAGCGGGTCTTTGCCGGCGGCTTTCGCCACCTCCTCGATGAAACATTCGACATAGATCGCGTTCTGATTGTTGTTGACGCCGCGCCACGGCATCACCGGCACATGGTGGTTACGATGGGCATGCTCGATCAGCCGGTTGGGGATGGAGTTGTAGCCGAACGGACCTTCGGTGCCACCGGGTTGCAGGCCCTGGAACGAGAAGGGATCGCTGCCGTCCTTAGGCACGCCCGCGGGCGCATAGGACTGCATGATCGACGGCGCTGCGATTCGCATGTGGAACGCCTCGAGGTTGCCCTGAGCGTCGAGGCCGGCCGTCAGCTTGGCCTTGCCGATCGGCCGATATCGGCCCTGCACCATGTCCTCCTCGCGGCTCCACAGCAATTTGACCGGCGTGCCGGGCATCTGCTTGGCGATCAGAACTGCCTGATTGACGTAGTCGGACGTGGCGCGACGGCCGAACCCGCCACCGAGGTGGAAGCGGTGCACCTCGCATTGTTCCTGCTTCAGGCCGGAAGCATTGGCCGCGGCCGCGAGCGCCTGTTCGGCGCCCTGGGTCGGACACCACACCTCGCACTTCTCCGCCGTTACCAGGGCCGTCGCGTTCATCGGCTCCATCGTGGCGTGATTGACGTAGGGCAGCGAGAACGTCGCCTCGACCTTCTTTGCGGCGCCTGCGATCGCCTTGGCGAAGTCGCCGGCCTTGTTGCCGACGAACACACCGGTAGCGCTGGTCAGGCCATCCGTCAGTGACGCCTCGATATCGGCCTGGCTCACTTTCATCGCAGGATGCGACTGGTAGGTGACCTTGACCGTATCGAGCGCCTTCTTGGCGTGCCACCAGGTATCCGCGACCACGGCCACGCCGCTGTCCCCGACCCGCACGACCTTCTTCACCCCAGGCATACGCTCGGCCTGGGCGCTGTCGACCGACGCGATCTTGGCACCGAATACCGGTGCATCGCGCACGGCAGCGTTCAGCATACCCGGCAGCTTGACGTCGGCGGCGAACACCTGCTTGCCGGTCAACTTGTCGGCGGTATCGAGCCGGGCGAGCGGCTTGCCCGCGATCGTCCAGGTCTTGGGATCCTTGAGCGTGATACTCTTGGGATCGGGAACCGGCAGCTTGGCTGCGGCGACCGCGAACTTGCCGTAGGTCGCCTTCTTGCCGGAAGCATGCGACAGCACGCCCTTCTCGGCCTTGATCTCGGCGACCGGCACCTTCCACGCGTTCGCGGCGGCCTGTTTCAGCATCTCACGCGCGGCGGCGCCGCCCTGGCGCACATATGTGTGCGACATGCGAATGCCCCAGCTTCCGACCGTGCGGAAGTCACCCCACGCGCGCTTGCGGGCGAGGCTCTGGCCGGGCTTGACGTATTCCCACTTGACCTTCTTCCAGTCCGCCTCGAGTTCTTCGGCGATCAACTGGGTGAGGCCGGTCAGCGTCCCCTGGCCCATCTCGGAGCGGGCGAGGCGCACGATGACCTCGTCATTCGGCTTGATCGTGACCCAAACCCCGATCTCGTTCGCGGTGTCGCTGGCGCGCTGAGCCGCCGCGATGCCGAGCATTTTGGCGTCGAACCCGATCGCCAATCCGCCACCTGCGGCTGCGGTAGCGACGAGGAAGCCGCGACGCGAGAAGTTGCTGTTCTTCGGTACTACAGTCATGTGTGTGTCCTCCCGTCGTGCTCAGGCGCGGTCGTTGTTGGGCTTGTTTCCGGCGGCGGTGTGGATGGCCTGGCGGACACGATGATAGGTGCCGCAGCGGCAGATGTTGGTCATCGCTTCGTCGATGTCCTTGTCGGTGGGCTTGGGCTTCTTCTTGAGCAGGGCGGCAGCCGCCATGATCTGTCCGCACTGGCAGTAGCCGCACTGGGCGACCTCGTGCTGCAGCCAGGCCTTCTGGATGGGATGCGAGCCGTTGCGCGACAGGCCCTCGATGGTGACGATCTTGTCGGTCGGCTTCACGTCCTTGAGCTCGATCTGGCACGAACGGCGCACCTCGCCGTTGACGTGGACCGAGCAGGCGCCGCACGCGCCGACGCCGCAACCGTACTTCGAGCCGGTGAGCCCGACCTGCTCGCGCAGCACCCACAACAGCGGCGTGTCGCCTTCCGTGTTCACGGTCACGGTCTTGCCGTTCACATTCAGCTTGGGCATGTGTTCCTCCTCGAACCGCGGTCGATTGAATTCGGCGCTGCCGCCCCCGACCCTGTGGGCCAATGATAGTATGCGCTCGTCCGCGCCACAACGCCGCGCACCGGACCGGCAGCGGATTTTTCGAGCGCCTTCGACAGCGCCTGCGACGGCCTCTTGCCCCCGGCGTCGGCCCCTTCCATAGTTCGCACTTCCCGAATGAGAGCGAAATACGGATCAGGGACGAGAGCCAGATGATTGCTTCCACGGCCGGCGGTAACCGTCTCATAGGCGCTGCCCTGGAGCGGTTCGAGGACCTGCGCTTCTTGCGCGGACGAGGCATCTATATTGCCGACATCGCGCTGCCGGGCATGCTCCAGGCCGTGATGGTCCGCAGCGCCGTCGCCCACGGACGCATCCGCTCCGTCGACACGTCGGTCGCGGCCGCCATGCCGGGTGTCGTCGCGGTGCTGACGGCGGGAGACCTCGGCGCATCCGTCCCCCGCATTCCTCTGCGTCTGGATGGTCAGGCCTCCTACAAGCCTTTCGAGCAGCCGGTGATCGCGGTCGACAAGGTTCGCTATGTCGGCGAGCCGATCGCCGTGGTCATCGCGCAAACTCAGGCCGAGGCCGAAGATGCTGCCGATGCCGTCATCGCGGAAATCGAGGTTTTGCCGGCCGTCGTCAGATCCAGGGACGCCGTCGCGGGCAAGGTGCTGCTCGTCGAGGCCGCCGGCTCCAACAGCCCAGCGTCGATCGAAGGTGCGAAAGGCGATGTCGCAGCCGCGTTCGCCGGTGCATTCTATACGCGGCGCGAGCAATTCAGCGTCCACCGCCACAGCGCCGTGCCGATGGAGCCGCGCGGGCTTCTCGCGCAGTGGAACGCCGATGCTGCACGCATGACGCTGATGGGCGCGGCCAAGGTGCCCTATCACAACCGCAAGCTGCTCGCCCAACTGATGGAGCTTCCCGAGGCCCAGGTCGATCTCGTCGAGAACGACGTCGGCGGCGGCTTCGGCGTTCGCGGTGAATTCTACCCGGAAGATTTTCTCGTGCCGTTCGCCGCGCGAAAATTCGGCCGGCCCGTGCGCTGGCTCGAGGACCGCCGCGAGAACCTGATGGCGACCAACCATGCACGCGAGGCCGAGTGCGAGATCGAGATCGCGTGCGATGAGGACGGCCTGATACGTGGCCTGCGCGCGACTTCCATCGTCAACAACGGCGCTTACATCCGCACCACGGGCTCGACCCCGCCGCGCAACATCGCGCAGGTACTCCCCGGCCCCTATCGCATCGACGCCGTGAGTTCCATGGTTACGCTGGTCGTATCCAACAAGACGCCGTCCGGCACCTATCGCGGCCCCGGCCGCTACGAGGCCGACTTCTTCCGCGAGCGCATGATCGATCTCGCCGCTGCCGATCTCGGGATCGATCGCGTCGAGATGCGCCGCCGCAATCTCGTCCGCGACGCCGACATGCCCTGGCCGATGCCGACCGTCGTTCCGCTCAACATCCCGTCGGAATGCGACAGTGGCGACTACTCGATCACGCTCGAACGCTGCATCGAGGAATTCGCCTGGCACGAGAAGGCGAAACTCGCCGGCAAGTTGGTCGATGGCCGCCGCCGGGGCATAGCGCTCGGCTGCTATCTGGAAGGCGCGGGTTCCGGCAAGGAGAGCGCGCGGCTGATCCTGCAGCCGGATGGTTGCGTGATGGTCAATGTCGGCTCGTCCGGCATCGGCCAGGGCATCGAGACGATCTTCCGCCAGATCGCCGGCGACCTGCTGGACTTGCCGCTCGAGCGCATCGCCGGCGTACAGCATGGCTCGACCGGCCTCGTCGAGGACGGCGGCGGCGCGTTCTCCTCGCGTTCCACCGTGATGGCCGGCACCGCGATCTCGCTGGCCGCCGAAAAGCTCAAGGCCTCGATCCGGGCTGCCGCGGCAAAGCGCCTGGGATGCAGCGCTGATGGGGTGGTCATAGCCGAAGGCATCGCGCGCGGCCCCGATGGCCGCACGATCAGGTTCGCCGAAGTCGCCGCGGACGTACCTGCCGCCGATGGCGTCTACACCTCGCCCAAGCGCACTTATTCCTACGGCGCGCATGCCGTGCATGTCGCCGTCGATCCCGGCACCGGCAAGGTCGACGTTCTCGACTACATGGCGGTCGAGGATGTCGGCCGCATCGTCAATCCCGCGACTTTGCGCGGGCAGGCGCTCGGCGCGATCGTGCAGGGCCTCGGCGGCACGCTGCTCGAGCATCTCGTCTACGACGAGGAGGGCCAGTTCCTCACCGGCTCGTTCGCCGACTATCTCATGCCGACGGCCAGCGACTACCCGCGCATCGAGGTGCACGCGATGGAATTGAAGCCCTCGCCCAACAATCCGCTGGGCGCGAAAGGCGCAGGCGAAGGCGGCATCATCCCGACCGGGGGGCTGCTCGCCAACGCGGTCGCGAATGCACTCGGCGTCGAGCCGCACGACCTGCCATTGTCGCCGGAGCGGGTGTGGATGCTGGCGAACGGCAAGTCGGTGTAGTCATCGAGATTTTGCGTGCCCGACCGATGTGGAGCAGGGAGCCGGGGTCTTTACACCTCGATGTGAGTGCACCTGCGGTCAGAAGCGTTGCACATTCCCGAGCGGTAAAGATCCCGGATAGCCTCGCTGAGGCTCGGCTTCCGGGAACGCAAGAGGCTCGATGTGATCGCACTCAAGCAGCCTGTGCGATCGTGGCGACTGCGGCGGCGCGGGTGCGGGCCTGCAGGTCGATCTTGGCGGCGATGGCGGCGGCTTCGGCCGTCAGCGTGGTGATGAACTGCGCGGTGCGGTCGACAACGGTCTGCCGCTGCCGGTCGACCGTGATCATGTGGTAGCTGTCCTCCAGCACGGTCATCTCGACGCGCGAGCCGAGCTTGCGCTGCAGGAACTGGGCGTTGTCGATGCCGGCCAGATCGTCGTGACGCGGATGGAGGATCAGCGTCGGCTGGGTGATCTTGCCGAGCAGCTTCTTCACGTGAGCCACGAGCTGGCGATGCTCGAACATCGCGCCTCCCGGCGTCTTCAACAGACCGGCATTGGCGCTGTCGCCCGAGCTCATCGCCTTCAGGATGAAATCGCGGATGCGGTCGTCCTTGATCCCGCACGGGCCGCAGTCCGAGAAGCTCATCAGGTTGGCGAGCCGCTTCGTGAACAGCAGGCCGAACAGCTTCGCATAGGTCGGGATCGACCAGCCCGAGAGCCACAGCGTCGGCGAGTAGAGCAGCGTGCCCTGTACGTCGGCCGGGCGGCGCGCGGCGAGCAGCAGGCCGAGGATAGCGCCGGTCGACAGGCCGCCGACGAGAACCGTGTCACATTCGGTGCGCAGCTCCTCGAGCGCGCGCTCGCAGGTGGCGTACCAGTCTTCCCAGGTCGAGGCGGTGAGGTCGGCTTCGGTGCCGCCGTGACCGGCGAGCTGAGGGCAATGAACGGTGTAGCCGAGACGGGCGAGGCCGCCGGCGACGTAGCGGACTTCGGCGGGGGTGCCGGCGAGGCCGTGCACCAGGAGAACGCCGACCTTGCCGCCCTTGATCTTGATGGTGTGATCTTTGCCCGACATGGTAACTCTCCGGTCGCTCGCCTCTGGTATGACCGAAGCTACGTTGCCCTCCGACGCGCCGCTGTTCCGCGGGACACATCGAGGTCTCACCGAGAGAAAAATTATGGATGAGGTGCCGATGACGCGGCGCGGCCGGCCAACTTCCACTCCTCTGACCGGGCGCAGCTTCTGGCAGCGGCACGGTGGCGCGCCCGCGCATGGCGCGGAGCCGGATCGGACGGAGGCGCCACCTTCACAGGCGGACTTCGCGGTGATCGGCGGCGGGCTCGCAGGGCTGTCGAGTGCGCTCGCACTGGCCGATGCGGAACCGGGCGCGCGGATCGTCGTCCTGGAGGCGAATTTCGTCGGGTTCGGGGCGAGCGGGCGAAATGCCGGGTTGCTGTCGCCTCTACCGGCGCCGTTGTGGCTCGCCAGCGCCGTGTCCGAGCCTGAGCACCTGTGGGGGCTCGCGCATCTCAACGGGCGGGTGCACGAGGTCGCGCGGTGGCTGAAGGCGGAAGCGCCGGAGAGCGGCGTCGAGCCCAAGACGCTGCGGCTCGAGGCGCAGGGCTATTTCACGGCGATGGGGCTGTCGCGGGTCGCCCGGCTGATCGACAAGGCCGGGATCGAGGTGCGGGGCGCCGCGGGGCTGCGCGGGCAGATCGCGTTCGATCTCGATACGCATGCGGTCGATCCCTATCGCACCGTGGTCGCGCTCGCCGGGATCGCCCGCCGACGCGGTATCACGATCCTGGAAAGGCAGGCGGTGCGCGCGGTGGAGGAAACGGCAGGCGGCGTGAAGGTCGTGCTCGCCGACGGCCGCGCCATGGATGCGCGCGCGGCGATCGTCTGCACCAACGCCTATTCGGCGTCGGTCGAGGTGCCGGAACCGGTCAAAGCGAAGGTGGTCTACAATTTCATGGTCGCCACCGAGCCGGTTTCCGGGGAACAGATCGGCCGGCCGGGAGCCGAGGGGCTGTTCGCCATCGAGCTCAACACCTCGTACGTGTTCTACCGGATGCATCAGGGACGCTTGGTCTACGGCGGCATCGAGCGGTTCAAGCCTTATGGCGACAGCGACTTCGACGTACCGCCCGACGTTCTCGCCGGGCTCGAACGACTACTCGCACGGAGCTTTCCCGATAAGCCGCCGGCACCGGCCGAGGCATGGGGCGGCGTCTATCATCAGACCGGAACGGATCTGCCGATCATCCGGCGAACCGGCGCATCCGGCGCGGTGGTGCTCAACGTCGGATACGGCGGCACCGGCGTTGCGATGACGATGATCTGCGGGCGGTTGGCGGCGGCGCTCGTGCCCGGTGGGCGCTTCGTGAACGCGGACGACGAGCGGCTGCTGGCGGCGCTCGGCACGTCGCGGATGCCGGTCGGTGGGCTCGCACGGTTCGTCGGCGGCGTGGCAGCCGACGTGCTGACGTTGCGGCGACCGGGTTAGGACAGGCGTTTACCTCTCTTTAACCTCACTGCGCCACCATCGGCACCCGACCTGCCCAACCCACGTGATCCGCCATGGCGCAAGAGTTAGAGCTTGAAGCGACCGGACTCCCGCTGTCTTCCCAATCGGGTCCACGGACGACGTCCACGCTCAATGAGGTACGTAATGATACGGGGAGGATCGCGTTTTGCGGTCCCTACGTCATCGCGGCCATCACGGGCTGGAGTATCAGCAAGGTCGAGGACGAGATCCGCAGCTTTCGCGAAATCCCCGCGGAGGCAAAGCCGATCGTGCGCGGCACCTATGCCGACGAGGTGGAAGGCGCGCTCGCCGCGTTCGGTTACCAAATGGAACTGAAATCGAGTTTCATGGACCGGGCCCGCAAGGAACGGCCGAGCGTCTGGAGCTGGATGCAGAAACCGCGGAATGCCTGGTCGCACTACATCCTCGCGATCCACAAAGGCAAGGAAGGCCACTGGATCCTGATCAAGGGCGTGAAGATGTGCGACACGTTCACGGAGGGAAAGTGGACGTTCGTCTGCGACGGTCCTCACCGGGGCGCGCGCATCATGGAAATCTTCGAAGTCAAAAAAGCGATGGTTTGATTTTCACTGCATTGCGGCGCACTGGCACCGAGGTCAGGTGGCCGATCGGAAGGCGGCCTGATCCGTCGGAAGCTCGCTGGAGCACGGGCGGAAGCGGGCGCCACGTGACGAAATTGTCTCGCACATGTGCATCCTCTGCCGATGACATCTGTCGTTAGCGATACTATTGTAAGATATATCCAGGAGACATTCGGCCCAGGAAAGGAGCTGCTCATGCCGCGGAAGGCACGACTGCCATTGGCGGGCGTTCTTCTCATAGGCACGATTGCGCTCGACCCACTGCTCAGTCCTCTGCTCGGTCGTCTGGCCGACCCGCTCGTATCGTCCGCCGAAGCGCGTACGATCACCTGGGCACGGGCAGGAGACACCCCGACACTCGATCCGCATGCCGTCGACGGCGGCTTTGCGATGTCCCTCAATCAACAGATCTACGAACCACTTCTGTTGCGAGACGCTCAGGGCAAGACGGCGCCTGCGCTCGCGGAAAGCTGGGGCCTCACCTCCGATCCGCTGGTCTGGGAGTTCAGGCTGCGCCGCGGCGTTACGTTCCACGACGGTACGCCGTTCACTGCAGCGGACGTCCAGTTCTCGATCAAGCGCGCCCAGCAACCGAACGCCGGCGTCAGTGAATTGCTGGCAGACGTGGCCGACGTGACGGTGGTGGATAGCCATCTCGTTCGCATCCGCACCAAGGGACCGACGCCGCTGCTGGCGTCCAATCTCACTCACGTGCTCATCATGAGCAAATCATGGGCGGAGAAGAACGGCGCGGTAGAAGTCGCCGACGAAAGCGTGCTGCATCGGGCGTTTACGTTCAGGAATGCGAACGGGACGGGCCCGTTCGTTCTGGTGAGCCGCGAGACGGGCAATCGCACGGTGATGCGACGTAACGATGCCTACTGGAGCAACGCACAAGCCCCTGTCGAGATCAGCGAGCTGATCTATCGTTCGGTGCCGAACGACACCGAACGTGTTCAAGCACTGGTGTCGGGCGAAGTCGATTTTCTTCAGGACGTGCCGGTCAACGAGTTGCCGAGGCTTCAGGCCAACAAGACCCTGACCGTGAACACCGGTCCGGAGAACCGATCGGTGTTCCTGGGCCTCAACGTCGGCACCGGCACGATGAGCGAAGTCGGGACCGAAAGCCGCAATCCTCTCGCCGACCGCCGGGTGCGCGAAGCGATCAGCACCGCCATCAACCGGCAGGCCATCCAGCGTGGCGTGCTGCTCGGCCAGGCGATACCAACCGGAACGGTCGCGCCGTCCAGCATCAACGGCTATCCCAGGCAACTCGACCGATTTCCTCCTTTCGATCCCGCGCGTGCCAAGGCACTGCTCGCGGAAGCCGGCTTTCCGAACGGCTTCAAGATGAAGCTCGATTGCCCGCGGGACGGCTACACGCGCAGCGAAGCGGTATGCCGTACCGTCGCTGGCCAACTGAGCCAGGTCGGCATCACGAGCGAACCCGTCATCCGCACATTCGCAGATCATCTCGCGATGATCCGTAATGGTAAGATCCAGCCCGACGCCTATCTGCTAGGCGTCAGCGTCCCGACCTTCGACAGCGAGCAGATCCTGTCGGGATTGTTTCACTCGCGCAGCGGCAATGCCGGACAACTCAACGCGACGCAGTATCGCAATGCGGACGTCGACCGTCTGATCAAGAGCTTGAGCGGGCAGATCGATTTCACCACGCGCACGCAGGCGATCGCGCAGGTGTGGCGCACCGTCCAGGAAGAGACGATCTACGTCCCGCTGCATATCCAGACGGTCGCGTATGCGATGAAATCCGATGTGATGATCGCCGTCGACATCGAGAACCAGCCGAAGCTCAAGTTCGCCAAACTGCGCAACACGACGCAATAGGGCTGGAGGGCTGGCCCGAGGCTTCTCCGCGTCACCGCGTTTTCATTGCGGATTCGTTTCGGCAGCGCCGAACGGATGATATAGTCGGCCTGCAGCATGTCATGATCGTGCATGCGCGCGTCGCGTCATTCGTCCATTCGTGAGATTTCGCCAGTGCCGCCGCTCAAACTGAAGTTCGCCTGCGCCTCCTACGACCGCATGATGCCGCTGAGAACAGGCGAGATCCGCCCTGAAGGCATCGATCTCGACTTCATCGCGATAGAGAACGTGCGCGAAATCTTCGACCGGATGGGCGCCTCCGCGGAGTTCGACCTGTCGGAGTTCTCGTCGTCGGAATACATCGGCCGCATCGGCCGGGGCGACCGGACGCTCGTGGCGCTGCCGGTGTTCCCGAGCCGGATGTTTCGTCACGGCTTCATCTTCGTGAACTGCAATCGCATCGCGGAGCCGAAAGACCTCGAGGGCAAGCGCATCGGCGTCGCGCTCTACACGCAGACCGCGGCCCTGTGGATTCGCGGGATGCTCGCGAGCGAATACGGCGTCGATCTATCCGGCGTGACGTGGGTGCAGGGCGCGGTGCAGGTCGCAGGCGCGCATGGAAATCCGAGCGCGCCGCCTCTCCTGAAGCAGCCCCGGATCGAGACCAACGACAGTGGCCACTCGCTCGACCATCTGCTCGACAACGGCGAAATCGACGCCATCATCGGCGCGCGTGTGCCGGCCTGCTACCGCCGCAATCCGGACATCGTGCGGCTGTTTCCCGGCTACGTCGACGTGGAACGCGACTATTTCAAGCGCACGCGCATCCACCCGATCATGCACCTCGTCGCCATGCGCAGGGATGTCCATGAGAAAAACCCGTGGGCGGCGGGTGCGATGCTGAAAGCGCTCAATGCGGCGAGGGACCGGGCGCAGGAGTTGATGCGGATCGACGTCGCGCCCCGTTACATGATGCCGTGGCTGCAACGCGACATCGAGGAGATCGACGAGGTCTTCGGCCCGGATCCCTGGCCCTACGGCGTCGAGGCCAACCGGCCGACCCTCGAAGCACTCGTCCAATACATGGTCGAGCAGCACTACATCCCCAGGGCGATCCCTCTGAGCGAGTTGTTCGTGGGGGAGTAGGCGGGACGGCACAGCGGGGTGCGACCAAAGCCCCTGGCTAAACCCCGACTGCTGGACTCGACAATCGGTGGACGGTGGGCCATTTACAGGAGGAAGCCAACAGCCTTGCGCGGCGGGCCGAAATGCCGTGGCCGCGCGCGACACATTCCAAGCCGGAGACGACCCCATGTTCATCCAGACCGAAGCGACGCCGAACCCCGCCACGCTGAAGTTCCTGCCGGGCAAGGCGGTGCTCGCGGACGGTACGGCCGACTACCGCACGCCGGGTGAAGCCAACGGCTCGCCGCTGGCGCAGCGACTGTTCGAGGTCGGCGGCGTGTCGGGCGTGTTCCTGGGGCCGGACTTCATCTCGGTGACCAAGACCGATGGCGAGTGGCAGCACCTCAAGCCCGCCATCCTCGGCGCCATCATGGAGCACTATATGTCGGGCGCGCCGGCACTCGACAGCGGCGGCACCAACGACGCGGCGGGGGTCAATTACGACCCGAAGGACGAGGAAACCGTGTCGACGATCAAGGAGCTGTTGGAGACGCGCGTGCGGCCGGCCGTCGCCAACGACGGCGGCGACATCACGTTTCACGGTTTCCGTGACGGCGTCGTGTATCTCCACATGCGCGGCGCCTGCGCCGGGTGCCCCAGCTCGACGGCGACCCTGCGCGGCGGGATAGAGAACCTGCTGAAGCACTTCTGCCCCGACGTGCAGGCGGTGGAAGCGGTCGCTCAGTAACGGCTGCCGGCCGAGCGGCGTACCCTCGGTGAGGCTCGCAGAGCCGCGGCGCTACAATTCGAGACACAAGCGGCTCTGCCCTGCTAATTCGGGGCGGAGCCTTTTCTTTTGGAGCTTTCCCCGCGTGAACGTGCTGGCGTTCGATACCTGCTTTGCTTCGTGCTCGGTCGCGATCAGCGTCGGAGAGGACGGCGGGAGCCCGCGTATCGAATTCGAAAACCGTGACATGGATACCGGCCATGCCGAGGCGCTGATCCCGATGATCCAGCGGGTGGCCGCGCGGGCAGGCACCACCGTCGGACAGATCGACCGCATCGTCGTCACGAACGGGCCGGGGACGTTCACCGGCATTCGAACCGGCGTCGCTGTCGCACGCTCACTGGCGCTGTCGACCGGGGCGGAGATCGTCGCGGTATCGAGTCTCTGGGCGATCGCTGCAAGCGGACTGGAAAAGGGTGTCCCCACCGGCATCGACGCTGTCATCGTGGCCATGGATGCGCGCAAGGGGCAGATCTATGCGCAGGTGGTCGACATCGCCGGCCACGCACTGACAGAGCCGCAATTGCTGGAAGCGGAAGGCGTCGCGAACTTGTCACCGGATCTTCGCGTCGTCGTGCTCGGAACGGGCGCTTCGGCCGTCATCGCATCCGCGCAGAACCGGGGCCGTGACATTTCATCGGCAGGCGGCCCGACATTTTCTGCATCACCCGATGCGAGGCACTTGCTACCTGCCGCCGATCGACGTTCTATAGCCGGACCATTGCTGCCTCACTATCTGCGCCCTCCCGACGCCAAACCGCAGGCGGACAAGTCGCTGCCTTGGAGCACACAATGACATCTTCGGATGAGACTGGACCGGAGAAGCGTGATCTCAACATGGTCAGCATGTTGTGGGCGGGGCCGGAACTCGCCTCCGAAATCGCCGACCTGCACGCGGGGCTTTTCGCCGAGCCGTGGAGCGCGACCGCAGTGGCCAATCTGCTCGAACATCCAGGCGCCACAACGCTGATCGCGAAGGCCGGCTTTCCGAAAGCCAGCGTCGGCTTCGTGATGGGGCAGATCGCGGCCGATGATGCCGAGGTGCTGTCGATGGGCGTCACCAAGGAGTGGCAGGGCAATGGGCTGGCGAAGAAGCTGATGGAAGGTCTGGAGCGCGCGCTGAAGCGGTCGGGCGTGAAGCGGCTGTTCCTCGAAGTGGCCGAGGACAATCCTTCGGCGCTGGCGGTCTACAAGACGCGCGGCTTCGCCGAGATCACGCGGCGCAAGGCGTACTACGCGCGCACGGGCGGGCCAGCGGTCGACGCGATCGTGATGAGCAAGAATTTGTAAACCCGGCTGGCGAACACCGCGCTTTGAGCCGTAGGTTGGGTCAAGGCCCGTAACTTCTGCGGGCCGCGGCCCAACAATTCTCGGCACGTCGTGGAGTGTTGGGCCTCGCGAGGCGCTCGACCCAACCTACATGGGAAGTGCCCTACCGCGCCGCCTTCAACATCCGCCAGTCGCCATTGGGATCGTCGGCGCGGGTCTTCAAGGCCGTGCTCACGCCACGCGCGAAGCGCTCGGCGATCGCCACACGGTAATGCAGCGGGTCCCAGTAGTTCTCGTCGCGGCGGGTGATGTCCGAGGCGATGCGGAAGTCGACCACGGGGATCTTGCGCTTCTCCGCAATCACGGCGATGCGAGCCTTGCACTCCGCTTCCTCGATCGCCTTGCGCGTTCCCGGCACCGGCTGGGCCGTGACGTGCACGGGCGGCAGCACCAGCAGAACGCGCTGCCACTTGCCTCGGTCGATCAGGTTTTCGAGCCAGGCCAAGGCTGGGAACTGCCAGCGCGCGCGCTCCCCCGCCGTCACCGTTTCGGGCGGCACCTTCGGCTCGGGAAGTGCGCGAGCGCCGTCGCCGTAGATCTTCGTCTGGGCCTTGGCGAGGTCGTAGTCGCGCTCGGGCGGCGTGAAGATCTCCCAGCCATCCGGCGGCAGCCGCGGCTTGGCGAGACCGATCGCTGCACCGGCGCGCCGCCCCGAGATCTCAAGAGCCCTGGCATTGAGCATATAGGCGAGATCGTTCCAGGGATCGTCGTCGTACATCCACTCCGGGAAGCCGCGGAAGGTGATGCGCTCGCGGTCGGCATTCACGGCGCACCAGACCCAGTCGATGCCGACGACGAGCGCGTGGGGCTTGGGCTGATGGCGCAGGAACAGCTTCGTGAGTTCGGTCTGCTCCCAGGCCGTGCCTGCGTTCATGGCGACGTTCGCGAAGCGGCCACCTAAAGCGTCCGCGAACGGCTTGGGGTCGAGCAGGCGCGAGGTCGAGGTGCCGATGATAAGGCTGTCGTAACGGCCAGAGCGGACGACCGAGGGATACTGATAGCGCTGGTTGTCGTCGGTCATGACGTGGTCGCGCAGTACCCAATTCGGCAGGTTGCCGTAGGGGTTCATGGCCAGCACGAACGCATAGAGCGCGAACATCGTGCCGGCAAAAATGCCGAGCGTCTGCTTCACGAAACGGCGCCAGCTCATGTTCGGGGTCGGCGGCATCGTCACCCCTCAGAACTGGAAATAGATGAAGCTCGAAGGGGCGCCGCGGCCCACCTCGACCATCACGTAAACGGCGGCCAGCGCGGTTGCCGCGGCGAAAGCAGGATGCGGCCGCAGATAGCGTTCCACAGTTTCCGGATTTGGGCGCCTCAACAGGGCGAGTGCGGCAGCGATGGCGAAGAGAACCGCAACACCCGCCGGCCAGCGATTGCCCACGCCGCCGAGACCCATCGCACCTGCCGTCATGTTCGCCACGACGCCCATGTCGGGGGCACGGAATATCATGAAGGCGAGCGTCACGAACAGCACCGTCAGCAGCCATCCGAGCGGGGCCGGCATCGGCAACTTCGCCTGGTCCCATGCGCGACAGGCGACGAGGCCCGCGCCATGAATCAGGCCCCACAGGATGAAGGTCCAGCCCGCGCCGTGCCAGAGCCCGCACAAGCCCATCGTCACCAAAGTGGCCAGCACGAAGCGCCCGAAGCCGAGGCGGCTGCCGCCCAGCGGGATGTAAAGGTAATCGCGCAGGAATCGCGACAGCGACATATGCCAGCGCCGCCAGAAATCGCGAAGCGACGTCGCACGATAGGGCATCGCGAAGTTCATCGGGAAATGCAGGCCGAACATCAGCGCAAGTCCGATCGCCATCTCGGAGTAGGCGGAGAAGTCGAAATAGATCTGCAGCGAGAAGCCCAGGATACCCAGCCAGGCGTCCCACAAGCCGGGCATGCCGGATGCGGCGCTCGCGTAGATGCGGTCGACGTGCGGGGCGAGTTTGTCGGCGACCAGCACTTTCAGCAGAAGACCAACGACGAACAGCGTGATGCCCTTGGCGAGGCGTTCGGCGAGGCCCTCCCGCAAGGGGTCGTTGTCGAACTGCGGGATGATCTCGTTGTGGCGGACGATCGGGCCGGCGATGAGATGGGGAAACAGGACGACGAAAAGCGTCAGGCGTCGAAGCGGATATTGCGGCGCTTCTCCCCGGCTCATGTCGATCAAGTAAGAAACACACTGGAAGGTGAAGAACGAGATCCCGATCGGCAGCACGATGTCGGCTTTCGGAAACGAGAGGCCGGCCAGCGCGCCGAGGTTGTCGAGCAGGAAAGTCGTGTACTTGAAGAACGCGAGGGACGCGAAGTTCAACGCCACGCCGAGCCACAGCAGTCCCTTGCGACCGGTGGCGCCATAAGCGCGGGCGATCAGCCAGGTGACCACGATGTGGGCGAGGAGCAGCGGCAGGAAGCGCACGTCCCACCAAGCGTAGAACACCAGCGAGGCGGCGATCAGCGCCCACTCGCGCGCGCCGACGTGCCGGGCCAGCGCGTAGTACAGCGCCAGCGTCGCGGGAAGGAAGACGAGCACGAAGGATTGGGCGTGAAACAGCATGGGCCGGTTATTAACCGTTCACGTCCCTGAGCGGTAGCCCGTATGCGACTTTCGCCGCGCCCCTTCCCTTGCTATCAGGTGGTGGAACACGAGTGCTGCAACATGACCGGCTCGCCGCCCGAGGCTTTCTGCCGGGTGGTCCCAACCGATGGAATTACCATGATGAAACTCTACGGCTACTTCCGCAGCGGCGCAGCGTATCGCGTGCGCATCGCGCTCAACCTCAAGGGTATCGCGGTCGAGCAGATCTCGCGGCATCTGCGGAACGGCGAGCAGCGCGACCCTGCCTATCTCGCGATCAATCCCCAGGGCCTCGTCCCGGCCCTGGTGCTGGAAGATGGCACCGTGCTCACCCAATCCCTCGCGATCATGGACTGGCTGGAGGAGACCCATCCGAACCCGCCGCTGCTGCCGAAAGATCCGATCCGCCGCGCCAAGGTACGCGCGTTCGCGCAGTCGATCGCCTGCGACACGCATCCGGTGCAGAACCTGCGCGTGCTGCAGCGGGTGAAGAGCCTCGGCCAGGACGACACCGCCTGGGCGCGAGCGATCAACCTGGAAGGACTGACCGCGGCGAACGAACTCATCAAGGGCGAAAAGGGGCCGTTCTGCTTCGGCGCGGAGCCGACGCTCGCCGACATCTGCCTGATCCCGCAGGTGGCCAACGCGCGGCGGTTCAAGGCGGACATCTCGCATCTGACGCGCCTGCAGGAGGCGATCGAGGCGTGCGAAGCGCACAAGGCGTTTCAGGACGCTGAACCTGAAAAGCAGCCGGACGCGGAATGAGGCAGCCGGAACTCAGGCAGCAGGCAGCTATTTCCGATCGAGGATAACGGAAGCACAGGCGGCTAATTCTGAAACTCTGAGTTCCTGATTCCTGAGTTCCTGCTGCCTGAACCCCAACAGAGATATCCATGACCACATTCAAGAAACCTTTCATCATCGTCGGCGGCGGCATCGGCGGCATCGCCACGGCCATCGCGCTCTCGCAGAAGGGCTATGCGGTCCATGTGATCGAGCAGGCGCCCGAGTTCGCCGAGATCGGTGCGGGCATCCAGCTCGGGCCGAACATCGTGCGGGCGCTCGACCGGCTCGGCATCAAGAAACAGGTGATGGACATCTCGTGGCTGCCCAACAAGATCGAGATGCGTTGCGCGCTTGCCGGGCACGTCATCACGAGCGTGCCGGTGAAGGACGTCTTTCCGCAGCACTACCAGGAGAATTATGCCGTCGTGCATCGTGCCGACCTGCACGCGTGCATGCTGCTGAAGGCGGCGGCGAGCCCGCTCGTCACGCTCGAGAAGAGCCGCACGGTGACCGGCTACGACGACAAGGGCGACCATGTCGTCGTGCATTGCAAGGACGGCGGCAGCGTCGAAGGCGTGGCACTGATCGGCTGCGACGGGCTGTGGTCGAGCATCCGGCAATCGATCGTCGCCGACGGGCCGCCGGAGGTCTCGGGCCACATCGCGTTTCGCGCGGTGCTGAAGCGCGACGAGGTGCCCGAGGGCCTGTGGAACCCGGATGTCGTCTTGTGGGCGGGCCCCAAGACACATCTGGTGCATTACCCCCTGCGGCGCGGCGAGCTCTACAATCTCGTCGCGGTGTTCCATTCCGACCGCTACGAGGAAGGCTGGAACGTCGAGGCGAGCTACGGCGAGATGGAAGCGCACTTCCGCGGCCAGCAGCCGGAGGTGCTTCGCCTCCTGCAGAAGATCGAGACGTGGAAGATGTGGGTCCTTTGCGACCGTCTGCCGGTGAAGAACTGGACGAAGGGCAACGTCACGCTGCTCGGCGACGCGGCGCATCCGACGCTGCAGTATCTTGCACAGGGCGCGAACATGGCGACGGAGGACGCCGTCCAACTCGCGCATGACGTGAGCCTGTCGCCCGGCGATCTCAACGCGGCGTTCAATGCGTATAATCAAAAGCGCTATCTGCGCACCGCACGCATCCAGACCAACAGCCGCGTGTACGGCCAGTTCTATCATGCTGCAGGCGTGGTGGCCGAGCTGCGCGATCAGTTCCTCCAGGAGCGGACGCCGGAAGAGGCGCTGAAGTCGACGAAGTGGCTGTACGCGGGTGGCGACCCGGTTTGAGTGCTTCTCCCGCCTCTCGATGGGGAGGCGAACCGGGAATGCTTTGGAAGGGGGCGAGCCGCCGAAGTGACCGCAAAGCCGCCAAGGAAGCGAGTAGGCAAAATGATTGCTCTCAACAGAGACACGGAAGAGCTTGCACGGCGCTTGGCCGTGCATTCGGGAAAACGTCCAGACGAGATCATTCGGGAAGCGCTCGAAGATCGAGCCAGAAGCGCTGGTATCGCATTGCCTGACAGGCCCCGCCGCAGCCCGAGCTTCGACCGCATGATGGAGGTCAGCGACCGGTTTGCAGCGCTTCCAGTGCTCGACGATCGACCGGCCGATGAAATCATCGGATATGACGAAATTGGAGTTCCTCGGTGATCGTCATCGACAGCTCCGCACTCGTGGCAATCGTCAATCGGGAGCCCGAACGCGTTTCGTTTCTATACGCGATCGCGGGAGCTGACAGTTGCTTCATATCGACGGTGTCACTGCTCGAGACCCGCATGGTCGTTCGAGGGCGGTTCGGCGTTGACGGGCTGCGCGATCTGGCCGCGTTGATCGCAGAGATCGCACCGGAAGTTATCCCGTTCGACACCAGCCAGTGTGACGCGGCATTCGATGCATTCGAGAGATACGGAAAAGGTTTGGGTACGGCCGCCAAGCTCAATCTTGGGGACTGCGCATCATATGCACTGGCGAAGACACTGAACGTGCCGCTGCTCTTCAAAGGTGATGACTTCAAACAGACCGATATCATCGCCGCTGCTGCGGCTATGTGATCGGCAACGACAATGCCCATCACCTGCCGCGAGACCGACGAACAACTCTATAGATTGATGGAGGAAACATTGGCCGCTGCACCTCAGAAGCCCGCGGGGAACACGTCGTGGCCGAACATCCGGCACGACCTCGACCGCAACGCGCTGTTCAACGGCATGAAGGACACGCCGTACTATCGCGATGCGGTCTACGAGCAGTTCTCCAAGGAAGAGTACGCGCGGCGGTATGCGCTGCTGCGGGCGAAGATGCGTGATCTGAAGCTCGACGTCGCGATCGTGCCGGGCGGTCCGAGCCACTGGAGTTGGGGCGGCGGCATGCTGTGGCTTACGGGCCATTGGGAGTGGCACGCGATGGCGTGCTACGTCGTCGTGCCGCTCGAGGGCGAGCCGACGCTGGTCTACTCGATGGGCGGCACGCATTGCGAAGCGACGCGGCGCGAGGTGTCGGCGGCGCTGACGGACGTGCGCAACTCGCGCAGCGGCAACTACGCCGTCGTGATGGTCGAGCGGATCAAGGAGCTCGAGCTCGAGAAGGGCCGCATCGGCTTCCTCGAGATCGATCCGCGGCACAAGGATCACCTGCCGATCAACCAGTACAACGTATTCAAGAAGGAGTTGCCGGACGCGGAACTCGTGCTGACGCACGGGATCATGCACGAGCTGTTGTCGATCCACTCGAAGGAGGAGCTGGATTGTGTGCGCAAGGCCGGCAAGCTCTGCGAGGCGGCGATGGCCGCCATGACGCGCGCGGCAGAGCCCGGCGCGACCGAGATCGACCTCAAGGCAGCGGCGGCGCACGCGATCCTGAAGGGCGGCGGCGACGTCGACTTCCTGATCATCGGTTCGACGTCGATGACCAATCCGGCGATGGTGTTCGGAAATCCGCGCCCCTCGCTGCGCAAGCTGTCGAAGGACGACATCATCCTGATGGAACTCGCCTGCGGGTATCGCGGCTACTCCGCCCAGATCGGGCAGCCGATCTGCGTCGGGCCGCCGCCGGCCAACGTGCAGACGTTCTGGGACGACATCGCCAAGCCCGGCTATCTCGAGATGGTCGACGCGATCAAGCCGGGCGCGCCGATCGAGGACATGCGGATCGCGGGCGATTTCTTCCGCGAGAAGGGCGTGCAGTCCCGGCCGATCCACGCGCACGGCATCGACATCGTCACCGACGGCCCGCACGTTTTCAAGGAAGCCGTGCACGCGGAAGCGTTCGAGATGACGTGCAAGCCGGGCATGGTGTTGATGCCGGAGCCCAACCCGATCACCGCGGACGGCACGCTCGGCATGTTCGTCGGCCACACGTTCATCGTCACCGAGACGGGCCGCGAGTGCGTCGACGACTGGCCGATCGAGCTGACGGTCGCGCGGCCTTGAAGTCGCGCAACCTCGTAAAAAAGCGCCCCGTCTTGGCCGCGAAGGCGGCCATCCACGTCACGCTGATCTGTCTTTATTCGGAAGCCGATGACCATCAGGCTCTCGACTTCGATGACCCGTGGATGGTCCTCCGCAGTTTATCCCGGACACTGATCCGGGACGGGCCATGACGACGGTGGGGAGGCGCTGGTCGGGCAGACGGACGAAGTGGACAGATCCGGCAAAATTGCCCACAGCCAGCTTCGTTTTTCGGCTGAATCTACTTGTATAAATATGTGACGAGAAACACGAGGTCGGCCTGGACGTGGTTCTTGGGCGGGATCGGGAAGCTCGACTGCTTGGTGGCGAACACCACGCTCTGATCGAGGCCGGCGACGCTCGACGGGCGTGTCACGACGGTGCTGGCGAGGTTGCCCTTGGCATCGAGCGTGATGCGCACCGTGACGTTGCCGCGCACGTCGGAGAGTTGCGGCATGGTTCGCTGCAAGGCGCGGATAACACCTTTCGCGAAGTCGTCGTTCTCGCCCGAGCGCGTGATGCCGGCGGGACGTTCCAGCCCCGCGCCGCCGTTGCCGCTGGTAAATGTCTGCCGGACGAAAGCCGACGGCGGCAACGTCAGGTCGAGCTTGGTCGTCAGCACCGGGTTCTGCTTGGGCTGCGCAGGACGCGGCTCCTGAGGTTTCGTCGCCTGCTTGGTGGGCGTCTGTGCCTTCTTCTGCGGTTGGCCCTGAACTTTTTTATCCTCACCCGTGTGCTGCCCGGGCGGCTCGGTGTCGACCGGCTTGAACCGGCCTTCAGGCGTCGGCTGGGACTTTGCCAGCGGCTGCTTGAGGAACTCGGGCAACGGGAAGGGGACAGACAGCGGCTGGGGAGACGGCTCGGCGGCTTTCTCCTGCGGCGGAGGCTGCTGCTCGGCCTTCTGCTCGATCGGTGGCGCGAACAGCGGCGGCACCTCTGCCTGGGCGGGCGATGCCTGCTCCGGCTCGGCCGACGGACGCAGCGGATCACCGGCGCTGTCGGAGACGGTTCCAGCGGCGCGCAAGTCGGCCTCGGTCGCCAGCTCGATGCTGACCGCGCCGTCGATGCCGCTGGGGTCGCCGAGTTGCCGGCTGGGCGCGGAAAGAAAGCTCACGAAGAACAAGGCGTGGGCGAGCATCGCCAGTCC
Source organism: uncultured Devosia sp. (assembly GCA_964574325.1). Taxonomy (GTDB): domain Bacteria; phylum Pseudomonadota; class Alphaproteobacteria; order Rhizobiales; family Hyphomicrobiaceae; genus CAMDPA01. The sequence continues at coordinate 1,702 of CAZNMY010000095.1, read as the reverse complement.
GAGCGCCAGCCGGAACGTCCCGTCGTCACGGCGCAGGCCGGCTGTAACACGTTGGGCCGCAACCTGCGCAAAGTCGAACGGGATGTGGCTGGCCGTGCTTCTCATACCGATCTGAAATTAGCACCGTTGGATGGCCCTGTCGTTCAAGCGGGTGGCCGGTACGCGCGAAGCAGCACGTGATATCGTGGAAAAAGTGGCGGAAACGTGCGGCGAATAGCGCGAGGGACGGGAAGGAGTTCGAGCATCCTCGTCACGAGCGGTCGACGCGAGGCGGTGAGCAGGCTATCGAGGGCCTCGAACTCGATCCAATCGCGCCCTGCACCGGCTTAGCCACCGGCCTCACGGCGCTGGAGTGACCTGAATGAACGTGCTTCTCATCGGCTCGGGCGGGCGCGAGCATGCGCTGGCGTGGGCGATCTCGGCGAGCCCGCTGCTCGGCACGCTGTTCGCCGCGCCGGGCAATCCGGGCATCGCACAGTGCGCCACCTGCGTGGTGCTCGACGTGGCCGAACACAATGCAGTCATCGCGTTCTGCCGGCTGCAGAATATCGGGCTGGTGGTGGTCGGGCCGGAAGCGCCGCTGGTGGCCGGGCTGGCGGACGATCTCAAGGCTGCCGGCATCAAGGTGTTCGGGCCGAGCAAGCTTGCCGCACAGCTCGAAGGCTCGAAGGGGTTCACCAAGGACCTGTGCCGGGAGGCCGGCATTCCGACCGCAGCTTATGAGCGATTCCGGGATGCGGCCGCCGCCAAAGCGTATGCCGCGAAGCAGGCGTTGCCGGTGGTCGTCAAGGCGGACGGCATCGCGGCCGGCAAGGGCGTCGTGATCGCGGAGAGCCACGCGGAGGCCGCCGAGGCGATCGACGCGTGCTTCTCGGGCGCGTTCGGGGCGGCCGGCGCGGAGGTCGTGATCGAGGAGTTCATGACCGGCGAGGAAGCGAGCTTCTTTGCGTTGTGCGACGGAAAACGCGCTCTGCCGCTCGCCACCGCGCAGGACCACAAGCGCGTCGGCGACGGCGACAAGGGGCCGAACACCGGCGGCATGGGCGCCTATTCGCCGGCCTCGATCGTGACGCCGGAGATCAGCGCGCGGGTGATGCGCGAGATCATCGAGCCGACCGTGGCGGCGATGGCGAAGCGCGGAATGCCCTACGTCGGTGTGCTGTATGCGGGCCTGATGCTGACGCCGCAGGGGCCGAAGCTGATCGAATACAACGCGCGGTTCGGCGATCCGGAATGCCAGGTGCTGATGATGCGTCTGAAGTCCGACATCCTGACGGCGCTCGTCGCGACGTGCGACGGCGTGCTCGACACGTTCGATCTGCGCTGGTGGGACGACGTCGCGCTGACCGTCGTGATGGCCGCCAACGGCTATCCCGGCACACCGCAGAAGGGGACGGAGATCAAGGGCCTCGACAAGGCAGCCGAGGTCGATGGCGTCGAGATCTTCCATGCGGGCACCAAGCTCGTGGGTGGCCGCATTCTCGCGGATGGCGGACGCGTCCTGAACGTCACCGCGCGCGGCAAGAGCGTGCGAGAAGCGCGTGACCGGGCATACGAAGCCGTTCGGCGGATCGACTGGCCCGGCGGCTTCTGCCGCTCGGACATCGGCTGGCGCGAGATCGAGCGGGAAGGCGGAAAGTAAAAGAATAGGCGCTGTTCGGCGTTCATGTTGGTGATCCCCAGCGCACCCGATTGCGCAAAC
>CAZNMY010000094.1:0-24766 GCA_964574325.1 uncultured Devosia sp. | reverse complement strand
GCATGTGACCGATGTATCCAACGCCTCGCGCACCATGCTCTACAACCTCGCCAACGGCGACTGGGACGACACGCTATGTCTGGCCCTGAACGTGCCGCCGACCATGCTGCCGCTGATCAAGCGATCCAGCGAAGTCGTCGGCAATTCGCATGCGGAGGTGTTTGGTGCCGAGGTGCCGATCGCCGGCATCGCCGGCGACCAGCAGGCGGCCCTGTTCGGCCAGGGCGCGACCGCGCCGGGGCTGGCCAAGAACACCTACGGCACCGGCTGCTTCATGCTCATGCATACCGGCGACCGCGCCCTGGAATCGAAATCCGGCCTGATCACGACAGCTGCAGCACAGTCCGGTGAATCACGCCCGTTCGCGCTGGAAGGCAGCGTCTTTATCGGCGGCGCTGTCGTGCAGTGGCTGCGCGACAGCCTGGGAATCATCAAGACCTCCGCCGAGGTCGAATCCCTGGCGGCGAGCGTGCCCGACAACGGCGGCGTCACCTTCGTGCCGGCCTTTGTCGGTCTGGGCGCCCCCTACTGGGACTCGAACGTGCGCGGCGCCATCACCGGCCTCACGCGCGGCGCCGGCGCTGCCCACATCGCCCGTGCAGCGCTCGAATCCATCGCTTTCCAGTCGACGGAACTGGCGCATGCCATGGAGGCCGATTCAGGGGTGAAATTGTCCGAACTGCGCGTTGACGGCGGAGCCACTGCCAATGGTCTGTTGATGCAGTTCCAGGCCGACCTGCTCGGCGTGCCGGTGGTCAGACCCAAGGTAATGGAAACCACCGCGCTGGGTGCCGCTTACCTTGCAGGCCTCGCAGTGGGGTTCTGGAAAGACTCGTCGGAAATCGCCGCCCTGTGGCAAGAGGATGCGACCTTCGAGCCTGCCATGGGCGACGCAGAACGCGCCAGCCGCATGGCCGGATGGGCAGATGCGGTACGGCGCGCGAGGGGAGTTTAGCTGCTACTTCTTTTCTTCGACCTTGCCGATCTGTCGCACCACGTCGGCCATTTTCTTCGCGTCCTTGTCGAAGAACACCCGGAACTCCGCCTGGTCGAGGTACTGGATCGGCTGGCCGGACGACTCCATTACCTGCCGGAACTGCGGGTCGGCGACCGCCTGCCGCACCGCATCGCGCAACTGGCGGATTAGCGCCTCGGGCGTGCCCGCCGGCGCGAACAGTCCGGCCCAGATGTAGAACTCGTTGTCGATGCCCAGTTCCTTGAGCGTGGGAACGTCGGGCAGTGCCGGGTGACGCTTGTCGCCCCAGGACGCCAACGCGCGCAGCTTGCCTGCCTTGATGTGCTGCAACACCGGTCCAGGCCCGGAGGCGAGCGCATCTACCTGGCCGCCGAGGATGGCCGTCACCGCCGGCCCGCCGCCCTGATACGGAATGTGGAACAGTTTGGCGCCGGTGGCGATCGAGAACATCTCCATTGGCGTATGAAGCGCGCTGTAGTAGCCCGATGACGCATAGTTGATCTTGCCCGGATTCGCACGGGCTGCATCGACCAGGTCCTTGATCGACCGGTACGGCGATTCGGCGCGCACTACCAGCACCGTAGGATCGGCTGATATGAGGGCCACCGGCACCAGTTGATCGAGCGTATAGCCGGGCGCCTTGCCATTGACTTTGTCGGCCTCAGGCAGGATGGACACGCTAGACAAGGCCATCAGCAAGGTGTAACCGTCCGGGCGCGCCTTGGCCACGTAAGCGTTGCCAACCGCACCGCCGGCACCGGCACGGTTCTCCACCAGCACCTTTTGCTTGAGAATGCGTTCGAGCACGACCGCCATCGGCCGGGCGGTCAGGTCCGCGACGCCACCGGGTGGAAACCCGACCACCATGCTGATCGGCTTGGCGGCAGGCCAAGGCTCCTGCGCAGAGGCAGCGAACGCAAGCATTCCCATCCAAAACAGCAGCAGAACGCGCATCGCCTGTCTCCGAAATTGTCGATATTCAGCGGATTGTAACGATCGGCATGCGGCCTGGGCAGTAAAATGACCGAATCGGAATGCGACCTTGGCCGGAATCGACTCCTGACCTTCACGCGCACATTGATCCAACCCGCCTACGCAAGCTGCCTCAATTGACCACGCCGCAAGTACACGACAGCATTGCCCCGATCCTGCTGGTCGACGACAGCCCGGAAGAACTCCTGCTCATGCAACTGGGCTTGAAACGTGCAGGCGTCCTGATCCCGCAGGTCGCCGTACAAAGCGGGGAAGAGGCGATCGATTACCTGCTCGGGCAAGGCAAGCATGCCGGCCGCGACATACGGGTCCTGCCGCGATTGGTACTCATGGATCTGCACATGCCAGGCCGGTCAGGGATTCAGACCTTGCGCGAAATCCGCTCCAAACCCCATCTGGCCGACCTCAAGGTGGTGATGTTCTCTTTGTCCGACGAACCAGATGACATCGTCGAAGCCCACGATGTCGGCGCCAACGCCTTCCTTTGCAAGCCCTTGAATGCCATCGGCATGCGCGACGTGATCCGCCAGATCCGCGAACGCTGGCTCGACGTGAACCTGCCGGCAACAGACGGCTGAAGCCGTTGTTTCGGGCGGCGCCGCGCGCGTGTTGCGGCGGTCCGACTAGTCGATTCCGCTAAAATGCGCGTTTGATCCAGGCGGCCTCGGCCAATGCTCACGTTTCAGCAAATCATCCTTCGCCTCTCGGAATATTGGGGCAAACGCGGATGCGCACTGCTCCAGCCCTACGACATGGAAGTCGGCGCCGGCACATCGCATACCGCCACTTTCCTGCGCGCCATCGGACCCGAACCCTGGAAGGCCGCCTATGTGCAACCGAGCCGCCGTCCCAAGGACGGCCGCTACGGCGAGAACCCCAACCGGATGCAGCACTACTACCAGTTCCAGGTGATCATGAAGCCGTCACCGCCCGATATCCTGGACCTCTACCTGCAGAGCCTCGACGCGATCGGCATCGATACCGCGGTGAACGACATCCGTTTCGTCGAGGACGACTGGGAAAGCCCGACGCTCGGTGCCTGGGGGCTGGGCTGGGAAGTCTGGTGCAACGGCATGGAGGTGACCCAGTTCACCTATTTCCAGCAGGTCGGGGGCTTCGACTGCCACCCGGTCGCCGGCGAGATCACCTACGGGCTCGAGCGATTGGCCATGTACGTGCAGGGCGTCGACCGCGTGTTCGACCTGAACTTCAACGGCCGCACCGACAGCCGCAAGCTGACCTACGGCGACGTGTTCCTGCAAGCCGAACAGGAGTATTCGCGATACAACTTCGAACACGCCGACACCGATCTGCTGCTGCGTCACTTCAAGGACGCGGAGACCGAGTGCAAGAGCCTGCTCGCGAAGGGCAGGGCGGAATCAACCCCGGAGGGAACGCCGCCCTCGAACCATCTGATGGCGTTGCCGGCTTACGATCAGTGCATCAAGGCGTCCCACGTCTTCAACCTGCTCGACGCCCGCGGCGTGATCTCCGTCACCGAGCGGCAGAGCTACATCCTCCGCGTCCGCGAACTCGCCAAAGCGTGTTGCGCTGCTTGGCTTGCGACCGAGGGCGGCCGCGGGTGACGCCGCGGGCCCGCTACCGCATCAGCCAATCGACGCCGTAGAATGTCGGGACGAGAAACACCAGCGCCCAGACGACCGAAGATACCGCGCTCGCGGCGACGAACCTGCCACCGGGCATGGAGACTGCGCCGCTGATCGTTGGCACGAGCGGTCGCATCGGTCCGATGAATTTGGCGACGACGACGCCGAGGATACCCCATTTGTCGAAGAACCGGCTGGCCTTGGGCAGCCAGTCCGGATAGCTGCGGAACGGCCAGCGCTCCTTCAGGTCGTGGCGATAGCGCCAGCCGATCCAGTAGGAAACGAGATCGCCGAAAAAGGCGCCCAGCGAGCCCGCCACCACCAGCGGAAGCAGGTCGCCGCCGCTCGCGCCGTGAAGTCCGCCGATCGCCAGGAACAGCAGGCTCGCTGGAATGAAGAAAGAGAACAGAACGATCGACTCTGCGAACGCAAGGCCGAACAGCACCGCTTCCACGAGCGTCTCGTGCTCGCGCACGAACCGCAATGTCGTCTCCAAGAGATGCCCGGTTTCCATTCGCCCCTCGAGTTGGTCTGCACCAGCATTCCGCGATGCTTTCCATGCCGCACATCGTCGAGCGGATTTAGGGCAGATCGTCCGTATTTCACCGGGTATTCTGATCTATCGACAAATCCGATCGGCATCCCCCGCCATCTCTATGGCGTTCCAGGCGCCGCAGCATTCGCTCCCCCAACGGCGCTCGAGTCCCGGCGAATGCGCCGTTCGCACGGCAGTCCGATGGGTCCGAGCCGCAAAATTCGCTGCACTCGATCGGAACGGTCGATCACCGACGCCCTGAAAAACGATTGGCGACCTCGCGAACTCCACGCCATTTCCGATCGACTGTATGGAGCACTCGCTCTGCGGCGGGTGCTGGCCGCCGTCATGTGCGTACTACTTACAACATTAGACAATCCCCCTCGATGAACTCCTGCGGAGCCTCGTGATGTCCGAATACCTGATGACCCTCGCGGCCGATCCCGCCGTCTGGGCTGCACTCCTTACCTTGATTGCGCTCGAAGTCGTGCTCGGTATCGACAACCTGATCTTCATATCGATCCTGACCAACAAGCTGCCGGAGGAGTCGCGGGAGCGGGCCCGCCGCATCGGCATCGGACTAGCGCTGATTTTCCGACTTGCGCTGCTCGGAACCATCGCGATCATCGTGAAGCTGACCACGCCCATCTTCTCGGTGCTGGGCCATGCGTTCTCCTGGCGCGACCTCATCCTGATCGGCGGCGGCTTATTCCTCGTGTGGAAAGCCACCAAGGAGATCCATCACCGCGTCGATCCCGATCCCGGCCCCGACATGTTCGAAAGCGGCGGCGCGTCTTTGACGTTCGCGGCCGCCATGGCGCAGATCGTACTCCTCGATCTCGTGTTCTCGATCGACAGCATCATCACCGCAGTCGGACTGACGGAGCATGTGCCGATCATGGTGATCGCCGTCGTCGTGACCGTCATCGTCATGCTGCTCGCTGCGACGCCCCTGGCGAATTTCATCAACAACAATCCGACCATCGTGATGCTCGCCCTCGGGTTCCTGCTGATGATCGGCATGGTGCTGATCGCGGAAGGCTTCGGCGCGCATGTGCCCAAGGGCTACATCTACATGGCCATGGCGTTCTCGGTGCTCGTCGAGTCGCTCAACATGCTCGACCGGCGCGCGCAGAAGCGCCGGGAAGCGGAGGCCACTCAGGCAGCCCCCGCTCAGAAGGCGTCGTGATCCGGCGATGAGGCTGGCCCAGAACCGGCCCATAAACCGGCCCAAAAAGCCAGCCAGAAAAAAACGGCGGGGCCGACTACCGAATTTCCGGCACAGGGGAGATCGCGGCAGCAATGCGCGCGAACTCCTCGACGGAAAGTGTCTCGCCCCGCCGGTCCCCGGCGATGCCGAGGTCCTCGAGCAGGGCGTCGGGACGCTCGGTGACACTCTTCAACGTCGAGCGAAGCATCTTTCGCCGCTGCCCGAAGGCCGCACCGGTGACACGGCCGAGCACCTTCACGTCGCACATCGGCGACAGCACGCGGCGGGGAACGAAATCGACGACGGCGCTGTCGACTTTCGGCGGCGGGGTGAACGCCGAGGGGTTCAGCGTGAGCGCGATGCGCGTCTCGCACCGCCACTGCGAAATGACAGACAGCCTGCCATAGGCTTTCGTGCCTGGCGCTGCGACGATGCGCTCGGCAACCTCCTTCTGGAACATCAGCGCCATCCGCGAAAACCAGGGCGGCCAAGGCTCCGTCTCGAGCCAGGCGATCAGCAGCCGTGTCGCCACGCCGTAAGGCAGGTTCGCGATGATCCGCACGTCGCCGTCGGCATGCTCCCCGAGCAGGGTCCGCCAGTCTGCTTCTAGAGCGTCCGCGCCGTGCACGATCAAGCGGCCGGGATAGCGCGCCTCGACCGCGGCGAGCGCTGTGAGGCACCGGTCGTCGCGTTCGATTCCGATCACCCGCGCCGCGCCTTCCAGCAGCAGCGCACGTGTGAGGCCGCCCGGCCCCGGCCCGATCTCGACGACTGTGACGCCCTCGAGCGGACCCGCGATCCGGGCGATCCGGCGCGTCAGATTGAGATCCTGGATGAAGTTCTGCCCCAGGCTCTTCTTCGCCGTGAGGCCATGTGCGGCGATCACGTCACGCAGCGGCGGCAAACCGTCGGGGCTGCTACCCGGTAGAGCCGCTGGACCTGTTGTCTGCGTCATGCCCGAGCCACCACTGCCGCGCGATGTTCCGCCATCCGTACCGCGCACGAAAGCGCTGCGACGAGACTGGTGCACGACGCCCGGCCCGTGCCCGCGATGTCGAACGCCGTGCCGTGATCCGGCGACGTCCGCACGAACGGCAAGCCCAATGTGATGTTGACGCCTTTGTCGAATGCCAGCGTCTTCAGCGGGATCAGCGCCTGATCGTGGTACATCGCGAGCACCGCATCGTAGGTCTCACGTGCTGCCGCATGAAACAACGTGTCGGCCGACAACGGCCCGCGCACGTCGATCCCCTCGCCCCTCAGCTTTTGGATCGCCGGGGCGATGACGTCGCGATCCTCCGTCCCCATGGTGCCGTTCTCGCCGGCGTGGGGATTGAGCCCCGCAACCGCGATCCGGGCTTGCGCACAACCGAAATCACGCCGCAGCGCTTCCGCCATGACGCGCACGGTGGCTTCGATTTCGGCAGCCGTCACCAGCGACGGCACAGAGGCCAATGCAACATGAATGGTCAGGGGAACGACCCTGAGGTCGTCGGACGCGAGCATCATCACCGAGCGGTAGGTGGTCCCGGGATAGTGCTGTTCAGCCAACTCGGCCAGGAACTCGGTATGGCCGGGATGGCGAAAACCAGCGTCGTAGAGCACGTGCTTGGCGATCGGGTTCGTGACGAGCGCTGCAGCGTCACCGGTTGCCACAGCCTTCGTCGCCATCTCGATGGCCGCGATGACCGAGCGCCCGTTTGCCGGATCGGGCTGGCCGGGCACGACCGGCGCCGCGCAACGCACGTCGATGATCGGCAGCGAATGCGCGAAGATCCGGGCGGCCTCGCGCACCGACGAGACGATCTGCAAGGGGATATCCAGCTTCAGCCGGTCGCGCCGTTCGGCGATCACATCGGCGTCGGCGTAAAGGCCGAAGGCCGGCAGCAGGCTGTCGTTGCGCTGCTCCCACGCCGCCAAGGCGATATCGGGACCGATCCCCGCGGGCTCGCCACCCGACAGCGCTACCGCCAGATCGGAGCCCGGTCCGTCAGCCCCGCGCGACGACCGCGCCTCGAGTCCCGGCGCCTGGGGAACCTGCGCTTCGCGTGTAACCTTGCCGGTCGTCGTATCGTTGCGCTCGGGATCGCCCACTCAACGGTTCTCTATGATTGCACTGTCCAGCAGTTTGCGCAGGTGGCTCTTCGACAATCGCTCGAACGTGCCCTGGCGCTCCTCGTTGGCGAGTTGCGTCCGCTTCACTTCCGACGCCTTGATCACCTTGCGGCCGCACACCGCATACAACTCGATACCCGTCGAGGTCATCGTCGGCGGCACCATCGTGCTTTCCTGGGCGTTGATCAACATCGTCCGCGACGGCTCGGGAAACGTCGAAACATTGCGCGAGCCCATGTTCTCGTAGCGGGCGCCATCGACCCTGGCTGCCAGCGCGCCGACACCGTTGCATGACTTGAACTGCTTCTGCAGCTTTTCCGCTTCGGCCAGACGCCCGGCCATGGCCCGCTGGTCGAGCTTGGGGGGAACGGGAATGACGATCCTGTGGAGCTGCAACTCGACCTGATCCTCGCCGCCGCTGAAGTTGACCAGCGCCGCGTCGAGCTGGCGCTGGCTCGGCTGTGTCAGGTGGCTGTACTGCTTGCGCACGGCGTCGGTCCACGCGAGCTGGGCGCGAAACCGGGCTTTGAGCGTCATGATGTCGATGCCCATGCCGCCGAAGTGGCGGGCGAATTCCAGCGCCGACATCTTGTTGCGCTGAGCAAGATCCTTGATCAGGTCCTCGACCATGCTCTCGTCGGGCGTCGCGCCGGCCCGGCGGGCGTCCTGGATCTTGACCATCTCCTCGATCAATTCCTTCTTGGCGTTCTCGCGCATCGCCGGGATCGACGCTGCCCGGGCGCTCTCGACCGCCTGCTTCTGCAGACCCATCGAGTAGACCTTCTGCTTCTCCTGCAGAATGGCCATGATCTGCTCACGCGTCTTGCCCTGGTTGGCGTTGACGGTGTCCTGGACGATCTGCTTCCAGCGCGCATTGACGGACTCCGACGACGCGAGCTCCTTCATGCGCGCCTGCGCCCGGGATTGGATGTCCGCGCCGAGCGCCATCAGCCGCGCCCGCTGCTCGATCTCATAGGCCGTGATCGGCTCGCCATTGACCAGCAGACCGATCCGCGTGCTCGAAGGTCCCTTCGGGAGATTGGCAGCATCACCTGCCGCAGCCTCCTGAACCGGCTTCTTCGTCCGTGCCACGGGTTTCGGTTTGGCCTTTGGCGCGGCGGCTGCTGCTGGCGGCGGCGGAACCGGGGCTGCTTGCGGCACGGGTGCGCTTCCCGGCATCATCGGGTGAGACGGAGCGGGCATCGGAGCGGAAGGTGCTGGAGAAGGAGAAATGATTACGCCTGGAAGTGGCGCCTGCGCGAGCACTTGCCCGACGGACACCCAACCTCCGGCCCCCAGCCCCAACAGGGCCGCCATCGAGCGTGCGACGATCGCGTGTGCCGCGCTCGTCCGATCGGCCTTCGAATGGATCCGGCGGTATCTGGTTTCGTGCATGGCGTCGTGCCGTCGCTCACTTGAGAAAGCCGCCCCCACGCCTCGATACGCCGTGCGCAGCCTGAGGTGCCAAGCTAATGCACGAGGAGATCTTTTCAATCCCTGCCCGCAGCGTTGGTGATCGAACCGCATCTTCCCGACGATGCCGTCGGCCGAGAATTCGCGATTCGCTCGACCAGAAGATAGACCGGAACCGCGCCGGACAGAGCCACTTATGCACACCTGACAATGGCGACCGCGTGGCGAACCGACGTTGCTTCCTCACATCGGGCTATCGCTGACCGTCACAGCGACGGCCGGAAAGGCGAAACGACGCAAGCCGGCATTGGCATCGCTGAGAAACGTGGTCGTCAAGCCGGCTTCTGGATGCCGACGAAACCGGGCGACGAGGCAACGGACGGGGTGCGGCGGCGCCGTCGGGCATCCGGCTTATCGCAGCATGATCGGCAGCATGCACAAACCGGTTGGCAGCCAGCTCGGAAGGCACCCGGTCAGGATACCTGGAACGACAAGTGAATCATGATCCGTGCACGCGCATCGATCGACGGAGGCTGGGTCGAGCGCAGCGCGACCCAGCATCCACGGCAATACGTTCATTGCTGGGCGCGGCCCGCCGAAAAAGGCGAACCTCGACCCAGCCTACGATGAAGCGGTCGTCGGTGCAGGTTTCCGAAGCGCAACCAGGGGCAGCAACGATGGACCGAAGTTGGAACTACCGCCAGCAACCCGAGTACCGCGACTAGCGTCCAGCGATCAGCGGATGCCGGTGAGGGAATTGTCGGCGAACGCCTGATCGAGCACGTTGGTCTTGTAACGGAACTCACCCAGATACTTCAGTTCGACACGGAACAGGATCGCGCGGTCCGGCTTGACGTCGCGGGTGGCGTCCGTGATGTGCGTCTCGATATAGTTTGCCGTCATCACGTAGCATTCATCCGCGTAGCGCAGCTGAGCTACGTTCTGGATCGGCTTGTTGCTCGTCAGCGAGTAGCGCGTCTGGCCGCTCACGCCCCAGCGATCGGTGACGCGGAAGCCCAACGTCGCAAGGATCTCCTGCTGATCCTGCAGCAGATTGAGCGCCGAACTCGCCGCCGTGAAAGCGTAGCTCACGTTGCCGTAGACCGGCCCATAGTCGAAGGCGACCCGTGTATCGAGACGACGGAGGTCCTTTGTCTGCTCGTCGAAACGCGCCTGAGTAACCGACCGGAGACCGGAGTACGGAGAGACGTACAACCCGAGAACGTAATCCGACAGGTTCCGCTGCAGGCCGTTGACCGGGGAATAAAGAAGGTTGCCGTCGGAATCGGTGCCGGGGTTCACGACCGAGTTGCTGCGGAAGATGTTGTCACCGGAAACGTGGTAACTCTGTCCTGCCAGCACACGGATAGACCCGCCGGCATTGGCCTGGAACGTGTACTGCAACCCGTAGTTCGCGCGCACGCCGGTGTCTATGCGGTCGTAACACGTCGTCTTGTCATCGAACAGGTTCTCATCGCTGAAGATCTGGCTGCGGCAGTCGATATCCGGCAGCCGCCGCTGATCGAGGTGGCCGTTGCGCGCGATCACCTGCCCCAGGGGCTCGACGGTATGCGACGCCGTCTTGGTCGGCATCATCCAGGGGTAGGCATAGAGCATTCCAGCGGTCGCCACGCCCCGCGTGACCGTCTCCTCCGGCTGAGCGTTGCCGGTCAGCGGGTTGACTGTGTCCTTGAAGCTGATGATGTCGCCGCGGGCCTGCACGAAGGGCGTGTAGGTCTGACCCAACGGGTCGATCATCGTGCGGCGCCAGTTGACACTGCCGGTGGCGCGGCTGACGTTACTGTCGAGCCTGCTGCGGCCATCGGTGAAGGCGAGATCCTGCGAGTAGCTGAGCGCGTTGGCATTCAGCTTCAACTCGCCGCCGGCAACGGGATTGCTGAAGTAATAGTCGTAGTCGATCACGGGCGCGACGCGGCTGGTCGAAGCCTGCGACGGATTGACGACCGGTGACGAGCCAGGAGGTGTGGTGTCGGCCTCGTTCAGGTAGAGGCCGCCGACGTGGAACATCGTGAGGCCGAAGTAGTTGCGCTCGCTCGCGCCGCGCATGAAGACCTGGTTGACCCGATCTTTCTGCAGAATGTTGTCCAGGCGATAGAACTGCCGGAACGCCCGATCGGATTCCGCGATGACGTCCCAGCCGAAGCTCCACCACGACGACAGCGAGAAGCTGGCGCGCGACTGAACGCTGCCGCGCCACTGGTCGTGCAATGCGGCATTGATGGACTGATCGTTGTTCTGCTCGATTCCGGCGAGCTTCACATTGTACTGGCCCGACACCTGTCCAAGACGCAGCCGCTGCCGCCATTCGCCTTGATACAGCATCCCCTGTTTGGAGAGGTACATCGGGTTGAACAGGAGATCGTAGCTGGGGTCGAGGGCGAAATGATAAGGCGTCTCGATGCCCATGCCGAGCCGCGTGTAGCTCGAATACTCGGGCATCAGGAAGCCGGAGCGCGACTTCACCGTCGGATCGGCGTGTTGGAAGTAGGGTGTATAGAGGACCGGCACGCCGAACAGCTCGAACTGAGCGTCCTGATACGTGATGGTCTGCTTGCCTTTGTCGTGAATGATCCGCTGCGCCGCGATGCACCACAGCGGCGGCTTGCCGGCCTCGCTCTTGCAAGGCGTGAACTTGCCCTGCTCGAACTCGGTCACATTACCGTCCCGGCGGATGGCGCGGCGGGCCACGATGCGCGTGTCGTCCTTGCCCACGACGCTCAGGGTCTGCACGAACGCTTCGGCGAAGTCCGCCGTCGTGACGAGCTTCTCGGCCGAAATGATCGCGCCCGGGCGACCCGGCTCGTCGGGCTCGCGCAGCTTGGCGTTGCCCTCCGCCGTGATCGAATTGGCGCCTTGATCGTAGACGACCCGGTCGGCCGTCAGGGCGTAATTATTGTAGTAGATCTCGACGTTGCCGCGCGCGATCACGCGATTGTTCTTGGTGTCGTATTCGAGCTCGTCGGCATTGAGGTAGAGCGGCGTCGCCTTGTCGCCCCTGCGGAATGGACCGACGAGCGTCGTACCCTTGGCATTCCCGAAGACCTGCGATTCCCTCGGCGTCTTCGCCGTGCTCGCGCTGGCCTGGGCGTAAGCCTCACCGGCAAACAGACACGACGCAGCAGCGACCACCAAGCAGAGAGCCGATGCAGCAACCGCTGCTCGTCTCCCCCTCGAGGCCCGCATTCCGGCCATCCCTGGGATGAAGCCGTGACGCATTACGTGCCAGTCCCCCACAAAAACTTCATCGAGAAGCCACGGAAATTCAAAGGATTATCCCCAACTGAAGGCTTCGCGACCCTGGTTTCCCGACCGTTTCGTCCGCGCCACCCCGACGTGCTCGGGGCCCCTGCGATGGCCCGAATATCAGCCCGGAAACCTTCAACCACGCCGCACCATAGCCGCTCGTCGACGCCCCCGAAATGACCTTTCCGACACACCCGGTATCTATTTCCAACCAAATGCCGCCGAGACCACCCGGATCAACCGAATTTCAACCATCCTCCTGGCGCAACAGCACCGTCATGGAGGCGATGATGGTGAGGGCGACCGGCGTCCAGACGGCCAGTGTCGGCGAGACCAGGCCGGCGACCCCGATCTGCCGCGAAACTTCCGCCATGAGCAGGAACCCGAACCCTCCCAGCATCCCGTAGACGACCATCGACTGGATCTTGCCGGATCGGAACGACTTCAGTGAAACTGTCGCACCCATCAGCACCATCGCCAGCAGGAGCAGCGGTCGCGAGAGCAGCAGCTCGTACTGGATCCGGAACCGGGAGGATGACAGGCCCGCCTTCTCGGTCGCGTCGATGATCGCGGGCAACTCCCAGAACGAAACCGATATCGCCGTGCCCAGTGCATCGCGGACCCGCTCGGGACTGAGATAGGTGCTGACCAGATAGGTCGAGAACTTCTCGCTCGGCTGTCCGATCCGTGTGACCACGGCGTTCTCGACCTCCCAGAAGCCGTCCCTGAGATTGGCGCGGTCTCCGTCCACCCGCTCGATGAACTTCCCGTCCTTGTCGTATTGGACCATCATCGGCCCCATCAAGGTCATGCCCCGGTTGTAGGCCGTATCGGCATTGACCACGGACGCGCCGTCCGCGCCTTCCTGGCGCAGCCACGCACCGTTCGACTGCGCCGCCAGGAAGTTCGATTCCCGTCCGAACACCTCCGAGAACAGTCGCTCCGCCTCCGCTCGCGCCGCCGCAGCGACCGGATTGTAGACCGTGATCGTGAATATCCCGATCAGTGCGGCGACGACGATCGCGGGACGCAGGAATTGCCACACCGACATCCCCGCCGCCCGCATCACCGCCAGCTCACTCTTGCGGTTGAGCATCAGCAGAGCGCCGATCGCGCCGACCTGGACGGCGAAGGCGAGAAGCAGCTCGGTGTAGGCAGGGAGACGCAGAAGCGTCAGCCAGATCAGCGTCTTGGCTGGCACATTGCCGCGCTTGCCCGACTGCCGGAGTACCTCGACGAAATCGATCATGAAAATCAGCACGGAGCACAGGAAAAAGGTACCCAGCATGGCCACGGCGTAGCGCCGGGCGAGATAGAGCGTGAGGATGCGGCCCCCCATCATGTCTGCCCCCTCACGGCAGGCGCAGCGCCGGTGACGAGCTCGGGTTTCCGGCCGCGCGACCAATTCGGCATCAGCCCGGCAAGGCGATCCCAAACAGCGGTCACGCGAGGCCGCAGCCATGGCGGCCGGTTGGTGCGCCCACCGAACTGGATCATCAGGAGCCCGATCAGGATCAGCCCGAGCGGCAGGGCATAGAGAATGGGAACCCACTTCGCGTTGATGACCACCAGGTTGTTGGCGGCGAGGCCACCCACGCGCGCGGCCATGCTGACCACACCGGCCGCCGCTATAGCTTCGGAGCGGTTCTGGCGCGTCGACTGCGCCCGGCCGATGAAGGCAACGGCGATCACCACGAAAGCCAGGGCATAGAAGGGGTTGGCGAAGCGCTCATGCAACTCGGCCCGGAACTGGCCGGGCTGGCGCAGGAAATCGGGATCGTTCGCCGCGGGGTAGGCGAGTTCCCGGAAGTACCTCTCCCGCGGTTTCAACTCGACATGCCCCGTTTTGGGTTCGAACCGCTCGAGGTCCACCACATAGCTCTGGAATTCGATGATCTGCGGCGGCTCGACCGGCGGATTCGCACGCCTCAGCACATGGCCGTCCTGCATCAGGAGATACGGCTGCCCCTCCTGTTTGATGAGCGTTCCCGTCTGCGCGAGGTAGGACGTGGACACCTTTGCGTCGCGCGTATCGTGCATCATCAGGCCGAGCAGCCGCCCATCGGGGGAACGCTCGCGGATGTGGATGGTCAGTCCGCCTTCCATGCTCGAGAAGCGCCCGGGCTGAATGACCTGCCCGATCAGGTCGGAGCGCATCTGGATCACGTATTCGCGCAGCAGCTTCAGGCTCCACGGCATACCCACGTGATTGACGAACGACACCGCGATCGCAACGATCACGCCGAGCACGAGAAGCGGCCGCGTGATGGTCCAGGAACTCGCACCCGAGGCCGTCAGCACGATCAATTCGCTGTCGCCGGAGAGGCGGTTGAGAGTGTGGATCACCGCCACCAGCAACGCCACCGGCGCGATCAGGCCCATCATGTTGGGCAACGCCAGTGTCGTCATCTTGATGAAAGTCAACGCGTCCTGGCCTGCCGTCGTGACGAGGTTGAGCTGCCGGAGCGCGAGCGCGATCCACACCACGCCCGAAAGCGACAGTAGGATCAGCACCAGGGCTCCGGACGCCTGCCGGAACACATATCGTCCAAAAATGCTCATCCGCCCCCGAAAAAGCCGCCGGCCCGTACGAAGCCGCTCACACGAAGCCGCCCGAAATCTCCTGTAGCCCAGACGTTCTGCCCACGCCACGGTCTCGCGACGACGCGACCTCACGGCGGACGTTCCTAGAGCAAACCGCCCCCGGACCGCGTCCCATACCACGGTGGCGGAAATTCGGCTGCGGTGTCCCTGAGCATTCTCTCCAACTCGAAATCCGCGGGACTTTGCAGTCTCACGGCGAGGGAGTAGTGTCCGCCGCTTGTTGCCGCCCGCCGGTATCGGCATCCGCCCGCACCTCTCCCGGGTCTGTGGCGTAGATGTGCCCCCACGATCGCCCCATCCCCAGAAGGACCCTGCCCGACATGTCCGAACGTCTCGAAGTCGTATTTGCCGCGCTCACGCAGAGCCTCGAACCCGCCACTGCCGCCCTGAGCTGCGACGAGCTCGCCCTCGCGCCCAGCCTCCGCCAGATGGATGCCAGGTCGGGCGGGGCCGTGATGAAGGCTGCCGAAGTCGCTGCGTTCAAGGGCAAGGCGAAAACATCGATCGAGCTACTGGGCCAATCGACGACGGGTGCAGCCCGCCTCGTCGTGGTCGGCGCTGGTCACCCCGGCGAAGCCAAGGAGACGGACTGGCTGATGCTCGGCGGTTACGCCTTCGGTCAGCTCTCCGCCCGCAAGACGGGCTCGGCGAGCCTGATCGCCGAGGTCGCAGGCAACGAAGGCCCCGACGCCGCCGATCTCGCCGCCGACCTCGCTCTCGGCGCGGTCCTGCGCAGCTACAAGTTCGACAAGTACAGGACCCGGAACCGCCCCGAAAAACCGGAAGGCGAGAACGGCGATGCTTCCGCCGAAAACCAACCCGACGGCATCCGCAAACTTGTCGTCCACACCGCCGACCCCGACGGTGCGCGCGACGCATTCACGGCGCGACAGGCGATGGCCGACGGCATCCTGATGGCGCGCGATCTCGTCAACGAGCCGGCCAACGCGCTGGGTCCCGTAGAATTCGCCGAACGCTGCCGTGAGCTGACCTCCGCCGGCGTCCAGGTCGAAATCCTGGATCTGGCCCAGCTTCAGGCTTTGGGCATGGGGGCGCTGCTCGGCGTCGCACAGGGCAGCCTTCGCGAGCCGCGCGTCGTGGTGATGCAGTGGAACGGCGCCAAGTCGAAGCGCGCCAAGCCGCTGGCGATCCTGGGTAAAGGCGTCACGTTCGACACCGGCGGCTACTCGATCAAGCCGGCCGACGGCATGGAGGACATGAAGGGCGACATGGCCGGCGCTGCCTGTGTCGTCGTCCTGATGCGAGCACTCGCCGCCCGCAAGGCCGCCGTCAATGTGGTCGGCGTCATCGGCCTCGTCGAGAATATGGTTTCGGGCAATGCCCAGCGCCCCGGCGACATCGTCACCTCGATGTCGGGCCAGACCATCGAGGTGCTGAACACCGATGCGGAAGGCCGCCTCGTCCTCGCGGATGTGATGACCTACACCCAGGACCGCTTCAAGCCGAAGCTCGTGATCGACCTCGCCACGCTGACCGGCGCGATCATCGTCGCGCTCGGCAAGGAGCACGCCGGCCTGTTCGCGACCGACGACAAGCTCGCCGACGACCTCATCGCCGCGGGCAAGACGACCGGCGAGCGCGTCTGGCGGATGCCGCTCGACCGCGCTTACGACAAGATGCTCGACAGCAAGAACGCCGACATCAAGAACATCGGCGGCCGCAACGCCGGCTCGATCACGGCCGCGCACTTCATCGGCCGGTTCGTGAAGGGTATCCCGTGGGCGCATCTCGACGTCGCCGGCGTCGCCATGGACAGCACCAAAACGGATATCAACCAGGGCTGGGCCTCCGGCTGGGGTATCCGTCTGCTGGACCGCATGATCGCCGACGTGCACGAGCGTGGCGAGAAGTAGGGGCGGGGAACTATTGAACCCGGTCCGGCCTATCCCCGGACCGGGTCTCCGGTTGTATCATCCCAAGAAGCAGAGGCGCCTCTGCCACCTCCAAGGCGACCTCACGCCAAACCCCAACTCGAGGAACTAAAACTCTAAATCGGTTCCTTTTTCCATAATATATCTTCTGCGAATGAGTTGTTGCCGCTCGCACCCACTCGATTTCCGGCCCAAGTCTCCCAGCCTACCCCGCCCACAACAGCCTGCGTCCCCGGCCGAGGCGAAGCCGAGAGCCGGGGCCTTCCCCCTTCTCGCGGACACACCGCCGTTCCACCCAACGACTTTCTCAGCGAACGACGAGCCCCCTACTCGCCCCCCGCCTCCTCCAACTGCCGGACGACCTCGGCGATGGCCACCGCGAACACCGCGATGGCGAAGCCGGTCAGCATGTTGACGCTGACGAGGACACCGAGAACCTTGGCCGCATCCGGCGGCACGTACAGCGCCAGCATCGACACGACGATGTCGTCGAACTTCTGCTTGAGGACGAACAGCAGTTCGCTCGCCTGGGCCAGACTGGGTCGGGCGGGCGTGTCGAAGAACAGCCGCTTGGTGATGTCGGCCGTCGAGGGATGCGGCAGGAACGCCAGCGCCGCCGAGTAGATGAGCCCCAGCGGTGCGCCGAGCCGGAAGAAGCCCCATCGCGACGGGTTCGCTCCGAATGTGATCGACAGCCGGCGCAGCAGGCTCGAGCCAGCGAACAGGCACACGCCGAACACGATCGCGATGATCTGGAGGCGGCCCGCGTCGGTGCCGGAGAAGGTGACCAGCGTCACCACGCCAGCCAGCAGCGCCTTCAGGAGAGCCTCGCCCAGCGCCACGGTGCTGCCGATCCAGCTCAGCCGCTCCGCGCTCCGTCCGAAATAGAAGCCCAGCTCGTTCTTCAGCCGCGCCTGCTCCATGGCGAGGCCCGCCCCAAGCGCGATCACTGCCGCGATAGCCGCCAGCCACAGCGGATAGCGCCATCCGAGCCAAGCGACGCCAGCGACGGCGGCGATCTCGACTGCAAAAATCACCAGGTTCACGAACAGCCTGACGACGATCATACGTTACCCCCATCCCCTCAGCCGTCTCGCGTGTCCCTGGCGGCGACCTACGCTCGCTTCATTCCCCGTCGCCCCGGCTCCGCCGCCCCGCCTTCACTTCCGAACGCCGCTTCTTGCCCTCGATACGCCGGACCTTGGAGCCGTAGGTGGGCTTGGTCGCTTTCCTCGGCTTGGGCACGTAGAGCGCCTGCCGGATCAGCTCCGCCAGCCGCTCGCGGGCGTCGTCGCGGTTCTGCGGCTGGTTGCGGAAGCGGTTGGCGGTGATGACGATTTCGCCGTTCGTGGTCGCCCGGCTGCCGGCGAGCTTGATGAGCCGCTCCTTCACCGCTTCAGGCAGCGACGGCGAACCGGTCACGTCGAACCGAAGCTGCACCGCGCTCGACACCTTGTTGACGTTCTGCCCGCCCGGCCCCGAGGCGCGCACGAACGTCTCCTCGATCTCGTCGTCGGGGATCTCCAGCCTGTCGTTGACTTGCAGCATCGGTTGCGCCGTGACGAGTGGGGGTGCGACCGTGCTAACAGAGCCCCGAGACCGTGACCAGAGCCGCACACGGCAGATCCGCCACAGCATCGAGGGCAAGACGATGGCCGACAACACCGGCGCTCCACCAGATGGCAGCTCGAAGAACCGCTCGATCTACGATCTCATCGCCGTGATGGCGGCGCTGCGTACGCCAGTCACAGGCTGTCCCTGGGACCTCGAACAGAACTTCGCGAGCATCGCGCCCTACACGATCGAGGAAGCCTACGAGGTGGCCGACGCGATCGAGCGGCAGGATATGCCCGACCTGAAGGAGGAACTCGGCGATCTACTTTTGCAGGTGGTCTACCACGCGCGACTTGCCGAGGAGGAAGGCGCGTTCGCGTTTCCCGATGTCGTGGAGGCCATCACAACCAAGATGCTGCGCCGCCATCCTCACGTCTTTGGAGACGAGCAAGCGCGCACGTCGGGCATGGCCAAGGGCGCGTGGGAACGCATCAAGGCCGAAGAGAAAGCCGCCAAGTCAGCCGAGCGCGCCGCGCTCGGGCTTCCCCCGAAGTCGAAAGGCGGCGTGCTGGACGACGTACCCGTGGGCATGACCGCTCTCACCCGCGCGATGAAGTTGCAGGACAAAGCCGCCAAGGTCGGTTTCGACTGGCCATCATTAGGTCCGGTGCTCGACAAGATGAAGGAGGAAGTCGCGGAACTCGACGAGGCGCTCGCCAAATCCGCACGTGCCGGAGAGCCTGTTGCAACGCTCCCTCACGACAACAGACGCAGCGGCGACGAGTATTCCAAGGGACCGGAACCGACAGCCGAAATCGAGGAGGAATTCGGCGATCTGCTGTTCGTGATGGCCAACGTCGCGCGCCACCTGCAGCTCGACCCCGAAGCGGCACTGCGCCGCGCCAACGCCAAATTCACTCGCCGCTTCGCCTACATCGAAGCCGAACTCGCACGCCGCGGAAAGACGCCCGCACAGTCCTCGCTCGAAGAAATGGATGCGATCTGGAACGAGATCCGCGCGAGGGACAAGTCGGCAGGTTAGATCCGTACGATTCTCATGGGGTCAGACCCGCGGGGTCTGACCCCGACGGAACGCAGCGGCTGGATCGGGGTCAGACCCTGCGGGTCTGACCCCAAGCACGTCATCCGTGCTTGTGCCCGCCGTGATCGTGCCCGTGATCATGCCCATGGTCCCCATGATCGTGGCCACATCCGCAGTCGTCGCCGTGATCATGGTCGTGGCCGTGATGGGCGTTCGGGTCCAATAGAGTCGAATGCATCCGCCGCTCCAGCGCCACAGACGCCTCGCGCGGCGCGTTCGCATCCTCGATCGACAGCCCCATCAATTCCGCCGCGAGGCGGATGTCCTCGACGTGGCCGAAATAGTGCCGGCGAAGACGGCCGGCGCGGTCGAACAACAGCACGGTCGGCGTGCCGCGCATTTCGTAGGCTTCCATCGTCTTCGGCAGGCCCTTGCCGGTGTCGCCACCCGGCGCGTCGATCGCGACGGGGAACGGCCAGGCGTACTCGTGCATGAAGGCTTCGAGCGCTGCCGGCGTCATCACGTCGTGATGCTCGAACACGCTGTGCAGGCCGATCACCACGACCTCTTCGGGGCTGAACTGCTCGGCGATCTTCTTGGCCTGCGGCAGGCCGTGCTGCACGCAGCCCGGGCACAACATCTGGAACGACATCAGCATGACGACCTTGCCCTTGAGGGCCTTCAGCGACAGCGGCTGGCGGCTGTTGACCCAGCGGGTGACGGACAGCTCCGGCGGATTCTCGGGATCGAACATGGCGCTGCCCTTCTGATCTCTCGGGATGAACTCGACCGCGCCCTGATACATCCCCGGGCGCCTCCCCGTCCATCGCCATTCAAGCATCGCGCATCCATCAACAGTCGCCCCTGGCCGGCCCCCTTGACAGGACCCCGCCCGAGGGCCTCAACGGGTTGCAGATACGGGAAAGTTCGAGATCCCAAGACCACCGAGAAGACCACCGAGGACACCAGCGCATGTCGACAGCCAGCCGTACCCGCCTCCGCGATATCATCAAGGCGCGGTCGTTCTCCACGGGCAGCAACGTCAAGCTCGCGTCGGGCCGCACCTCCAGCTTCTATTTCAACATGAAGCCGACGATGCTCGATCCCGAGGGTGCGGCGCTGATCGGCGAACTGACGTTGGAAGCCATCGCCGACATCCCCGCCGACTACATCGGTGGCCTCGAGATGGGTGCAGTCCCGCTCGCCACCGCCGTCGCCATGGCGAGCCACCTGCGCGGCAAGCGCCTGCCGGCGTTCTTCGTGCGCAAGCAGGCGAAAGACCACGGCGCTGAAAAGCTCGTCGAAGGTCTGGCGCCCGGTGAATCCCTCGCCGGCAAGCGCTGCATCATCATCGAGGACGTGACGACGACCGGTGGCTCGTCGATGAAGGCGATCGAGGCGGTGAAGAAGGAAGGCGGCATCATCGCCTGCGTCGTCACCATCGTCGAGCGCAAGGAAGGCGCGGTCGAGAACTTCGCTGCTGCGGGTCTGCCGTTCCGCGCGATCCTCACGACGGACGACTTCGCGTGACGTAAGCCGCGCTGATCCAATCGCCGTTCAAAGCCAGCACATCTCCATGTGAGCCGTCCATGACCACGCCGAACACGCCGACACTCGCCCAGCAGATCGGTGCGTTCGCCGCCGCAGCCGATCCGGCACGCCTGACCAAGCCCGTCATCGACATGATGAGGTTGCTGATAACGGACGTCGCCGGGCTCTGTGTGGCCGCGCGCAAGACCGATTACGTGAGCGCCGCGCTCGCCAGTGCCGCTTCATCCGGCCGCTGCACAGCCATCGGTCACGTCGCGCCGCTCGGCCCCTACGACGCGGCGCTCGTCAACGGCACTGCCGCACACGGCGAGGATTTCGACGACACGTTCGAAGGCGGTCCCGTCCATGCAGGCTCCGTGATCGTGCCCGCTGTCCTCGCCATCGCGGAGCATCGCGGGCTATCGGGCGCTGCCGTCATGAAGGGCATCGCGGTCGGCTGCGAAGTGATGTGCCGCATGGCGCTCGTCGCACCGCAAGCGACGCACAAGGCGTGCTTCCACCCGACCGCAGTATTCGGCGCTCCCGCTGCCGCTGCTGGCGTGGCCGCAGCGCTGGGCCTCGATGCTGCTCGCATCGCACACGCCATCGCGATCGCGGGGAGCCTGTCGTCCGGCATCATAGAGTATCTCGCGGACGGCAGCTGGACGAAGCGCATGCACGCCGGCCAGGCCGCCCAGTCCGGCATTCGTGCCGCGCTGATGGCGGAAGGCGGTTTCATCGGGCCTGCCACCGTGCTCGAGGGCCACCACGGCTTCTACAAAGCATTCGCCCCCTCGAAGACGCCGGACTACAAACCGATGATGGACAAGCTGGGCACGAGCTGGGTGATCGAGACGATCGCGTTCAAGCCCTATGCCTGCGGGACGATGACCCAGCCGTATATCGACTGTGCCATCGAACTGGCACGCAGCGGCGTGAAGGCATCGGATATCGCAAGTATCGTCTGCGAAGTCGGCGAAGGCACCGTCCACCGCCTGTGGGCGCCGCTGCCGTTGAAGCAATCGCCGCCGAACGGCTACGCCGCGAAATTCTCCTCGCCCTACTGCATCGCGGTGGGCTTCCTCGACGGCCGGGCGGGCCTCGGCCAATTCACCGACGAACGGGTTGCAGAACCTTCCGTCCGCGCACTGGCTGCGAAAGTCTCCTACATCGTCGATCCCGCGAACCCTTATCCCCGCGCCTTCACCGGACACATCCGCGCCACCATGAAGGATGGCAGCGTGCGCGAGGTTCGGCGCGCCAACATGCGAGGCGGCGCTCACGATCCGATCCCGCCCGGCGAGATCGTCGAGAAATTTCGTGACAACACGCGGTTCGGTGGATGGGACGAGAAGCGCGCTGCGGCGGTGATCGCGGCGGTCGACCGGATTGTCGAAGGTGGAAACACGGACTTGCAGGTTGCGCGTGGATGAGCGGAGCAAATTCGCTGCGCGAACGGGGCTAGCCCCATACCCCATTGGGGGATGTATCCCCCAAACTCCCTCTATTTTTGATTTTTTCGGAGAGTAGGCTCGTCGTACCTACGGCGCGGGCGACCAGAGGGAGAGCGCAGTGAAAGAACTCGCAGGACGCGTTGGGCTGGTGACGGGAGGCGCTCGAAACATCGGCCGCGCCATCGCGCTCGATCTCGCCGTCGGGGGTGCCCGAGTTGTAGTGGCGGCACGTTCCGACCGAGCCGGCCTCGACGAGACCGTTGCAGCCATCGCATCGGCGGGCGGCGAGGCCATCGCGGTCATCGCCGACATCACCGACGAGAACGCCGTTGCCGCGATGACGGAAGCCGCGATCACCCGGTTCGGGCGGCTCGACATCCTCGTCAACAACGCAGCCGTGCGCGGCGAGACCAAACTCTCCGAGATGACGCTGTCCGAGTGGCGTCGCGTCGTCGGGCCGACGCTCGAGGGACCGTTCCTGTGCGCCCGCGAAGCGTTGCCGCATCTCGTCGCCAGCGGCAACGGCGCGATCGTCAACATCGGCGGGCTCACCGGATATACGGGCGCCCGCAACCGCGTCCACGTCGTGTCGGCGAAGTCGGGGCTGGACGGCATGACGAAGGCGCTGGCTCACGAACTGGCCGAACACGCCATCACCGTGAACCTCGTCTCTCCCGGCCTGATCGACACGGTACGCGGCAAGCACAACCCGACCAATCCCGATCATCACAGGCGACACGAGACTCTGCTGGGAAGGCGCGGGCGGCCGGAGGAGGTCGCCGCCATGGTCCGGCACCTCGCAGGACCGAACGGGCGGTTCATCACGGGCCAGACCATCCATGTCAACGGCGGCGTCTACCTGCCATGACCGCGCAGTCTATTCTGACGAGCCTCGGCTTGGCCGGTGCGATGAGCATGGGACAGGCGGCCGTCATAGCGTTCGTCGCGCTCGCCGCTTCGATCATCACCGCGATCGCGGGCGTGGGCGGCGCCATCGTGCTGTCGTTCGTACTGACGCCGGTGCTCGGCCCCGCAGCACTCGTGCAGACGATCTCGGTCGCGATGCTCATCAACAACCTCACCAAGATCAACGTGTTCCGCAAGGGCATCGACTGGGCGCAGTGCCTGTTCGTCGTCGCCTTCGCGGCGCCCGGCTGCATCATCGGATCGCTGATCTATTCGAGCCTGTCGGAACGCGCGATCACGCTCGTGCTGGGCGTATTTCTGATCGGCATCGTGATCTTCAAGTGGTTCCTGCCGGAGGAAACGGGGCGCTGGCCGAGGCCCGTCGTCGCCGGGGCGTCGTTCGTCTACGGCGTGCTGACCGGCACGACCATCGGCGGCGGCATTCTCCTGCTGCCGATCCTGATGGGAACGGGCCTCACCGGCATGGCGCTGATCGGGACCGATGCGGTGTGCGGACTCGCGATGCACATCGTGAAAACAACGGTTTTCGGCACGAATGGCGTTCTCACGGCGCAATATGCCGTGATCGGTGCCTCGATCGGCATCGTGATGATCCCCGGCGCCTATATCGCCCGGGCGATCCTGCGGCGCATTCCGCTGAAGGTGCACGAGCGGATCATCGACACCGTCATCATCGGCGGAGGGCTTATGTTCCTCGCACGCGCCGTCTTGACGTGACGGCGCCGACCCAAAACTCATCCCAATCTTTTGTCCCCCTCCCCCTCGTGGGGAGGGGTTAGGGGTGGGGGGCATCCACCCAACAGTTCCGGATCTCACCCCACCCCCGCCCCTCCCCATCGAGGGTAGGGGAAGAAACGAAGGCGGTAATCAAGGACTTAGAGCGCCTTCTTGCGCTGGAGATGCATCATGTAGGTGTCGTAGACGTTCTCGGAGAATTGCTGCCAGAGATAGGCCTCCGCCCGGAACGCCTTCATGTGCTCGTAGATCGCCTTGAAGTCCGCGTTCTTCGCGGAGATTTCAGCGTAGACCTCGTTGGCAGCGCCATAGCACGCGTCGAACACCGGCTCCGTGAACGGACGCAATTGCGTACCGGCACCGACCAGACGGCGTAGAGCCGGCGGGTTCAGCACGTCGTAACGCGCCAGCATCGTCGTATTCGCGTGCGCGGCACAATTGCGGATGATCGCCTGGTAGCTCTTCGGCAGGGCGTTCCACTTGTCCAGATTGATGAACATGTGGAGGACAGATCCGCCCTCCCACCAGCCGGGATAGTAGTAGTACTTCGCGACTTTATAGAGCCCGAGCTTCTCGTCGTCGTAAGGCCCGACCCACTCCACGGCATCGATCGTGCCGCGCTCCAGCGACTGGTAGACATCGCCGGCCGCGAGTTGTTGCGGCACCACCCCGAGCTTCTGCAACACCGCGCCGGCGAAGCCGCCCACCCGCATCTTCAGACCCTTGAGGTCGGTCGGCGTGTTGATCTCCTTGCGGAACCAGCCGCCCATCTGCGCGCCCGTATTGCCGGCGGGAAATGCGATGATCTTGTGCTTGGCGTAGAATTTGTTGAGCAGAT
Organism: uncultured Devosia sp.; assembly: GCA_964574325.1. Taxonomy (GTDB): domain Bacteria; phylum Pseudomonadota; class Alphaproteobacteria; order Rhizobiales; family Hyphomicrobiaceae; genus CAMDPA01. The sequence continues at coordinate 77 of CAZNMY010000094.1, read as the reverse complement.
CGATTGCGCCGCCCTCGTAGTGCCAGGCATTCTGCATCCGTGCATTGAGGCCGAACGGCACGGACGTACCGAACGCG
>CAZNMY010000093.1:9066-24846 GCA_964574325.1 uncultured Devosia sp. | reverse complement strand
AAGCGCGCCATCGCCCGGGCGATCGACCTCGGCATCAACTACTTCGACACCGCCCAGCAGTACGGCGACGGTACGTCCGAAACGAACCTCGGCCGCGTCCTCGCCGAGCTGAAGCCCGACGTCCTCGTCGCGACGAAGGTCAAGGTGCCCGACATCGCGTCCGCCGAGATCGCTCCGGCAATATCTCGCGCGATCGAAGCGAGCCTGAAGCGCCTCGGCCGCGATCACGTCGACCTGTTCCAGCTTCACAACGCCATAACGGCTTCCCCCAAGCCGGGAAGCCTGACGCCGGCCATCGTCCTCGACGAAGTCGTCCCTGCGATGCAGCGCCTCGTCGCCGAAGGCAAGATACGCTTCTTCGGCATGACCGGCCTCGGCGAAACCGCTCCGCTCGCAAAGCTGGTCGCCTCGAGCTCGTTCTACACCGCGCAGATCCCGCTCAACCTGTTGAACCCCACGCCCGCCACACGAATGCCGAATGGCTATCCGGCCCAGGACTATGAATGCATCCTCGATCGCATGAACGCGGCGAGCATGGGCGGCGTCGGCATCCGTGTCGTCGCTGGCGGCGCGATTTCGACCGACGCGCCTTACCCGCTCGCCAAGAAGAGCGTCGGCCCCATGGGCTCGGGTTCGAGCTTTGCCAAAGACCGAGCCCGGGCCGCGAGGTTTGCCCCACTGGTCGCAGAAGGCCACGCCGAAAGCCTCGCAGCCTTGGCTGTCCGCTACACGATGTCGAACCCTGCCATATCGACGGTGCTGCTCGGCTTGTCGGACGCTTCGCAGCTCGAAGCCGCAGCCCGCGCAGAAGCCGCCGGCCCTCTCTCTGCTCTCGCAATGGCCCGCATCGCGGAAATCCAGCAGTCCTTCGTCGGCGAGGAACGATAGCGGCCGTTCGGCGGTGTCAGACCCTGCGGGTCTGACACCTGGAACACCTCGACCTATGCCCCGCCCCACACCTCGCGCGCCGTCTCCACGATCAGCGCGAGCTTCGCCTTCTGCACGTCCGGCGTCATCGTCTCCCCGCCGATGCCAGACGAAAACCCGCACTGCGGTGACAGGGCGAGCTGCTCCAGCGGCACGAATTTCGCAGCCGCATCGATGCGCCGCTTCAACTCGTCTTTCGTCTCCATCGCCGCGCTCTTCGTCGTGACGAGCCCCAGCACCGCGACCTTGCCCTTGGGCAGGAACCGCAGCGGCTCGAACCCGCCCGCACGCTCCGAATCGTACTCGAGGAAATAGCCGTCGATGTTCATCTCGTTGAACAGCACTTCCGCCACCGGCTCGTAACCGCCTTCCGCCACCCAATGCCCGGCGAAATTACCCCGGCAAAGATGCATGCAGACGGCCATGTCCGCAGGCTTCTTCGCGATCGAATCGTTGATCAGCTTGGCGTAGGTCCGCGGCAGTTGCTCGGGATCCTCTCCCAGCGCCGACACGTGCTTCCTCAGCTCTGGATCGCACAGATAAGCGAGGTTCACCTCGTCGATCTGGATATACCGGCAGCCGGCCGCAGCGAGATCGGCGATCTCTTCCTGGTAGATCCGCGACAGATCGGCATAGAAGCTCGCCATCTCCGGATAGGCCTTCGCATCGATCATCTCGCGACCGCCGCGGAAATGCACGACCGACGGCGACGGAAACGTCACCTTGGGCGTGGCTTTCGCGATCGAATGCAGGAACTTGTAGTCCTCGACGAACATCCCGCCCTGCGGGCGCGACAGCTTCCCCGCCACCCGCATCGTCGGCGGCGCATGCTCGCGCACCCCCGAGGCCGAGTGGAACTTCACCGGCACCTTCGACGGCGCATCGACGATGTTCTCGATCTTGAGAAGGAAGTCCCGCTGCCAGCTCGTGCGATTGAATTCCCCGTCGGTGACGACCTTGAGCCCGAGCCCTTCCTGCATCGCGACGACATCGCGAATGGCTGCCTGCTGGATTTGGGCGAGCTCGATCTTCGCCTCCGGCGTCAGCTTGGCCGATACCGGCTTGTCCCGCGCCACACCGCGCGCCTTGGCGAGGTTGTCCGGCCGGATGAGGCTGCCGACATGGTCGGCGCGGAAGGGCGGCTTGATCCGCTCGGTCATTTCAGCATTCTCCTGGCAGGTTTCATGGCCGCGCGCCGTGGCCGGTCGCGGTCCGCATGGTCTGGAGTGAGGCGAGGCCGCGAAGCCCATCGCACGAAGCACTGGCGCGCACGAACGCATCTATGACACGATCGCCGCGTGGAATGCATCCCATTGCAACGCGCGCTGCCCGGAGCCGTTTCGACCGGCACACGCGACGTAACCTTTCGTCAACCATGTTTCGGTCACAGTGTCGGCCAAACTCTAGGCCAGTCATCCACCGGCAGACTTCATAAATTCCGGCCGCTCGCGATTTGGTTTTGCCGAGGCGCTCCGGAAGTAACCCACAAGAGGGGCGCGTTGTGCTCGTGCGTCGTCTGCTTGCCCTCACCCTGACCACGTTCGTCGTCGCCATGGCGGCAGGCCGGCATTCCGCGATCGCTGATCCGCGATTGGTGGCGAAGCTCAATGCCGATCAGGTCAAGGTCTATCGCACCTGGAAGGAAGCGCGCGCGGCATATGACAGCCAGCACGACGCGTATTGGAACGCGATCTCCGCACGCCGCGCAGAGCGCCGCCGCAAGAACGCTGCAGGCGAACGGATCACGTCCGCCGACTTCGTCCAGCAGCAGCCCCCGAAATATGCCGGCCCGCCGCTGCGCGCCGACATCGCCAAGCTGATGGCCGAACTTGTGCCGCCCTCCCCGGACAGCGAGATCACGACTCTGCCCGAGATGTTGGCCGCCGCCAGACAGCACTACCGCTTCGCGCCGACCGTCGTGCCCGAGCGCGAATTCAAGCGCCGCTATGCACTGGAAGCGCTCGCCGTCGGCCTGAGCAAGGACGAGGTCACACGCATCTATGCCTTCGAAACCGGCGGTCGCGGCACCTTCGATATGCAGGCCGGCATCAACCCGGACACGAAGCAAGGCCGCGCGATCTCGACCGCGATGGGCTATGCCCAGCTCCTGGCGGCGAACTCCATCGGCGAACTCGCACAATACGGTGATGGCTTCATTTCGCGCCTCGGAATGCTCGCCGCCCGTTCCGGCACGCCAGCCGATCGCGCCAGCGAGTTGACCGCCAAGATCGACTCGCTCCGTGCCATGCTCCGCACGGTCCGCTCCGTTCCACGCGAGTGGTCGCGCCACGTCGCCATGGCGCGCACCTCCCCCGGCTTCGGGATTCACGTCCTGAACCTCGATGGGGATGTCGGCCCCTGGCTGCAGGTCATAAAGCTACGCGGCATCAAGGATACGGCGATCCAGGCCGGTCGAGGCGGCCTCACGCCCGCAGAGTTGGAGCTGATGAACCTCGCCGGTCCTCGCACAGGCCTCGAGATGATGGAACCCGCGGGACGCACCGCCGCCACCGCGAACTTCTTCTCCCGCGCGGCCTACTACCGCAATACGATCGTGCGGGAGAAGACGGCCGCGGAATTGCTCGCCGCCATCGACCATCGCATGAACGAGAACATGACGCGTCCTGGTTCGATAGAGTTCGCGCAGGTGTTCGACGAAGTTACCGGCAAGGCTCGACCGGTCGCTGCCGGAAATCGCCAGAACCTGATGCCGGTGGCAGCATTCCAGCCCGTGGCGACAACGCCCGTAGCTGCCGCCATGCCGATCGAGCCGCCTCCATCCCACCTCGTTCCCCCTATGCCGGTGCGCGCTGAACCCTCACGGCTGACCCCACCGTCCCCCGTACTCGCGCAGCGGCCGGCACAAGCCGAGCCCACACCACGTCTGCAATGGGCTCCACCGAGCTTCGCTCACCAGACGGCAAAGCCGCTCGGCTTCCCGGACTGAAGAACGCCGGCCTCATCGAGGCCACTACCCCTTCACGATCTCGGCGATCGAGCGAACCACACCCGCCGGCAGCTTCGATGTCTCCTCGACGATCCGGTCGAGTTCCTCGCCGCTCGCCGGTTCGATGATGATCCTTCGCTGCGCCATCGTTTCGCGAAACGCCTTGTCGGCGACCATCAGCCCGAACGCCTTCCGCAGTGCCGCGAGCCGTTCGGCCGGAACGCCCGGCGTCGTCAGGATCGACCGTCCGATCTCTGAAGATGCCGCGATCGCACGCAATGTCGCCTTGCCCGCTGCATCGAGCCCGACTTCCTCGAGCGTCGGCACGTTCGGCAACAGCGGATGTCGCTTCAGCGCCGCCTGATAGACGATCACGCGCTCGCCCTTCGTGATCCAAGTGGGATTGCGCACCATCGTGCTCGCCAGCCCGTTGGCGCCGACGAGATCGACCTCGCCGCGCTCGAGCGCCAGGATCATGTCCTGCGATCCCGGGTAGCCGACGAGGATCTTGATCTTCGTCCCTGCAAATCGGTTCAGCGCCATCGGAAAAATGTTCGCCGGGGCAGCCCCCGCGGTCGCCGCAGCGACGACTTGCGTATTGCGCAAGTCGTCGAATGTCTTGAACCGCGACTTGTCCGGATGCGGCCCCATGCCGAAATCGATATTGTCGACGAGCCGCCCGATGTACGGCATCTCGCTCAGCTTGAATCCGGCCTTGTCGCCCTGGATCAGCGTATCGAGTGGCAACGTCTGTGCAAGCGTCGCGAGCACCGTGCCGTCCTTCGGCGCGAGCCCGTGAACATAACGCGCAGCGACGACGCTTCCCGCACCCGGCATATTCTGTGGAACGATAGACGGATTGCCGGGGATGAAGCGGCCGAGATACTCCGCCGCGATCCGCCCGTAGATGTCGTAGCCGCCGCCCGGCGTGTAGCCGATCACCAGCCGCAGCTGCTTGCCCTTGTAGAAGCCCTCGACGGGATCGGCGCTCGCATGGGGCGCCGGTATCATCATCGCAGCCATCACCGCCGCCGCGACGAAGCCTCTGAGCAGGGCCATCATTTCCCCTTCCCTCCCATGTGTTGAACTGAATCGCAGATTCGTAGGTTGGGTCGAGCCCTGCGAGGCCCAACATCAACACGGCGCGCCGCGCCTCGTTGGGCCGCGGCCCGCAAAAGATACGGGCCTTGACCCAACCTGCGAAATTCGCCTTACCCCCGCACCACGCCGCAATGCTGGCCGAGGACACAGGCCAGATCGAGCAGCGCCTCGTCGCCACCGACCCACCCGAGCAGCGAAAAGCCGACCGGACAGCCCGCAACCGTTCCAGCCGGGATCGTCACTTGCGGCAAACCTCCAAGACCCGCCAGCGACGTCAGCCGCATCACCCGCAACCGGAACGAATCCATCGAGCGCGCATCCAGATCTGGCCTCGGCGCGATCGACGGCGATGTCGGCATGACCATGATCGTACCCGGCGGCAGCATCGCACGAATGTGCGCGCGCCCCGCCTCGACCGCAATGCGCCCCGCCGCAGCCTGATCCGCCGTCACCGTTGAGGCAAACCCTACGCGCTCTCTGATGCCCGGGCCGAGGTTCGGCTTTTCGCGCGCCACGAAATTGCCGAACGTCTCCCAAACCTCTCGCGCCTGCACGAGGCGAAAGCCCTCGCACCAGTCGTCAAGACCTGCCGGCGCTGCGATCACGTCCTCGCCTGCCGGGAGCGAGCGCGCCGCCCGCGAAAGAAACTCACGGCAGACCTCGCCGACGGGCTCGTCGACGACCTTGAACGCATCCTTGGCGACGAGCAGGCGCGTCACCGGCTGCGCGACTGCCTCGCCCCTCAGCAGCACGCGCCCGACGAGCCGCAGGACACCGGCCGACTGCGCGAACCATCCCGCCGCATCGAACGTCGGCGCCATCGCCATCGCACCAGCGAGATCGACACGACCATGCGTCGTCCTGATACCGTAGATGCCATTGAACGAAGCGGGTATGCGGATCGAGCCGGCCGTGTCGCTGCCGAGCGCAAAATCGCACGCGCCCGCCCCGCACGCCGCCGCCGAGCCGCTCGACGACCCACCGGGAATGCGCCCCGGCGCGCGCACGTTCGGCGGCATGCCGTAATGCGCATTGATCCCGACCATCGAATAGAACAGCTCCTCGCAGATCGTCTTACCGGTGATCGTCGCGCCCGCGTTGAGCAACTTCTCCACCGCCGACGCGTGGCGAACCGCGGGCTCGTGCGCCGCCAGCCACTCCGGACTGCCGCCTCCGGTCCGCGTTCCCGCGATGTCGTACATGTCCTTGACGACGGCGCTCAATCCCGCGAGCGGCCCACCCGGCGCCCCCGGTATCGGCGCATCGAGATCGTGCGGCACATAGAATGTTCCTGGACCGCTCATCAGCCGCCCACCCGCTTCGGCTGCGTGCGATACCAGTCGAGGATTTTCGCCCCGTCCCATGCCGCCACACCTGGGCGGCTCAGCATGTCGGCGAACGCGCGCCGCACGTGGCCGATGCGGTGCGGCATGCCCGACAGATAAGGATGCATCGCGATCGACAGGAACTTCGGTCGCTCCGCAGACTCCGCATAGAGGCATTCGAACTGATCCATCGCACGGCGATAGAGCTCGTCCGACGGATGGCTCTGCAGCGCCATCATCACGATGTCGTGCAGCTCGAAATTGTACGGCAGCGCCACCACCGGCTTGTGGGTCGTCTTCAGCGTCACCGGCTCATCGTCGAGCACCCAGTCGCCGATGTATTCGATCCCCGCCGCCGACAGGTGATCGAGCGTGTCGAACGTCTGGGTGAGTCCCGGCCCGAACCAGCCGCGCGGTTTCTTCCCCCAGAACTTCCCGATGATGTCGACCGACTTGTCGATCACCGCCTTCTGGTCCTCGAGCTTGTGCATGGGCACCTGATCGAAGCCGTGCGCGTTGAGTTCCCACCCGGCTTCCGCGCACGCGCTCGCCACCTGCGGGTAAGTCTCGCATACGCGCGCATTGAGGGTCACGGTCGGCGAGATCCCGAGATCGTGGAACATCCGCTTGAGCCGCCAGAAGCCGACGCGCATGCCGTATTCGTGCCAGCTCCAGTTGGGATGATCCGGCAGCATCGGCACGCCCTGCGGCGGCGAGATCACCATCCGCGCCATCGGCCGGTTCATGTCCCACTCTTCCAGCGCCAGCAGCGGCCAGACGATCAGGCGCAATTCGTCCGGCAACTTCAGCGGCGCGCGCGTCTCGATCGGTGAAAAGGCAAGTCTTTCCCTGGGATGCATGGACAGTCTCCGGCGGTCATCTGGAGCATCGTGCGACCTGACGCAATCGCGTCGGTGATTCGCTGGTCGGACTAGGATTCCTCGGCTTGATGGGATTGGAGAAGTGCCATCCGATCGGTCGAGAGCCGTTGGCGTCGCATCTGATCGGATGCTGGTCCAGAACGGCGCCGCACATTGGCACGAGCGCGACGGCCGGCCAACCGGCACGACCCGAAGAAGCCGGCCCAGATGCCCCTTCGCCTGGATTTCACCACTGCGTGTGCACGTGGCGTCGCTCACCTCGCCCAAGCTCCGGAGGCGGCCTCACTTCGAATCTATGATCTCCTTGGCTTTCTTCTTCACGGCATCCGATGCACCGAGGATTTCGACGGCGACCTTCCGCGCCGCCTCGCCCGTCGTAGGGCTGATGTCCATGGCAGCCTTTGCCGCCTCAGCCAGAAACGCCGGATCTTTCATCGTGGCATCGAACGCCTTGCGCAACGCGGCCACGCGATCCGCCGGAATGCCCGGCGTCGCAACGATCGCCCGCGAGATCGCCGTATCCGCCGACAGGAAGCGCAGAATTTCCCGGTCCTGCGGGCTGCGCGCGAGTTCGAACATCAACGGCACATCCGGCAACTCGGGGTGCCGTTCGAGCCCGATCTGCACGAGATGGAAGATCTTCTTCTCCGCCAGCCAGTGCGGTCGCGTCGACTTCCACGCCGCCCACGAATTCGACCCGCGGCCGCCGACTTCCCCGCGCTCCATCGCGAAATTCACGTCGTTGCCGCCGGGATAGCCACCGATGATCTTGAACTTGGTTGCAGTCAGCATGTTGAGCGCTCGCGGATAGACCGCAGCGGACGTGCCCGTCGGCGCACCGACCGTGAGCTCTTTGTTGAAAACGTCGGTGATGTGCGTCACCCCCGTCGTATGCCAGGCGCTGATCAAATTGGGTGTGGCGGTGGTGTTCCCAATCCAGGCGAAAGCGAGCACGTCGAATTCCGTGCCCCGACCACCGACAGCCTGATGCAGCGGCATGTTCTGCAACAGCGCGTGCAGCACTGTCCCGTCCCGCGGCGCCACGCTAGCGATGTAATTCGCACCGGTGACGCCTGCCCCTCCCGGCATGTTGCGAGGAACGATAGTCGGCCCTCCTGGGATGTGCCGCCCCATGTGACGCGAGACGAGCCGCGCACGATTGTCGTAGTCGCCTCCCGATGTCGAGGGAATGACCATCTGCATCTGCTTGCCGCGATAGAAATCGGCGACAGGATCTGCCATGGCGACAGCCGGCGCGACCGGCAGCAGAGCCGCGAACATCTTCGTGAGCAGGCGCGGCATCGAGCGTTCCCCCGGGACAAAGCATCTAACACGGGCTCGATGTCGCCCGCCGGCACGGCGACCATAGCGCAGTGTCGATGCCGCGCGCGATAGGCGGCGTGGCCGAGGCCCCCGAGGCTCGCGACACCGCTCATTCCTCGGGCCATCACTTGGGCCATCGCTTGGGTTTGAGGTGAAACATACACGCCTGTATACTGGTTCCAGAGTGGTGTTCATCCGGAACGCCGCACCTCGCCATTGGGAGCCTGCCGCCATGCCGCTTCCGGCCTCTCTGAGGGAAGTAACCGACACGATCGACGGCTGCGGCTCGATGATGAATGCCTTCATCGACCGCGTAACCGGCGAGATAGTCACGCTACCCGGCAACGATTGGACGACCGGCACAGAGGAATTCGAGGAGGATGCCGAACGCGTCGAGAACTCGGACAGCTTCGTGAAGTTGCCCGATATGGCGGACCTCCGCGAATACAGAATCATGGAGAACTTCGCCTTGTCCCGGGAGGACGAGCGCACGCGCGAACGGCTTTTGGATGCGATCGGCGGGAAGGGCGCTTTCCGCCGCTTCAGGGATATGACCGCGAAGCTCGGGAAGCGCGACGAGTGGTTTGCCTACAGGTTCAGGGAACTCGCATTGACGGTCGCCGGATACCTCGACATGCACAAGATCGCATTCACCGACGATGTCGGACTGCCCGAGCGGCCCAGATTTCACCACGCGGACGATGACGGCGACGCAACCGACTGACCGTTCACGATGGTGTCAGACCCTGCGGGACTGAGATCCTTGCGCCAACACGCACCTCGTTCAACGAACAGATGCATCGCTTGCCCAGCATCACTCCAGCCACCCGACAGGTACATCCAAGCACTTGGCAAGTCGGGCAAGCGTGTCTGCCGAGCCCGTTTTGGTCCCGCTTTCCAGATCGCTGAGAAGGCTTTGAGGGAGGCCAGCACTTGATTCCAGATCGACCTGGGTCATGCCACGCCAACGACGCAGCGCCGTGAGCAGACTATCACCCCCCAAGACCGCTGCAGAGACCTGCTCCGGCAAAGGCTTCTCGCCGCGCGCTTCGGCAGCAATGAGGACGGTCATACGGTCCTCTGCGTCCTCATCGCCAGCGCGCGCCAGAAGTGCATCGTAGTCACGCCGCGACAAGACGACCAGCGTCTCGCCGCTCTCGGTTTCGATTGTCTGAACCGTTCCCATGGGAGAACTCCGTCAACGATAGATGTCACGTCGATGACCAATGGCCAGAACGACAATTGCCGTTGCAGTTTCATCGAAAATGACCCGAAAGTCTCCAACCCTCAACCTGACTGTCTGCGTTCCGGTCATCGCCTTCGTGTCACCGGCGCCATCCACGGCGTAGTCGTTCAATGAGTCGCAGATGCGTGTCCGAGCCGCTTGCGGCAACTTATCCAGCGCTTTTGCTGCTGATGGATTGAGGACGATGGTCTTCATGGAATTGTCGGTTTTCAAGGTGCCTTCGTCGAGTCCTCGAAACTCAGTCCACTTCCAGGCAGAACATGGTTCTCATCCTCATCTTCGAGGCGTCTTTGAATGTCAACAGTGCCGCTGCGGCCGACTCGAAGCCAAGCGTCATCGGATCAGACGGGATGGGTCTGTCCTTCTCCCATGGAATCGCAGCGCAAACGTATGCCTTCGACGACGTTTTCCATCCCCCCGATTTCTTCATCAGGACGCTGGCTCCACCACGTTCAGAAGGCCGGAAGTGCCGTAATTCAGGCTCGGCAACTTCCTAACTGTTGCACTCAACTCATCCCTACGCCCTCCCACCCTTCTCCTTCATCAGCTTCAACAGCCGCGGCGGCGACATCGGCAGCGAGCGCGGCCGGATGCCGATCGCGTTGCCGATAGCGTTGGCGATCGCCGCCATCGTCGGAACCACCGGCACCTCACCGACGCCGCGCAGGCCATAAGGATGCTTCGGGTTCGGCACCTCGACGATGATCGTGTCGATGTTCGGCACGTCGGAAGCAACCGGCATGCGGTAGTCGAGGAAGCCCGGGTTCTGCATCTTCCCGTCGCTGCCGAAGATGTACTCTTCGTTCAGCGCCCAGCCGATGCCTTGCACCGCACCGCCCTGGAACTGCCCCTCCACCTGCAGCGGATGGATCGCCTTGCCCGCGTCCTCCACCACCGTGTAGCGCACGATCTCGGTAAAGCCGGTTTCCTCGTCGACCTTGACGTCGACGATGTGGCAGCCGAAGCCCGGCCCCGCGCCCGTCACGTTCATGTCGGACCGCGCCGCGATCGCACCTTGCGTGTTGGTCGTCTGCTTGGCGATGTCGGCGATCGACAGCGGCTTGAACTCGCCGACGTTCGTGCTCGCCGGCCGGAACATGCCGTTCTCGAACGTCACGCCTTCTTCCGGCACCTTCCAGATCCCGGCCGCCCGCGCCGACATCTCCTTGATGACCTTGCGCGAGCAATCGACCAGCACGACGCCCTGGCTGAACGTCGTGCGGCTACCCGCCGTCACGCGATTGAAGCCGAGCTGATGCGTATCGGCGAGCACGGCGCGCACCTTGTCGACGGGAATGCCGAGCTCTTCGGCCACCATCATCGAGATCGAGATGCGCGATCCCGCGACGTCGGCCGTGCCGAGCGTGATCGTCACCGATCCGTCTGGCGCGACCTGCAGCGACGACGATGTCTCGCCGCCGCGGTTGAACCAGAAGCCCGTCGAGATGCCGCGGCCGCAGCCCTTCGGCACCGGCGACTTGTAGTGCTCGCAGTTCTTCGCAGCTTCCAGTGTCTCGATGAAGCCGATCTTGCCGAACTTCTCCGCGTAGATCGTTGTGGCGCCGTCCGCCATCGCGTTCTTCAAACGGAACTCGATCTGGTCCATCCCGATCTTGGTCGCCAGCTCGCTCAGAACATCCTCGACGCCGAACACCACCTGCGGCACGCAAGGTGCGCGAAACGAGGCGACCTTCGGACGGTTCGAGACGACCTCGTACGAAACCGTCTTCACGTTCGGCAGATCGTAGCGCGTGAACATCGCCTGCGGGGCGTTGGTGAAAGCCGAGCCCGAGTAAGGCCCTGTCTGGAACACCAGCTCCGCTTCCGCCGCCGTGATCGTGCCATCCTTGCGGCAGCCGATCTTGATCCGCGACTGCGTGCCCGAAACCGGCCCCGTGCCCCTGAACACTTCCGAGCGCGTGAACGTGATCTTCACCGGCCGCCGCGCCTTGCGCGCGAGCTGAATAGCGATCGGCTCGGCATAGAACGCCGTCTTGCCGCCGAATCCGCCGCCGAGTTCGGACTGCTGCACCTTGATCTTCGAGCTGTCCAGCTTGAGGATTTCGGACAGCCGGTCGCGATAGACGAACGGCGCCTGCGTGCAGCACCACAGCTCGACCTCGCCTTCCTCGGACGCCGTGGCGACGCACGACTGCGGCTCGATATAGCCCTGATGCATCGGCTTGGTGTCGTAGACGTGCTCGACGATCACCTCCGCCTCGGCGAAACCTTTCGCCACATCGCCGACGCCGAGCTCGTAGCGCTCGACGACGTTGCTCGGCTTGTCGGCCCAGACTTTGGAATCGCCGGGCTTCGCACCCTTGGTCCGCATGTAGGAATGGAGGACGGGCGCATCGGGCTTCATCGCCTCCACCGGATCGATCACGTGCGGCAGCACCTCGTACTCGACCTTGATCAGCTTGAGCGCGCGCTTGGCGATGCTCTCCGATGTGGCCGCCACTGCCGCCACCGCATGGCCCTCGTGGTAGACCTTCTCCCGCGCGATCACCATGCGGGTCATGTCGCCGTAGGGCGTACCTTCCTTGATCTCCGGAAAGTCGGCGCGCGTCACGACGGACTTCACGCCCGCCAGCTTCTCCGCCGCCGATGTGTCGATCGACTTGATGATCGCGTGCGGATGTGGGCTCCGCAGCACCTTGCCCACCAGCATGCCGGGCAGAACGATATCGGACGAGAACTTGGCCGCCCCCGTCACTTTGTCCCAGCCGTCGTGCTTGATCGGGTTCGTACCGACGATCTTCAGCTTGCGGTCTGCCGAAAATCCGCTGTTTTCTAAGATATCGTGAGCCATCTCAGTTCCTTTTCTCCTCCCCACTTTGCGGGGGAGGTGGCCCGAAGGGCCGGAGGGGGGAGAGTGCGGAACGCTTCGTCACCGCACCCGACGAGGCTCATGCCCCGCGCATTTCCTTGGCCGCAACCAGCACCGACTTGATCAGTTTGTCGTAGCCCGTGCAGCGGCACAGATTGCCCGCGAGCCAGAACCGCGTCTCCGTTTCCGTCGGATCTGGATTGCGATCGAGCAACGCCTTCGCCGCGATCAACACGCCGGGTGTGCAGATCCCGCATTGCAGGCCGTTGTGCTCGAGGATGGCCTTCTGAAGCGGATGCAGCTTGTCGCCTTTCGCCATGCCTTCGATCGTCTCGACCTTGGCCCCGTTCGCCTCGACGCCGAGCATCAGACAGGCGCATTGCAACGTGCCGTCGACGATGACGGAACAAGCGCCGCAATCCCCCGTCGCGCAGCCTTCCTTCGTACCGGTCAGCATGAGTGTGTCGCGCAGCGTATCGAGCAGCGTCTGCTGCGGCTCGACCAGCGCATCGTAGTCGTCGCCGTTCACGGACAGCGTGATGTGGTGCTTTTTCATGTGCCGTATGCCTTACTTGTTAGCCAGCGCACGCTCGAGCGCGACTTTCGCCACGCGCTTGGCGAGCACGCCCGTCACCTCGATACGGAACTCCTTCGTCCCGCGCTTGTCGTCGATCGGCTTGCAAGCGGCCCGGCACGCCGCGACCATCTTCTCGATCGCCGCATCGTCGACCTTGGTGCCGACCAGCGCCGTGCCCGCCTCCTTCACCAGCAGCGCCGTCGGTGCCACCGCACCGATCGCGACCCGTGCTGCTGTGCACACGCCTTTGTCGTCGAGTGTGAGATCGACCGCCACGCCGGTGACCGCGATGTCCATCTCGGTCCGCGGCGTGAACCGCTGATAGGCATCGCCCGAGCGCTTCGGCCGCGCCGGAAAGAAGAACGACGTGACGATCTCGTCCTTGGCGAGCGACGTCTTGCCCGGTGCTGTCGGGATCTGCTCCACAGGCACCTCGCGCACGCCCTTTGCCCCGACCACGCGCGCGATCGCTCCGGCCGTGAACAACGGCGGCACGCTGTCCGCACCCGGCGATGCGTTGCACAGGTTGCCGCCCATCGAGGCCCGGCCCTTCACCTGGATCGAGCCGATCAACTTCACGCCCTCGATCACGCCGGGCCATGCCTTCGCGAAAGCCGCGTGATCGCAGATCTGCATACCTGTGGTGGCTGCGCCGACTCGGAACCCGCCATTCTCCGACGAGATGCCGCGCACCTCCGGAATCTTCTTGATGTCGACGATCAGCTCCGGCTCGATCAGCTCGGTTTCCATCTGAACGATCACGTCGGTTCCGCCGGCCAGTACCCGCGTCGTGCCCTTGGCACCAGCCAGCAGCGCCACGGCTGCACTGACGCTCTCCGGCGCCTCGTATCGAAGGTCACTCATAGTGTTTCCTCTGGCCTCTTACCTGATTTTGAACCGGCATTTCATTTGCGTGTCGTGAACGCCACCCTGGCGCCCTAGGTCGGACGCTCTCCCCCCTATCTCCGCACAAAAGTCGCCGCTCGCCAAGCCGCTTGTCGAGGTTACCCAGTGAAGGTCCCCTCGAACGGCCTTCCCTTCATGCTTTGCTGATGCGATTGTGCCCGCTGGATCCAACCGAACTCGATTTCCGACATCCAGGAGACCTCATGGACACGTTCACCCGCCCCGAGACAAGTCAGGACCTGCGCGACTGGCTCCGGCTGATGGAGGCCAACGGCGAGTTGGTGACCGTCAAGGGCGCCGAGCGCGAGCGCGAGATCGGCGGCATCATCGACATCGCCATGCGCGGCATGGGCCGGCCCGCCGTCCTGTTCGAGGACATCCCCGGCTACGCCAAGGGCAACCGCGTCGTCGCCAACCTGTTCACGTCAGTGCGCCGCATCGCACTTTCCCTCGGCCTGCCCGCCGACACCAGCGAGGTCGATCTCGTCCGCTTCTGGCGCGACTACATGAAGAACGCGCCGGCAATCCCGCCCAAGGAGGTCAACCACGGCGCACTGCTGGAAAACACTCATCAGGGCGACGACATCAACCTGCTCTCGATCCCCACGCCGCGCTGGCACGAAGGCGACGGCGGCTACTTCATGGGTACCGGCTGCCTCGTCATCATGCAGGATCCCGACAGCGGCTGGATCAACTACGGCTGCTATCGCGTGCAGGTCCACGACCGCAAGGTCGCTTCGATCATGATCTCGAAGGGCAAGCACGGCGACATCCTCATGCGGAAGTACCACGACAAGGGCAAGCCGTGCCCGATCGCCGTGGTCGTCGGCGTACATCCGAGCCTGTGGGCCGTCGCCGGCATCGAGATCCCCTACGGCAAGAACGAGTTCGACGCAGCCGGCGGCCTGATCGGCCAGGCTGTCCGCATCGTCAAAGGCCCCGTCACCGGCCTGCCCGTTCCCGCCGAAGCGGAAATCGCGTTCGAGGGCTACGTCCACAAGGACGACCTGATCATGGAGGGCCCGCTCGGCGAGTGGACCGGCTACTATGCAGGCGGCCAGGAGATGCGCCCCCGGATCGACGTGCAGACGTTCTGGCACCGCAACGATCCCGTCCTTACCGGCGCCGTCCCCGGCATCCCGCCGAACGACGACACGTTCTATCGCGGCACCGCGCGAGCCGGCGCCGTCTGGCAGGAGCTCGAAGCAGCCGGCGTTCCCGGTGTCACCGGCGTTTGGAGCCACGAAGCCGGCGGGAGCCGGATGTGGCTTACCGTCTCGATCAAGCAGATGTACGGCGGCCACTCGAAGCAGGCCGGCCTCATTGCATCACAGTGCCACGCGGGCGCTTATGCCAACCGCGTCGTCGTCGTCGTCGATGACGACATCGATCCCGCCAACACCGACAAGGTGATCTGGTCGATCTGCACCCGCTGCGACCCCAAGGACGACGTCGAGATCCTCAAGGGCTGCTGGTCCACGCACCTCGACCCGATGGCCTACGGCGCACACCACAACTTCAACAGCCGCATGGTGATCGACGCCTGCATCCCCTGGGACCGCAAGAAGGACTGGCCCGCCACAGTGCAGAACTCCGACGAGCTGGAAAAGCTCGTCCGCACCAAGTTCGCCGCCCAATTGCCCAAGGGCTGGTGAAGCGGCGGTGGGGGTCCCCCCCGGGGGCTTGGGGGGGGGGGGGGGGGGGGAGCTCCACCGGC
>CAZNMY010000093.1:0-9056 GCA_964574325.1 uncultured Devosia sp. | reverse complement strand
GCTGGTGAAGCAGCGGTGTCAGACCCTCCGGGTCTGACACCGTGAACGAACCCTGACGTAGGTCGGGTCAAGGTCGGCACTGCCGGCCGCGACCCGACATCTACTTGGCATCGTCCGTGATGTCGGGTCTCGCTTTGCTTGCCCCGACTACGGTTGGGTCGCCCTCCGCCGGAAGTTCTGCTAATATTCCAACATGAACCTCATCTTGCCGACACGCATGACCGTCGAGCAATTCCTGCGCTGGAGCGAGCGCCAGGAGCGGGGACGTTATGAGCTAGAGGCGGGGCGGGTGATCACGATGCCTGCGGAAACGCTTGCCCATGTGGCCATAAAGGACAGGGTCTGCGACGCCTTCAAAGCTGCCATCAAGCACCAGGGACTGCCGCTCTATGCACTTCCCGACGGGATGGCGGTGCGAATAGCCGCTGACTTCTGTTTCGAACCCGACGCGATCGTGGGGCGCCTGCCTCTGCCGGCCCACGATGTCCTGGAAATCGCGGATCCGCTCATCGTCGTCGAGGTGCTCTCGCCGTCGACGATGCGGCGCGATTTGACGACAAAGGTGGTCGGATATGGCCGGGTATCCTCGATCGAGCACTATGTCGTCGTCGATCCGGCCGAACGCGTGGTGCTGCATTACCGCCGCCAGGGCGACATCCTTATGCAACCGGAGCGTCCTGTCGATGGCGTCCTGAAGCTCGACCCTCCGGGGTTGGAAGTCCCGATCGAGGACATGCTTGGCCCTGATCAGGCTTCAGCATAGCAGCCTCTGCCGGCACCTCGGCAAACATCATAGATGCGTCGATCGTCAGTGCCAGACAACTGTTGCTGGGCGACAGTCATCACGTCGTATCCCTCGGCCTCGAGTATATTCCGGCCGGTCTCCCCCAGATCCTCGTCGAGCTTGAACTTCACTCCGCGGCAGCCAGCGGCACCGGGACGATCCTCTCGCGCGCAATGTCTGCCGCATAGGTAAGCGCAGCCCGAATATCTTCGGGCATCAACTGCGGATAGCTGGCCAGAATCGAAGCCTCGCTCTCACCGCTCGCCAGAAAATCGAGGATCAGTGACACCCAGATGCGCGTGCCCTTGATGCACGGCTTGCCGAAGCAGACGTTCGGGTCGATCGAGATTCGGTCCAGGATCGGGTTCATAACGAAGCCGTAGCATTTGTGGCAGATCTGAGATACCCGCATTGATCGCACTTACCCCACCCACAACCCATCCAGCCCGAACGTGTGCACCTCGAACGGCACCGCAGCCACAGCGTCGTCGTCCTTGAACGTCGCCGCGATCATCCACTTGTCGCCCGTCAGCGCCAGCACCTCCAGCGTGCGCGCGATCGGATCGACGTACCAGCAGTGCTTCACGCCGAACTCCGCGTAGACCGAGAGCTTGTCGGTACGGTCGATCGCCTGTGTCGATGGCGAAAGCACCTCGCACAGCCAATCGGGCGGCGTTTCGATGTAAGCCGTCTCGGGAAACGGAGTCAGCCGCTCGCGCTTCCAGCCGGCGAGGTCCGGCACCACCACATGCGGTCCAAGATGCAGCTCCGGCTCGACCATGAAGATCCAACCGCCTGGACCGTCCGTTCCACGACCGAACGGCCCCGTGATCTCGTAGCCAACCGCATTCGCCGCAACAGCATGCCGTGGCGCCGGCCGCGGATGCGAATGCAGCACGCCGAATATGATCTCGCCGACCATGTTGGGCGGCAAGGCCTCGATGTCGGCATAGGTTGGCGGACGTGGCTTCTGCTTCAGCATCGGTGTCGCAATCCATCACTTTGCACGATGTTATCAGGCAGGCACGGACAGCGCCACTTGTCCCCGCGATTGCCCGCTTGCCCCAGCCGGGAACTTGGCTGATGTTGGCGCCCGATCGAACGAAACCCGAGGTGTCAGACCCTCCGGGTCTGACACCATGCAGTGCGGCATCGAATTCTGGCGCACCTGCGAGATGGAAAACTGAGCGTAGCACTTGGTGTCAGACCCAGAGGGTCCGACACCATCGAAAGGGAACACGACATGCGCATTGGCGTTGCAGGACTGGGCCGCATGGGTGCGGCGATGGCGGAACGGCTGATCGCGGTCGGCCACGAGGTGCACGTGTGGAACCGTACGCCCGCTAAGGCTAAGCCGCTGATTGCGGCCGGTGCAAAAGAAGCCGTCGCGCCATCCGACCTCACCGCCGCTTGCGATGTCGTCGTCACGATGCTGACCAACGCCAAGTCCCTGGCCGATGTCTACGAAGGCCCGACCGGCCTTCTCGCAGGCGACGCCAAAGGCAAGCTCTTCATCGAAATGTCGACTGTGCAGCCACACGACGAGGAAGCACTCGCCGCCAAGGTAAAAGCCAAGGGCGCCAAGTTCGTCGAATGCCCCGTCGGCGGCACCGTCGGCCCCGCGAAGTCGGGCCAGCTCCTCGGCGTCGCGGGCGGCACGAAGGAGGACTTCGCAGCAGCCGAGCCGGTCCTGAAACAGCTCTGCCGCCGCGTCGATCTCGTCGGCCCCGTCGGCGCCGGCATGAGCCTCAAGCTCGCACTCAACCTGCCGCTACTCGTCTACTATCAGGCCCTCGGCGAAGCACTCCTCCTCGTCCGCCACATCGGCCTCGACAACAAGTGGCTGATGGAATTCCTGTCGGAGACCTCGGGCGGCCCGAACGTCTTGAAAGGCCGCGGCCCCGCGATCGCGACCGCGCTCGGCGGCGGCGACACCGGCCCGGTCACCTTCGACATCGAACTCGTGAAGAAGGACCTCGACACCATGCTCGACGAGGCCAAGCGACGTGGCGTGACGATGCCGCTCACCGCAAAGACGCTCGAAATCTACGAAGGCGCACTCAAAGAAGGCTGGGCCTCCAAAGACGCCGCCTGGCTCCCCGCCTATTGGCCGAGCAAGAACCCTAAGAAGTGATGGCAGGCCGGTTCGATGCCGGAACGGTCATCTGAAAGGAAACGCGCATGCAGCTTTTCACCTTCTGGCGCTCCATGGCGACGTTCCGCGTTCGCATCGCCATGAACATCAAGGGCCTGAAGGCCGATCCGATCTATGTCGACTTGCTGAAGGGCCATCAGGCCGCCCCGGAATTCCGCACCATCAATCCGGCGATGGCGGTGCCCGCCCTCGTCGACGACGACGGCACCGTTCTCACCCAATCGACCGCGATCATCGAATACCTGGACGAGCGCTGGCCCTCGCCGCCCCTGCTGCCGACCGATCCCGCCGGGCGCGCCCGTGTCCGCGCCCTGGCGCAGATCACCGTCGCCGACAGCCACCCGCTGAGCGTGCCGCGCATCCGCAAGTATCTGGCGACCGAGCTGCGCGCCAGCGACCAGCAGATCGTCGGCTGGGCGCGCAAGTGGCAAAAGGACGGCCTCGACGCCTACGAGACCCTGCTCGCAGGCAACGAGGCGACCGGCACGTTCTGCCATGGCGACACGCCCGGCCTCGCCGACATCTGCCTCGCCAGCCACTGCACCGGAACCGTCGTGTTCTACGGCGGCACGATCGACGGCCACCCCACCGTCAAGCGCATCTACGAGCGCTGCATGGCCGACGAGCGCTTTTCGTCGGCCCACCCCAAGCGCCAGCCCGACGCACCGCCGAGCATATGAGGTGCACGCGAGCCGATTTAAATGTTCCCGATCGGGAACATTTCTCTGATTTTCTGGTTCTCAGGCTGAAAAGTTCCCGATCGGGAACATCCCATTGAATTCCGGCTCCGTACCCCAGCAAAGTTCCCGATCGGGAACTTTCCTTTGCTCAAGGCCGGATTTACCCCTAATGTTACCGATGGGGAACATCGCGGATACTCCGGTCATGCCCAAGAAGCCTGCAGCAAAGAAACTCCCACTTGAGAACGACTTGGCTGCCCGCTTCGGCGCACTGGTGCGCGAACGCCGCAAAGCCCTGAAGATCAAGCAGGAGGACTTGGCGACCACGACCGGCGTCGGACGCCGCTTCATCATCGACCTCGAAGCCGGTAAGCCGAGTGCTCGACTTGGCGCCTCGCTCAAAGTGGCAGAAGCCCTGGGCCTGCGCATGTTCGATCATCTGGCGGAAAACCGCGCCGACGATCCATTGCTGCCCGCTATGTTGGACGATGACGAGAGCTTGCCGCCATGAGCGAGTCGACCGTCTTCTACGAACGGCGAACTGTCGGGCGGATCGAGGTGGCCGCAACCGGCCCCACCTTCGTCTACGATCCTGTCTGGCTGCGAACCCGAGGTGCATTCCCCCTCTCGATCAGCATGCCGCTCTCGGCGCTGCCATTCGGACCCCACGTGTTCGCGCCGTGGGCAGCCAATCTGCTCCCCGAAGGGCGTGCGCTCGCTGCCATCGGCGCGAAACTGGGAACATCTGTCGAGGACACGATATCGATCCTGCAGGAAATCGGCCGGGAAACGGCGGGCGCCCTGTCGATCGGCCGTCCAGGGACGACGAAAGCCGGTCATTGGCGACCAGTGGGCAACGCGAAGGCTCTGGAACGCATCATCACCGAACTCCCGGCAAAACCTTTCCTGGCAGGAGAGGAAGGCGTCTCGATGTCGCTTGCGGGCGTGCAGACGAAACTCGGCGTCGCGATCGACGACCAGGGCCGAATCTGCATTCCCATAGACGGCGCGCCGTCGACCTACATTCTCAAACCCGATTCGACAGATCGCTTGTTCGGCAGCGTCCAGAACGAGGCGCTTTGCCTGACGTTGGCGCGCGCCTGCGGAATCTCCACGCCTGATGTGACGACGGGAAAAGCCGGCGCACGCACCTATCTGCTGGTTGCACGCTACGACAGGCTGAAGCAGGGCGACCGCTGGCGGCGGCTGCATCAGGAGGATTTCTGCCAGGCGCTCGGCAAGCCGCCATCCGCCAAGTACGAGGCCAATCAGACCGGCATCAAGGGGCCGACCGTCGCCGACATGTTCACCCTGACGCGCAACGCGATGACGGCCGCAGATACGCTCCGCCTCCTCGATCATGTCATTTTCAACATCTGCGTCTGCAATACGGACGCGCACGCGAAGAACTATTCCTTGATGATCTCGGGGCGCGGTTTCGCGATGGCACCGATGTATGACGTGCTGTGCGCGGCCGCTTGGGATGGCATCACGCGCAATCTCGCGCAAAAGATCGCCGGTAAGAATCGCGGTGAGCATCTGAAGCGCCGGCATTGGGAGCGCTTCGCAACAGAATGCGGTCTCAATCCAACACGAACCGCAACTCGTGTATCCGCTCTGGCCACGCGGGTCAGCGAACGCCTCGATGCGGCAGTCGCCGAAGTCGAGGCGATGCCGGCCGGCACACACTCCATGTTGCCCGAGTTCCGCAAGGCCATCGCCGCCCGCTGCCGCGCAGTGATCGCTGGCCTGGAAGACCGCACGATGGGCGAAGACACGGAAAGCGAGGCACAGCCCGCTTCACCGCCGAGAAGAACCAGCCGCACTTCTAGAACGCGCAAGGCCAGGAAATCCTCATAAACTCGACTAAGGCGCCAGCGCCTTCTTCGCCCGCTCCACGACTTCCGGAGACGACGCATAGATCTGCTGCACGATCTGCTGCACGCGCTCCCCATCGAGGGGGTCGATTTTCATCTGCTGCTTCTCCGCTTCCGCGCGGAACGCAGGATCAGCCATGGTCTTCATGAAGGCATCGCGCAGCACCTTCACACGCTCCGCCGGAACCGCATTCGGCACGAAGAACATCCGGCTGAAGATCTGCTGAGCGACGACGAGATCGGCGACCGGATGATCCGCAGCCGGCACCTTGGTTTTGAAATCTGGCACGCCGAGCGAGGTCAGCTCCTTATCCGGCACCACGCCGAACTGTACGAGCAGGTTCAACTTCTTCTCGGCCACCCATGGCCCCCGCGCCGCTTTGATCGTCGACCAGTCGAACGCGCACAGCCCCTCGACCTCCCCGCGCTCGACGGCGAGGAACATATCCGCCCCGCCTTTGTATCCCGAGACCAATTGCAACTGCCCTTTGGCCAGCGAGTTGACCATCAGCGCATAGTCGCGCGACGAGCCTCCCGACTGGGATGCCGCCACGATCAGCTTGCTCGACAGCATGTCGGCGAAGGTTTTGACTTTCGAGGTATGCCAACTGACGCATAGGCGCGGTCCGGTCTCCGCCGTACCGAGATAGGCGAACTTCGTGGGATCGAACCGCGGCTTCTTCGCATCGAGAAGGGGCGCCATGATCGCGCCTGGGAAAACCGAGCCGAGCACCGTTCCGTCGCGCGCCGCCTGGGTCTCGATGAATTCGGCCGCCGTATAGCTTCCCGCTCCCGGCATGTTCTGCACGATGATCGGTGGTTGGCCGGGAATGCTCCGGCTATAGTGACGACCGATGAGCCTGACGTAGGCATCGAGCCCGGCCCCCGCCGTGCCCCCCGTCACGATCGTGATGCGCTTGCCTTCGTAGAAATCCTGCGCGATGGCCGGCAGCCCTGCAAACAGCACCGACGCTACCGCACCCAGACCTGCAACTCGCCATCCTGAAGGTCTGGTGCCTGAGGCTCCACAGCCTGAACCTCCACAGCCTGACAACCCAAGTCCCGCCAGCTGCGCCTTCCGCGGCGTTCCTTCGATGTTGAACATTCCCACCCCTCCCCTCTCACTCGATTAGCCATTGTGCTCGAACGGCACGGCCTATCTAGTCGATCCCGAAGTCGAGGCATAGTATCGGGAGAACCCGAGTAGGATAGACGATCCCGATGGAGCCGCATGACCCGCCCCCCTGCGCAACGCAACGCATCGGCCTTGAAAGCCGGTACACCCAAGACCAGAAGAACAGCGAAAAGCGGCGGACGCGACATCGGTAAGATCGCCGTTCTCGACCGCGCCACTGCGCTGCTGGTCGCACTTTCTCGCTTCACACGTCCCGCGACCTTGAACGAGGTCGCCCAGCAGGCGAACTTGTCCAAGGCGACGGCATTCCGAATATTGTCGACCCTCTCCGAGCAGGGCTTCGTCGAACAGGACGCCTCGACCTCGAGTTATCGCCTCGGCATTGCGCCGCTGCACATGGCGAAGGCTGTCCTCGACAGCATAGACGTTCACGCCAAAGCGCGTCCCATCATGCGGGCGATCACCGAGATGCTGAACGAAACCGTCGTGTTGAGCGTCCGCGACGGCGATTTCCGCGTCAACATCGATGCGGTGGAGTGCACGAACGCCATCGGCTCGTCGCGCCGCATCGGGGAACCCCGCCCCCTCCATTCCGGCGCCGCGAGCCGCGTGCATCTGGCCATGATGTCCGACGCCGAAATCGAGGTCTACCTCAAGCGCCATCGCCCCTCCGGCAAGGGCGAAGCCGGCCCCGCATATCGCGAAAACCTCTGGAAGGACATCCGCAAGGCCCGCCGCAGCGGCCTCGTTTCGATGCCCGCGGATTTCTCGCCGGAATCGATGGCTGTCGCGACGATCGTCTATGATCCCGCAGGAGCGCCGGTCGCAGCTCTACACGTAGCGATCCCGCGCGGCCGCTTCTCACCGCGTGTCGAACAGCGTTGCGGCCAAGCCCTGCTGCGCGCCGCTGCCGAGATCACCCGCGACCTGAAAACCTGATCTGTCGGCGGAACTCATCCCCGCCACACCAGCACCGGCCGTTTGCTGTGTGTCAGGAGCTTCGTCGTCTCGCTGCCGAGCAACAGGCGCTCGACGCCGCGCCGGCCGTGCGCTCCGACCACGATCAGGTCGCACCCGGCGTCTTCGGCCGCCCTCAGGATAGATTGGTAGGGGTTCACCTCGACGACTTGCAATGTCCTGCACTCGACGCCGAGAGCCCCAGCTTTGCCGGCCGCAGCATCGAGAACAGTCCTCGCCCGCTCGGCCGCTGCGACCTCGAACGCTTCCTGCGACGGCAAACCCTGCACCACCCCGTAAGCCAGCGCCGACCACGGCGGCGTGACCGTCAGGACAGTGACCTTGGCGCCGACCGCCTTGGCGAGACCCAGGGCATGCTCCACCGCGCGCCCCGCCACATCGGAGCCGTCCGTTGCCACCAGCATATGCTTGTACATGGCACCTCGCTACTGCGTCCGGCTAGCCCGGCAACCGGGCATCCAGCGAACCCGGACGACACTTCTCCACCCCGGCCGTTCCGGCATTGCCCCAGATCAAGCTTCGATAGCCCACTGTATCTATTCACCAATTCATAAATTTCGGGACTCGTTCTCGCGCCGCGTCGGCTCGCTTGACAGCCGGGTGCACCGCAGCGATTGTCCCGCCGATATCACTCCCTCGAGGCGCCGCCGCCGGGCTTTGCCCATTCGGCATGGCAGACTCTCCTCCGAACACTCCACCGAAAGCCGGTCCGGAATGCGAACCTACCTCGACTTCGAGAAGCCCATCGCCGAGCTGGAAAGCAAGGTCGCCGAGCTGCGCATGCTGTCCGACAGCGAAAGCTCCGTGCCCATCACGGACGAGATCACCCGGCTGCAGCAGAAGGCGCAGCAGCTCATGGTCGACACCTACGCCAAGCTCACGCCCTGGCAGAAGACTCAGGTCGCCCGCCATCCCAACCGCCCCCACACCGTCGATTACATTACGGCGTTCATCGAAGACTTTACCCCGATGTCCGGCGACCGTTATTTCGGCGAGGATGCCGCGATCATGGGCGGCATGGGTTCGTTCCGCGGTCGCTCCGTGGTCGTTCTCGGCCACGAGAAAGGCTCCGACACCGAAACGCGCCTGAAGCACAACTTCGGCATGGCGAAGCCCGAAGGCTACCGCAAGGCTGTCCGCCTGATGGACCTCGCCGACCGGTTCAACATGCCGGTGATCACCCTCGTCGATACTGCCGGCGCCTACCCCGGCATCGACGCGGAGGAGCGCGGGCAGGCCGAGGCGATCGCCCGCTCGACCGACCGATGCCTGGCGCTCGGCGTTCCGCTGATCTCGGTCGTGATCGGCGAAGGCGGATCGGGCGGCGCCGTCGCCATAGCCACCGCCAACAAGATCCTGATGCTCGAGCACGCGATCTACACCGTCGCCTCGCCCGAAGCCGCTGCCTCGATCCTCTGGAAGGACGCGACGCGGAATGTCGAAGCGG
>CAZNMY010000092.1:0-24905 GCA_964574325.1 uncultured Devosia sp. | reverse complement strand
GCTGTGTGCAGCCCTTTTTTCATTCGGGTTGCCGGCAGTGCCCGCCCCCGTTCGAGTTTCATCATCCGACGCCTTCGGCGCCGGTGACGTTCCCGCATGTCCCTCGCACTTTGACAGCGCATCGGGTTCACCTCAAAGATAGCGGCGCACCTCCCAACGCGAACGACGCGAGCCCCACATGCCTGCCCCCATGCCGATCAACGACCACTTGCTCAAGGTCCTCACGACCGTCGATCGCAACCATCAGGCCGGCCTCGACCGGCTGTTCGAACTCCTCCGCATCGACAGCGTCTCGACCGATCCGGCCTACAAGCCGCGCTGCCAGGCCGCTGCCGAGTGGTGCGCCGCCCAGCTCCGCGAGATCGGTTTCGACGCCTCCGTGCGCCCGACGACCGGCCACCCGATGGTCGTCGGCCACGACCGCGCGAAGGTCGGCAAGGACACCAACCACCTTCTCTTTTACGGCCACTACGACGTTCAGCCGCCCGATCCGCTCGAGCTTTGGACCACCTCGCCGTTCGAGCCGCGCATCGCCACCGAGAAGGGCAACGGCAAGGTCATCGTCGCCCGCGGTGCGCAGGACAACAAAGGTCAGCTCATGACCTTCATGGAAGCCGCCCGCGCCTGGAAGGAAGTCGCTGGCGAATTGCCGTGTGCCGTCACCGTCCTCATCGAGGGCGAGGAGGAATGCGGCAGCCCCAGCTTGCCCGGCTTCCTCAAGCAGTCGGGCAAGGAACTGCGCTGCGATCTCGCCCTCGTCTGCGATACGAGCCAATGGAATAAGGACACCCCTGCGATCACCACCATGCTGCGCGGCCTCGTCGGCATCGAGGTCTTCATCGAAGGCCCCTCGCGCGACTTGCACTCCGGCATGTTCGGCGGCCCGGCGATGAACCCGATCCGCGCACTCGCCGCCATCGTCGCCGACATGCACGACAGACAGGGCCGCGTCACCGTTCCCGGCTTCTACGACGGCATCGAAAAGCTCACTGCCACCCAGAAAAAACAATGGGACGCGCTCGACTTCGACCCCAAGGCTTTCCTCGGCCAGATCGGGCTCTCCGTTCCCGCCGGCGAAGCCAGGGCCAGCGTTCTGGAACAGGTCTGGGCTCGTCCCACGCTGGAGTTCAACGGCATCACCGGGGGCTACCAGGGCGTCGGCTCCAAGACCGTCATCCCCGCGGTCGCTTCGGTCAAGATCACCTGCCGCCTCGTCCCCGGCCAGGACCCCAAGAAGGTTCTAGCCGGCTTGAAGTCCTTCGTGCAGGAGCGCGTGCCCGCCGACTGCAAGGCCCGCTTCGGCGAAGGCCGCGGCGCCAAGGCGATCGCGTTCGATACGACAGCCCCCTACATGCAGGCCGCCGCGCGCGCGCTCGAACAGGAGTGGGGCAAGCCGACCGTGATGATGGGCTGCGGCGGCTCGATCCCGATCGTCACGTCCTTCAAGGACGCCCTCGGCATGGACACACTGCTCGTCGGCTACGGCCTCGACGACGACCGCATCCACAGCCCCAACGAGAAGTACAACCTCACGAGCTTCAAGAAAGGCGCGCGAAGCTGGGCTCGCATCCTCGCGGAACTGGCCTCTTTGCGGTAGCGCACGGCGTCTCCGTGGCGGCTCTCACTTGCCACGACACCGCGCGCCCTGTTACGAGTTGCGGAAGATGGGGCCAGGGGGGCGGTCGAACGCCCTTCACAGTATCGCGTTTGGGCATCGTGCGAATCCTAGGGCTAGTCAGCGACACGCATGACAGCGGCATTGCGCTCCTGCGCGACGGCCGGCCTGAACTCGTGATCGAAGAAGAACGCCTCTCCCGCCGCAAGCACACGACGCGCTTTCCCGAGCACGCATTGCAGGCCACGTTCGCCGACCGCGGCATCGGTCTCGCCGACATCGACGCCATCACCATTCCCTGGGACGTCGCCAGGCTGCGCCGCACATTCGCAGCAGCCCTTCTCCGCCGCTTCCCGGCCAGCTTAGACCTCCTGAAGCCCGCCGCCCGCCCCACCCAGCGCGACGGCATTCTGGTGCTGAACCACCGGATCACCAAGAACCTGCGCCGCCACTTCGGCACCCGCGAACTGCCCCCGATCGTCAACGTCGGCCACCACGATTCCCACGCAGCCGCCTACTTCGTCTCCCCCTTCGAGGATGCCACCGTCCTCGTCATGGACGGCTACGGCGACGACGCCTCGACCAGCGTCTACACCGGCAGGGGCAATCGCCTCGAACGCCACTGGCATACCGGCATCTTCAACTCGCTCGGCATGGTCTATACCTTCCTCACCCGCTATCTCGGCTTCGGCGGCTTCGCCGAGGAGGGTAAGGTCATGGCGCTTGCCGCGATGGGCGGGCCGGATCTGGTCGAGCGCTTCCGCAAGCTGATCCACCTCGACGACGACGGCCGCTACCGCATCGATATGTCGTATTTCGACTACGACGCCCACGCGATGCTGAAGCCGTTCAAGCCCAAGTTCTTCGACACCTTCGGCCCCGCGCGCTTGCCCGGCGAGCCGCTGGAGCAACGCCACCTCGACATCGCCTTCGCCCTGCAAGCGGTCACCGAGGAAGCGATCCTTCACATCGCGCGCCACCTCGAACGGCGCTTCCCGTCGCGCAATCTCGTCATCACCGGCGGCGTCGCGCTCAACTGCGTTGCGAACGGCCGCGTTGCCCGCGATACCGGCTTCCAGAATGTCTGGGTTCCGCCGGTGGCATCGGACACCGGCGCGCCGATCGGCTCCGCCCTGTGGCACTACCACCAGACGCTCGGCCGCCCCCGTGACTTCGTCCTCGACCGCGTATCGTATGGCCTCGATTACGGCCCCGAAGCGATCGAAGCGGCCCTGCGCGCACGCGGCCTCCGATTCGAGCATCTCCCGGGCGCCGGAATGCAGGAGCGTATCGCGGCCGATCTCGCAGCGGGCCGCATCGTCGGCTGGTTCCAGGGCCGTTTCGAGATGGGCCCTCGCGCCCTCGGCAATCGTTCGCTTCTCGCCGACCCGCGCCGCGCCGACATGAAGGACACGCTCAACCAGCGCATCAAGAGCCGCGAGGCCTTCCGCCCCTTCGCACCGGTCGTGCTCGTCGAGGAAGCTGGCCGCTTCTTCGAGCTGGACGGACCCGACCCGTTCATGACCAAGGCACCCCGCGTCCGCGAGGAGATGCGGCATCTCATCCCCGCCGCGGTCCATGTCGATGGCACCGCCCGCGTGCAGACAGTCGAGCGCGACGCCAATCCGCGTTATTATGATCTGATCAAGTCCTTCGGCGCGCTGACCGGCGTTCCCGTCCTGATCAACACCAGCTTCAACGAGCGCGAGCCGATCGTCGCCCGCCCCGAGGAAGCGATCGCTTGTTTCCTGCGCACCGACCTCGACGTCCTCGCGCTCGGCGACTTCTATTGCGCGGACCGCGGCCAGATGAGGACGGCGGGAAAGGCCCCGTTCACGGCATGTGAGGCCCGCGACAGGGTCGCAGCCTCCCCCAGCCGGGCATGACGGCGAAACTCCGGCCGGCGGAGCGCCGGGTGATGGCCCTCGCCGTTGCCGCCGGGCTTGCCCTTCTCGTGATCGGTATCCGCTTCCTGACGGTCCCACATCAGGCGGCGCGCTTCTTCGGGCTCACGAACCCGCCGGGCCAGTTCGACCTCCACAACGTCATAGCCCTCCGCGACATCTGGCTGGCCCTGATGCTTTTCGCGCTGGCCGCCTTGCGAGAATGGCGAGCCCTGTCCATTTGCCTCGGACTGGGCGCTCTCGTCTGTTTCGCCGACAGCACCATCGTCGTCGCGTCGAGTGGCCGCATCGGCGCCATCGCTTTCCATGTCGCATCTGGCGTCTATTGCGCCGTCCTGGCGTACGCTTCCCACAGCCTCGGTCGTAATTCTCAGTGACGCCCAAACCGCGCTTGCATGGGTCCGTCCATGCGCCATATTGATGAGAAGCGGCTCGCACCCCCGCATGGCCGGTCGAGCATCTATCGCTTGCCGATGAAACTCTGCCGCCATTTCGACATAACCCGGCCATCACTACGCCCGGGCCATGGACGAGTTTGCGAACTGGGGTATCGGGCTTTGTCGCGTCCGAAAAGGGGCCAGTGGCGCTGGTCGCGATCCGGATCGTCCGGAGTTGCCGCGGTCGAGAGTTCGCGCGAGCAAGCCTGGAGGGCTTGAGACATGAACGTTCTTCCGCCGCCGGACTTGGTCGATTGGCTGCTTTCCGGCCGCAATCTGCTGTCCCTGCTCGGCATGCTCATCGGCTTCTCGATCGTCCTTATCGCCGCCGCGGGGATGGTAAGGAAGCGCCAGGCCGCGCTCGCCTCTTCATCCCCCGCTGCGTCCGCCCGTCGCCGCAGGCAATTCGAGGACATGGCCTCCGGCTGGCAGCTCTTGCTCCTCGGCGCCACCGGCTTCGTGCTTTCGCTTGCCTCCGGCTACACGACCTGGATGGGCATGATGAACTTCACCGGCGAGAGGATGCTCTCGCTGATGGTGACGTTCGGAATCCAGGGCGTCATGCTGATCGTGGCGTGGCTGATCGGCGAGAGCTTCGCCGCGGGCATGAATCGCCGCCAGGCCGATGGCCGCCCCGCGGGCCGCCTCGACGCGCTGATCGGCGTCGTGCTCGCGATCCTGGTCGTCGCCGTGACCTTCTATTGGGTGCTATATTCGAGCGGGACGTTCGGCTTCACCAAGGCCGGAGACACCAAACAGTTCGATTGGTCCCGCTTCGCCGACATCTCGGCCTACTTCGCGCTGGGCCTGATCGTACTCGGCGTCCTGGCGTTCAACTTCGCACGCGGTGGCGAGCTTTCGCTGCCCTACGTGCAGAGCACCCGCATCATCATCAAGAATGCCGTGCTCTGGGTCATGTTCCTCGCCTGCATGGCGACCTCCGTCTTCTTTTCGTTCGATAGCCTGTTCACGGCGATCTTCCCTAAAGAGGAGCGTGTCCGCGCCACGCAGCTTCGCGCCCAGAACCAGGTCGCCGGCATGGTCTCGGACATCGGCACGACCATCGAGACTCGGCGCCTGACCGAGATCGAACGGCTGTTCAAGCCGGACAACAAGGGGTGGCAGCAGTACGACGATCACCTCGACAATCTCGCCCGTGTTTCGCAAGGCGCGCAAAAGCAGATCGAGGACTATTTCAACGCGCAACTTGAGGACAAGAATCGCGCGGTCAAGCAGCAACAGGAGCGCATCGCCAGCGCCCAGAGCGGCAGCGCCGGCCTGCTCGTCAAGAAGAACACACTCACCGACGAACTCTCGCGCCTGAAGGGCGAGCGCCCCTCGCTCGCGGCAGACTTCGCTGAAAAGAAGACCGAGCTCGATAATCGCGCCAAGGGCGTGGATGCCAAGCGCGTCGAAGCCCAGGCGGAGGACCGCGGCGCCGAAGGCTCCCTGAAACAGGGCAAGGGGCCTGTGTATCGCCAGATCATGTCCGATCTCGCGCGCCTGCAGGACGCCTACAAGATCCAGGAGACCCGCGTCCGTGACAGCCAGCAGCGGCTCACCGGAACCGATACGCGCATCGCCCAGCTCGAACGCGAGCTGGCCGCCGTCGATGGCGACCTCGCCAAGCTCAAGGGCGAAGCCGAAACCGCCCAGCAGCGCATAAAGCTGACCCAGGAAACCGGCGAAACCGACAACCAGCCGCGCATCGATCCCTCTCGCGTTCAGCCCGCATTCGAGCGCGCCCGTCTCGAGTTCCGCCAGGAGCCGACACGCGAGCGCCTGTCGGCGCTACATCAGCAGTGCTCGCAGCTCTACAACGCGATGGTCAGCACACCCGCCACGAAGAACCTCGTGCGCGGCATCGACTGCGACCCCAAGCAGGCGACCGAAGCCGCCGCCGTCATGTTCTCGCTGAACGAAGGCTTGAAGACGTTCGCGTCGAGTTGCGCGGGCGGCGACAAGATGGCGGCACACACCACGACCGACGCGCTCTACGGCTTCGCCCGTAAGTGCCTCGCCGACTCCGGCCTTCCCGCCCGCGAGACCGACGAGTTGCGGACGAAGATCAATTTCCTGGAGCTGTCGCGCGACGACAAGGCCCATCCCTTCGTCGGCACCATCAACGCCTTCAACGACGGCAACCGCCTCGCCTATCTCGCCCTCGCCATCGCCATCGCGATGGACAGCCTGATCTTCATGTCCGGCCTGTTCGCCGCCAACGCCGTGCGCTCGCCGCTGTCCGACGTGCCCAGCATGAAGGCGCGCTCCGGCCGCCAGCTCGAAGCGATCGTCGAGAACGCATTGCTGCCCGACACCTTCGACAACGCCCGCACCGTGCTCAACGCGATGCGCCCGATGACACCACGCGACGGCTTCAGCGCGCGCGTCGTGCTCGAACCGAACGACCCGCACGCCCACGACATCCGCCGCGTCCTCAACGCCGCCGCCACCATCGGCGCCGTTCGCCACGTCGATACGCGCGATGAGATCTACGAGGTCCGCTCGGAGCTGTTCGAGTTTCTATCTGTCGTCTCCAAGAAGGCATTCGAGTCGAACGACGAAAACGCCCGCATGGCCGAGTTGCGCAAGGTCGTCACCGTTTCTCTGCAGCCGCACGTCGGCGACAACGTCGACATCATGCTGCATCAATGCCGCCCGATCTCCGAGCGCAACGGTTTCTCCGCCGAGATCTTCCTGTCGAAGATGCCGGCAGACGACGCCTTCATCGTCAGCAAGGTCCTCAACGCCGGCGCGACGCTCAACTACGTCCAGCTCGACGAGCGTGCCGATCAGGATCAGCGCTACTACGTCCACAAGCAGCTCTATAAGACGCTGTTGCTGATCTCGTCTGCCGCACACCGCACCGGCCAGCGCAGCTATGCGCCCCAACTCCGCGCTCCCGATCAGCAGGGCGCCATCCATGGCGGCCGCCTCGATGGCCAGCAACCTGTCATCCCGCGGCAATCACAAACTCCAGCTCTTACCGGTTATACTCCTCCGCCACCCCAACAGAACACGTCTACTCCGCAATCGCCCGTCAACAACATCGACCTCGAGCAGCGCTTCATCGCAACCCTGGTCGAATCGCTCGGCATCCCCGCGGAAAGCTATCTCACGATCACCGGCGAGACCTTCGGCGCAGCCCTCGCCGCCAGCGAAGCGTTCAAGGCCGTTCAACGGTCCAACCGCGCTCTCGACCGGTTGATCGATGAACGCGAGCGTTCCGCGCAAGGCATCGTCGATCAGATGTACGCCCGCCTCGTCGCATCCCCCGAAGCACAGGTCAGACAGGGCAGCGAGGCCCTCGACGCCGCCTACGACGACGTGCTGCGCAATCTCGCGATCATCGTTCTGCTCCCTGGTGGCCCGGTCGAACGCGAGTTGAAGTCTGTTCGCCAGAAGCTGGAAGGCCAGTTCGAGTCCGACACCGCGCGCCCGACGCCGGAAGAAGAAGACCTGCTCCGCATCGTCAAGCGCTTGGACGACAACATCGCAAGGAACAGGCGCGCCACCCCCGAGGACTGGCGTGTGGTGCAGGTAGGCATGCAGGGCCCGTTCGCCGTGTTCGCCAATCGCGCCCGCCAACGCCCCGGCAACGTCTAGCCGCTACCGACATCGTGACCGCAAGGGCCGGACAACCAGTCCGGCCCATTTGCATCCCCCCTATTTGACAGCCCGCACAGAGATGCTATCGCGAGAGCCTGCGCGCGGCACGAATTTGCGCTGCCGCCCCCCGAAATGAAACCGTATCTCAATTCCCGCGAGGCCGAGCCGATGCCGAAGTCCCCCACCTCCGACAAAGCCACCAAAGCCGCCGCCGCCGCCCCGCCTCGCGCCTACCCCGACCTCCACGACCACATCGATGCGCTGCGCAAAGCCGGCCTCCTGATCGAGGTCGATCGCCCGATCTGCAAGGACACCGAGATGCACCCGCTGGTGCGCTGGCAGTTCCGCGGCGGCTTCAAGGAGAGCGATCGCAAGGCGTTCCTGTTCACCAACGTGCACGACGCCAAGGGAAACAAGTTCGACATCCCCGTGATCGTCGGCTGCCTCGCCGCTAGCCGCGAGATCTACCGCATCGGCCTGGGCTGCCCGCTCGACAAGATCGCCGAGACCTGGGTCAAGGCCGAGAACAACCCGATCAAGCCGAAGATCGTAGAGAACGCACCCTGCCAGGAGATCGTCTACCAGGGCGCCGACCTCGACAAGCCCGGCCAGGGCCTCGACGGCATCCCCGTGCCGATGTCGACGCCGGGCTGGGACAACGCGCCTTACACGACACTCTCGCAGTACATCACCAAGGACCCGGACACCGGCGTCCAGAACCTCGGCAACTACCGCGGCCAGATCAAGACGCGGAAGCGCCTCGGCATGAACCCGTCGCTGGAGCTTCGCCCCGGCATCTACACGCACTGGCTGAAGTACAAAGCGATGGGCAAGAAAATGCCCGCAGCCGTCATTCTCGGTGCGCCGCCAGCCGTCACCTTCACCTCGAACCAGAAGCTGCCCGAGCACGTGGACGAGTTCGACGTGGCTGGCGGCCTCGTCGGCTCGCCGATCAATCTCGTCAAAGCGAAGACCGTCGATCTGCTCGTGCCCGCCGAAGCCGAGATCGTCATCGAAGGCTACATCGACACCGAATGGCTGGAGCCCGAAGCGCCGTTCGGCGAGAGCCACGGCCACGTGAACCTGCAGGAATACAACGCCTTCATGGATGTCACCTGTATCACGCGCCGTAAGAAGGCCGTGCTGACCTCGATCATCAGCCAGGTCACGCCTTCTGAAAGCAGCCTCATCAAGAAGGTCGGCATGGAGCCGATGCTGCTCAACGCGCTGCGCAACGGCCTCGGTCTCAAGTGCGTCAAGCGCGTCTTCCTCCACGAGCCGCTGACCAACTTGCGCAAGCTCGTCATCCTCGTGATCGAGCGCGACACGCCCTCTGTCGAAGTCTGGCGCGCGATCTACGGCCTGATCGCGCAGAACCGCGCGATGGGCAAGTTCGTCATCGCCATCAACGACGACATCGATCCCGAGAACATGGACGCGGTTTGGTGGGCCATGGCCTACCGCTGCAACCCCGTGCTCGACATGCAGGTGATGCAGCATCGCGATCAGGGCCATGGCCCCCGCAGCATGAGGAACGGCGGCATCGACGCTTCCGTCTGCTTCGACGCAACGCTGAAAGAAGACTTCCCGCCGATCTCGCTCCCCAAGAAAGAGTACATGGAGAAAGCTAAGGGAATCTGGGAGGAGCTCGGCCTGCCCCCGCTCAACCCGCAAGGCCCCTGGTTCGGCTATTCGCTCGGCGATTGGACCGAGGACTTCGAGATCATGGCCGACCGCGCCGTGAAGGGCGACTACTGGGTAACCGGCGACATCATCGCCCAGCAGCGTCGCAACGACGTCCCCATGAACACCGAGATCGGCCGCCACACCGGCAAGAAGAAGAACGACGGCGGCGGGCATTGATCCCGATTGGGTGTCAGACCCTCCGGGTCTGACACCGACACAAATTTCCCCGCCCCTACACCAGCTCCACCGTAAGCGGGTTGTAGGAGTAGAGCCACGCATTGCGGTCCTCGCCCTCCTTGCGGTTGGCGAACGCCGCCCGCATCTCCGCCACGGAGGGAAGGTGGAACAGCCGGCGATTGTCGGTCGAGGTCATCACTACCCGCGCCGTGCGGTCGATGCGATTGCGCTGATAGAGCTGCAGCGCGGCAGGGATCGAGCCTTCGATATCGAGCGCCCGCGTCAGCACAGCCGCATCCTCGATCGCCATGGCAGCGCCCTGCGCCAGATACGGCAGCGTCGGATGCGCAGCGTCCCCCAGGATCGTCACGCGTTTCGTGCTCCAGTCACGCACCGGCGGCCGGTTGTGCAGCGACCAGCGGAAGCACCCGTCCTCGTCCGCAGCCTCCACGATAGCCTGGATCGCGGGATGCCAGCCCTGTAGATCCTTGCGCAGCCGATCCTTGGGAAAATGCACCGTCCAGGATTCTTCGGAGACTTCCTCCGTCTCGATGCAGCCGACGAAATTGAGCAGCTTGCCCGAGCGCAGATAGTAGCAGACGCAATGCCCGCCCGGCCCCATGAACACCGACATCACCTCCTCGAGATGCGGTTTGGCCACGCGCTCGACCGGCACCGTGATCCGCCACGCGCCATCGCCCGTGTATGTCGCCGGCTGATCGCCGAACATCTGGCGGCGAACGACCGACTTGAGGCCGTCCGAACCCACCAGCACATCGCACGTCGCGCTCGTCCCGTCGGCGAAGAACAGCTCGACGTTCTTGTCGCTCTCGACGAAATGCGTCGCACGCTTGTTGAGGTGGATCGCGGACGGCTTCAGCGCCATCACCTTCGCCGCGATGATCTCGTGCAGATCCGCGCGATGGATCTGGTTGTAGGGCTGCCCATGCATCCGCTCGTGGTCGGCGGCGAGATTGAACCGCTGCAGTTCCTCGCCGGTGTCGTGCAGCCGGAAGACGTAGGCGCCCGGCCGCACGCCGACAGCCATGATCTCTTCCTTCAGACCGAGATCGGCGAGCACATGCATCGGATTGGCGCTGATCTGAATTCCCGCGCCGACCTCGCCCAGTTGAGGCGCCTGCTCGTAAACCTCGACATCGTGTCCGGCACGGATCAGACATGCCGCCGCCGTCAATCCGCCCAAGCCCGCGCCGACGATGATGACCTTCAGATTTTTCATGATTTGCCGCCATTCCTCTCATGCGTTGGTGGGAGTATCCGCAGGAAACTCCCGACGGGCAAGGCGGCTTGAGCGCACGGCGGCCTCTTATCGTTCACTGCGGAGCTTCGCGTACGTCTCGCGTATCCCCGCTTTGACGTGAGCGATGGTAAAGCCGTCGAGCACACGTTGCCTCGCCGCCGCACCCATCCGCGCCCGCAATCCCGGATCAGCAGCGAGCAGCGCCAACGCATCGGCAAGCGCCTTCGCATCTCCCGGCGGTACGATCAGTCCGTCGATATCACGGCGAACGACATGCCGGCAGCCCGGCACATCCGTCACCACCAGCGGCCGCGCACTGGCCGCTGCCTCCAAGACGCTTCGCGGCAACCCTTCCCGGGTGACAGCCGGCAGCACCGCGATGTCCGAACTCGCCCAGACCTCGCGCACGTTCGACACGTGGCCGTGCCACGTCACACCACCCTGCCGCGCCCAGTCCTCGAGTTGCGCCCGTGAAACCGCCTCGGGATTGTCCTCGTCGGTCTTGCCGTAGAGCGCGACCTCCAGCGCCACGCCGCGCGATGACAGCAACCGCTGCGCTTCGACGAGGACATCGACCCCCTTGGACCGGATCATCCGGCCGACGAACGCTGCAACCGGCACTGGATTTCCCGGCGGCGGCTGAGCCGGATACTCGGCCTCGTCGATCCCCGCCCCGCCGAGGATCGTGAGCCGGCTGCCCGCATCCGCCCCGCCTTCGTGCAGAAACGCCACGTCATCCGGATTCTCCGCCAGCAGCCAATTCCCCGGAGCGCGCAGCGTCCGTGCAAGTTCTCGCATCGCCACCGGACGGATCAGACGCGCGGCAAGCCCTGTCGAGATCCCGAGAAACCCCAGCCCGGTCAGGTGCAGCACCACATGCGGCACCTTCGCGAACCGCGTCGAGATGCTCGCCACGACAAGCACCTGCATTGCGATTGCATGCAGAACGTCCGGCTCTTCCTTGCCGATCAGCGCCACCAGCCGCCGCACCACATCCGCCTGCACCTCGGGCTTCAGCGACGACCGCCTGAAGTCGAAATCGACGGTGCGGCATCCCAGCGCCTCGATCTCACCCATCCGACCCGACGAACGGCACGCGACGACGACCTCGCCGCCCTGCTCGACACCAACCTGCTCGACCAGTGTCGAAAGCAAAGGCTTGAAGTGCGACAGCGCGAACCAGTCCTCGGTGATACAAACGAGGATCTTCGAGAAGGGAGGAGACACGGCAGCGGACACTCGGTCACGAGGGAAAGGCAGTCGCGGCAACTACACCATGGAATGGAAGAGCGTAAGTCCTCCCTTGCCACGCTTTCGCTCCAAGGCCGCTCCAGCGCACCCACCCGCCCGAGGCCGCACCGCAGACACGAGCCTCAGACGACCTCGAGTTTCCGGTGGCTGCCTTGAGGCAGCACCACCTCGATGGCGTCACCTTCGCGGATTTCCCCGCCGACGATCACGATGCCCATGACGCCCGTCTTCCGCACCACCCCGCCGTCCGCATCCCGGCCCAGCACCGCCGCGAGCAGCCCCGGCCGAAACGCTTCGATCTGATGACAGGGGTTTCGCAGCCCCGTCACCTCGACCACACACCCACCATCGAACTTCAAGCGTGTCCCGACCGGCAGGTCGAGAAGAGCCACACCGCTCGTCGTGATGTTCTCGCCAAGCTGGCCAGCAGCAACTGCAAACCCCTTCGCGGCAAGTTCGTCGAACAACTCCGCATGAATGAGATGAACCTGCCGCAAGTTCGGTTGTGTCGGGTCTGCTCGAACGCGCGAACGATGTTGCACCGTCACGCCCAGATGCGCGTCGCCTTCGACACCCAGCCCGGCAAGGAGCCGAATGGCGCCAACGCGCGGCTTCGTGAACTCGTGCTTCGAGCTGCGAGCGACTGCCACCACACGTCCTGTCATTGCCGCCTCAATCCTCGATCAGATGGTTCTGCACGCCCTTCGGCGACAGCTTCGGCCGCACACTCGAGATTCGCCCCGAGTTCACACCCGCCCAACCGATCTCGCCCGACAGCCGCCCGTACTCGATCTTCGGGCAGCGGTTCATCACGACCTTGAGACCGGCGGCTTCTGCTTCTGCCGCGGCCTGATCGTTGCGCACGCCGAGCTGCATCCAGATCACCTTGATGCTCGACTTGCCCATCTGCGAGATCGCCTCACGCGTTGTCTCGAGCGCCGCTTCGGAATTCCGGAACACGTCCACCATGTCGATCGGCGCCGGCACGTCGGCCAGCGCAGCGTAGACCTCGCGGCCGAGAAGCTGCTGGCCTGCGAGCCCCGGATTGACCGGATGCACGGCATATCCCTTGCCGAGCATGTACTTCATCGCGAAATAGCTCGGCCTGTTCGTATTCGCCGATGCCCCGATCATCGCGACGGTTCGCACGGAACGCAGGATGTCGGCGATGTAGCTGTCGTCGTAGGTGTCGTGATTCATGTTCTGATTCCCACATCACGCACCTTCATGAGTGCGGATCGATCACGATCTTCCCCGCCACTTTGCGCTCGTGGATGAGTTGGAACGCCTCCAGCAGCTTGTCGAGTGGCATGACGAGGTCGACCTTCGCCTTGAGCTTCCCAACTCCCGCGCCCTCCATCGCCTTGACGATATCGACGGGATCGTGCCCCGCTGAACCGAGAATGCGCTGACGGCTCTGATAGAGCTGCTTCATGTTGACGGGAACGGTGCCACCGCCGTGTGCACCGGCCGTCACCAGCCGCCCCATCACGGCGAGCGACGCGAATGCAGCCGGAAATGTCGTCGGATCCGAGATGTTCTCGCAGATCGCATCGACACCACGGCCGCCGGTGATTTCCCGCACGCGCTTCGTCAGGTCCTCGCGCCGGTAGTTGATGCCGTGGTCTGCACCGAGCGCCATCGCCGCTTCGACGCGCTCGTCCCCGCCTGCCCCCGCGATCACCTTCGCTCCGAGAAGCTTGGCGACCTGCACGCACGCGCTGCCGAGCCCGCCCGAGGCGCCCATTACCAGAAGCCACTCTCCGGGCTGGATTTCCAACTTCCCGCGCAATTGCTGATAGGCCATCGGAAAGTGACGCATCGCTACTGCCGCCTCGGCAAAACTCAACTTTTCCGCGATCGGGATCGCCTGCACATCGGGAACGGCCACATACTCTGCATATCCGCCCCAGCGGTGAATTCCGATGTGCCGAGACTTCGGACAATCCGACCCTCGCCCCGCTTTGCACGCCGAGCATTCGCCACACGTCAGCCGTGACGAGACGATGACGCGCTGCCCGACACGCGATGCGCGAACCCCACCTCCGGCTTCCACGATCTCGCCTGCGGGGTCTTGCCCCGGCACCAGCGGCAACGCTTCAGGCCCGCCTGCCTGCCCCGCACAGACGTTGAGGTCCCGCGTCCGGTTGACAGTCACGGCCCTGACCTTGACCAGCACCTCGCCGTGAGCCGGTCGGGGCGTGTCGACCTCTTCCAATCGGAGCGCCTCCGGCCCCCCGTAGCTGCGGACGACGATCGCCTTCATTCGGGGCTCCTTCAAGGACCAGACATGTGTCGAAGGGAAACTCTCGGGGTGTTTGCCGCGTCGGCCGAATCAGCGCAAGGGGGCGACACACTTTGCCGGCATCGGGCACCCGCTGATGCTCAGGCAATAGTGTTGGATTGGGCCCAGAAAGCACTTGGGGGAAGGGTGCCGAATAAGGCTACACTTTTCATCGATTCGGGGTCCGAACCGTGCGCGTGCAGTACGGACCTACCGACCGCCTTCGCGGGCGGTTTGGCACAGCAGAGGATGGCTTCAGCATGCGCTACTTGGCCCGCACAGGCATTTTGGCGGCCGCGCTTGTCTGCTCGACGGCGTTGTCGGGCTGCCGTGAGCATTGGGAATATCACTTCGGTCCGTTGGCCTTGGTGGAAACGGAGCAACGCTCTGCCGTGGTCGTTCGCCCGAAGCGGTCGTCGCGCCATGGCAAGCGTGTGGTCGAACGCGTCGCCGAACCCAAGGTCGTGCACGCCGGCGCCAAGATCCGCAGCTTTTGCGGTCAGCGCCACGTCCGCTTTCAATCCGGCGGCTTGAAGGAATCGGAATCGGAAAAGGCGCGCAACGACGCGCTTTGCCGGCAGGTCTACTGACGGCCGCGAACGCACGGTCGCTCAGCCGGCTTTTCTCACGTCTGCCGAATAGGCCTCGAAGTCCTCGACCTCGAAGGGTTTGGCGAAGTGGAAGCCCTGCATGTAGGTGATGCCGAGACCGGAGACGATCTCCGCTGTCGGTCCGTCGGTCACCCATTCGGCCACGGTTTCCATTCCGAAAGCGGCCCCCATCTCGGCCATCATCCGCACGAAGATCCGGTCGCTGTGGTCGTTGACGACGTTCTTCACGAACGCTCCGTCGAGCTTCACGAGATCGCAGTTGAGGTGCTTCAGGGTCCGGAACGACGTATAGCCGGCGCCGAAATCGTCGATCGCGACGCGGCAGCCCATCTCCTTCAACGTGTCGACGAACGCGACGGTCTGGTCGAGATCGCTGATCGCGGACGTTTCCGTGATCTCGACGATCAGCCGCTTCGTGAACCGCGCCTGGCCGCCGGTCAGCCTGTGCAGCAGCACGAGCCAATCCGGATCGGCGCAGGTTCGCGTCGATACGTTGAGCGACAGCGTGACATCCGGTATCCGCTTCAGGATATCGACCGCGAGTTCGAGCACGCGCCTGTCGATCAGGCGGCTCATCCCGAGCTGCTCGGCGAACTCGATGAATTCCCCCGCACCCAGCGTGGAGCCGTCCGGCTTCGCGATGCGCAGCAGACACTCGTAGAAACCGGGTTTACCCGTCGCGGAAGATACGATCGGCTGCAGCACCAGCCGCATCCTGTTCTCTTCGAGCGCGGACGCCACGTCGTTGGCGATCGCGATATTGCGCTGGCGAATGCTTTCTTTGGCCGGGCTCGGTTCGTACGCGACGAACAGATCGCTTCGTCCCCCCCGCGCCTTGTCGAGCGCCTGCAAGGCTCGGCTGATCGCCGCCGGAACGGTGCTTGCCTGCTGCGGCACCAGCACCGCGCCGATCGAAATCGTCGAGGAGATCGGACAATCGCTGCTGCGGAAGCTCGCCTGCCGAACGGCCTTGAGGAAACGCTCGGCTGCCACCTGCATCGAGCCCGGGCCGCATTCGTTGAGGATCACGCCGAACTTGTTCGACGAATAGCGCCCGATCGTATCGCCGCCACGCAACTGCCCCTGGATGAGCCGTCCGACCGAAGCGATGACGGCATCGCCGACTTCGAACCCGAAGTTCCCGTTGATGATCGACAGGTTGTTGATCGAGGCGATCATGAAACCGGCCGTCTCCCCGGTCCGCTCGACACGCGAGATCGCCGCCGTCAGGGCTTCCGTAAGGCGGATGCGGTTGAGCTGGCCCGTCAATTCGTCCTGGTCGCTTCGGA
Source organism: uncultured Devosia sp. (assembly GCA_964574325.1). GTDB lineage: Bacteria > Pseudomonadota > Alphaproteobacteria > Rhizobiales > Hyphomicrobiaceae > CAMDPA01. Next base: position 8,781 of record CAZNMY010000092.1, on the reverse strand, counting down.
ACAGCAGCCGCTGTTCTTCCATGTACCGTTCGTTGAGCACACGGATGACCCCGCGCGCGCGCGCGGGCCGCCCCATTTGATCGGCCCACCAGCGCCCGTGATCTTCGATCCAGACGGTCTTCGACGAGCGCCGGCCCATCGGCAGGAACCTGTATTGCACCCGATAGGGCATTCCACCCGATGAGAAGTGCATGCCGGCTTGTAGAACGGGCATTCCCGGCGGCGCTTCGATCGAGAACGCCGACTGGCGCCGCGTCACGTGCTCTGCCGCGATCAGGAACTGGAAGCGCGCACCGGTTGAAATGGTCGCTGCCGCCGGCACACCGAGCACCGAAGTGACGTTGCTCTCCCAGTCCATGACGTCGGTCGCCATGTCCCAGGCATAGGCCGTTTCTTCGATACCCGATAGAATGCCGACGAGATCGATCGTCGTCGAAACCGGCGGCGGCTGCCGTTCCACGCTGAGATCGGCTTCGGTCGGAATTTTCGTCGGCTCGCCCTGCCCCGCGTTGTCCGCGGTAAGCAGATCAACCGTCAGCGGAAGTTCGGTCGGTTGGTCCGGCGCGCTCACAATCGACGACCTATCGTTCACAGGATACGAATTCGCAATGGGCCAAGAGCCCTGCGACAGGCCGCTCCCCCCTAACTGAATGACGGTATCGGTGAACTCCTAATAATGCATAAAATCCAGCGGAAGTGGCCCGAACAGCGCCAGCCGCCCGGTGACCGCGGTCAGTCCCGCAACCGGAGGATGGCCGAGATCTCGAGCAGATATTCGGGTTTTGCGAGCCCGCTGACGATGAGCAACGTATTGGGCGGAAACTTGCCGTCGGGATAAATCGTCTTGAACAATTCCACGCGGCCCTTCTGCCAGGCTTCGCGTTTATCCGTGCCGACGAGATAGGTCGTGTATTGCAGCACGTCGGTGTAGTCGCAACCGAGTTCCTGGAAGATGCGCCCCAGATGGCCGAACACCACCGGGATCTGCCCAGCGAAATCCGAAGCTGATACAGGGTTGCCGTCCATATCGACCGAAGTCTGTCCCGCGATGTAGGCGATGCGCCCCTGTTCCGCGATCGCGACATGCGAGTACATCCCCGGCTTTGGTGCACTCTTCGGATTGAGAAGCGTCACGCCCTTGCTCATTCGTTCCCCCTGCGTCCTGGTTGAATGCGTCCCGATGCATGCCCGGCTACTTCCCGCCCGCACGCAAGATCATATCGGCCATCGCGGCATACCCCCTCGAGCGCGCCAGCGTGAGCGGCGTCGCCCCGCTGCGATCCGCGAGGTTCGGATTGGCGCCGGCATCCAGCAGCAGCCTGACCGTAGCCTGATGACCGGCGCCGCCGTCGCCCAGCACGATCGCCTCGATCAGCGCCGTCATGCCGAGATTGTTGACGTGATCGAGCGGCGCGCCCGCCATGATGAGTTCCGCGACCGACCTGTGATGGCCCAGGTGCGCCGCCGCGATCAGCGCAGTACCGTTGTAGGGGCTCGTGATGTTCGAGGCATGGCAGCCGAGCGCCAGTGCCACCTTCAGAAAAGCCACGTCGTCGTTCACCGCCGCGATCGTCACGATGTCGTAGTGCTGCTTGTCTTTCGCATTGACGTTTGCACCGCCGGCGACCAGCACGCGCGCAATAGCCTCCAGGCTTCGATGTGCAGCGACGATCAGCGGCGTCCGCCCGTTGTCGTCGGTCATGTTCGGATTGGCGCCGGACGCGAGCAACTGCCGCGTCTCCTCCAGGTTCTCGCGGATCACCGACGACAACAGGCTCTTGTAGCCGCGAATCTCGGTCTTGTTCGGCGGCGTCTGCGCGAGCGCACTTCCACCAGCATAGCCGCCCGGCGCAATGCCCACCACCATCGCCAGCATCGATATCATCAACGCAAAACCAGACCGTCTCATGCTGCTTCATCCGATTTGACCGCCGAGGTCCCGCACTCGATCCATACGTGATTGTCGTGGAAAGCCGCACCGCCGTAGGGCGCCGGCGAGTATGCGCTCGTCAGCGTGTTGATGCCGGCCTCGTCGGGAAACGCCGTGTTCGGCTGAATTCCTTCCACGATCACGACGCCGGGCAGCACGCCGTCGAAGCTCTCGACCCACAGCGAAATCTGGCCGCGCTCGTTGCCCATCCGGATCGCATCTCCATCACCGAGCCCGAGCCTTTCCAGATCGTCGGGATGCATCTTCGCGCGTGGCTTTCCTGCGCGCTGCCGGCTGGTCGGCGTCTCGTTGAAGGACGAGTTGAGAAATCCCCTCGCCGGACTTGTCGCCAGCTTGAACGGATGGCGCACATCCACTTTCTCGTTGATGTCCCAGTGATCGGGCAGCGGCGGGATCTGATCCGCGATGCCGTAATCGAACTTGCGCCCCACGGGAACACTGCCCCACTGCGGCTTGAAACGGAACTTGCCGTCGGGCCACGCGAACCCCTTCGTGAAATGGGATTCCTCGAACGGCGGCTGGCAATCGAGCCAGCGCTGCTCTTCCAGCTGCGCGAGCGTCCCATGTTTCGACGCTCGCAGCGTCTCGTCGATCAGTTCGCGCGGCGTCATCTCGAAACCGCGATGCGAAGCCCCGACGCGCTTTGCCAGCGCCGCCACAACCTCGTGATTGCTGCGGCACTCGCCCGGCGGATCGATCAGCTTCAGCCCGAGCTGGATGTGTTGATGCCCACCGCCTTGATAGATGTCGTCGTGTTCGAGGAACATCGTCGCTGGCAGCACCACATCCGCCATCCGCGCCGTCGCCGTCATGAACTGCTCGTGCACGGCAACGAACAGATCCTCGCGCGCGAAGCCCTGCTTCACCAGCCTCTGCTCCGGCGCGATCTCGACCGGGTTCGTGTTCTGGATGAACAGCGCCGTCACCGGAGGCCCGCCCTCGAGATCCGCCGGATCACCCGTCAACACCGGCCCGATACGCGACTGATCGAACATCCGCGTCGAAGGATCGAGCTTGTCGAGCCCTTCGATCAGCGTCTTGTCCCAGCCGAACACGCCGCTGTTGGAATTGAACGCACCGCCCCCCTCGTGCAGCCAGGCGCCCGTCACCGCTGGAATGCACAGCGCCGCATGCATGTTGTGTGCGCCATTGCGCTGCCGCGCGAAGCCGTAGCCGAGCCGGAAATACGTGCGCGGCACTCGGCCGACCATGCGCGCGAAGGTTTCGATGTCGGCGACGCTCAGCCCGGTGATCGCGCTCGCCCACTCCGGCGTCCGCGACCGCAGATGCGCTTCGAACTCCGCCGGACAATCTGTATATTGGGCTAGATACGCGCGGTTCGCATACCCTTCCCGGAACAGCACGTGCATCACACCGCACGCGAGCGCGCCGTCGCTTCCCGGACGGATCACCAATCCGAAGTCCGCCTGCTCGATCGTGCCATTGCGATAGATGTCGATCGCGATGATCTTCGCCCCGCGCTCTTTCCTCGCGCGCGCAGCATGCGTCATCACGTTGACCTGCGTGTTGACCGCATTGGTGCCCCAGATCACGATCTGGTCCGACCGCGCCATCTCGCGCGGGTCAGAACCCGTAAGCCGACCCGTGCCGGCCACATATCCGGCCCAAGCAAGCGACGTGCAGATCGACGAATACTGCTGCGCATACCGCTTCACGTGGCGCAGCCGGTTGATCCCATCGCGCATGACGAGACCCATCGTGCCTGCGTAGAAATAGGGCCACACGCTTTCCGAGCCGTACCGCCGCTCCGCCGCCAGCAGCCCCTCCGCCGTGATATCGAGCGCCTCGTCCCAGGAAATCCTCTCGAACTGCCCGGAACCCTTCGGACCAACGCGCCGCATCGGATGCAGCAGACGATCCTTGTGGTGTACGCGCTCCGCATAGCGCGCCACCTTCTCGCACACGACTCCCGCCGTGTAGCTGTGCGCCTTCGCCCCGCGCACCCGCCCGATTCGAGTCGGTGAGAGCACCTCTACATCGAGCGCGCACGTGGACGGGCAATCGTGCGGACAGGTAGAATGGCCGATGGCGACACTGTCGGTCATTTTCCCACGGTCTCCTGCTGACGTCGCGACGATGCCAGCCCAACCGGGTTCGACACCAGAACAGACATTCCATCCATGACTTGATAGCACAGGCGGCGTTCAGGTGTCAGACCCGCCGGGTCGGACACTGCCTCCCCCCGAAAGGCCCCACCGGCATGTTCGACTTCAACGCCCAGCGACTGTTCCTCGATGCCCCCCTCGCCGAAGGTGGAACCGTGACCGTGGCGCGGGAACAGGCCAACTACCTGCTCAACGTCCTCCGGCTCAAAGCCGGCGACGGCATCCTCGTGTTCAACGGCCGCGACGGCGAATGGCTCGCGCGCGTCGCGCCCAGCGGCAAGAAGCACTGCGACCTCACCCTCGAACGCCGCACCCGCCCCCAGGAAGCCGGCCCCGACATCGACTACTTGTTCGCCCCGCTGAAGCGCTCCCGCCTCGACTACATGGTCCAGAAGGCAACCGAGCTCGGCGTCGCCCGCCTTCGTCCGGTCATCACCCGCCGCACGATCGCTGAACGCGTCAACATCGAGCGCATGCGCGCCAACGCCATCGAAGCCGCCGAGCAGTGTGGCATCCTGCGCATTCCCGAAGTGCTGGAACCCGTGAAGCTGGAACGCGCTCTGGCCGATTGGGACGCCACCCGCCGCCTGATCTTCTGCGACGAAGCCGCACCGATCACCGATCCGATAGAGGCACTCCGCCCCCTGGGTGTCAGCCCCTCCGGGTTTGACACCGGACGTGCCGATACCTCGGGGTCAGACCCCGCGGGTCTGACCCCATCGACGCCCCCGCCACCTTTAGCCGTCCTCATCGGCCCCGAAGGCGGTTTCGATCCGGCAGAGCGCGAGGTGCTGCTCCGCAAGAACTTCACGATCGCACTCTCTCTCGGACCCCGCATCATGCGCGCCGACACCGCCGCTGTAGCTGCCCTCGCCCTCGTCAACGCCGTAGCCGGCGACTGGAGACGCTAACGAGAGAAGCAGGCTGGCGCTGAGGATCGAACATCAGGTAGCCTTCGCAGATACCGTCACGACAAGACGCGGAGGAATGAGCCCATGCCGGCGCAACTCATTGCACGTCTCGCCTGCACGCTGCTTCTGGCGCTCGCCGGTCCCATCGCACTTCACGCTCAGGAAGCATTCCCAAATCGGGCATTCCGCATCCTCGTGCCCTACTCGGCCGGCGGCACCAGCGACGCCGCCGCGCGACTGATCGCCGAGCCACTGAGCCGTCAACTCGGCCAGTCCGTTGTCGTGGAAAATCGAGGCGGCGCAGGCGGACTTGTCGCGACCGAAGCATTTTTCAAGCTATCGCCCGATGGCTACATCTTGCTCCTGACCGGCGCCGGTCCGACCGCCATCATCCCGCAGACCAAGCCGGTCTCCTACAGCTTCGAGCGCGACACCATCCCCCTCGGCTCGATCTGGCGCTCGCCGCAACTCCTCGCCATCGGCCCCAAGGTCCCCTTCACCTCGATGGCCACCCTCGTCGCGCATGCGAAGGCCAATCCCGGCAAACTCACTTTCGGCTCCGCCGGCGTCGGCGCGCTCACGCACCTGTCGATCGAACTGCTCAAACGCCAGGCTGGGATCGAAGTTATCCACGTCCCCCATCGCAGCACCGGCGGCACGTTGCCTGCTCTGCTCGGCGGCCATATCGATGCGACGTTCGGCGACGTCTCCGTTCTCGCTGCGCAGGTTCGGGAAAAGACCATCGTCGCCCTCGCGATCGCGTCCCCCGCACGCTCCCCGTTGCTACCCGATCTCATGACTTTCGGTGAAAGCGGATTCCCGGGCGTCGAGGCAGAAAATTGGTTCGGCCTCGTCGTATCGTCCCAAACCACCCGCCCCGCCGTCACTCGGCTGCAGCAGGCGATGCTCGCCGCACAGAATGATTCTCAGTACCGACAGGCGCTGACGCGCCAGGGCGTCACCGCCGGCACACCCGGCGCTGAAGCCTTCGCACAACTCATCAGGGCCGAAATCGAGCGATGGAAACCCATCGTCACCGCTCCAGGCGTCAAGATCGAATAGGGAGCCAAGACCAATGGATGACATCAGAACCGCAGCAGCTATCGCATCGAAACCGTTGTGGCGCGATCTGCGCGAATGGCTCGCCGTGGTCGAGAAGCACGGAGAACTCCAACACATCACGGCGCCCGTTGATCCAGACGAGGAGCTGAGCGCGATCACCTTCATGGGCTCGCGCGAAGTCCCCTCGCCAGCCTTCATGTTCGAGAACTTCACCGGCGCCGCCAGCGCCAATCCATACGGCGCGCGCGTGCTGACCAATGCGCTCGGCTCCAGCCCGTCGCGCTACGCCATCGCCGTCGGCCTCGACCCGACCCTGCCGATCGCAGCGCTCGTCGAAGCAACACGTCACATCACCAAGCGCCGCATCCCGCCTGTCTACGTCGGCAACAATGACTCCCCCGTCGACGAGATCGTGCTCGAAGGCGACGACATAGACCTGACGAAACTCCCCGTCCCGAAGTTCTGGCCGCTCGACGGCGGCCCCTTCATCGGTACCGGCGGCCTCACCATCACCGCCGATCAGAACGGCCGCCTCAACGTCGGCTGCTACCGCCTCCAATTGCATGGCCCCCGCCGAATCGGCCTCAATTTCGTACCCGGCCGCCACGGCGAGCAGGACGTGCTCGCGCAGTGGGCGAAGGGCAAACCCGCCGAGGTCGTGTGCGCGTTCGGCATCGACCCCGTACTGTTCATGGTCGCCGGCAACAAGTTCGGCCAGGGCGAATCCGAACTCGACGCGGCCGGCGGCATGATGCAGGCGCCCATCGAATTGACCAGAGGCCGGCACGTGAGCTTGCCCGTCCCCGCCCGCGCCGAGATCGTCATCGAGGGCACCGTGACCCAAGGCGATGTCGAGACCGAAGGCCCGCTCGGCGAATTCCACGGCTTCTACAGCGGCGGCTCGACGAAGAAGCCCGTTGTGGAGGTGAAGGCCGTCCGCATGCGCGCGAAACCGATCATCACCGGCGCCCTGATGGCGACCTATCCGAGCTGCGAGAACGGCGCGTTCATGTCGATCGTGCGCTCCGCCCGAATCATGGACGACCTCGAGCGGATCGGCATTCCCGGCGTCAGATCGATCTACTGCCACCCGGCTGCCGCCAGCGGCCAGTGCATGGCGGTCGTCTCCTTGAAGCAGATGTATCCGGGCCATTCCGGCCAGGCACTCGCACTCACCGCGCAATGCCCATCCGCGACCTACTACACCAAGTGGATCATCGCCGTGGATGACGACGTCGATCCCACGAGCCTCGATGAGGTATTCTGGTCGATGGCGACCCGCTGCAATCCCAGCGACGATCTCGATATTTTGCGAAACGCCATGTCGTTCCGAGCAGATCCGAGCCTTGCACCCGAAGTGAAGCCGTTCGGCTCGAAGGTCCTCGTCAACGCCTGCACGCCCTACAAGTATCTCGGCAAGCCACCGATCCGCACCGCGTTGCGTAAATCCATCTACGATCGCGTCAAGGGGCGCTGGTCGGAACTCGGCATGCGCACGCGCGCACCGGACCTGAAGGCGTTCTTCAATGAGTAGAAACGCCGCTGCGCATCAATCGACTTGTTCGCGCCCGTAGAAGAACTCGGGCCCACTGCCGACGATCTTGTCGTCGATGGCACCGATCGCTTTGACGTCCTTCCCCTCGTATTCCATCGAGCGGAGCACCAGCCGTATCGCCTCGAGTCTCGCGCGGCGCTGATCGTTCGCGAGCACCACCACCCAGGGGCTCGTGGTCGTATGCGTAAAGCGGAACATTTCCTGTTGCGCGCGCGTGTAATCTTCCCATTTTGCTATCGCGACCAGATCGATGTCTGACAGCTTCCACTGTTTCAGCGGATCGTGACGCCGCGAGTGAAAGCGCTTCATCTGCATCTCCCGACCGATGTCGAGATAGATTTTCAACAAGTGCACGCCGTCGCGCACCAGCATCGCCTCGAACTCTGGCGCCTCGCGCAGAAAATCCGCAACCTGATCCTGGTCTGCGAAGCCCATGACCCGCTCGACACCCGCGCGATTGTACCAGGAGCGATCGAACAGCGCGATCTCACCGCGGGTCGGCATGTGCGCGACATAGCGCTGGAAATACCATTGTCCGCGTTCGGCGTCGGTCGGCTTGGACAGCGCGACGACCTTCGCCTGCCGCGGATTGAGATGCTCGGTGAAACGCAGGATGCATCCGCCCTTGCCCGCCGAATCACGCCCTTCGAATACGACGACGAGCCGGCTCCCCGACTTCTTCACATGCGCTTGCAGTTTCAGAAGCTCGATCTGCAGCTCGTGCAACTGCTTCTCGTACTTCCCACGTTTCAGTTTTTCGACGTATGGATACCCACCCGACCCCAGCGCCGCTTTCTCGATCGATTTCGGCAGATCCGGCTCTGCCAGATCGAAATCCGCATATTCCCTCGCGTGCGCCTCACCGACCTGCTGCGCGGACTTCTTGCTCACGGTGACGCCCTCGAATCGTTTGACGGAAGTCCGACAAGGCAGACAGGCACTCGCCGACCCCCGGAGAAATCAGGTGCGAGTATCCTGTAAAGGTCCGCCCGCCGACAGACCGCGGACGATATGAGGCATCGCGAACAGCGTCAACGACACCAGCGGCCGAGCAATTTCGGAAAAACAGCGAAACCCAACCATTCCGTACGCGGATCGACGCGAGCCGTCTCTGAAACGCAGAAAGCGCCGGGCGGTGATTGCCGCTCGGCGCTTTCGGGTATGGATCGAAAGAGG